>JAGXHI010000029.1 GCA_024636295.1 Desulfuromonadales bacterium
ATGTCAAAGAACAGAGGTTAAAGCTCTATCTGGACAAAACCCAGGTCGAGGAATTTGATTACAAACTCAGATAACCGTGTTGAGTGTCAGCGATGTCGTGGCACTAAAATCCGTTAGCGATGTACTGGCACTCAACACTTACGGGCTTTGTTCAGCCCGCTTTTTTTGTGTTTGCGTTACCAGTCCGCACACCATTCAAAATCCCGCCCATTTCGAATTCCGGTCAGGGGAAAAGATAAATTTTTTGAGGTTGCACACTATGAGCAAACAGCACCGACAGCAGGTGGAACGCCGCCGAACCTTCGGAATCATCAGCCATCCGGATGCAGGAAAGACCACCCTGACCGAAAAACTCCTGCTATACGGCGGAGCCATCCAGATGGCGGGGGCGGTCAAGGCCCGCAAGGCGGCTCGCCATGCCACCAGCGACTGGATGGCGATGGAGCGCGAACGAGGGATTTCGGTGACCACTTCTGTCATGAATTTCAATTACCGCGATTTCGAGATCAATTTGCTCGATACCCCGGGGCACCAGGATTTTTCTGAGGACACCTACCGTGTGCTGACCGCCGTGGACAGCGCTCTGATGGTCATCGACAGCGCCAAGGGAGTGGAGACCCAGACCCGAAAGCTGATGGAAATCTGCCGTATGCGCAACACCCCCATTCTGACCTTCATCAACAAACTCGACCGTGAGGGGCGTGATCCCCTGGAATTGTTGTCCGATATTGAGGAGACCCTGCAGATCGAATGTGCACCCCTCTCCTGGCCCATCGGAATGGGGAAGAGGTTCAAGGGGACCTATAACCTCTACCGCCGGGAACTTCACTTGTTCACCCCCGGGGAGGATCGGGTGACCCGCGAGGGGATTGTCATCAAGGATCTCGCCGATCCGCGCCTGGACGAACTTCTTGGAATTCAGGCGAATGACCTGAGGGAAGAGGTCGCGCTGCTGGAGGGAGCTGCCAATCCCTTCGACAGGGAGGAGTATCTCAAAGGGAACCAGACGCCTGTGTTCTTTGGAAGCGCCATCAACAATTTTGGCGTACGCGAAATGCTCGATGCTTTTCTGGAACTGGCGCCTTCCCCCCGGCCTCAGGAAGCGGTTACCCGAAAAGTTTATCCCGAGGAAGAGATGTTTTCCGGTTTCGTGTTCAAGATCCAGGCGAACATGGATCCAGCCCACAGGGACCGCATCGCCTTTCTGCGCATCTGCTCCGGCAAATTCACCCGCGGAATGAAAGTCAGGCATCACCGCATCGGCAAGGATGTCGCCCTCTCCAACGCAACCATCTTCATGGCCCAGGACCGCACCCATGTGGAGGAGGCCTGGCCTGGGGATATCATCGGCCTTCATAACCACGGCACTCTCAAGATCGGAGACACCCTTACAGACCGTGAGCCCCTGAAATTCACCGGAATTCCCAATTTCGCCCCCGAGCACTTCCGCCGGGTGCGCCTGAAGAACCCCCTCAAGATGAAGCAGTTGGAAAAAGGATTGACCCAGCTTGCGGAAGAAGGGGCGGTGCAGTTTTTCCGTCCGATGATGGGGAACGATTATATTCTCGGCGCGGTGGGCGTGCTTCAGTTCGATGTCATTATGGCCCGCCTCAAAGATGAATATGGGGTGGAGGCGGTTTACGAGGGGATCGATTTCGCAACGGCCCGTTGGATCGAGTGCGATGACCGTAAGAAAATGGCGGAATTCGAAAAAAAGAACCAATCCAACCTGGCTCTCGATGCCGAGGGCAATCTCACCTATCTCGCTCCCAGCGAATGGCGCCTTGGCAATACCATGGAGCAGTGGCCCCAGGTAACTTTTCTGAAAACCCGGGAACACAGCTGATCTTCGGATTCATATCGCCGGACGAGGGACAAGGGGAATGTTCTAGGCATGCTGTTGACCCTACGCGTCCTGTTCTTTCTTTTCCTCCGAGAATACCGGAAGACTGAAGTAGAAGGTGCTTCCTTTACCCAGTGTGCTTTCCACCCAGACTCGCCCGTGGTGGGCGTGAATCACTTCGCGAACGAGGGCAAGGCCGAGTCCGATGCCTCCCGGGATGCGCCGGACGCTGTCATCCACCCGGTAGAAACGGTTGAAGATTTTCTGCATGGCCTGGGCGGGAATTCCGATCCCCTGGTCCTGTATCCTGAATATCACACTGCCGTTTTCGGCTCGGGCCCCCATCTGGATGGGTCCGCCTTCGGGGGAGTATTTGATGGCATTGGAGATGAAATTTTTAAGCACCTGCTGCAGTCGCCTCTGGTCTCCGCGCACCCTCGGCAGGTCTTTGGGACATTCAAGGATAATCTTGTGCTTTCGGGAGGCGACCGAAAAGAAATGGGCCGCCTCCTGAAGGAGTTTTTCGGGGGAAAGGGGCTCGAAGTGATAGGTCTCGAGCTGGGCCTGAAGCCTCTGCAGGTCGAGAAAATTACTGATCAGATCATTGAGCCGTTCCGTTTCCTTGCGGACTGTAAGGAGGAAGTCCCGCTGTTTGTCCCGGCTGACCTCGTTCTCCAGAAGAAACTCGATGAATCCCAGCATTGCAGTCAGTGGGGTGCGCATCTCGTGACTGACCGCCGAGATCATCTCGTCTTTCATCGACTCAACCCTCTTCTGTTCGGTAATGTCCTGGGCTATGAAGACCCCTCCCCAGAATTCGAGTCCGCCCGCCGGCAGAGGATAGACTGAGATATGGAAGTAGCGGTCTGATCGGGGTTCATAGATCTCCCCGAACTCCGGCTGCCTGGAAGTCATCATGCGATCGAAGGCGGCATTTTCCTCCTTTTCGGAAAATCCGAACAGATCGTGCCATTTCGCCTCCCCTTGCTTTTTGGGGGACATGGCGTTCAGACAGGAGGCGGCTGTCGGATTCATTTTCACTATTTCTCCCTGCTTGTTCAGAATCACCACCATATCCGTTATAGCCTCGAAGGTTAGGGACCACTTCTCTTCGCTTCGCCTCAGTCCCTCTTCGGCACGCTTTCGCTCCTGAACCTCCTGCTGCAGGTTCTTGTTGGCTTTTTCCAGTTCGTCCGAATAATAGACGAGCTTTCCGGTCAGGGGTCCAAGAAGGAGAAACACACCTATCCCGCCGCTGGAAGCGAGAAGGATAACGGTCCCCGCGATGGAAAAAAGAAGACGATAAACCCGGGCGTAGAGTTCACCTTCGTCCATGGTGACAAGCAGACCCCAATCGGTTCCGGCTACCGGAGCGAATGCAACGATATCCGGTTGCCCGGGTTCCTTATCCCGGGAGCGAAGCAGACCGGTTTCTTCGTTCTTTGCTTTTTGCAGCGCCCTCTGGAGGAGAGGTTTGTTGATGATGCGGTTGTAGATCTCCCGTTCACCTCTTCGGCCTGGAAAGAAGATCCTGGCCTGTCTGTTCGCCGTGCCGAGAAGGGAATCGCCGCTTTCCCTGAGATTGGTCTGGTCCCAGATGATGCGCTGCAATTGATACGTGGTGAACAGGAAAATGTCCGTCCCCTGCCAGCTGCCGTCTTCTGAAACGACGGGCGAGCCGACCACGAGGTAGAGTCGATTGTCGATGACGCACGGGTTGGAAATTTCGATTTTCCGGTACTCCGGTTCGGGAATGATCCAGTATCCGGGTGGAATAAACACTCCCGTTTCCGTCACCGGATTGCGCCGGGCGTCGAGTCGAATGATGCCGACGAGTTCTTCCGAACTGCTCAGTGCATCCTTCAGCCTTTTCCCCGTCTCCTCCTCCAGGTCCGCAAGCTCCAGTTCTCCGGCGTTGTAGACCTCCAGGAGGGCTCGCAGATAGGTCTGATTCGAAATCGGCTGGGCGATGCTCCGGACCCGTGCCAGGTACTCTTCGACCGCAAGGGTTCGAATTTTGGCGGCATGCAGGAGATTGATTTCTTCTGAGGTTTTAAGACGGTTCACCAGGGGCAGGATGCTGATGAGGGAAATCAACAGAAGGGCTGCCAGGGTATAGAGGACGGAGTAGAGGACGATTTTTTTTCGGAGGGCCTCCAGTTTTCTTTTCGTCGATGTCATCGGGCCGCGTTGTCTCATCCATTCCTCGAATCGGATTTCCGTTTCCCTCCAGGACTTCAGAAACGATAACAGACAACGGGTCCCGCGCAACGAAAAATCCTCTAAAATAGAAGAATTGCAGTGAGTTAGAGAAATTCCAGACTCAAAAGAGGGAGATATCCGCTTCCGCGGAAGGGCGGAATGGTTGCACGAAAACGGTCCCTGACACATAATGGTTAAAAATTCGGGAAGGAGAGCATGAAGATGGAAAACAGCGCCGATGCGCCGGCGGAAAGGATCAGGATCGTGAATCTTCTGGCCAGCAGTGAGCCTCTGGAGGGGGTTCGCGCGGCGGGATGGGTCCGGACGACCCGGCGGGGCAAGGAGGTGGCCTTCATCAATCTGAACGACGGCTCCTGTTTCGCGTCACTTCAGGTAGTTCTGGAGCCCGATCTCCCGGGGTTTGAAAAAATATCCCGGGTGGGCACAGGCGCCTGCCTGGCGGTGAAGGGAGATCTGATCCCTTCTCCGGCTTCGGGCCAGAACTGGGAACTCAAGGCTCGGGAAGTGACGATCCTCGGCGATGCCGATGCCGAGTATCCTCTTCAGAAAAAGAGGCATTCCTTCGAGTTTCTTCGCACGATCGCACACCTCCGCCCGCGGTCCAATACGTTCGGCGCCGTTTTCCGGATTCGAAGCGCTTTGTCCTTTGCCGTCCACCAGTTTTTCCGGGATCGCGGCTTCCTTTATGTCCATACCCCTATTATCACCGCGAATGACTGCGAAGGGGCGGGCGAACTGTTTCGTGTGACCACATTCGATGCGGAGAATCCGTCCAGAAGGGAGAACCGGATCGACTGGTCGAAGGATTTTTTCGGAGAACGTACCGGTCTGACCGTCAGTGGGCAACTGGAGGGAGAGGCATTTGCCACAGCCTTTTCAGACATCTACACTTTCGGCCCGACCTTCCGCGCCGAAAACTCGAATACCAGCCGCCATGCCAGCGAGTTCTGGATGATCGAGCCGGAAATGGCCTTCGCCGATCTGGCGGCCGACTGCCGACTTGCCGAGGATTTTCTTCGGTACCTCGTCACCTTCGTTCTGGAAAATTGCACCGAAGATCTGAAATTCTTTAATGACCACATCGAAAAAGGCCTGATTGAGAAACTGGAGACCCTGGCCGGAGCCCAGTTCAGGACCTTGACCTACACCGAGGCGGTTAAGGCCCTGAGCAGTGCGGGCCGGGATTTTGAATTTGTGGTGGAATGGGGATTGGATCTTCAATCCGAGCATGAACGCTGGCTGACCGAATCCTATGTGGGCGGCCCGGCATTCATCATCGATTATCCCGCAGCCATCAAGGCTTTTTACATGCGGTTGAACCGAGATGAGCGGACGGTATCCGCAATGGATCTGCTGGTTCCCCGGGTGGGGGAGATCATTGGCGGAAGTCAGCGCGAAGAGCGGCCGGAGGTATTATCCCGGCGGATGCGCGAGGCGGGCATCGAACCGGAGAGTCTCTGGTGGTATATGGATCTCAGACGATGGGGGAGCTGCCCTCATGCGGGATTCGGCCTGGGATTCGAGCGATTCTTGATGTATGTTACCGGAATGGAGAATATCCGCGACGTGATTCCTTTTCCCCGCACACCGGGAAATGCCGCGTTTTGAAAGCCCCGACACAATTTAAAAGATCAGATGCGCCGCCGCTCAGATCGCTCCTGGAAGAGCTCACGATACTGCGCGGCCCCGATTTTCTGGCCAATGACCCTCTGGAGTTTCCCCGCCGTTACCGGGACTCACGGGACCGGGAGGTAGCCGCATTTTTCAGCGCCGTTCTTGCATATGGGCGGGTCTCCATCGTCCGGCGCAATCTCGAAGATCTTTTCCTCCGGATGCCTGAAGGGCCTTACGAGTTCGTGCGCAGCTTCGATCCTTGCCATGATGCCCGGCGATTCGAAGGCTTTCGCCACCGCTTCAATTCGGCCGGAGATATGGCCTGCCTCTGCTGGATTCTGCGGCACATGCTGGAGGAGGAGGGGAGCCTGGAATCCTTTTTTCTCCGGGGCGACGGGGGCCGCGGAGATATCGGCGAGGCGCTCGCGTCTTTTTCACAACGGGCTCTTGCCGTAGACCTGCGCCCCGCGTCCGATGTTCCTGGAATCTCCCCAGCCGCCTACGTCTACTACTTCTTCCCTTCGCCCTCCAAAGGCAGCGCCTGCAAGCGTCTCTGCATGTTTCTGCGCTGGGTTGCCCGGACCGATGACGGAGTGGATCTGGGCTTGTGGGGGAACGTTTCGCCCGGTCGTCTGGTGATTCCCCTCGACACGCATACGGCAAGAATTTCCCGGCTTCTGGGCCTCACCCGAAGGGCGACCGCCGACTGGAAGATGGCTCTGGAGGTCACCGAGGCTCTGAAGGCGCTCGATTCCGAAGATCCCGTGCGATTCGACTTCGCCCTGTCCCACCTGGGCATTAGCGGCGGCTGCACGGGAAAACGGAGCAGGGCATGCGGATTGTGTGCGATAGGAGGAATCTGTTCGGGAAATGGAAAGAAGTAAAGGCGGTTTTAAGTTTTAGTATTCAATCTAATCCGAACCTCAAACCTGCCTTCAAACCTTGATCCTTTGCTTCTTGCAGTAGGCTCGGACGACAATTTCGGCCTGATGGAGCCGGGAGAGCTTCATGTTCTTGGCCTTGATAGCCATGAGATCTTCCAGCGGAACCTGCTGTGCGCGCAACTCCCGGGTCACCATGGAGAGAGAGGACAGGATGATTTTGAGTTCGGCGGGCGTATATTGTCGAAGCGCGGGAGGGGAAAGAAGGAAAAATCCATCTGCCACATCCTGTGCCAGTTTCTTGGGACTTCCGGAAAGGGCCATGCCTGTTTCTCCAGCGATTCCCGTGCGCAGGACAGGAAGAAAATGATTCAATCCTCCCAGTCTTCCTGATCCCTGAAGGTGATCGTCCGTTTCGGGTCCGAAGAAGGAGTAGCGCCGCAGCGTGGACAGACGGGCTCTCCGCCGTCCTCCGAGAGGACCTCGTTGTAATCCAGTTCCCTTGGAGAACCGGTGCAGTTGCAGAACCATTTGCGGTAGACGGTCATACCCTCTCCTGGAGAAAAGTCAGAGGCTGATGGGTCTGAAATCTCACATGAAAAGTATGACAGGCTCCTGCCGGAGCGCAACCCTTTCTCAATAGGCCAATCCGGTCTTCTTTCGTATCCTGCGCATTATCTTTGCAGCCGAATGTCGCGCTTTTTCCGCGCCGTTTGCAAGGATGGTGCGGATCTTTTCCTGATCGGACAGAAGGTCTTCGCGCCGTTTGGCAAAAGGGGCGAAGAACTCCCGAATGGTTTCGAAAAGCTCCTGCTTCACTACTCCATAGCTGAGGCCGCCGGCGAGATATCGCCTTCGAAGCGCATCTTCCTGCTCCTTGTCCAGAAAGAGCCGATATATCTGAAAGATATTGCATTTATCGGGATCCTTGGGCTCCTCCACGGGCGTGGGGTCGGTCACGATGCGCATTACCTGCTTGCGCAGGGCTTTTTCCTCGAGGAAAAGATCGATGCTGTTCCCGTAGCTTTTGCTCATTTTTCGACCGTCCAGACCGGGGACAGTAGCGACGCTCTCATCGATATCCGGCTCGGGGATGGTAAAAATCTCACCATATTCGTTGTTGATCTTCAGGGCGATGTCCCGTGCGACTTCCAGGTGCTGCTTTTGATCTTTTCCGACAGGGACGATATCACTCTGAAAGAGGAGGATATCCGCGGCCATCAGAACCGGATAGGCGAAAAGGCCGTGATTCGGCTTGATCCCCTGGGCGACCTTATCCTTGTAGCTGTGGCAGCGTTCCAGAAGCCCCATGGGGGTGAAATTCGAAAGGATCCAAGAGAGTTCCTGGACTTCCGGCAGGTCGGACTGCACCCAGAAAGTGCTCTTTTCCGGATCAAGTCCCAGGGCGAGGAAATTCGCCGCCGCCTCCATCGTTCCTCGGGCGAGAGCCTTGCCGTCGGAGAGAGAGGTCTGGGCATGGTAGTTGGCGATGAAGCAGAAGAGTTCCTCGTTTTCCTGGTATTCGATCATCTTTTTCATCATGCCGAAGTAATTGCCCAGGTGCAGGGAACCCGATGGCTGAATGCCGGACAGGACGCGCATGGTTTTAACCTCTTTTCTATCTTCTGGAATTTAATTTTGTCTTATGGAGGCTGTCGGACTATCCATGAGTCGCCCCGGATAGTCCGACAGCCTCCTGGGGAAAACAACAAAAAAGCCGCGGTGGAATCCGCGGCTTTTTTATGCCCTATCGATTTCCCGCCGCGGGGGGCGTCCGCGGCGCAGGAATGGTTCAGGGGCGCGCAGATCCCGGTTTAAGGGTCCTTCGCCACCATCGGTGGTCAGGAATCAATATCAGGCGAATACTTTTTTCATGGCCGAATAACCTAGCAGTTCCGGATGGTTTCGTCAACGGGAAAGTGGGGCTGGATCTGGAGGACAGGCGCTTCTCAAAAGTAGCACGTCCTCCTCTGGCGCCTATTTGCATGGGGAGCCGTCCATTGCGGCGGCGAACTGGAGCAGCTGCTGCACATCGACACCACTTTCCCGAACAATTCCCAGCATGACGGGGAAAAGCTGCATCATGAAATCCGGATCCTCCATGGCCTCTCGGGCGATGTCCGGCAGGATGCTGAGGATGAGGCTCTTTTTCTCCTCGGAGGAGAGGGCCATGACGGCAATCTTAAGTTCTTCCGGAGACATGAAAATCCTTTTATTAAGGCCTGGGTGCAAGGCGGGGTTGAAAGTTCAAGGTTCAAGGTTCAGTCTTCAGTCTTCAGCTGTAACGGCCTACCGGTCTTTGGCTCGTTGCCAAAAGCGACTTTATAGACATCTTCATAATCCCTCACGAAATGAACCTGAAGATCCTCCCGCAGGTAATCTGGAAGCTCCTCGAAATCATTTCGATTCTCCAAAGGAAAAATGAGGGTTTTCAAGCCGGCCCGACGGGCAGCGATCGTTTTCTCCTTGAGGCCGCCAATGGGCAGAACGCGGCCGGTCAGAGTCAGCTCTCCGGTCATGCCGAGATTGGGAATCACAGGTTTGCCCGTGATCATGGAGAGCAGGGCCGTGGTCATGGTAATTCCGGCCGAGGGTCCATCCTTGGGAGTGGCTCCAGCCGGGACATGCAAATGAACGAAGTGATTGTCGAAAAAATCACTTTTGGATCCATACTGTTCCAGGTGCGCCATGACGTAGGAATAGGCGATATCGGAGCTTTCCACCATGACCTTTCCGAGTTGCCCTGTCTGCTTGAATCCCTTGGTCTTACTGGGCATGGCCGTCGCCTCGATCTGAAGGGTCACTCCGCCCATGCTTGTCCAGGCAAGTCCCGTGACCACGCCGGGCACATTCTCGAAAATTTCATCCGCAGTGAACAGGGGTTTGCCCAGATATTTTTCCACATCCTTTCTGCCGATTGTGACCTTGTCGCTGTTGCCCCGGGCGAATTCCATCGCCGCTTTTCGCATGATTTTCTTGATGCGGTTCTCCAGTCCCCGTACCCCCGCCTCCCGAGCATATCCCTCGGCAATCGCCTTCAGTGCATCCCGGCGGATGACGACCTTGGCTTTTTCCAGGCCGTGGTTTTTCAGCGCCTTGGGAACCAGGTAGCGCCGGGCGATTTCCACTTTTTCCTCCAGAATATAACCGGAAAGCCGGATTACTTCCATGCGGTCCAGAAGAGGCGCCGGAATGGTATCCAACTGGTTCGCGGTGGCGACAAAAAGGACATTCGACAGATCGAAAGGCACATCCAGGTAATGATCCCGAAAGGCTGAATTCTGCTCCGGATCCAAAACCTCCAGAAGTGCGGAGGCTGGATCGCCGTGAAAGCTGGCGCCGATCTTGTCGATTTCATCCAGCATCAGGACCGGATTGGCCGTTCCGGCATTCTTCATCGCCTGAATGAACTTTCCCGGCATGGCTCCGATGTACGTACGGCGATGCCCCTTGATTTCCGCTTCGTCCCGCATTCCTCCGAGGGAAAAACGGAAGAACTTCCGGCCCAGAGCCGATGCGACACTATGTCCGATGGAGGTCTTGCCGACTCCCGGCGGTCCCACCAGGCAGAGGATGGACCCGGAAATGTCTCCCTTCATCTTCCCCACGGCGATGAACTCCAGGATGCGGTCCTTGACATCCTCCAGACCGAAGTGGTCCCGATCCAGAATGCGCCGGGCGCGGGTGAGATCGAAGGAGTCCCGGCTGAACTTTCCCCAGGGCAGAATGGTCAGCCAGTCGAGATAATTGCGGGTGACACCGTATTCCGGAGAATTGGGCTCCAGCATCTGCAGTTTGGAGGTCTCTTCTTCCACGGCCTTTTCGGCCTCAGGATGAAGGGTGAGGCCCTTGAGCCTTTCCTGAAACTTCTCGATTTCCGCGGTTTTTCCTTCTTTCTCCAGGCCAAGTTCCTGCTTGATCGCCTTGAGCTGCTCCTTGAGGAAGAACTCCCGCTGGCGCGCGGAAATTTTCTCCTCGATCTGTTTGGAGATTTTTGTCTGCAGCCGGGAGACCTCAAGTTCCTTCTTGAGGAGGACCAGAACCCTATCGATGCGCCTGCGCACATCGAACGTCGCCAGAATCTCCTGGAGCTCCCGCCCCTCGGAGCTCGTGAGGTTTGCCGCGAAATCAGAGAGGCGACCCGGATCATCCATGCTGGAGCGATTCAGAAACATCTTGATTTCCTCAGAATAAAGAGGATTGATCTGAACCAGTTCCTTCAGGGCGCCGATGATGGCCATGGAATAGGCCCTGAGTTCCGGATTGACCGACATTTCAGCGCCGAAGTGGTATTTCACCTGGGCGAAAAGCCCATCTTCGGTCTGTCGTACCTCCTTTATGGTAAAGCGCTCAAGACAGTTGATCAGAAAGTTTGTGCTTTCCTGGTCGGACTGCATGGTGCGGACGATTTTTCCGACCACTCCCACCTTGTGCAGGTTGTCCGGGCCATCATCCCCTTCCGGGTCGGCCGCAAGCACGAGCCCAAGAGCCTGGGAGGGGGTTTTCATGGCCCGTCGGACTGCGGCGGTTTCGAGTTGGCCGTTGACCGACATGGGAATAAGAAGTCCCGGAAACGCCGGTCTAGGCCTCAAAGGTATAATCGGCAATCCCGTAGGGAGGATCTCCGTGGCCAGGACAAGTCCCTCTTCATGGCGATTTTCCTCCTGCTCTTTCTCCTCCGGGTGACCGGTGGTCTGGGCCTGCTCTTCTTCCTGCATGAGGACGCTCCTGTGGAAAAAGGTTTCTGTGAAAACGTTTGAAACCTAATCATTGTAACAGGGATTGTCAACCTTCGCGGGGAAAGGGATACGCGGCCAGGACCTCAGAAGGTTCGGCGCAGGAGAAGATGAAAGGTCACGTCCGGGGCTGTTTCCACGGCAATATCTTCTATGACGGCCAGATCCAGCGTCGTTTTTTCCGAGAAATGGAGAGTTCCCCCCAGGGCGAGCTGAACGGAAGGCGATCCGAGCGGGTCCAGGTCGGTATCTTCGTAGATGGCGGTATGGGCATCCATCTGCAGCTTGAAATCGACCTGACTCCAGGGGCGAAGTCCCACTCCCATCATACCGAAGCCGGCGAAGTTCCGCTGCTGGTCCGGCAGAATATCCCCATCCGTCATGACGAGCAGTCCCGCCGATCCGAAGAGCAGAAGATCCCCCCACCCGGTTTTCCCCCGCCGCGCGGCGGCGGCGGAAAAGGCCAGATCGGTGCTGCCGCTGCCGAGAAGGTGGTCGCTGTCACCCGTGGGGAGTTCGAGATCCACGCGAAGTGCGATATCCCAGGGAACCCGCGCTTCGCTCTGGAGGAGTTGCCAGACGGCGAACAGCCCCACATCGCCCGGGCCCTGAGCATTTTCATCCAGATTGAACTCGAAAACGCCATCGCGAAAATAGCGGAAAGCCAGACGATCGTGGGGCGACGTCTTGCGGCTCCCTTGAGGCAGACCGAAGAGGTCATGCCAGTCGATGACGAAATCATCGAGAAAGCCGCCACGGTGCATCACGTAGGGGAAACGTCCCCCGATTTCGAGACGGTCCATCAGCCCGTAACGCAGCTCCAGAACCGTGCGGTAGGTTTCCCCGTCCAGAAGAATCGCCTCGTCGGCCGCGGGTTCCTGGAAATCCCGACTCGCCGCGTTGTGACTGGAGATGTTCATCCCCATAGAGGCTTCAAAACGACCTTGGGGCAGCACGACGGCCCGGCCGGTGGGTGGAATGCCGAATATCTGAACAAAGGGATTCTGATTGCGGACCTGAAGGGCCGTAATATCCCGGGCTTGGGCCGGATCAGAGATGCAGAGGAGGAAAAGGCACAGGATTCCGAAGATAAAAGAGGATATCATGGCAGTCATTTCAGGTCATGAACGGCGGACCGTCCCAGTGATTATCGGGAATCGGGAGACCGGGTTATCGGACTGCCGGACTGGCAAGGGTGCCGGTAATCCGCAGCCTGCTTGAGCCGTCCCGGGAGGGTTTCAGGAAAAGATTGAGCATCTCTTTCAAATTGGAATCCATGTCCTGGGTGGGCCGCAGTTCAAGATTCAGGTTGATCCTGCTTCGCTCCATCGGGTTGAATACGAGGATGCTTCCACTTCCGGAAGCCTCCAACTCCCCCCCGCTGGCGACGAATTCGTCGACTTTCAGGGAATTGCTCCTCCCGGAAGCCTTCAGTCGGACCGTGCCGAGGGAGAGAGCGGATGCCCCGGCCCCTATCGCATCGAGCCCGTTTACCTGTACCTGTTCAAAGCGCAAGTCCAGCTCTGTCTCAGTCCCGTTTCTCAGGGGAACGGCTCCTTTGAAATGCCCTTCCGCCAGTGTGCCGGCGGCCGTCATTGAGGATCCCTTCATCAGAGGTTCGTTAAACCGGACCCCCTTGAGATACGCCTGGAGATCGCCCTTTTTGCGGGCGGTCCCTTCAACCCTTCCGCCCTGGAATTCGGCCTGGAAGGAAATCCCCGGATTGCTCCCCACAAGAGTGCCCCACGCTGGCTTCAGTACGGCGGAGGCGATCTCAAGGGAGGGGCGCCCGGGAATCCCGTCCTTCACCACCACGTCCCTGCCTTTGAAGGAAAGGGGAAATTCAAGATCCAGTTTCCCGATCTGAAGTTGGGCGGGCGTTTGTGTCCGCACTTCCCACTCGACGCGCTCCTTGAGTGCGTCGGACGGGAAAAACAGGTACAGACTGATGGCAAAGGAGACGAACAGCAGAACCAGCGCAATGAGAGTCAGTTTCAGCCTTTCGCCCGAGAGTAGAGATGGTGCGCCTTTCTTTCCGGTTCCGAACCGGGGAAGACGGAAGAATCTCATGCGTTTCTCCGATAGGATGAGATGGTCAGCACCGCATCGAGAAGAGATTTGTCCTCGAAGCGTGTTTTGATTCGAAGATTTTTCATCTGGAGATTGCCCTCCGCCGATTCCAGGGAATAGAGGAATCGGACCAGCTGATCAAGCCGTATCTTCTCCAGCTTGATTTCCGCGGATTCCTCGCGAAGTTCTCCCTGAGTGGAGACCGGCTGCGGTCTCATGTAGACCAGGTTCTCTTTTGACGCCACCCGAAGGGTGACCGATTCTACAAAAGACAGAAGAGAAAAACCCTCGGAGGCGGACATCTGTTCCTCGGCCACGGCGAGGCGGCTCTGAAGCAGGAGGTACTCCTGACGAAGATCCTGTACTTTTTCCAACTGCCGTTGCCGGGAAGAAATTTTGGTATCCATAAGAGCCATGGAATTGCGATAAGGCATGATGACCCCCATGATCAGGATCAGGGTCAGGAGGACGGCGCCTCCCCCGAGAACGAACATTCGTTCCCTGGGACTCAAACGTGAAATCATTTTTTTACCCCTTGTCCTGGGAGAGTGAGATTCAGGCGGAAATCGACCTGGCTTCCCTCCACGCTGACCTTTGCGTCGGCAATCTGCGCTTCCCGGAAGAGACTCGATCCCTCGAGGCTCTTCGCCAGTTGATTGACCGCATCAAAAGATGTGGTCTCCCCCTGCAGCCGAACCGAATCGGGAGAATAATTCAGGTCCCGGATATCCACGGTCAGGCCCTCCGGGATGCGGCTGGAAATTTCCCTTAGAACCGAAAGGGGCGATTCCTGCATGCCTGCGGCAAAAGCCCTGCCCCTTTCCTGGAGTTCCTTGATCTTGCTTTCCATCTGCATGGGAACATCCACTACCGCCCGTGCATCGGGAAAGGTCTGCCGGTACACCCGGGCCATCTGCTGTTCGAGGGCCTCCGCGCGGGCAACTTTTTCCGCATAGCCGAACCAGGCCGAACCTGCCAGAACGGAAATGGAAAGAAGCAGAATCAGGCCGGCGGCAATCAGGTCCTTTTTCAATGCGGCCCATTCACTCTTCAGGGCGAACCGACCCCTTCGGAAGTTGAGTTCCCCTTCGCGGTCGGGGGCGGCGGCACGCCGAGCCAGGGCTATGGCCGGAAGAAAGGCTGGAGGAATGAGTTTGCCATTCAGTTCGTACTCGGGAACGGCGGCCGGAATGCCTTGCTTCTTCAATTCTTCGAGCAGCTCGGGGGTGCAGCCGGAGCCGATCAGCACAAGCGGCAGGTCCTCCCCCGCAGCTTCGTGCTGCAGTGCCATGCTTTCCTGCCGGATGAGGCGGCCGAGGTCGCCGGAGGTTTGACCCGGGATCGTCGGCAGGAGCCGAAAGCTGCAGACGCTACCGTCTTCGATATGTGAAATGGTAATTTCCTGCAGATTGATGCACACCAGGATGCCCCGGGTGATTCGATCCCGCAATCCAAACGCATAGGGGAAGGGCGCCAGGTCGAGGATGTTCAGGGACACCCCTGCGCTATCGAAGGCGCCGACCAGATCCTCCAGGTACCCGCTGCGCACGGCTGCGGCGGTTATCCGGTAACCCTCTCCTTCCGGGGCGGGTGCAGGCTTCTGGAAATCGGCGACATAGTCGTCCATATCCACGGGAAGCTGGCCGGCCAGTCCGAAACTCAAGGCTGATTCAATTTTTTTTATATCGGCAAAGGGAAACTTCAGAGGACGGACGAAGCTTTCCAGAGCGGGGATCGCGGCGGCGATCCGGTCTCCGAAACGGGAATTGCCCACGAGGTCCGGGAGGGCTTTTAACATATCCTCTTGGTTTTCAAACGGATGTTCTTCCAGTCGGACCAGGGCCGTATCCCCTTTTTTCCGGGCGAACACCGCGATGCGCAGTATCTGATCGTCAATATCGATTCCGATGAAATTTTTATCCATTGTTCAGTTGACCTTGAGAAAGAGAAGTCTATTTTTGGCCTTGCTCACGACCGCCTCCACCGTACGGGCGCCGTCGTTGACCCCCGCCCAGGAAGTGATGTGGTAGATGTCACTTGTGAATCCCACATCCAGATTCCGATTGAGGGCTGTGAAGGTATCCACTCCCAGCAGATCCTTCAAATCGTCCGTTTTGCTGAATGGTTTGGTCTGACGGCTTTCGATGATTGTTTCGGCGACACCAAGATCCATGTCCTGATCCCAGGCGGCCAGTACCTCGGCCGTGGCCGTGTTGACGTTGAGTTTTTTCTGACCATGGACCGTGACATGAGGAATGATGGGTTCCAGGATTTCGGGGGTGAAGCCCCGCACCAGGCTCAACTCTTCCATCGTATCCAGAGGTCCGTTTTTGGCCCGCCGGGACGGCGTAAGTCCCAGGTAGTAAGAGTCTTCGGCCCCCGATGGTTCGGTCCGGTCATCCACGTCGAGCCAGTCGATCAGGCTGTCAACCAATTCTTCGGGATTTTGCAGACCCAGGTTGGAAAAAAGGCGAAGGAATCTGTCCTTTGATACGGCATCGATATTCCCCTGACTGGTAACAAGCCGGTTCAAGTCGAGCTTCCCTCCCTGGTCCTGAACCTGTATGGAAATGAAACCCTCTCCTACCGGATAGCTGCTTACACCCAGACCCCAGAGTTCCGTGGGCGCGTCGAACTCGTTGCGATCCTCTTTGAGAATCATCCGTCCGACGCGAATACCTCCCTTGGCCAGATAATAAGCACGGGTGCTGTCGCGAAAAGTCTCTGTCAGGCGCATGTCCACCAGGGTGGAAAACGCCAGTTCGGTCAGCAGTGAACTCAGCAGAGCAATGACTGCCAGCACCAGCAGCAGCACCATTCCGCGTTCATTTTTCACGCTTTGGTTTATCATTCCGATGAAAGAAACGGCACTTCGAAAGTGGTGACGAAGGGAACTTCCCGCCCATTCACCTTGGCGGCAAGCCCGACTTGCACCATTTCGGGCAATCCCTCCAGCCACTGATCCGTCCATTGTCCGTCAGTGTAAAAGGCAAGAGTCATGGCTTCGATTCCCACGGCCAGGCGGTAATCCCTGATCTCCAGGTCCTCCTTTCCGAATAAAGGACTTTCATTTCGAATCAGCACTTTTTGCCCCGGAAACTCCGTATCGTCCCTGAGTTCGTAATGAACCAGAGAGATTCCGGTTCCGCCGCCGCCCTGGGGAGTCCACGCGGTTGTCGAGAGGGTCAGAAAAGGATTTCCATCCTCGTTGATCCCGCCGGAGAAGATGGTATCGGGATTCTGCCGGTTGGTGTAGGCGCTGCGAATTTCCCGGCCCATGCGGTCGAAAATGACCCGTGCCTGGTGGTAGCCCTCTCCGTCCGCCTCCAGACGCTGTTTGGTGGTGCTGACTGAAGAGAAAACGCCGTAAATCGTGAAGAGCAGCAGGCTCAGGATGGTCACGGCGACCATCACTTCAATCAGAGTGAAGCCGGTCTGATCCGATTTTGCGTCTTGTTCCATCATTGGAAGACGAAAGAAGTCAGGTCCACCGATTCGTTCCGGGCTTCGGTTCCCCATATGACGGTTACTGTCACCATCTGGACGAAGGATATGGGTGTTTCCTGAAAAGTTATGCGCCATTGATAACCTTGAAAGGGATCCTCGAAAAAACCTTCCTCCACGACCAACTGAAGTCGCCCCCGTTCCGCCTGATTTTCGATCTCCGTCATTCGCTGCTGGGCGAGAAGGGTGCCCTGGGTAATTTTCTGGAGACGGTCATGGACGCCGATGGAGCGGTTGCCCAGCCCCAACAGACCCACCAGGGCGATCGAAACGATGGCAAGGGCGATCATCACCTCCAGGAGGGTAAACCCCCTTTTGCAGGCCAGAAAATTATTTCCCGCGCTCACCATCGGCGATCGTTTCAGTGGCTGCTTGGGAGCACCATCAGGGTTGAAAAAACTCTGGTCTTCAGGCTGATCAAAGAGGCCCGCACGCAACGCCTCAGATGGTCGTTGCTTTATCAGCCTTCTAGAAAAATTCCCGATAGCCGTCATACATTTCCGTAGACCCGGTAAAGGGCATCAGCCGCAGGGTCAGAATGTCACCGTCTTCGTTTTTCAGGTGAATCACCGTTTCTTCCAACCAGCCCGCGGGATGTATATTGGCGATGATTTCTCCGGTGGTGAATGTACCCCTGCCCGCGACGGCGATATCCTGAAAGCGCGCTCCTCTGGCCAGTTCACGGGTTCGGCCGATGCCCGTCTCGGCGACAAGTTCACCGGTATCCTCCAGGGCCTTGGCTCCAAACGTCCTCCCCTCCAGATCGAAAACCAGGCGGTATTCCCGTCCGGTCAGAACGGATTCGTTGTAGAAATATTTGGCCGTGCCCGCGATCCGCCGCGCCGAAGCCCGCAGACCGTCCTGTCCGATTCCGGTGATCATCGGTACCGTCAGCATGGAAAAGAGGCCGATCAGCAGGATAACCAGGGAAAGCTCGATCAGTGTGAAGCCGGAGGTCCTACTCCAGATTCCAGCTTTGTACATCGGCGTTGTCCCCTTCGCCGCCCGGCTCGCCGTCAGCCCCGTAAGAGATAATGTCCACATCCCCATTAACGCCCGGAGAAAGAAAGACGTATTCGTAGCCCCAGGGGTCCAGGGGAACCTTCTTCAGGTAACCGCCCTCATGATACCGCGTTGGGATGCGTCCGGTGTCCGGTTGGGTGACAAGGGCCTGGAGGCCCTGCTCGGTGGTGGGATAAAAGCCGTTGTCCAGCTTGTAAAGGCCTGCGGCTTCCTCCAGCCCCTTGATATCCACGGCGGCTTTGGTTCTCTTGGCCTGTTCCGGCCGTCCCATCAGTTTGGGCACCACCATGGCCGCCAGAATCCCGATGATCACCACGACGACCATGATCTCGATCAGGGTGAAACCGCGATTGCTCTTTAATCTCTTTCCGTTATTTTTCATCTGCATCGATCTGTCTCCATTTTTAACCGGTACAAGGTTCCTGGTGCAAGATTCAGCTTAAAACTCAAAACTGCTTTCAACGGCTCTACCCCATCCCCTGGCTGGCCTCGAAGATGGGCAGCAGGATGGCGATGACGATGAACCCGACGACAGTACCCATAAAGAGTATCATCAGAGGCTCCAGCAGGGAAAGCAGACCTCCCATGGACAGCTCCACCTGGTGCTCGTAGGCATCCGCCACCCGAAAGAGCATGTCCTCCATTTCTCCGCTTCGCTCCCCGACTTCGGCCATCTGGGCCACCATGGGAGGGAAGACGCCTGAGCGGCGCAGGGGGCCGGAGAGGCCTTCCCCTTCGCGAACGGCGTCCGCGGTGTTCTCCAGCGCCTGGCGCAGGACGCGGTTTTCCATGAGGTTCTTTGTAATCTCCAGTGCGGCCAGCATTGGAATGCCGCTGCGAAGAAGAGTTCCGAGCGTCCGAGTGAAGCGGGCCGTGGCAACCAGCAGGTTAAGGCGGCCGAAAAGGGGAACTTTCAGGGCAAGGCGATCCAGGCTCATCCGCCCCTTTTCCGTTCGACCGTAGCTGCGCAGTGCCAGAGCGGCGATCAGCATCAGAATAAGCATCAGCCACCAGTATTGAGAGAAAAAATGGCTGGTGCGGATCAGCAGCAGAGTGGGAAGGGGAAGGGCCCGGTCCAGATCCTCAAGCATGCGGGTGACCTTGGGCACGACGAAGGCAAAGAGGAAGAAGAGGACTCCGACACCGATGAATGCCATCAGCAGCGGGTAGGCCATGGCCGACCGGATGCGGCCCTTCATCCGGGCCTGTTCCTCCAGAAAGTCGGACAGTCGCTGGAGAGCCTGGTCCAGTGTGCCGCTGCTCTCCCCCACCTGCACCATGTTCACGAAAAGAACCGGAAAAACTCCCGGATGTTTCGTCAATGCGGCATGCAGCGCCTCCCCCTGTATGACCTCTTCGCGGACATTGTTGAGGGTTCGAGCGAGGCGGGGATGTTCCAGCTGACGGGCGATCGTTCCCAGCGCCTCATCCAGAGGAAGTCCGGCGCCGATAAGGGTCGCCAGTTGTCGGGTGGCGGCGGCCAGTTCGGTGACCGGAACCCGCCTCTCCAGGCGTCGGGAAAACCCTTGGCTGGTCGGGGAGGCGGTTTTCTCCTCATTGACGGCGGTTGGAAATATGCCCTGGCTGCGGAGTTTCTGCAATACGGCTCGGCGGCCGGGCGCTTCGATCGCCCCGGACACTTTTTTCCCGGCGGCATTGAAGCCGGAATACTCGAAATGAGGCACGTCAGACCTCCTCCTGGGTCACCCTCAGGACCTCTTCGATGGAGGTTTCTCCGGCAAGGGCCAGGGCCAGGCCCGATTCTCGAAGTGTTCTCATTTCCTTTCGCGTGGCAGCGGCCTTGATGCTCGCGGCGTCCTTGTTCTGCAGAAGGAGATCGCGGATTTCCTCATCCATGGGGAGAAGCTCGTAGATGCCCGTTCGTCCCCTATAGCCGATATCCATGCATTGGGGACACCCAGCTCCTCGGTAGAAGACCGCATCCGGAGGGACGGTTTTTTCTAGCCCCATTTCCTGAATCATATCCGTGCTGGGCGTATATTGCTCCTTGCACTGCGGGCAGATCGTCCGCACAAGGCGTTGGGCCAGGATGCCGACGATGGAGGACGCGGCCAGAAAGGGCTCGATCCCCATCTCCACCAGGCGGGTCAACGCTCCCGCCGCATCGTTCGTGTGGAGTGTGGAAAAAACCATGTGTCCGGTGAGCGCGGACTGTACGGCGATTTCGGCCGTCTCCCCGTCCCTGATTTCTCCGATCATGATGATGTCGGGGTCCTGACGAAGGATCGAGCGCAGGCCATTTGCAAAAGTCAGATTGATTTTCGCATTGACCTGAATCTGTCCCACCCCTGCAAGCTGGTATTCGATGGGATCTTCAACGGTGATGATGTTCTTCTCGCGGCTGTTGAGCCGGGAGAGGGAGGCATAGAGGGTCGTGGTTTTTCCCGAGCCTGTCGGACCCGTAACCAGGAAAATCCCGTGGCTCTTATGAATCATGCTGTCTACCTGCCGGAGCAGGTCCGTTTTCATTCCGATATCTTCCAGGGCCAGAACGCTGGAGCTCTTGTCCAGGAGACGCATGACCACACGCTCTCCGAAGGCCGTCGGAAGAGTGGAGACGCGGACGTCCACATCCTTGCCGGCGATCCGCACCCGGAATCGACCGTCCTGAGGGAGCCGTTTCTCCGCAATGTTCATATTGGACATGATCTTGATGCGGGAGATGATGCTCGCCTGGGCCTTATGCGGCGGGCGCAGAACCTCATAAAGGATGCCGTCTATGCGGTACCGGGCGATCAGCTCCGATTCGAAGGGCTCGATATGGATGTCGCTCGCCCTTTCCTTGTATCCCTGGGTGATCAGGCTGTTGACGAACCGGATGATCGGCGCCTCGTCCGACGCATCGAGGAGGTCCGCCGGCTCGAAATCCGCGGCGAGCCCCTGAGGACTGCTCCCCTCGATATCCTCGATGAAATCGTGAGCCTCGCCGGCATGTCGTTCGTAACTCCGGTTGATGGCCCGAAGGATCTCCTCGGGGGTGGATACGGAGACCTCCACCTGTGAGCGGGTGAGGGCGGCCAGGTCATTGAGGGGGCGGAAATCGAGAGGATCGGAAACGGCTACCTTCAGGCGCCCGTTGGCCCTTTCCATTGGAAAGATCCTGTGCTCCTTCGCGAAATTGATCGGTACAAGGTTGAGCAGGTCGCTGCTTACGGCGGTTTCGGGAATCGTCTCCAGAAAAGGCAGATCCTGCTGCTCGGACACGACCCGGGCCAGAATTGCCGCAGGCAGAACTTTCATCCCTACCAGAATTTCTCCCAGCGGTCGCCCGGTGGCCTGTTGCCCCTTGAGGGCTTCTTCAATTTTTTCAGGAGAGATGCCATGCTGTTCCTGCAGGATCTCCCCGAGCTGTTTCCAACTAGTCATCAAAGTTGCGGTTCTCTCCTCTGTATCGTTCAAGAAGTTCGCGGGAATCTTCGATAGCCGGTGATTCCACGAAATCTTCCGGTTCCAGCGTGGGAAGGATTCCCTGCTCAAAGTCTTCCATCGATTTACGGCTCTTGTTCGTCACCAGCGCCAGATCGGAGGCGTTTCGGATGATCTTTGGCGTGATGAAGATCAGCAGATTGGTCTTGCGCTCCTGACGGCTTTCTCGTTTGAAGAGCCAGCCCAAGCCGGGAATGTCGCCCAGCAAAGGCACCTTGGTTACCGTATTCTGCACATTTCGCCCAATCAGGCCTCCGAGAACGACCGTGCGTCCGTTTTCCGCCAGGACGGTATTGCGCAGCAGGCGTTTCGTGAAGGTCGGTCCAACCTGGTTGACATCGCCTACGCTGGAGGTGGCCAGGTCGGTGATCTCCTGGTAGACGTTGAGGCGCACCTGGTTCCCCTCGGTTATCTGGGGAGTGAAGCGCAAAGTCAGGGCCACGTCCTGTCGCTCGACGGACACGCTCTGGGCCAGGCCGGTGCTCGCGCCCGTATCGGTCAACCGTTGCGTAATGACCGGCACGTTGGAGCCGACAATTATTTCCGCCTCTTCGTTGTCCGAAGTCAGCAGGCGGGGGGCCGAGAGAATGTTGACGTCCGAATTGGTCTTGGAGAGATCGATCAGGGCGGACAGGGCAGGGACGGTTATAATTTCACCGCCGGGGCCTTCCATCCTGATGGGACTAAAGAGGCCTCCGATCAGGACGCCCTCGATGGCCCGTCCGAGAAGATTCGGAAATCCGCCGTCGGTGGCGGAGGTCCCCAGATCGGCGAGAGTGGCGGAGCCGGTATTCAGGTTGCTGGTGCCGAAGATCACGCTGTCCGAACCGACATCGATCGCTCCCTGCAGTGAAGCGCCCAGTCGTTTGGTGGCGTCCATGGAAAGCTCAAGAATCAGCGCCTCCACGAAGACCTGCTTGCGCTTGACGTCCAGCCTGCCGATGATTTCCTTGAGGATTTCGTAATCATCTGGAGTGGAATTGACTATCAGGGCGTTGGTCGGCTTGTCGGCCGTAATGGCCACAGTTTCCAGAGCCGGCGTTGCAGGCGCCTGGGGTTGGCCGGGGGTGGGGCGGGTGGCTGTACGAGCCTGGGTCTTCATCCCGGTGACGATTTCGTTCAGAGTTTTGGCCAGCGTCTCGGCGTCGGCGTTTTCCAGGTAATAGACGTAGATGCCGGCTCGCGTCTCGGTCGGTTTCTGATCCAGTTTCTCGATCAGTCCCCGGAGGATTTCCAGGTCCTCTTCGTTGGCCATGATTACCAGGGAGTTGGTCCTGGTATACGGAATAATCCTGCTCGTCTCCTGTGTGCCCGGAGCGGTCTGGACATTCCGGCGGACTCTGCGGCGACGTGCAGTTCTGGCCGTGGGAGCGGCCGCGCCCTGACTGAGCACCTGCCCGGCGATTTGCGCCACCTCCTCGGCGTCGGCATACTCCAGGGTGATGACTTCCAGCCGGTCGAGGTCGCTGGGAACATCGAGTTCCTTGATAATGGTGACCAGCTTCTCGATATTGGAAGCATTGTCCGTGATGATCAGGGAATTCGATGGCGGATAGGAGATAACGCTGCTGGTTTTGGGGACCAGCGGCGCAAGCACCGTCGTCGCCACCAGGGATGCATCGATATGCTGGAGCGAAATCAGTTGGGTTACATACCTCTCCGACGAGCGGGAACCGTCGGTCACCACGGGCAGACTGCTTTCCTTGGCATCCTTGAGCTGAATGATTTTGTTGACCTTTCCTGAGGGCACCACCGTAAAACCCTTGACGGCGAGCACGGTCAGAAAAAGAGTGTAAGCCTGATCCAGGGAGATCGGTTCGGGGGAGATAATGGTGGCTTTTCCCCGAACCGTATCGTCGTAGATAAAGTTCTTTCCCGTCAACTCGCTGATGGTCTGGATCAGATCCGTCAGTTCAATGTCCTTGAAGTCGAGGGAAACCTTTCCTCCAGCGCCTCGGATCGGCGCGGGTTGGGCCTCCTGGCCGTACGCGGCGGTCGAGCAGAGAAATGTCAATAGCAAAAAAAGTGTGATGAAAATCGGATTTTTTTTGGTTTCCACTTGGGAGACCTCCTGATGATCGGAAATTTCATTCATCTCCATCCGATTTGCCGGGTGGAAATCAATTGATTTGATATTGAAAATTTATCTTTTCTCCCCCCCGGGTCAGGCCAATGGAGATGTTTCTGGCTTCCCGAAGCTGCTGAAAAATCTGCAGGGCTTTTTCCGGGCTGTCCAGCGATACGTCGTTGACTTCCATGATGACGTCGCCCCGCTGAATGCCAAGCATTGCGATGAGAGATCGGGGACGAACCATACGGACCACAAAGCCCTCGGTTGCGCCATTGACGATCATCGGCTCGAGCCGCGCCTGTTTAAGCAGTTCGTTCATGTTGCTTCTGGCTTTTTCCACTTCTTCCCTGTCGAGAACATACTGGTTCTCTCCAACCTCGCGGATCCCCTCCTGAGCGCTGGCAGCCTGTGAGGTCCGCCGCGGCGGCGGCGCCGCGGCAGGAGGCTGTCCCGTCTCCTGATCTCCTGAATATAAGGTGAAGGAGGCGGTCGAACCATCCTGATACTCGACAGTCACGGTATTGCGGGAGATTTCCCGGAGTTTTCCGCCCCCGGGGATTTCATCGCCGAGATGGAAAATATCCGTCTCCTTGCCGGAGCGTACGAGAGCCAGGGAATCTTCCCCGGCAACCACCGTTCCCAAAAGATCCAGTTTCTGGCGGGACTGAGGGGGCGCACTGGGGGGCGCCGACTCTTTGGGCTCCTCAGAGGTAAAGGCAACTTCCTGCTGCTGCGCCGAAGAATCGAAGATGTTGCGGGCCAGGATAATTTCAAAATCTTTCAGTGACTGCTTCTCCGCGCTGACCGGAGCACTATCGGCCGGGCCGCCGCTGAACTGCGGCGGCGGGCGTAAATAGACGCCCAATCCGGTGGCAGCGAAATGTCCCAGGGACATTCCGAGAAAAACGGGAAGAAGGATATAAAAAAAACGCAGGTATCGTTGGATAAATGAAAGCATGCGGCACTCTGTTAGGGAGGAATCTTCAGATCTTCTGAATCTCCCAAGTATAAGGGTAAGCCCTTTTGAATGCAAGGGTTTCCCCCATGTGGCAAGTCCGGTGGCGTCGGGGCGCTGAAAGGCCGGATTCCATGGACCTTCTCTAGATTGACGGCATGGAAAAAATGGGCAAAAAGCTGTGCCGGTTGGAAGCTTTGTGAATATCTGTTGAGAAACAAGGCTGGTGGTAGATTCACAAACATGTGAAATCACGACAAGGATATTAAGCTTGTCCTTATATAATTTCTTAATGACACATTCGAATATCGGAACTGCCTTAAATATCGAAAAAAAACGTTGACAACAGATTTTTTATGGGATATCTTCTGCCTGTCTGAAGCAATTAAATAGAACTTCTTATTGAACTTAAAATTTATTGAGAGCAATTTCAGACAACAAGAATTAAATTAAAATTTGAAATGCAATTTGAACCGCCTAGTGCGGTTTTTTTTTGTCTTTTTTCCCCTTGAGGTTCAAATTTGGCACTAAATCGCTCAGTCATGATTTATTTATTACTCATTTAATCAGAATTAAACTGATGCTATGCAAGAAAAGAGAAGAAGTATAATAGGGAACTTCAAAGGCCGGCTTCTGCGAGTTGCTCCAGAAGTTTCTTCTGTTCAGGGCTGAGTTTCTTCGGAACCGCCACTTCAATGATGGCGTACAGGTCGCCCGCGGCGCCCTTCGAGGAGGCGGGCAGTCCGAAACCTTTCAGCCGGATTTTGCCTCCGGACTGAATCCCTGCAGGGACCTTGACCTTTTTGACGCTTTGCAGGGTCGGGACTTCCACGGAAGTTCCGAGGCAGGCGCCGCTGAAATGAACCTCCACCTTTACCATCAGATCCTGGTCCTCGCGGGTGAAAAGAGGGTCTTTTTCCACCTGGATTTCCAGGAACAAATCTCCCGCCGGTCCACCTGAAGGACTTTGACCTCCTTTTCCGCCCACCCGAAGTTTCTGCCCCGACTCCACACCAGGAGGTATCCGTACCTGGAGATGTTCCACCTTGCCGTCCCGGCGAAAGTCAATTCTGCGTTCTCCACCTAATGCCGCCTGGCGAAAAGGGATGGATAGTCGCATGGCGAAGTCCTGTCCCTTGACAGGGTGGGGGCGGGCTCCTCCATAAGTGGTTCGACGGCTGAAGCCTCCACCAAAAAGATGACTGAAGATGTCCTCGGTGCCGAATCCGAATTCTCTGAAAATATCGCCCACGTCGAAATCGCGGTAGATATCTTCCTGGGAATAACGCTGATGGAACCCCGTTTCTCCGAACTGGTCGTACTGTTTGCGTTTTTCGGAATTTGAAAGGACGGCATAGGCTTCGGTGATCTCCTTGAATTTCTCCTCCGCCTTTTTGTCCCCCGGATTCTTGTCCGGATGATATTTCAGTGCCAGTTTGCGATAGGCCTTCTTGATTTCCTCGGGGGAGGCATTTTTCTCCAGCCCCAGAATCGTGTAATAATTTTCCGCCATGAATATCCGCTCCAGAAAAACTGATCCTGTCATTAAAAATCTTTTTACTCTGACAATATAAATACCCCCGGATGCCCCGTCAAGGGAAGCCATCGAAGGCGCCCGATAAGCGGTCATCTTGTTCTTCCGAAAATTCCGCCTATAATTATAATTAAATACATGATCTCCTGAGAAAGGATTCAACGATGGACCTGAAAAACTGGATTCTGGATGGACGCATCTGCTGGGCGATTCTGCTGGCTTTTGGCATGTTGACTCTTTTCCCGCCCGGAAGCAATGCCGCTCTTGTGGAAAGCCGTCTTGCCGAACCTTCCGTTTCCGCAGAACGGGACGGGCAGATCGAAACGATCCGCCAAGCTCTGGAGACGGAAATCGTCTCACAGAGGTTGGCCGATTACGGTCTTTCGGGCGAAGAGATCGAAGCAAAGCTCCACACTCTCAGCGATGAGCAGCTTCATCAGCTCGCAAGTCTCTCTGAAGACCTTGCGGCAGGCGGAGTTCTCGGCGCGGTGATTGCCGTACTGGTGATTGTTCTTCTGGTCATCGTGATTCTGAAGATCAGCGACCGCCAGATTGTGGTGCGTTGATTTGAGAATTTCTCTGACCGCTGTTCTGGTTCTCCTGTGGGGGGGCGGATGCTCCCCTCTTTTTCAGGACGGCGGCGAATTGCGAAATCCGGATCTTCGGGTCATTGCGGGTGTTCCCTTTCGGCAGCAGCAGGCCCGCGAGGATTGTGGCCCGGCGGCACTGTCGTCGCTTCTTTCCCACAGAGGGATCGATGTTCCTGTGACGGAAATTGCCAGGGCGACCTATTCTCCGGCCCTGGGGGGGAGTCTTCTTCCGGATTTGGAGAACTTCGCCAGGAATCAAGGGGTGGAGACCCGCTCCGGCCGTGGCGATATCCTCTGGCTTCGACGGCTCATCGATTCCGGAACGCCGGTCATGATTCCCATCGAGACGGGTTTCGGGGGCGTCTCCTTCCCGCACTATATCGTGGTCTACGGCTTCGATCGGGAGGGTTTTCTCGTTCACGCGGGCGAGGAGGGGGAGGTCTACATCCGCAACGAGAGGCTCCGGCCCCGTTGGAAAAAGTTCAATTCCCTCTATCTGTATCTGGAACAGGGAGCGGAAAGGCATCGCCTCGGGGGCGCTAGGAACGGATAAGGCCGGAAAAAACCAGGTTAAAGGCGATCTCACCCAGACGCAGAAAAATTCCGTTTTATAAGTCGCATTCAGGGTTTTCATATATGCATAGAACCTGCTTTGTCCTTTTCATTGCACTTTTTGTTACTGCCTGCACGTCTCCGAGGATTATCGTCCTCAAAGACCCGCTGGGTCCCCGGGAGCATAACGACCTGGGCGTGGCCTATGAAAGGCGAGGGGAATGGGATCTGGCAATCCGCGAATACCGCCGGGCGGCTGAAGCAGACGCCAGATGGTCTCTTCCTCTGGTCAATCTCGGCAATGTCCATGCCTCCCGGCAGCAATGGGAGGAGGCCAGAAAAAGTTATCTCAAGGCTCTGAGGCGAGATCGAGGGGATACCGACGCCATGAACAACCTGGCCTGGGTCTTTCTGCAGGAGGGAGATACCGATTCGGCTCTTCGGTGGGCTTGGAGTGCGTCGGCGAAATGTCCGGATCGCCCTGAATATCTGGAGACTCTGGCCGAAATTCACCGTGCCCGGGGAGAAATGGAGGCCGCCCGGCAAATCGCACGGAGGGCATCGTCCCTTTCGGACATGCGGCAAAAATAAGAGAACAATCCGGAGTGCCGCGGAGAATGGAACTTTCCTGCTTGACGCCGGATTTTTTTCCATTTAATGTTTAGTCTGTCTAAATATTTGGAGCATAAAGTATCATGCAGAAAATCGAACGGATCGCCCGACTCTATCCGGAGATGATGGCCGGCATGGGGCGCTTGCGGGCACTGGTTCATGAAGGGATGGACCTGACATACAATCAGTACAAGACCCTGCTGACCATTGCCGACCAGGGAGAGTGTTCCCTGAGCGATCTCGCCCGGGAACTGGAGGTGGCCATGAGCAGCGCCAGCCAGATGACTGACCGCCTGGTGGCAAGGAACCTGGTGCATCGTGCCACGGATGCCCAAAACAGACGGCAGGTTATTATCCGGCTTACCGAGGAGGGAAGGGCGCTCATCGGTGAACTGCAGAGGGGAATTCTTGCCGGTTATGAAAAGGTGCTGGTTCGTCTGCCGGAGCCGGAGCAGGAACAACTGGTGCAGGCCTTCGAGACTATTGCCGCCATTCTGAATAAACTGGAATCTTTTGGTCAAAAAACCAAGGAGACGTCATGACCCGAATCGTCGTGATCGGAGCTGGAATCAGCGGACTTTCCACCGCTTATGCTGTCGGTAGAGAGACCGTCAAGGCGGGCCTGGAGACGGAAATTACGGTGCTGGAGAAGAAGGATCGACTCGGCGGCAAGATTCTGAGCATCCGGGAAGAGGGATATCTTTGCGAGTGGGGACCGAACGGCTTTTTGGACAACAAACCCATGACCCTGGAGTTGTGCGAACAGCTGAATATCCAGGACAGCCTTCTGCGCTCGAACGATAATGCACGAAAACGTTTCATTTACTCGGAGGAAGAGCTCCATCGTCTGCCCGAGAACGCAGCGTCTTTTTTGAAATCGGAACTTCTTTCCTGGCCTGGAAAGCTTCGCATCTTCTGGGAGCCTGCGGTGCCTGCCCGACGCTCCGCCGAAGATGAGACGCTGGCGGATTTCGCCCGCCGGCGCCTCGGCCAGGAGGCGCTTGATAAGCTTATCGGCCCGATGGTATCGGGGATTTTCGCCGGCGACCCCGAAACCATGAGCCTCCGGAGTTGCTTTCCACGCATTCACGAACTGGAGCGGGACTACGGCGGATTGATCAAGGCGATGATCAAGCTTTCAAGACAGAAAAGAGCCGAACGCAAGGCGGGCAAGGCAGTGGCCACCGCCGCCGGGCCCGGAGGCGTGCTGACCTCCTTTGACCAGGGCATACAGGAACTGACGGATGCGACGGCCGAGGCGGTGCCAGGCACGGTGCGCGTCGGCGCCGAAGTGGATTCCATAATTCCGAAAGAGGGCGGCTTCGAACTGACGCTCACCAACGGAGGCAGCTTGGAGGCGGAGGTGGTGGTCAGCGCCGCTCCGGCATACGCCTTGGCAGGCATGGTCGGAGAAATGGATGCTCCTCTGGCCGCCCTTCTGGGCGAAATCCCCTACGCGCCCATGAACGTGGTGTGCTTCGGATATGAGAGGGAAAAAATCGCACGCGACCTGGACGGCTTCGGGTATCTCATTCCCCGGAAGGAAAAACGGAACATTCTGGGGACACTCTGGGACTCGAGCATATTTCCGGGGCGCGCTCCGGAGGGAAGCGTTCTGCTCCGTTCCATGATGGGCGGAGCTACCAACCCCCACGCCATCGATCTGCCGGAATCAGAAGTGCGCGCCCTGACGCAAAGGGACCTGAAAGACATCATGGGCATTTCGGAGGATCCGGATTTCGTCCGCATTTTTCGTCACGAAAGAGCAATTCCCCAGTACACGTTCGGACATGGAAAGAGATTGGCCGCCCTGGAGGAGAAACTCGGAAGCCATCCCGGGCTGTTCTTTACAGGAAATGCTTTTTTCGGGGTGGGTCTGAACGATTGCGTCAATGCCTCGAACAATACTGCCGAGCGGGTTATCGGTTTTCTCAAAAAGAATGGAGGCTGAGTCACGCCTCTAAATCAGATTGCTTCGATCCATTTGCTGGACGATCTTCTTCGCTACCTCCTCGACCTTTTCCTCCGACCTTTTTTCGGTGGTTGTTTCGGACCGGGCCGACCAGACCAGATTCCCGCCATCCGAATTGTAGAGATTCGTTTCCAGAACGAAAATAGTTTCCCTTACCGTTTCGGTATAACCGTAGCGGTAGCCGTAGTAAGGGTACCAGGATCGGTAGTAGGGAGGAAATCCGTAGAAAGGCTCGTAAGGATAAAAAGGCGAATATCCGTAAAGATGGGGATAGGCTTCGAAAACCGGACGTTGCCGTTCGACCTTCTCCGTTTCGACCAGGCGGGTGATCAGAATGCCTTCTAGACCGAGTTCGCGTACCTGTTTCTCGACACCCTCCTTTCTCAGTTTTTTCATTTCAGGAAAAACCCTGTAGCTTGCCACCGCATTTACGCCCCGACTCTGCAGAACGGTGGCAAAACGATCTTCGTACAACCTGCGAAGCAGGTCGTTCTCCATTCCTGCTGCAACCAGCATGCTGCGAAAATGCCGGGCGTCCGGGTCCTTCCATGTGCCGGTTATGCGCGTGGTGGAGCAGGACGTCAGAAGCAGCGAAATAAGAGGGATAAGTGCGGAGAGGATCCATTTTCGCGATGACATGGGATATTTCCTTCTTCTCTCGGTTGAAATTACCGTCTAATGACAAGTAAAACCCAGAAAAAGGATTTTTCAAATGTCCGGAAGGGAATAGAAGCTGAAAGTGAAACAAAAAAATCGTGTGAACCCAGCGATCACGTCTTCCGACGGAAAACATCCGTCTTGAGACTGGAGACGCGATCGAGAAAAAGATACCCGTCGAGATGATCGATTTCATGCTGGACGGCCACCGCCTCGAAACCATTGCACCGGATCACCCGCTCCCTTCCCTGTCGGTCGAGAAACTGGACCAGCACCGAGTCGGCGCGGGTGACGTTGCCGGTATAGTCGGGAATGCTCATGCAACCTTCCCGCATCGTTTTTTCGCCATGTTTTTCAAGAATTTCGGGATTGATCATTACGAGAAGCCCATGATTTTCGTCGCGCCCGAGCTTGCTTTTGGAAACATCCACCACCGCGGCACGCCAGCAGGCGCCGATCTGCGGGGCGGCTACGCCAACCGAATGGCCGGCGGCTTCCATGGTGTCTATGAGATCCTGCACCAGGGCATCGGCTTCTGCGTCCAACCGGAGAAGCGGCTCGCATTTTTTTTTCAATATGGGATCGGGATAAAGGAGAATTTCTCTGACGGCCATGGGAGTTACAGGGAGACGGGGGTGATCGGGCGGACGGAAATATCGACCTGGAGTTCTTCCTTGAGATCGGACATGATCCCGGCCAGGTCTTCCGTGGAAAAATTCTCGGGCAGGATCGCCTCGAGCATCATGACATAAACCGGCCGGGATTCGCTGCCGATCAGTTTGGTGTTAAGATCGGTAATATTGATCCGCTGCTCACCAAGTTCCCGGGCCACGCGGTAGACGATTCCCGGTTTGTCGGCGCCGTAGACGGAAATCAGGCAGAGATCACCGGTGATCTCCGGGTGTTTTTCTCCTCCCGGTTTCAGGGTGCGCAGAAAAACCGAAAGGCCTTCTTCCTCGAGGGGCAGGAAAGCATCGCCGAAATTCTCCCGTCCGGAGAACTCGGGATGGGAGATGATCAGGATCATTGCGAACTGACCGCCAAGGATCGAGCAACTGGAATCGGCGATATTGCACCCCAGACGGTATAGAATCTCCGTCACCCGCGAAACGATCCCCGGCCTGTCCCGGCCGATGATGGTCAATGCAAAATGGTTCATTTCATGCTCCCGATGTCGTGAAGGGGTTTGAATTCAAACCCTCTTCCTTTACCATGTCAGGATGACATTAAAAATTGTCGATTTAATCAGGGAAGCCCAAAGGAAGAGTTGCTTGGTGAATTTCAAGCCCTGCGACCTTATCATTTTACGAGGTGAAAGGCCAGGATTTCCCGGCGGGAGAAGAAGGGGAAATCTGATTGGGAGTTCCACGAAGGGAGAGAGGAAATGGAGATTCCGGAAAAAGACATGATCATCACCACCTTCAGATCTTCCGGTCCTGGAGGCCAGAAAAAGAACAAAACGGCGTCCGCGGTCCGGATCAAACACCTGCCGACCGGGATCATTGTGACGGCCGTTGAATCGAGATCCCTCGTGCAAAACAGGCAACGGGCTCTGGAACGACTGCAGGAGCGGTTGGCTTTCCGGAACCGTCGCCGCAAATCCCGCATTCCCACTCGCCCTGGAAAGGCAGCCGTGGAAAGACGTCTCAACCAAAAAATCCACCGAAGTGAAATCAAACGCAGTCGATCGAAAATAGACGAATAGCTCGTCCGATCCTCTCATTGACACTCAAACGTGCTCTGATACCCTGTTTTTACTATGGGTACCGAGAAGAAAACTTCTCTTGCGCCGTCTGACCGGGGCGCTGGGCTACGCCTCGTCCGGAGATTACCTGGAGGATTACCTTCTGCGCCGCCTTCTTGCGGGTGAAATGGAGAAAGTCCGGGACAGACTGGCTACGGTGGCGGCCGCCGCGCACGAGAGTGGCCTCCGGAAGAAATTCACCGAGTCCCTGCGAGCCACAGCTTCTCTGAGGGAGCAATTTCTTCCCGTCCCCGAGGAGGAAAGGCGGAATCGAAGCTTCTCCGCGGCTCATGAAGAGAGGCTGCTCGATATCGATTTGGCGATACTGGATAAAGTCGAGGGGCTTCACGCTGGACAGGCTTGAATGGACGGCTTCGACCGAAAGAGGGGTAGAGGACGTGAGACGTGCTCGCCGGTATTTCCCGAGCTTCGGAGGGTGTGAGAGGTCCCCATGAGTGAAGTGCTGATTCTCAATAGCGGTCCACACTACGAAGAAACGCCGCTCGATGCGCAAATCAGACTGTTCCGTGACATAAACAATCTCAAGGACGAATTCATCGACCCTGGTTGCGGGCGGATAGATTATGGGAGAATGAGCAATTCCGAGGCATTCCTCAATTATGTGGCGGATGCGGCTTTTCTGAGACATTTCGACCTGCCAAGGGTTAACCGGCAGGAAGAGAAGATCGCGCTCTGGCTCAATATTTACAATATGCTGGTTATCCATGGGGTAATAGAACTGGGCATCGGCGAAAGCGTCAAGGAAGAGCCTCAGTTCTTCCGCCGCTTCGCCTATCTGATCGACAATATGGAATTCACCCCCGAGGATATCGAACATGGCGTTCTCAGGGAAAATCGGCGCCCCCCTTATTCCCTCTTCCATCCTTTCTCCTCCTCGGACGACCGGTTGAAGCATGTCGTGGATGTTCTCGATGCACGTATCCATTTTGCCCTGGTCCGCGCCAGCGTCTCCAGTCCTTCTTTCCGTTTTTATGTTGCGGAACGACTGGATGAGCAGCTCGACCTGGCCTCCTCGGAATTCATCAATAGTCCCAACGTCGAGATTATTCCCGAAAGGAACCTGCTGCGGCTTTCCGCGATTTTAAAATGGTATCGTCCCGATTTCGGAGGCCCGGAGGGGGTGATCGATCTTCTGGTTCGATATCACGATCCCGGCCAGAAAAAGGATTTTCTGATCGAGCAGGGCCTTGCGGCGGACGTGGAATGGATGGAATACGACTGGCGGCTCAATAAAGTAGAATGAAAGGAGCCGTTCGGCCGTTGAAGCCGGAGAATGGAGATGAAGGTCAGGAAAGTTGCAGCAGAATTTCGCGGGCGTCTTCAGCGAATTCCGTTTCAGGGTATCGATCGATAAGGGTCTTAAAAACTTCGGTGGCGCGCGGGCGGTTTTCGGATTTCAGGTAGGCCTTCCCGAGTTGAAAGTACGCTTCCGGGCGTTGAGGAAAATCTTCATGCCGGGACAGCAGATTTTCCAGGCGAACAGCGGCCGCTCCGGGATGCCCGGTGCGCAGGTAAAACGCACCGATATACAGTTCGTGGGCTGCGAGTCTTTCACGGTTCTCCCGAATCATTTGCCGGACCCCCTGCGCCTCGGGAAATTCCGGGTAGCGGTTGAGCAGGGTCTGAAAGGTGGCGATGGCATTCTTTGTGAATGTCTGGTCCCTGTCGGGGGACAGGATTTCTCGCTGATAAGACAGACCCAGATGGTAAAGCGCAGAAGGAACATTTTTGTCCAGAGGATACTGCTTCAGGAAGTCTTCATACGCCGCCGCCGCCTCGATGTAGCGTTCTGCCGTGAAATAATTCTGTGCGATATTCAGATCCGCAAGGGCATTGAGTTCGGGAGAGTAGAACCCTTCTCGCACTTTTTCCCAGGATTTTATGGCCTCCTCGAAAAGACCTCTTTCAGTATAGTTTTCCGCCTCGCGGATATAATGGGCCGGATCATCGGTACCCGCGTTCCGCGCGGTCGAACAGGCGGTCAGAAGAAGGATGACAGTCAATAAGAGAAAGCGTTTCATAGGTTCCCTGGGAAAGAAATCAGGACCTGACATTACGGAATGCCCGTAAATTTGTCAATAGTGATGTCGCCGCAAAAAATCCGCCCTGCGTCATTTCGGCATTTTCCAGGATCTCCACACAGCTGACGTTATGTCTTCGCCCCTTGAAAAACACCTCAAACCTCCCACCTTGTGCTTTTTTGCGAAAACTCAACCTCCCGCTCGGTGAAATTCCGCTCCGGAATCTCCATTGGCTTCCATGGCATCGCGAAGCTTTTTCAGGGCGTTCTTCTCCAGTTGTCGGACTCTCTCCCGACTAATCCCGTATTCATCGGCGATTTCCTGAAGGGTTCGAGGCTTATCGAAGAGGATGCGGTCACGGATAATGGTTCGTTCCCGCTCGTTCAGACACTGGAGAGAACTCTCGATCCTGTGGGACAGGATCCGGTCTTCCTCATTCCGCAGAAATAGTTCTTCCTGATTTTCGCGATCGTCAACCAGGGAGTCCATCAGTGAATAGTCCTCTCCTTCGACTAGCTTCACGTCCAGCGAGGCATCTCGCCCCGCCATGCGCAGGGCCATTTCTTCCACTTCCTCATCGCGGACTTCGAGATCGCGGGCGATGGTTTCCGTATCCTCCTCCCCGGTGAGGTTTTTCAGCGCTTTTCTTGCCTGACTGAGCTTGAAGAAGAGTTTTTTCTGAGCCTGCGTGGTCCCGATTTTCACAAGCGACCAGCTTCGGATGATATAGTTGTGAATATAGGCCCGAATCCACCAGACGGCATAGGAAATAAGGCGGATACCCCGCTCGGGATCGAATTTCTTCACTGCCATCATCAATCCGATATTCCCTTCCTGAACCAGGTCGAGCATTTTAATTCCGTAGGTGCGGTATTCATGAGCGATCTTCACCACGAAACGAAGGTTTGCGCAGATCAGGCGGTGTGCCGACTCCAGATCCCCCTGTCGGTGGAAGCGCTGGGCCAGTTCGTGTTCCTGTTCACGCGTGAGAACGTCGAAACGGCTGATCTGTGCCATGTAGTGTTCAAACGTGTCGCCGACGACCGGAAGATACATGCTGCTGTTCATTCCTCGCTCCAGAAGATTTTTGACATCAAGACAAGATCTTAGCACTCAACGGATGAGAGTGCTAATAAATATAGCATCTCGGACTATTTTTGCAACAGAAAATCCTGTCCAGGTTGACAGACGGCGGTCTCGGAAACATAATGAATTTTTTTTCTGGGGATGAAATGATGCAATGGATCTACATCGGAGTCTTCGGCGGTCTGGGATGTTTGTCGCGTTACATGGTTTCCGGCTGGATCTTCAAGCTGGCGGGTCGGGGATTTCCCTATGGAACGCTGGGAGTAAACATTCTGGGATCCTTTCTTCTGGGTCTGATCATGGAAGGGAGTCTGCGCAGCACCCTTTCCTCCGATCTGCGAATGGGCCTGACGGTAGGATTCATGGGGGGATTCACCACCTTTTCCACCTTCTCCTATGAAACCTTTCGCCTGATCGAGGAGGGAAGCCTGCTTCACGCCGGCCTCAACATCCTCCTCAGTATCATCGTCTGCCTCGCAGGAGCCGCGGCGGGCATAGTGCTGGCGCGACAATTCTGAAAGCCATCATGCGGATTGACCGCCACTTCTGGAGGTTCGAATGCGGAAACTGGAAGGAGAGCAGACCCTGATGAGGATTTTCGTCGGGGAGAACGACCGCTGGGAGCGCCAGTCTCTTTACGAGGCCCTTGTGGAACTTTTCCGCAAGGAGGGTTTCGCCGGGGCAACGGTACTGAAGGGGGCCGCGGGGTTCGGCGCGCGCAGTACGATGCATACGGAGAAATTCCTGAGGCTTTCCGCCGATCTGCCGGTTGTTATCGAAGTGGTGGAGAGCCAGGAAAAGATTGATTCGATCCTCCCCCGTCTTGACGAGATGCTGCAGGGGGGGATGATTACTCTGGAGAAAGCCAGAGTAATCCGTTACCGCAACGATTGAACAGTCGGTTGTCGGAGTCTGAACGCGGAGAGGACATTTTTGCTGTGATGGAATTTTTTTGCTTTGCCGGAAAAAACCACGGAATCGCAACAACTTTTTTTGAGTTCAGCTCGGTAAAGGAAAAATCATGATAAATCGGATCAAAAACATGCTTTCCTCCGGTCCGGCCAGTGAACCGGAGGCCGAAAGAGAACGGATTCAGGTTGCCACCTGCGTGTTACTGTTGGAGATGGCTTTTGCGGATGAGGAATTCCACGCCATGGAAGATCAGTTGATCCGTGACCTGCTGCAGGACAAGTTCCACCTCTCGGAAGAATCGGTTGCGGAGCTGATCGAGCTCTCCCGGCGGGAAAGAAAGGAAAGCCTCGATACGTACACTTTTGCCCGGGAGATCAATGACAATTTCACCAGGGAAGAGAAAATGGAGTTGATGGAGTCTCTGTGGCGGATTGTTTACGCCGATGGAGTCCTCGATAAATATGAGGACTATTTAGTGCGAAAACTGGCCAATTTACTGCGGCTTTCCCACCGCGAGATGATAGGGGCCAAGGTGAAGGTGCTCGAGGAAGTCCGGGAACGCTGACCATCCCGGGCGTCCGAGGATTCGCATGGCGATGTCGAAAGACGACGATCTTTATTGACTATAAAATGATCTGATCATCCATTTGGCTCCAGTGAAAATAAAAACCCTCAGCTTCGCCGACCTGGTGAGACCCGAGCCCGGCGATGTTTTCGAGATCTCCGCCGAGGGATGCGGAGGGCCCTTGCGGAATCCGCTTGTCCGCACCCGTACTCCCGCAACGAACGCGCACCCCCTGTAGACCGATTCCGGCACCGGAGGATACTGGGGAGGGTTATCGCGCGACTTTACGTCCGGTACGCCTTGATAAGGACCGCGCCGGCTCATTAGGGAAAGGATCTGCTATGAAAAGGGAGCACCAGGGAACAGGTTCCATTCCGGTCGGAGAAAAGGATTTCCGATACGTCGACCGGGAGGATCTCGATCGTTTCGTCCGCGAATGCCTGAAGAGAGCAGGGGCTGACGATCCTTCCGCCGACGCGGTCACCCGATCGCTGGTGGGGGCTTCCTGCCGAGGCGTTGACAGCCATGGCGTCCGGTTATTGCCGCATTACATCAAGGCGCTCACCGGAGGGAGAATCAACGGCGCCCCCAATCTACGCTACAGCCGAATCAGCGGCGGCACGGGCCGGCTCGACGCGGATGACGGATTCGGACACATGGCCGGCTACCGCGCCATAGAGGAAGGCATGCGACTGGCCGACGAGAACGGCATCGGCGCGGTAACCGTCATCAACTCCTCACATTTCGGCGCTGCGGGCAGTTACACGATTCACGCCGCCGAAGCCGGCTACCTGGCGATCGCACTTTGTAATTCCGACAAGTTCGTTCTCCCCTTTGACGGCGTCGAGTCTTTTCACGGAACCAATCCCATCAGCTTTGCAGCCCCCCTTTCGAAAGAACGCCCCTACCTTTTTGACATGGCGACCAGTTCAATACCGTTCAACCGGGTCCGACAGTACGGGGCAATTGGTCGGCATCTGCCGCCTGATGTGGCGGTGGACGAAAATGGGACCATGACGACCGACCCCGAGCGCGCTGTCTCGCTTCTGCCCGTCGGCGGATCAACCTATGGCTACAAGGGCGCGGCGCTGGCGGGGATGTGCGAGGTGCTGAGCGCCGCATTGACCGGCATGGCTTTTGGCAATCACCTGCTCCGCATGGCCGGCCCCGAATACGCGACCCCCCGCCACCTGGGGCATTTTTTCCTGGTTATGAAACCGGAGGCCTTCATCGACCCCGACCTGTACCGCGAGCAGATGGAATCTTATCTGGCGGACCTGCGCTCCCAGGCGGCGCGCCCGGAAGCCAGAGTCATGGCGCCGGGTGATCGCGAATGGGCCGAAGAGGCCGCCCGGTGCAAAAACGGCATTCCGATCGATCCGGCGGTCTGGGCCGAATTCGCTCATCTGGCCTCGAACTTCGGTCTGGTTCCCCTTGCCGCGAATTCAGAGTGAGCGGACTCCCCCCAATGGAATTGCGGCTGATTATCGAACCTCAGGCCGTTGCGCTGGCGGGGGGCCGCGCCATGAATGCAGAGCTGCAGTCATTGGTATTCTGAGGCATGAAAGATTTGGGAATCTTAGCTGAAGAGGATTTTCAAATCCTTGCTGCTGGCAAAATCCATGATGAGAAGCGGAGGAGGGATTGGAGGAAAATGACAACTGCCCGACCATGGTAAAGGATCTTTCCTGGATCACCGGGTGGGCTCATCGCCTGATTGGAGAGGTTCTGAAGTTCGGGGAAACGGCAGTCGACCTGACCGCGGGAAATGGACATGACGCGCTCTTCCTTTTCCAATGTGTAGGGCAGGATGGCAGAGTGGTTGCCTTCGATATCCAGGATGCCGCCCTGGAGGCGACGGCCCACCGTATTGAAAGGGCGGGCGGGCGTGTTTTCCGGCATGAAAAGGATGCGGCGCCCGAGGCGATGGGGAAACCCGCCGTTCATCTGATCGCGGCATGCCATTCGCAAATCGATCGATTTCTACCCGGGCGGGTTGCAGCGGTGATTGCAAATCTGGGGTACCTTCCGGGGGGAGGAGTCCGATTGCCCGTCACCCGCAGGGAAACGACTGTGGAGGCCATCGGCAAAGCTCTCGAGCTAATCGAACCGGGAGGGCGATTGGCGGTCGTGGCATACGTGGGACACACAGGCGGGCGGGAGGAGGCTGCGGGAGTGGAGGCGCTGGTCAGCAATCTTCCTCCCCTGGAATGGAGCACCATTCGGGTAGCTCCTGTGAATCGCCCGGGGGCGCCATTTCTTCTTTCAGCTGAAAAAAGGACTCTCTTATAAGCTTCTCAGGAAGGAGTTTGACAGAACAGGTAATCCTGATACCTTATTCTTCAAACCAGCTTTCGTGCAGGAACAGGAGGTAAGGTTATGGGAAGGGAAATGCCCAAGGTATCTGATTGCTCAGTCTCGAATTGCGCTTACAACTCGAATAAAGCCTGTCACGCCATGGCGATCACCGTGGGTGATGAGCCCAACGATCCGACCTGCGACACCTTTTTTCAATCAAGCACTCATGGCGGGGCGAAGGACGCGACCGCCGGGGTAGGCGCCTGCAAGGCAGCCGATTGTCAGTTCAATGAGGAGTTTGAATGTTCCGCCCCCAATATTCACGTCGGAATGAAGGAACATGAGCCGGATTGTCTCACCTTCCAGCCACGATAGTTTCAAATCATTCTAAAAAGCACGGAAGCGGTCTGACTGGCAAAGAAGAAGACCCTGTGATGCCTGCCGGCTCGCAGGGTTTTTCATTGGTGGGGATCATGCCCTCTTTTTCCCTCGAGCATCCTCCGGAGAAGATTCCTCCATGTCTGAAAGCAAAGGTCGAACAGGGACGTCTTCTGATTGGTTGCGGCTTTCATCCCTCCGGTTTTCCCTGGCCATGGCCAGGAAGGCCATGAAAAAAACTCCGAGAAAAAAACCTGCGAAAAGGGCGGCGAAAATCATCCAGTTCACGAATTTTCCCTGACTTCCGGGTGAAAGGTTCCGTGAGGAACCGTCCGGAAAAGCGGGTTGGAAAAACTTTAGTATTCTTTTATCCGAAGAATTTCCTCTGCGATCTCATCGGTGATGCTTGGTTTGTCTTTGATTGGTCAGTTTGAGTGAAGTCGATAACCCAGTTTCGTTTATTCAGCTCTTAACATGATCGCAAATGCAATTTCAAGGTTTTTGTCTGCTATTTGGTGTTAGGATGGTGGCGGAGTCTCGATAGGCCGGCTGCAAAGTCGGCGGCGCATAGGATTTAATCTCGGTTTCCGGTGGAAGCAAAGCGGAAATTCCAGAAAAATTGATATCAGACGATATCCATGGAAATAGGGTTACGTTCATGATTGAACCGGCGTTCGTCCCGGTTCGAGAAAGGTGGGATGAGATGAACAAAGGTAGGCGGATTACGATGACTTTTCTCTTGCTGGGGAGTTTTCTTTTCCCCGGCGCCGCGGCCAGTGCGGATACCGAAAATGAGAAAATCGCCTCGGCTGTCCACGTTCTGGAGCAGATCATGACCATTCCGGAGAAGGGGATCCCTCCTCAGTTGCTTGAGAACGCTCAGGGGGTGGCCGTCATTCCCGGTGTCATCAAGGTGGGTTTCGTGGTCGGAGGTCGTCATGGCACAGGCATTCTGATGGTGCGTCGTCCGGAAGGAGGGTGGAGCGCACCTTCCTTCATCAGTCTGACCGGGGGAAGCATCGGATGGCAGATCGGCGCCCAATCCACGGATGTCATTCTGGTTTTTAAAAACCCTCGAAGCATCGAAGGGATACTGAAGGGAAAATTCACTTTGGGGGGTGATGCGGCGGTGGCTGCCGGTCCGGTGGGAAGGAGAGTGGAGGGCGCAACGGATGCCCAGCTGCAGGCGGAAATCTATTCATACTCCCGGAGCCGGGGGTTGTTTGCCGGGGTCTCTCTCGAAGGGTCGGCGCTTCAGATCAAAAATGAAGCGAATGCCGAATACTATGGAAAGGGTGTTGAGGCGGAGGAAATTTTCTCCGGAAGGGTTTCTCCGTCATCTTCTGAAGTGAAACAGTTACAGCGGATACTTGGAAAATACGCCGGAAACTGATAGCTCCTCCTGGAATAAGAAAAGCGCGGAGAAAATCGTCCTGAAGATTTTCTCCGCGCTCACACAGGTTTTGTTCAAGTCCCGCAAATTCCCCCTTTTATTGAATCGCAATCCTTCAGATCCTGTTTCTCTTTAGTCCTCCGGAATGACGACGCAGCAGACAATTTCCGTCCGACGGTTCTGTTGGCGTCCTGCGGATGTTTCGTTTGTGGCGATGGGCCGGGATTCTCCGTATCCCCGGGCGACCAATTTATCCCGACTGATGTTGTAATTATCGATCAGGTACTGACGAACGGCAGCGGCGCGGCGTTCGGACAATTTCTGGTTGTACTCAGCCTCGCCGATACTGTCGGTATGGCCTGCGACCAGGATTTTAGGTGCGGGATTTTCTTGGATGAATTGGGCGGCCTTTTTCAACTCGTCTTTGTAAGTGGCTGGAATTTCAGCGCTGTCGAAGGGAAATTCAATATGGATTTCCATGGAGAGGGTACAGCCTTTATCGTCCACTATGACCCCTCTGGGCGTGCCGGGACAGGCATCCCTGCTGTCCGGGACTCCGTCTCCGTCACTGTCTGTAACAACTGCGGTGGCGGCAGGCGCTGGTTTTTCGGGGCAACCGAATCTATCAACCGGCGTGCCCTGCGGGGTTCCGGGGCAGCGGTCGTCCGAATCCAGCACCCCGTCATTGTCGCTGTCCATGGGGGCGGCCGCCCGAACCATCGGCGCCGGTTCGACCCCGCCGAGCTGATACAGGAGACCGGCCGAGAAGAGAAGGTTGTTATCGGGATCATCGAATACGTAAAGGTGTCTGACGTCCCCACGGATGGCGACGTTTTCGGTGACGAAAAGTTTCACGCCCGCCCCGTAGTTCACCAGGAAATCCGTCTCCGAACTTCCATTGTCCGGATCGAGCGTTATTCCACCAAGACCGGCGGCCACGTAAGGCACGATATCGGAAATATACGGCAGGCTGAAATTCGGAAAGAAATCCGTCGCCGGAAAGTTGTAGAGAAGGTCCGCTTTGTAGACCCAGGCGTCCACATCGAAATCATTCAGCAGGCTTTCGGTTTGCGTCGGAGTGTAATTGAGGGTCAGTTCGATCCCCAGATTTTTCGTGTAATTGTGAGCGACGCCCAGTCCGAAAGTCCAGTCGTCTTCAATGTTCTGGTCACCCTCGAAACGATGGCCTCCCACCATCAGGGAAAAATCCGTGCTGCCGGCCTTTTGCGCCGCCGCTGCCTCGCCGATCGCGAATCCCGCGACCAGAAGAGCGGCTCCCACCAGAATGGTCCATGTTCTTTTCATGACGTCCTCCTGAAATGTTTGTACCTGCATCCACCTTTGCGACACTGGCAAGTTGCTATTTTCATTAAATTCTTAGGAAGAATAGCACGTTGACGGCGGTTCGCAACGGGAGTGGAAGAAATTTTTCCCTATAAACGGAGTATTTATTGTTCGGGATCCAGGCATTGGAAGGACCCTCCTGACACTGAGCGCCGCAGAAAAAGCATTGTCAAAAGACCGCCGCTTCCCCCGCCGAACCCTTCGCTGCGGGGAAAGGATAGGGGAGAAGGGGGGGCCTTTGGGTTGTGTCCTGCCAAGGGCCGGAAAAGCTGGAGGACCGTTGGTTCAGAAGGCGCCTCAGGAGGAAGAAACGTCTTTCGTGTTCCAGACAAGAGATGCTCTTTTGCCCAGAAAAGAGAAAACCCCCCGGCTGCCACACGCGAGGGGTTTTCATAAAGGAAAAAAGGATGAAAAACGGAAACATTTAAATATATGGTAAAAGCGATTGTGTCAAGCAGAAACTTCTTCGTGAGGCTTACCTTGACCGGGGGAGGTCTACTGGATTACAGTTCCATAAACCTTAAAGGACAGGAGTTTTAACCAGATGGTGAAAATCGATCTTCCCGGTGAGAGAAAAGTGGGCCACCTGACTCTGCTGCGTTCGCCCCGCGCCATCACGTCCCGGGAATTCCATACTCTTCCCATGGACGAACGCCTGGCAATCGTCCGATCGGCGGAAGGTAGAGCAAAATACCAGCTGCTCCTCGAGTCCGAAGACGCCGAGCGGCTGATTCGGAATCTTCCCGCACAGGAAATTTATCTGCTGATCAAGGAGCTCGGTCTCGAATACGCGGCCAATCTTTTACCCATGGTTTCCGTGGAGCAGTTCACCGCCTTTCTGGATCTGGACTGCTGGGAGCTTGATCTTCTGTCCGGGGAGAAGGCCCAATCCTGGATTTCGGCCCTCCTTGCCGAAGGAGGGGAAAAAGCCCTCGCCATGGTTCTGGATCTTGATTTCGAGTTCCTGACGCTCTTTTTCAAAAAATCCATCGCTGTCATCCATGGCCCCGATGCTTACGTGGAGGACGATGAGGCCTGCTATCGCGACGGCGGGTACGAAATGGAATACCACGATTCGGAAAGCGGCAAGTTCATCGGCGGACTGCTTAATGCCATTCTTCAGTACGACCGGCAATTCTACCCGCGGCTCATAGAATCGGTCCGATGGGAAACGGAGGCCCTTCTGGAAGAGGAAGTCCTGCAACTCCGAATCGGACGCCTCCAGGACATGGGGTTTCCCGATCCGTTCGAAGCACGGAGAATTTTTGCCTTTTCAGATCCCTCCATGTTCGATGCCGAAGAGCACCTTCGAAGAGAAGGAGGGTTGGAGCCGGATACTGAAGCGCCCGGATTTATCCTTACGGCTTTCCGCCCGGAGGATATTCTGGGTGAAATTCTCGCCGAAGGGGTTTCCTCGGAAATCTGTTGGGAACTTACCTACCTTCTGAATAAGTTGATGACGGCCGATCATGCGGACGTCGGTGATTATTCCCAGGTCCGCGAGAAGACGGAAGAGCTGTACAGGTATCTCAATATCGCTCTTGAGCACCTCTGCGGCACCGACGTTGAAAAGGCGTCGCGAGTGTTCGATTCAGTATATACCCAGGCGCTCTTTCGCCTCGGGTTCAATCTGACCCTTGAACTGAGGCGCAGGGCGCACGGGGTGAAAAAATCTCCCGTCGGTCCATACCTGGACGGTCCCCACCGCGCACTTGTGGCAGCCCTTTCCCACGTAAAACCCTTATTCTATGAAGGCCTTGAGAAGGAAACCCGGGCCGGGGAAAGGCCATTCGCCAATCTGAGGGAAGTGCGGCGGGCCTCCGAACGACTCGGACAGGTGGAGATGCTGCAGCGGCTTTTCACAGAACACTTTCCCTTCACGCCTTCTCCCCCGGAGGAAATCGATCTGAAGGGATGTTTCCCCGAGACGTCGGAAGATCTGGCCCTGTCGGATTTCTTTCTGACCGCTCTTGCAAACCGGATTCTGGGGCGGGATTTCCTGCCCCTGCCGATTCCTGCCGAAGAATTGGCGGCCCTTCACGCCCGGGTCTGTGCCGGAGAAAAAGTGTCGGAAAATCTGCGGCGGGAAACGGAAGGATGGCTCGAATCCATGGAGCCTGGAGGCGGAGAATTCGCCGGATACTGTCTCGATCTCTGGGAGGAGGAGTTCTGTTCCGCACGCCCGGAGAAACTAGATCCCCGATTTATCGGAGGGCTGATCGTGAAAAGGGGCGGGTGAGGTACCTTCTCCGAACATCCCAACGCCAGACCGGTTCTTCTCTTTACCACAGGGTTTCCTCAAGTGTCTTCTTGCCTGCGCACTTGACAAATTCCAGCAGGATCATTAGATTAGGGAAGAATTTGTACAGGAGGTTCGATATGCCTATTTATGAATACAAATGTGAAAAGTGCGGAGGCACTTTTGACGCCATGCAGAAATTCTCCGATGCACCTCTGACTGAATGTCGCACTTGTGGCGGACCGGTTCAGAAGCTGATCTCCCAAACGTCCTTTTCGCTGAAAGGCAATGGCTGGTATCAGCAGGGGTATTCCGGAGGAACGCAGCCTGCCGCATGCGCCCAATCCCAGGGCGGTGGCTCAGAAGGGTGCGCCGGTTGTCCGAAAGCGGCCAACGAATAAGCAATAACCAGTACTCTTCCCTAAAAAAATCCCCGGGCCGCGCGTCCGGGGATTTTTTTTCGCACCCAGTCCCCCGAGTGACCGCAGCGAACAGGTGGTGAAGAGCTTTTGACCATTAAAAATTGTCTCTGCGCGCTTCTTACTTACTGGAGCCAAATACAGTCAGACAGAATAGAACGATATTTTTTTCTTTTCGTTTTCAAAAACCTACTTCCATCTTTTTTCGTGATACTGTATTTTAAAATAATGAAAATTCTTCGAAATAAAAGGAGATTAGGTTTTTTTGTCGGTGCTGTCCTTTTTCCCGGGATCGTTCTATTCGGAATGATTTCCTGCGCGGATGTCCGCTATCTTGCGGAATGTACAAAAGGACATCTGAGCCTGCTTTCGGGGCGAAAATCCATCCACCGTCTCCTGGAGGATCCGGCAGTTTCTCCGGAAATGAAGGAGAAATTTCGTACGGTCCTGGACATCCGCAACTTCGCAAGCAGCAATCTTCGTCTTCCCGACAACGGCAGCTACCGCTGTTATGTCGACCTGGAGCGTCCCAATGTTGTGTGGAACGTCGTTGCCGCACCGGAATTTAACCTGAGACCGCTTCAGTGGTGTTTTCCGGTTGCCGGATGCGTCACTTACCGCGGGTTTTTTGACGAAGAAAAAGCGAAGAAATTCGCCGAAGATCTGCGACGAAAGGGAAACGATGTCTACCTTTACGGCGTTTCGGCCTACTCCACTCTGGGATGGTTTGATGATCCCATTCTGAATACATTTTTCGGTCGGACCGATACCGATCTTGCGGGATTGATTTTTCACGAACTTTCCCACCAGAAGCTCTACGTCAAGAACGACTCCTTCTTCAACGAAGCTTTCGCCAAAACCGTGGAGGTCGAAGGGGTTCTGCGCTGGCTTCGTTCCAGCGGAATGACCGATCAGATCCCTTCCTACATGGAGAAAAAGAAGAGGGGGGAGGACTTCCTCGATCTGGTCAAGGGATACCAGAAAGAACTGGCCTCCCTCTACCGCTCCCCGCTTGACAGGGAGGTGAAGCGCGCGGAAAAGGAACTTATTTTCAGAGATCTCCGGGAGGCGTACGCCCATTGGAAAAAGGGCTGGAGCGATTATTCGGGATACGATCGCTGGTTTTCCCAGGATCTGAATAACGCAAAATTGGCATCCATCAACACCTATCATACCTATGTGCCCGCGTTCCGGGCTTTGCTCAAATCGAGCGGGGGTGATTTCGAGAACTTCTACGAAATGGCCGAAAAGATCGGCGGCCTGCCGCCCGAGAAGCGGCTGGCCCGCATGGAGGAGCTGCGGAATTCTTTCGTGGCGGAAACCTCCGAATATACCGAGGCCGGAATGCTGATGAGCGATTTATCCGCACCGGAAACCGAACCCCGGCTCTGATTTGCCGGCGTCAGCTTTTTCCATCCGAATTGTACCGCTTCTCTCCTTTACAATCCCCTTTACGTTTCGTATATTCGTACCCATTATTTTATTTTGGGAGGTGCGAATTACCGTGGACAGGATCATTGACGGCAAGGCTATCGCGGCGCAGCTGCGCAGGGATATCGGTGAAGAGGCGGCACGGCTCAAGGAGCGGGGAATCACCCCCGGGCTGGCGGTTGTCCTGGTGGGGGAGGACCCGGCGAGCCGCGTCTATGTCTCCATGAAGGAGAAGGCATGCGCCCAGGCGGGAATATTCTCCGATGAGCACAAGCTGCCGGCAGAAACAGGCCAGGAAGAACTTCTGGAACTGATTGCGGCATTGAACCGGGACGACAGGATCGACGGCATTCTGGTACAGCTTCCCCTCCCTCCGCACATCGACGAGAGTATCGTGCTGGAGGCCATTTCTCCCAAAAAGGACGTAGACGGTTTCCATCCCTATAATGTCGGGCGCCTGGTCACGGGGAATCCGCTTTTCCAGCCATGCACTCCCTATGGCATCATGAAGATGCTCGAGGTCTCCGGAGTGGATCTGTCGGGCAAGGAAGTGGTGGTGGTCGGACGATCCAATATCGTCGGAAAGCCCGTGGCTCTGATGTGTCTGGCAAAACACGCCACCGTTACGCTCTGCCATTCCCGCACCCGGGACCTTGCCGGGCAGGTCGGACGCGCCGATGTCCTGATTGCCGCTGTAGGAAGACCGGAGATGATCAAGGGAGAGTGGATCAAGGAGGGCGCCGTGGTCATCGACGTTGGCGTCAACCGGGTCGGCGAAAAGAAGCTGGTGGGGGACGTGGAATTCGAGGCCGCCTGTTCTCGGGCCGCCGCCATTACCCCGGTGCCCGGAGGTGTCGGTCCCATGACTATCACCATGCTTCTCCACAATACGGTGGAGAGTGCCAGGCGCCGCGCAGCACAAACATGATTCGCAACAAACGCCCGAAGGAATTTTTCGATTCTCCCGGGCGTTTGCTTTTTAAAAAGTCGGTTTTAAGTTTTAAAATTTCAGGTTTTAAGCTCACGGCCGTATGGTTCAACCGCTTACGGATTTTGACATGATCATCAGCGAGCAGAAAAGCAGGGAAGAACTCCTTGAGAGCATCGAAGACAAGAATCGGCTTTTTCTTGTCGGATGCGCCGCCTGCGCCACCGCCTGCAAATCCGGAGGCGAGGAAGAGGTATTCCGGATGCAGGAATGGCTGATTTCGGTGGGTCGGGAAGTCACCGGAAGCGTCATAATTGACGAAGCCTGCCACATCATGCGTGCGGGGCGGGATCTTCGCCGGCACCGGGACCAGGTCGAGGAGGCCGACGCTTTGCTTGTGATGACCTGCGGCGCCGGCATTCAATCCATCTCCTCCAGTTCGGAAAAGCGCGTCATAGGCGCCCTTGACACCCTCTTCCTCGGCAATATCCGCCGCCTGGGGCAGTACGAGGAAAAATGCTCCCTGTGCGGGGAGTGCATCCTCAATGAGACGGCAGGTATCTGTCCAGTGACCAACTGCGCCAAGGGGCTGCTCAACGGCCCGTGTGGAGGAATGGAGGAGGGTAAGTGCGAGGCGAACCGGGAAATCGACTGCGCCTGGAGCCTGATTTTCGATCGACTCGAAAAACAGCAGCGACGGGGAGTTTTCGCCCGACGCGTGCCTCCCAAGAACTGGGGAAAAACCGGCAAACCAGGGCGGCATAAAATCAGATAAAAGGTCCAAGGTTCAAAACTTAAAACAGCTCCCGGATAGCAACCTTCTTTATGTCCCGACTCGCGCGGCAACTGGCTGAACATCAATTTACGGTCACCGCGGAAATCGCGCCTCCCAAGGGCGTGGATGTCCGTTCCGCACTGGAACACGCTCGATCCTTAAAAGGGGTCGCGGCGATCAATGTGACGGATAACCAGGGTGCGAACATGCGCATGTCGCCCATGGCGCTGGCGGCCCTTCTTGTGCGCGAGGGAGTGGAGCCGATCCTTCAGATGACCTGTCGGGATCGTAATCGGATGGCCCTGCAGTCCGATCTGCTCGGGGCGGCCGCCCTTGGGATCGAAAACCTTCTGATCCTCTCCGGAGACCATGTGAGGTTCGGGGATCATCCGGAATCCAGGGCGGTCTTCGATCTCGATTCGGTACAGTTTCTGGAGGTGGTGAGGAAAATGGAGGCGGGGCGGGACCTTGCCGGCAGGCTTCTGCAGGGTGCGCCCTCTTTTTTCGCCGGGGCGGCTGTAACTCCCGCGGCCGAGCCTTTCGAATTGATGTTCAGGAAATACCGGAAAAAAGTTGATGCCGGCGCCCGATTCTTTCAGACCCAGGCCTTTTTCGATGCGGAGAAACTCAAACGCTTCATGGACGAGGCGAGTTCCCTGGGCGTTCCAGTCATGGCCGGTGTTCTTCTGGTAAAGAGTGCCGGTGCGGCGCGGTTTATTAACGAGCACATTCCGGGCGTTCGGGTCCCTGATGGCATCATCGGCCGCCTGGAAAAGACGGTGGAGCCCCTGGAGGAAGGTGTGGCCATTGCCAGGGAACTGGTCGCGGCGGCCCGCGATTGCTGCCAAGGGGTTCACCTGATGACCCTGGGCCATGAAGACAGGATTCCGGATTTACTTAAAGGTTGAAAATCCGTCGAATTGGGTTTAAGTAAAAAGGTCCCGGATTTCCCCGGGCGAATGACCATAATCGGAGGGAACGTGCTCAAAAAGACACCGCTCAATGAAGTGCACAGGGAACTCGGGGGCCGGATGGTCGAATTCGGCGGGTGGGAAATGCCGGTCCAGTACCGGGGAGTGATCGAAGAGCACCTTGCTGTGCGAGGCGCCGCGGGTCTCTTTGATGTTTCCCACATGGGGGAAATCGAGATCCGGGGTCCGGGCGCCCTCGAATTTGTGCAACAGGTCACCGTCAACAATGCTTCGAAATTGAAAAAGGGGCAGGTCCAGTATTCCGCCATGTGCTATCCTCACGGTGGGGTGGTGGACGATCTGACCGTCTACCGGTTTGACGAGGATCATTTTCTTCTCTGCGTCAATGCATCGAATACCGATAAGGTTTTTGCATGGCTTGAAGAGGTCTTTGAGGAAGATGGATCTGCGGACCTTACCCTGCGAAATGTCAGCGACGAATACGCTCAATTCGCCCTTCAGGGGCCCGCCTCCGAGACGATTCTCTCCCGTCTGACCGATCTGGAACTGGGCAGGATTCCTTCTTTTCATTTTTATGAAGCCCTTGTTGCGGAAACCCCCGTGATTGTCTCTCGCACCGGATATACCGGAGAGGACGGCTTTGAACTTTATTTCGCCCCTGCCGATGCTGAAAAAGTCTGGAACATGCTGATGGACGCCGGCAGTGAAGACGGGCTGATCCCCGCCGGTCTGGGCGCCAGGGACACCCTCCGCCTGGAAATGGGTTATCCTCTCTACGGACATGAGCTGTCCCGGGACATTTCTCCCCTGGAGGCCGGGCTGGGCTGGATCACCCGGCTGGAGGAAAAAGACTTCATTGGTCGCGATGCCCTTCTACGTCAGAAACAGGAGGGATTAAAGCAGCAGCTAATCGGGCTGACACTGACCGAAGCAGGGGTGCCCCGTGCCGGATACGCGATTTACTCCGGTAAAATAAAAATCGGCGAAGTCACCAGTGGGACCATGTCTCCTTCCCTCCGGGTGGGCATCGCAATGGCCCTGATTGATCCTGAACACGGCGCGGTCGGTTCGCCTCTGCAGGTTCAGATTCGGAACCGCATGGCTGGGGCGCTGGTGGTGAAACCCCCTTTCTTCAGAAGATAAACATAAAAAATTCGGATGATCCGCTATTTCTACCTAATTGGCTATAACCTAAGGAGCAAGTCATGGAATTTCCGGAGGAGTTGAAGTACACGGAAGAACACGAGTGGGTTCTGGTGGAGGACGATGTGGCCACGATCGGCATCTCTGATTTCGCCCAAGATGCTCTTGGAGATGTTGTTTTCGTCGAATTGCCGGAAGTCGGTACGGTTCTGGATGCCGGCAAGACTTTCGGAGTGGTCGAATCGGTGAAGGCTGTTTCCGACATCTATGCCCCGATTTCGGGAGAGGTGATCGAAATCAATGAAGAGCTTCCTGATACGCCCGAGCTTATAAACACCTCTCCCTACGAAGATGGATGGATGGTCAAAATCCGGATGAGCAACCCGGCCGAAGCGGAAGATCTGATGGACGCCGAGGCTTATCAGGAGTTCATTGAAGGGGAGGAATAGGAGCCGCCAAATGCGATACATTCCACATACCCCGGACGACGTCCGCCAGATGCTCTCGGTTATCGGCGTCGATTCGGTGGAGAGCCTCTTCGCTGAGATCCCCGAGGATGTGCGCCTTCAGCGGCCACTTGATCTTCCGCTCCCTCTTTCGGAATCCGAACTTCTGAGGGAACTCGCCGCCCTTTCCTCCCGCAATGACGCAGCACGGACGTCCCTTTCTTTTTTGGGCGGTGGGGCATACAACCATTTCATACCGGCGGTGGTGGACCACTTGATCTCCCGCAGTGAATTCTATACCGCCTATACGCCCTATCAGCCCGAAATCAGCCAGGGGACCCTTCAGGCAATTTTTGAGTATCAGACCCTGATTTGCCAGTTGACCGGGATGGAAGTGGCGAATGCCTCCATGTACGACGGAGCATCGGCTTGCGCCGAGGCGGTTCTGATGGCCGTGCGGGCTGGCCGTAAGGGGCGGGTGCTCCTTTCCCGCGCTCTGCATCCCGAATATCGTGAGACTGTGAGGACCTATTGCAGGTATCTCGATGTTGAACTGGTCGAAATCCCCTTCGGTAAGGACGGACGGACCGACCGGCTGGCTCTCGAGCGGGAAATGGACGCCGAGACGGCAGCGGTGGTGATTGGTTACCCGAATTTCTTTGGCGTGGTTGAGGATCTGGCCGCACTTGGCGAGGTCGTGCATGCCGGCGGCGCCCGCCTGGTAGCGGCGGTGCAGGAACCGATCGCCCTCGGTCTGCTGAAATCCCCCGGCGAATTGGGGGCCGATATCGTCGCGGGGGAAGGCCAGAGTTTTGGCATTCCCCTCTCTTTCGGAGGGCCGTATCTCGGGTTCTTTGCCGCCAGCAAGCGGGATATGCGGGTCATGCCGGGGCGCCTGGTCGGAGAAACCGTCGACTTGGACGGTCGCCGGGGATTCGTTCTGACTCTTGCCACCCGCGAACAGCACATCCGGCGGGAAAAGGCCACTTCCAACATCTGCTCCAATGAAGGGCTATGCGCCCTGATGGCGGCTATTTATCTCTCCCTGATGGGAAAGGCCGGCATCCGGGAAGTCGCATTGCAAAACTTTTCCAAGGCGAAATACGCCAGGGAAAGGATAGCCGATCTGAAGGGTTTTTCCATTCTCCATGAATCTCCGACCTTCAATGAATTTGCTGTTCACGCCGATGAGGGCGCCGCCGCGGTTCTGCTGCGACTTCAGGAGAAGGGAATTCTGGGAGGTCTTGCTCTGGATCGCTTCTATGATGAGATGCCCGACAATTTTCTGGTCTGCGTCACTGAACAGAACAGCCGGGGAGAAATCGACGCACTGGTCGAGGCGCTGAAAGGAGGCCGGGAATGAAAGGTCCGGGAAGAAGCGGTCTAACCCTGGATGAGAAGTTGATCTTCGAGCATTCCGATCCCGGGCGCAGGGGTTACAGCCTTCCGCCTCTGGATGTTCCCGTGGCCTCCCTGCCTCCCGAGCTGACCCGTGAGGAGGTAGCGGATTTTCCTGAGCTCTCGGAAGTGGATGTGGTGCGGCACTTTACCCGACTTTCCGCATGGAACTATGGGGTGGATTCGGGATTCTATCCCCTGGGCAGCTGCACCATGAAGTACAATCCCAAGGTCAACGAGTCCGCCGCCCGGCTGCCCGGTTTCTCCGAAATCCACCCTTTATGTCCCGAAAATCTGGCTCAGGGATCCCTCGAGCTGATGTTTCGCCTCCAGGAGGCCCTTGGGGAGATCGCCGGCTTTCCGGCCGTTACACTGCAGCCTGCCGCCGGCGCTCATGGCGAACTGACCGGCATGCTGATTATCCGGGCACATCACGAGGCGCACGGCAATCCTCGCCGTAAGGTGCTGATTCCGGACACTGCACACGGGACCAACCCCGCTACGGCGGCGCTGTGCGGGTACGACGTGGTGCCGGTTTCCTCCGACGGGATTCTTACTGCAGCGGCTGTGGCGGAACGGATGGATGAGGATGTGGCGGCCCTGATGGTTACCAATCCAAATACACTGGGGCTGTTCGAATCGGAAATCAGGAAAATCTGCGACATCGTCCATGAACGGGGAGGCCTTGTCTACTGCGACGGCGCCAATCTCAATGCCCTGCTGGGGATTGCCCGTCCAGGCGACATGGGAATCGATGTCATGCATTTCAACCTGCACAAGACCTTTTCCACCCCTCATGGCGGAGGAGGTCCGGGATCAGGACCCGTCGGCGTCACCGGGGAACTGGCCCGCTATCTTCCAAGGCCGGTGGTCGTCCGCGAAAAAGACGTTTATCGGCTGGACTACGACCGCCCTGCGTCCATCGGGCGCCTCCGGTCTTTTCATGGCAATTTCGGCATTCTGGTCCGAGCCTGGGCCTATATCAGAACACTGGGCGGGGAGGGTCTGCGCCTCGCCAGTGAAATGGCCGTGCTCAATGCCAATTACATCCGCTCCCGCCTGGAGGGAACCTACCATCTCCCATATGAAAAAAGATCCCTGCACGAAGTGGTCTTCTCCGATCGGGATCTGGAAGGGGATTGCCACACTCTCGATCTGGCCAAGCGTCTGATCGATTTCGGGTATCATCCTCCGACCGTTTATTTCCCACTGGTGGTCAAGGGGGCGATCATGATCGAGCCCACTGAAACGGAAAGCAAGGAGACCCTGGATGAATTCTGTGAAGCCATGCTGACCATCGCCGACGAATCGAGGAACGACCCCGACCGACTGAAGAATGCGCCCGTGCGCACCCGGCTGCGGCGCCTGGATGAGACGGGCGCGGCGCGAAACCCGCGGCTCAAATGGGAGAGATAGCGGCCGGGGCTGGAGAGCTCATCCGAACGTCAGTAAAGATATCCCCCCCGGATATGGCTCGTTGAGAGGTTATATCTGAAGAAAGCAAAAATGCTCAGGGTCTCCTCCTGGTAGGCTCGCGGCAAGGGACCATAGGAGGCCCCCTTTTTCACCGCTTCGATCGCCTCATGATCGAGAGCGTCATATCCTGAGCTTTCCATCAGTTGGACCCCCTTCACGGAGCCGTCCCTGTTGATGGTGATTTTCAGAAGGCTTGTCCCCTCCTCCCTTCGTTCCACAGAACTTCTCGGGTACCCCCAGACCCCGTAGATGTTGTTGCGGAAACGCTGGAAGAAGGAAATCAGGATATCCTTCTCCATGTCCAGCCAGGTCGTACCCCCCGTCTCGACATCCTCCCTGTATTTTTGCCGCCACTCCTCCATTTTGCGGTCGGCCAGATTTTCCACCGCCTTGTTCGCCGAGGCGATCAGGGTGCGCATATCCGGTAGCGGCTCCGGTGCTTTTTGAACGGGTTTTTCCGCTGGAAGTTGAGGCTCGGCGGCCCTTTCAGGAGATTTTTCCACGTCCGCGGGAGGTGGCGCAGGTGCATCCCGTGGTTTGGCAATGCGGGGCTTCGGGGTTTTTGGTGTTTTTACGGGCGGCGGCGCCGGTGGAGTTGGTTTTTCCTGAACAGTCGCTGGCGGGGGAGCGGCGGGCTGCCTGTCCTCGGGGAAATCCCCCTCTGGCGCTATTTCCTTCTCCACCACGCTGTCCACGGGACCGAGTCGTCTGGCTGGTTCTTCGCGGGGACGCTCTGGCACGGATTCTTTGGGGAGATCGAGTTCTCTCTCCCGGGGTTCAGGAGAAGGCGGGGGTTCGGGAGGACGGATTTCGACCACCATCGGTTCTTTGGGGGGAGTCGCCTGAAAAATGTCGCGCTCCGAAAGGATATAAAGGCCCAACAGGTGCAGCAGCAGGGAAACCAGAATGAATGCTGCAAAAAGGGTCGAATGACGTTTATGTTCCATGAAGACCGGGATCTATGAGTATCTTTAAGGTCCAATTATACAGAAAGAGGCATTTTGGGGCCAGCTCCTCGATTCTTCCTCACAGGAAATTTTTGGAGCAGCGTCGCGCCCTACTGGACAAAAAACCGACTATTAGTGTAATATGCGCCGATATTCCGCCAACAAATATTAAGAATACAAGGAGGTGATTTTCTTGGCTCACAACATAACCGAAGAGTGCATCAATTGCGGAGCCTGTGACCCCGTCTGCCCCGTTGACGCCATCAGTGAAGAGGGGGATGCCCGGGTGATCGATGCCGCTACCTGCACCGATTGCGGCGCCTGCGTGGATACCTGCCCCGTAGATGCCATTGAGGCGCCCTGATTAAAAGGGAAGGCGGTTCCGTCGGGCCGCCTTCCCCTTCACCCCCGGGGAAGTGTTCGGGAAAATATCCGACAGCAGGGAGGAAGAAAGATGTTCGGATTCGGCATGCCGGAGCTCATCATCATTCTGGTTCTTGTACTTATCATTTTTGGGGCGGGTAAGCTTCCCCAGATCGGCGATGCCCTGGGAAAGGGAATCCGGAATTTCAGGAAATCCACCCTCGAGCGAGACGAAATCGACATCACCCCCAAGGACGAAGAAAATAAAGACAATAAAGAAGATGGAAGCTGACCGCTTCCTTGGTCAATAGAAAAGCAAAGGGGTTGGACCCTGTTTGGGACAGCCCCTTTTTTGTATTCGGATTATTCTGTTCAAGTTCAAGAACGGTTCCCGGGCGCCGGGACGGTTACTGCTTGGAACCGGGCTTTGAGTCCGCGGCTTCCACGGTGAATTCGGCAAGTCCGGATGGCAGGTCCCGGAATACGATCGTAAAGGGAAGGCTCTGGCCGGGGGCCACATTGAGATTGGAGAGGGATTCGCCGAACTGGTTGTTCATTTTTTCCTCGATGGCGGCGAAATCCATGGATGTCAATTCCTTGCGATCAATGGGATTGCCGGCGAATACCGTCTGCTGGAGAAGAGACCGTCCCTCCTTGTCGTACAAAACTCCCTTTATGGCGATCGCTGAACGTGCTTCGGAAAAATCGTTGATGGACTTTCCTTCAATGATGAACATCTGAGCTGCCTCCCGGTTATTTACGAAGAAGCCGGAAAGATCTGCTAGCCGGACCTGGCCCGTTGCGGCCGTCGGTGCGGATGAGCCGATGATCTGATCAATGAATTCCGCCAGCCTGGCAGGTTTGCCCGTCCAGAAGAAGACGCTCGCCAACCCCAGCAGAACCAGGAGAAGAAAAACGAGAAAAAACATCACCCCCGCCATGGGGCTTCTGGGTTTTCGGGTGAGCGGTGCTGCCGCGCCGAAACTCGCATCCCTGGCGGAGGAGTGCTCCCTGGCAGACGGTTGCCCGCCAGTTTCGTCCCTGGTCTCGTTCATTTCAAGGGAGACTGCGGGCTCCCTCTTCAGCCCAGATCCATCCTCAGCGACATCCCGGTCGGATTCGCTGTTTCCCAGTTCCATCTCGCTGAAATCGAAGTTGTCCTCTTCCGGGGGGGCGTCTTCCGGTTCTTCATCGAAACCGAAGCTCTCATTCTCCGGGGAAGCATTCCGGTTCCATGCGAGAATTTCCTCCTCGGATGAATCGTCATCTTCCATGCCGAAATCATCGATTTCCGTTCCGTCGGTCTCATCGCCGAAGCTGTACTCCACCGGCCCTGCCGTTTCATCCCCTGCCGTTTCCTTATCATCCTCAAAAGAGAATGAGGAGTTTACCAGTCCCTCATCGTCTGACTTATAGTCATTTTCGAGATCACCAGCGCCGAAAGACCAATCGCTCTTACCCTTGACGCCGGCGGCGGATATCTCACCAAAACTGAAGTCGGGATTTTCCTCCTCTTCCGGTTGGTTTTTCTGAAAATCCGGGGTCCCCTTAGGACGGCCGTCTCCGAAAATGTCCGAGCCGACGGCCCTCTCGCTTCCTTCGGGAAAAGAAGGTTCTGGAGAAAACGAAACCCGATTCGCAGGCATATCCTGCGCCGAATCCGACCATCCTTCCTCCGCGACGGGTTCCATGTTGAATGCCCCGAAATCGATTTCTTCGGGCTCAGGGGGAGGAGGAGTGACGATGAAGACATTTTTGCATTTGGAGCAGCGCACTTTGACGCCCCCAGGTTTGACCTTATCGTCTGCAAGCCTGAAGCGGGTATGGCACTGCGAACATTCAATGATCATGAAGATTCTCCCCTCAATCTCTCAGGCGCCTTCCATGAGGTGAATGTCCGGAAGATTCCTGTAACGTTCATCATGGTCCAGCCCATAGCCGACCACAAAGCCCTCCTCCAGCGCCATCCCGACGTAATCGGCTTCAATAGAGACTTCCCGGCGGCTCCGTTTGTCGATCAGGGTGCAGATCCGGAGTGTGCGGGGACCACGCTGCAACAGTCGATAATAAAGAAATTCCAGGGTATGGCCACTGTCGATAATATCTTCTACGATGATGACGTCCCGATCTTCGATGGACATCTCCAGGTCTTTGCGCAATTCGACAATGCCTGAAGTGCGCGTGTCGGAGCCATAGCTGGCGAGACGGATGAAATCGACGGCCAGGGGGGTGGAAATGGCGCGGACAAGGTCGGCAAAAAAAAGAAATGAGCCCTTAAGTACGGATATCAGAAGGATTTCCCGAGACCCATGATCCCGGTCGATTTCTTCCGCCAGGCGATGTACCTGATCGGCGATGTATTCTCTGGAGTAAAGAAGCTTCAGTTCGGGTTGATCCATTTTCATTCCGGAGGAGTCTGTTGAAAACGCATTTGTTTTGAAAAAAGGAACACTTGTGTATAACAGGATTAAGACCCGCCTGTCAATGAATTCGGTAAGAGGGGCGGAGGTGTTTTTCCATGTTTTTCATGGTAAGATTCATTTCGCCAGTGAATTTGTCGCATGAGAGAGTGGGCGAAAGGAGAGATGGCATGAAATATGGAATTACGATTTTCCTCCTGATTTTCTGTGCCGCGAGCGCCTCTGCCGCAGGGCCGCACCTGACGGTGGGGCAGAAGGAATTTCGATTCGGCGAAATTTTTGCCGGGGAAAAGGTGGACCATCTCTTCAAGTTGCGGAACAGCGGAGATGCACCCCTCGTTGTCGAGAGAGTGAAAAGCTCCTGCGGCTGCACGGCAGCGTTCCTTTCTAATCACAGCCTCCTTCCGGGGGAGGAGGCGGAGCTTCAGGCCGTCTTCGACTCCAGGCGCTTTCAGGGGCCGGTGGTCAAAACCATCTACGTCTACTCGAACGATCCCCTGCAGCGTGTAATCCAGTTGCATCTTCGCGGGACGGTCGTGCCGGAAATCGAGATTAAACCCGCCCGGGTCGATCTGGGCTCCATCTCCCCGGGCGAATCGGGCGAAGCGACTGTCCTTCTGATCAACCGCGGTCGAAACGACATCGTTTTCTCAGCCGTGACAGCGACAGTTCCGCACCTCAAGGGAGAGCTTGCCACGCGGGACCTCGCGCCGGGAGAAAAAACCGAACTCCGCATTATCGCACGCCCCGATCAGGATACCGCACGGCTGAGCGGTTACATTCTTCTGGAGACCAGCAGCGAATCGGCGCCAGAATTGCGGATTGCCGTGATCGGCACAGTGAACAGTTCCGCCCGCGCCGCAGTGCAGAACCGCTAAGAAGGAAATTTCCGTTACGATTCCCGCCGTTTTCGACGGAATTCCTCCAGATAATCGACAATCCGTCGCTCGAGTCGGCGGCCAGTGAGATCGTTTATTTCCCGAAGGCAAGAAGGGCTTGTGATATTCACCTCAAGTACGTAAGTTCCCACAATATCCACCCCCGCCAGATGAATCTCCTCTCTCCTCAGCCATGGTCCCAGCCGAGCGCAGATGTCCCGATCCGCCGAAGTCAGCTCGCAGGGGACGCAGACGCCGCCTGCATTTATGTTGGAGCGAAAATCGCCGGCTGCGGGCACACGCCGGATCCATCCCAGGATCTCTCCGCCCAGCAGCAGCACCCTCTTGTCCCCCTCGATGATTTCGGGCAGATACCGCTGCGCCTGGATGAATTGCGTTCCCCCTTCGGTTGCCCGGTGCAGAGTTTCCCGTGCCCCGGCATTCGCGTTTTCGATGAGATGAACGCCATGTCCGCTGCAGTCCTCCAGCGGCTTGATCACTGCTTTTCCCCGGTCGACAAACGCAAGCAGCTCCTCCGGACTGCAGCTCACAATCGTCTCCGGCGCCAGATCAGAAAAGTTAAGGGGGATCAGCTTCTCGCAATGAGCGCGTAACGCACCCGGCGGATTGATCTGTACGACGTGCTTCGGCATCCGGTCGAGGATGTAAGTGGCGTGAAGGTAGGCAAGATCCAGGGGCGGGTCCTTGCGCATGTGCAGAAAATCGAGTGCGGACAGATCGAGATCCTCCGGGGGCGCCGGCTCCGGCAGCCCGTGGGAGGTAAAAGAGGACACTCTGTGAGCGCGAATGGCCGGTCCTGTCTTTCCAAGGCGAATTCCGGCAAGAGTTGCGAAAAAGACCCGATGGCCGCGGGCCAGGGATTCTTCCATAATGGCCAGCGTGGTGTCGGTAGACGGGTCGAGTGCGGCGGGAGGATCTATGATGAAGAAGGAGCCTGGATGCGGCACGGATGTTTCTCCCGAAAAGGTTGAAAGAAAATTTTGGTAGACTATAATTAAATCGATTTTCAGCACTTTTCAATTGAAATGGACCGGATGTTCCTGTCGGTTGCAAATTTCCAGGGGAGATCTCGATTGCCGCTCATCGAAGATCCAGCCACCATCGACCTGCTCCAGGTCCTTATTTTTTTCCTTTCAGGCTTTCACTTCTCCGCAGCGGGACTTCTCCTTGGAGGGACCGCCGTTTCTCTGGCCTTGCGGCATTTAGGCGGGACGCCTGCCCGCACGCAATGGGCGGTGGCCCTTCTGGACAGGATATCTCCGGGCAGAGTTTTTCCCTTCCTGGTGGGGCTCATTGCCGTCCTGGCTTTTGCCGGTTTTCACCTCCTGCAACCAACCCCCCTGTATGATACCCGCTTCTGGAGCCTTCTGTTCGCCCTTCTTTTTGTCGGCCTGGGTTTGCTCCTCCCGTATCGGGCCCTGGTGAAAAGCCGGGTTCGGCCCTCCGCCTGGGAAACGGTTCTCGGCCTGGCGGCGATTTTCTGTCTCGGACTGGCTTATTTTCTTCTGTTCAGCACCATCGGTCTGCTGGTGCGGCCGGAAAAATGGCTCCATCTCTCCCTAGTGCCGGAGCTTCTTTTTTCCTGGCACGGCACGGCGCGATTTCTGGAATTCATCCTCCTCTCCCTCGCTCTTGCGGGGTCGGTTCTCCTGGGGGGAAGATACAAGGAAATGAATCCACCGCGCCGCGGCGGCGCGACTCTGGCATTTCTCTGCCTGATTCTTCTGCCGATCGTTTCCCTGTTTCACCTGCACACGCTGCCCGACCTGGCCCTGTCCGTCGACGTATTCCTCGTGTCCGCCCTTGCCATGGCCGCAGCCGGAGGCGTCTGCCTGCTGTTGATCGCTTTTTTCAAAAGCTCCGTTGGCGGCGCCGGGGGGACGGTCCTTTTCTCCCTTCTGGGGATCCTCCTTCTCTGGCTCGGAGGGGATTTTCTGGAGCGGGGAAATGCGATGGCCCCGGAGGCGATTGCGATGGGCATTCCGGCTCTCCCAAAAGCAACGGAGGCTGGAGAGCCGGAAAAGTCGCCCGAAAAAGAGGCCGATCCGGGGGCCGCCGTTTTCGACCGGGTCTGCAAGGCTTGCCACCGCTTCGACCGGAAGGTGGTGGGTCCGCCCCTGAACGACGTCCTTCCGAAGTACCGGGGAAAGGCCGAAGCGCTGAAATCTTTTATCGCCAATCCCGTAAAGGTTGATCCTGAATATCCCTCCATGCCGGATCTGAATCTTTCGCCGGAGGAAATTTCGGCCGTCGTCGATTACCTCCTGGAAATGAGCGGGGAGGGACGTTGAGGTCATGGACGAGCGTACCGGAAAAATATTGAAATGCGCGGCCTGCATTCTGACGGCGCTCTATTTTGGCGCCGCTGTCCTGGCGGTGGCGGGCATGGCCGTGCTGCGGTCGGATCGCCTCCAGGCGCCGGAGCAGCCCATCGACTTTCCCCATACCGTTCATGTCGGGCAGTTAGGCCTTGCCTGCACCTATTGCCACATCCACGTGGAGGACTCTCCCGAGGCGGGCGTTCCCCCTCTGGAGATCTGCATGGGATGCCACCGGAGCGTGGCCGTGGACAGACCGGAGGTCAGGAAACTGATTCGTTCCTACGAGCAGAAGAAGCCGGTCGAATGGATTAAGGTACACGACCTGCCCGACTTCATCTACTTCTCCCACAAGCGCCACGTCAGGGCTGAAGTGGACTGTTCCGCCTGCCACGGGGATGTGGCAAAAATGGATCGGATCAAACGTGTCCGTCCCCTGCGGATGGGGTGGTGTATCGGATGCCATCGGGCTCTTGGCGCATCAACGGACTGCGCCACCTGTCACCTGTGAAGAATGGAATGGGCCAGGTTGGAGTCCGAATCGCTCGTAGAGATTGACGCTTCTGCCTGTTGCCTGACACCTGCACCCGGTAACCGACAACCGATAACTGATAACTGATAACTGAATACTCACTGGCCAATTATGGATCGAAGGAAATTTCTACAGACCGCGGGAATCGTTTCCGGCACCGTTTTCATGGGCTCCTGCGGTTCGGAGCGCGACCAGAACAAGCTGATTTCGTACCTGGTCCCCCCGGAAGACGGCGTCACGCCCGGGAAAGCTCTCTGGTACGCCACCACCTGTACCGAATGTACAGCGGGGTGCGGCGCGATGGTGCGGGTGAGGGAAGGGCGGCCGGTGAAGATCGAGGGGATCCCGGAGCACCCGGTCAGCCGTGGAGGCCTTTGCATGCGGGGCCAGTCCTCCCTCTGGCGCCTCTATCATCCCGAGCGGATAAAAACCCCGCTTCTCCGGCAGGAGGGCGGGTTCCTGGAAATCTCCTGGGAGGAGGCTCTGGGGCGCATCCGCGAAAACCTTGACGTCGCGCGGAGTGAAGGACGGCGCAGCGTCTATCTCGCGGGACGGACCACCGGGTCCCTCTCGGAGATGATCGACCTCTTCGGCGAAACTGCCGGGGTGGAGCGCCTTCCGGAGTTCGAGTATTTCTCCCATGCGGCCCTCCGCCGGAGCTACGGCGCTCTTTTCGGACGGGAGGAAATTCCTCATTTCCCCATCGACGAGGCGGACGTTCTGTTGACGGTCGGAGCGGACCTCCTGGAGACGTTCCTTTCTCCCGTGGATTTCGCCGCCCGGTATTCCGAAGCCGTTTCCCGGGAGAATTTCCGCTGGTTTCATGCCGAGCCCCACATGTCCCTGACCGGCGCCAATGCCCACCGCCGGCTGATTCTGAAACCCGGCGGTGAAGCGGCCCTCCTGGCCCACCTGCTGCGGACAAGCGCCTCCGGCGGACGGAAGCCGCCCCGGGCGGTTCTGGATTCGCTGCCGGAACTTTCTCCACAAGATGCGGCGGATGCAACCGGGCTCGGGGAGAAATCCCTTCGAGAGCTGACGGAGGCCTGGGCCGGAGCGAAACGCCCGATGGTGATCGCCGGGGGCGTCTCCGTCGGGCAACGCGGCGGAGAAGCCGTATCCCTTCTGGCGGGACTTCTCCAGGGGATGCACGGATGGGCGGATTTCAGCCGGGCGGAAAATTACGGAAACGTGGGAAATGCAAATGACCTGGCCAAACTCTCCGATCGACTCGCCACAGGAGGAATCGGGGTGATCTTCATCTCCCGGACCAATCCCGTCTACCACGCGCCCGATGACCTGCATCTCTCCGCGCGCCTCCGGCAGCCGGACCTCGCCGTCGGATTCGCGGATCTGCCGGACGAAACCACCCGGGAGCTCGACCTGATCCTTCCCGTATCCCATACGTACGAGTCCTGGGGGGACACGGAGCCGAGACGGGGCATCCGCACCCTCATCCGGCCTGCGGTCCAGCCCCTGTATGACACTCGGAGCGAGGGGGGAATTCTTCTTGAGCTCGCGGGAAAAGGGGAGAGCTACCGGGACTGGCTTTTCTCCCGTTGGAGCGGCCGCTTCGGAGAAAAGGCCCTCGGGGAATTTGCCTCCCGGGGTTACCTGGTGGAGGAGGCTCCCGGGGAAAAGGCGCAGTTCGATCCCGCCGATGCGATCGACGTCCTGAAGCGGATCGATTTCGCTCAAACAGCCGGACCCGGCCTCTGGATCACCCCGTCGATCCGCGCCTTCGATGGGCGCAGCCGCCCCCTGAAGCTCCTCTCGGAGGTCCCCGATCCCCTCACCACGATTTCCTACGGCCGCTGGGTGTCGGTGCCGGAAGCCGATGCGAAACGGCTGAAGATCAGGGACGGGGAGGAGGTGCGCCTCTCCTCCGGGGACTGGAGCGTCGAGCTTCCCGCCCGGATTCAGCCGGGCCTCCTGAAAGGGCGATTCACCGTCCACAGGGAACACCTGCACCGAGCGCCCTTCGGCATCGATCCCGACACGGGGGAATTCATCGTGCGCCTGGACGGACCGCGAGTCGAAAAAACCGGAGTGAAAAGGCCCCTTGCCGTCCTGGCGGGATCGACCTCCCGGCAGGGGAGGGGAATCATCCCGGACCCGGTGCATCGGGAGGCGAAGAAGGAAGAGGTCCATGCCCGGCTCTATCCGGAGCACGAACATCCCGAATACCGCTGGGCCATGGCCGTGGATCTTCGGCGGTGCATCGGCTGCGGGGCCTGCGCAGCGGCCTGCTACGTCGAGAACAACGTCCCGGTGACCGGGCAGAAGGACCACCTCAAGGGAAGGGAGATGTCCTGGCTGCGCATCGAACCGTATTACAGGGACGACGGCGCGGTGGAGTTCGTTCCCATGCTCTGCCAGCACTGCCATTTCGCGCCCTGCGAGCCCGTCTGCCCCGTCTATGCCGCCTATCACAATCCCCAGGGGCTGAATGTCCAGGTCTACAATCGCTGCGTCGGCACCCGGTACTGCTCGAATAACTGCCCCTACAAGGTCCGGCGCTTCAACTGGTGGCCGCACAAGGCGGAGGAGCCCCTCCGGCGCATGCACAATCCGGATGTTCCCGTCCGGGCCAGGGGAGTGATGGAGAAGTGCACCTTCTGCATCCAGCGCATCCGGGCGGCGGGGGACGCGGCGAAGGATGAGGGACGGAAGATCCGGGACGGCGAGGTGATGCCGGCCTGCGCCCAGAGCTGTCCCACCAGCGCCATCGTCTTCGGGAACCTGAAGGACCTCGAGGCAAAGGTGACCCGGCTTTCGAAAGCGGACAGGGCCTACCGCATCTTCGATGTCCTTGGAACCGAGTCGTCGGTCTATTACCTGAAGGGACAGGAATGAATAAAACCGATCCCATCGAGGCGCGGGAGAGATTTGAGAGTGACGTGCTCTCGGTCATGGGCCGCCCGGGATTCCGCTATTTCGCTGCGCTGGGGTTCTGCGCTTTTCTCGTGACGCTCGGCTTTGGCCTGTGGGGATGGCAGATCTTCCGGGGTGTGGGGGTGGCGGGGATTTCGCATCCCGTGGGATGGGGGGTCTACATCACGAATTTCGTCTTCTGGGTGGGGATCGCCCACTCGGGCACTCTCATTTCCGCCGTGCTCTTTCTTTTCCGGGCGAAATTCCGGACCAGCTTCAACCGGGCGGCCGAGGCGATGACCGTTTTCGCTCTCATGGTGGCGGGGCTCTTCCCCCTCATTCACCTGGGGCGCGTCTGGATTTTCTATTATCTGCTCCCCTATCCGAATCAGCGACTCCTCTGGCCCAACTTCCGCTCTCCGCTGATCTGGGACGTTTTCGCGGTCACCACCTACATGATCGTCAGCCTGGTCTTCTTCTACGTGGGGATGATTCCGGATCTCGCCGTGGCCCGGCGCCGCCTGAAGGGATTCGCCTCCCGCATCTTCGCCATATTGTCCCTGGGATGGAACGGCTCCCTCGGTCAATGGCGGCATTACAACAAACTTTACATATTCCTGGCGGCCTTCGCCACCCCGCTGGTGGCTTCGGTCCATTCCATCGTCTCGTGGGATTTCGCCGTTTCCATCGTTCCCGGCTGGCACACCACCATCTTCGCGCCCTATTTCGTGGCCGGGGCGATCCTCTCCGGCACTGCGATGGTCATCACCCTGGTCTGGCCGATGCAGCGCATCCTGAAGCTGGAGAACTACATCACCACCGACCATTTCGAGGCCATCGCAAAGATCCTGCTTTTGACCTCCCTGATCGTGAGCTACTCCTACATCGTGGAGACGGGCTTCGCCTTCTACGGGGAGCATCCCTTCGAGGCGGAGCAGTTCCGCTACCGCAGTTTCGGGGACTACGCGGTTCTGTACTGGGTGATGATCTTCTGCAATTCCCTGCTGCCCCTCACCCTCTTCGTGCGCCGACTGCGGCGGAGCCTGCCGTACCTTTTCGTCCTTTCGCTGCTGGTGAACGTGGGGATGTGGATCGAGCGCTTCGTGATCATCGTCAATTCCCTGGCCCGGGACTACGATCCGTACGCCTGGGGGACCTATACGCCGAGCCCGGTGGAGATCGGCATCACATTGATGTCCTTCGGGCTTTTTTTCCTGCTGTATCTGATTTTCCTCAAAGTGCTGCCGATTCTTTCCATAACGGAACTCAAGGAGCATCACGGATGAACGAGCCGCTGCTCTTCGACAACAGTGATGATTTTCTCCGTGCGCTGCGGCAGTTGAAGGAGGAGGGGAAGACCTGGCGGGAGTTGCGCCTGCACATGCCCTTCAACGTTCCGGAGGTCGAGGAAATCCTCGAGGTCCCCGCCGGGGGTATGCGTTTTTTCGCCGTGGCCGGCGCTCTGGCGGGATTTCTGGGTGGCTTTGCCCTCACAATCTACACGGTCCTCGACTGGCCGATCATCGTCGGGGGAAAGCCCATCGTTTCGGTTCCTCCCTTCCTGCTGATCGCCTATATTCTGACCATTCTGTTCGGCTCCCTGGCTGTTTTCGGCGGATTTCTCCTTCTCGCCAGGATGCCCAGCGTCCGCGAAATCCGTGAATGCCGGGATTTCGGAAACCACTTCGCTATTCTTCCCGGAGAAGAGGAGGGGCCATGGAAACAATAAGGCTCAGAACCTCTCACCTCTGGTTTCTGCTGGTAATCGTGGCCATCACCATGGCCATCATGGAATACGGCGGACCGCAGGAGGAGAAGGGAACGTTTCTCTTGACCATTGTTTTCTGGGCGGGGATTCTGCAGGGGGCCATCGCCGTAGTCGCCGTCACCGACCTCATCGAGGCGCGGTGGATCGACGCCCTGAGAGAAAAACTTCTTTCACTTTATCCGCTGCTCTATTTTCTGTTGATCCTTTTCCTGATCTTCATCCCTCGCGCAGGCGTATTCCCCTGGACGGCCCATCCCGGGGCGTGGCTGAACGAGACCTTTTTCATCATCAGAAATATCCTCCTGCTTTTAGCGGCCTGCCTGGCGGCGCGCTTCTTCGCCCGCGCCGCCCTGCGGCGGGATTCCGGAACGAAACGCTGGGCGGTCATTTATCTGTTCATCTTCGTCGCCTCCCAGAGCCTAGTGGCCTTCGACTGGGTGATGTCCCTGGAATATCCGTGGATCAGTACGCTGTTCGGAGCGTTCTTCTTCGTGGAGGCCCTTTATGGCGGGCTGGCCATGGCGGGCATTCTTTTCTTCTCCGAGCCGAGGCCGGACGCCTCCTTCCCCGTGAAGGCGGCTCCCAGGGATATCGGTCTTCTCCTCTTCGGGTTCAGCGTGCTGTGGGGCGGGCTCTTCTTCGCCCAGTTTCTCCTCATCTGGTACGGTCACCTTCCCGAAGAGATCTCTTTTATTTCAGAGCGCATAAATTCCCCTCTATACCGCGCCCTGGGGTATGCATTTCTGGCGTTTAATTTTTTCATTCCCTTCCTGGTGATGATCTCCCGGAAGGCCAAGGGCCAGGCAGGAGTCGTGGCGGCCGTCTCGGGTGTTATTCTGACGGGGATTTTCATCGAGAGGATCTTTTACATCGGGCCGGCCCTGTCCCTGAACGAGGGCGCGGCTTTTTTCCAGACCGTTCTGATGTTCACCGCCGTTCTGGCGTTTGTCAATAACCGGAACGAGTTCCTGTCGCGCCTGGCAGGGAAGGACGCAGCCTGATTTTGCCGTTGCAAAACCCGCTGAATTGCGTTATAAGAACCAACTCGAACCAAACTTATGCGCGATTAGCTCAGATGGATAGAGCGTTGGCCTCCGGAGCCAAAGGTCGGGCGTTCGAGTCGCCCATCGCGCGCCAAATAAAAACAAGGGGGTTAGCCATTAAGGCTAGCCCCTGTTTTTTTCTCTCCGCCACACTTCCACTACTGCGTCCCTTCGCGTATCTGCCAACCGAAGACTTCGAGCCGCAACACGAACCCCTTTCGCCCGCTCTCCTCCGCTATATGCGCACATCTGCCAATTAAAATTGACACCGTTAAAATAATGATTTAACCTTCTGATCTTCTTGCATTTTTTTGGAGGTGGGATGCAGAAGAAATAGGAGTTTATGACAATGCCGCCGCAGCCGGATATATCGGCAGGCGGTTTTTTGTTTTGAAGCCGGGACTTTCCTTTTGATTCAGGGTCGGCTGTTGTTGGGGGAGTTGAACGCGACGTTGGCGGCGTGATACGCGCCTGCCTGGAAAAACGCATGAGGGTAGGGGCGAAGCAAGGTGTATCTGCTTCGCCCGATTCTGACGCATATGGAGGCAAACAACCAGAGCGAAGCAGGTGCATCTTCGCCCGGTATTGAAATGTAACGGAAACCAGGGCGAAGCAGGTGAATCGTTTGCTTCGCTGGTATTGAAATATGAGGAAACCAGGGGGAAGGTTTGTTTCGCCCGGTATTGAAATG
>JAGXHI010000030.1 GCA_024636295.1 Desulfuromonadales bacterium
AGCCTGGAGCCTGGAGCCTGGAGCCTGGAGCCTGGAGCCTGGAGCCTGGAGCCTGGAGCCTGGAGCCTGGAGCCTGGGTTAAGATGCAAAGCCTTGAGAAAAAAACAAGAGGGAAAGATAGAATTGGACGAAGGATGGGTGGTGTACGGCGGAACGTTTTCATCGACCCGTCCATGAAAGGAAGAATCGTATGGATGACCTGATCATCGCCGGACGGCGGTTCGCATCGCGGCTGCTTGTGGGAACGGGCAAATTCTCTTCCAACGCGGCCATGGTCTCGGCCATGGAAGGTTCGGGGTGTGAAATCGTCACCGTGGCCCTTCGGCGCGTGGACATCGAGAATCCGTCGGACAGCCTTCTGGCCCACATCGATCGCAACAGATACCTGCTGCTTCCCAACACCAGCGGAGCGCGGGATGCAGAGGAGGCGGTGCGGCTTGCCCGCCTCGCCCGTGCCGCCGGATGCGATCCCTGGGTCAAACTCGAGGTCACGCCCGATCCGTACTATCTCCTGCCGGATCCCGTCGAAACCTTCAAGGCGGCTCAAATGCTGGTGAAGGACGGGTTCACGGTGCTTCCCTACATCAATGCCGATCCCGTCCTTGCAAAACGCCTTCAGGAAATCGGAACGGCAACGGTCATGCCTCTGGGATCTCCCATCGGAACCAACAGGGGGATCCGTACCCGTGACAGCATCGCCATCATCATCGAGCAGGCCACGGTTCCGGTAGTAGTCGATGCGGGCCTTGGCGCTCCCTCTCACGCCGCCGAGGCCATGGAGATGGGGGCGGACGCGGTGCTCGTCAATACGGCACTGGCGGTCAGCCCCGACTCCGGCCGGATGGCTGCAGCCTTTCGAAAGGGGGTTGAGGCCGGGCGGGAAGCGTATCTCGCCGGACTTGGCGGGCAGCGACAGAAAGCCGAAGCGAGCAGCCCGCTGACGGGATTTCTGGAATAGGTCTTATACGACCTATACGACCTATAAGACCTATTTGACCTATGAGTTTCCTGGACGAAATCAAAAAACACGACTATGAAGAGATCCTGCAAAGGATCGAAAGCAAAACCGTCTCTGAGGTGGAACGGGCGCTCGCCGTCGAGAAGCTGAAGATCGAAGACTTCATGGCCCTCCTTTCTCCCGCGGCGGAGAACTACCTCGAACCGCTGGCGCAACGTGCCCATCGCCTCACGCTTCGACGCTTCGGCAGGACGATTCTGCTCTACGCGCCCATCTATCTTTCCAATGTCTGCAGCAACGGCTGTCTCTATTGCGGATTCAATGCCCGGAACAAGGTGCCCCGCCGTACGCTGACTCTCGATGAAATCGAGCGCGAGGCGCGCATTCTGCACGATCAGGGCTTCCGGCACATTCTTCTGGTGACCGGAGAGGCGCCGGACCTGTTCGGGAATGATGAGCTGGAGGCGGCGGTCCGACGCATAAAACCCCTTTTCAGTTCGGTGGCCATCGAGGTCTACCCCATGGAAACCCAGGGCTATTCGCAGATGATCGAGGCCGGAGTCGACGGGCTGACCATCTATCAGGAGACGTACGACCGCGACCTTTACCGGGGCCTCCATCCCTTCGGAAAGAAACGCGACTACGATTTCCGCCTTCTCACCCCCGAGCGTGGAGGAGCGGCCGGGCTGCGGAGGATCGGCATCGGTTTTCTTCAGGGCCTCGGCCGCTTCCGAAGCGAGGCCTTCTTCACCGGCCTCCATGCACTCTACCTTTCAAAACATTTCTGGCGCAGCCAGATTTCTATCAGCTTCCCCCGCATGAGACCTGCCGAGGGCGCCTTTCAGCCCATCAACCCCGTTTCGGACCGGCAACTGGTACAGCTGATCTGCACCATGCGTCTGCTGATGCCCGATGCCGGGCTGGTCCTCTCCACCCGTGAGAGCGCGGAACTGAGGGACAACCTGCTGCCGTTGGGTATTACGCAGATGAGTGCAGGCTCCTGCACCGCCCCCGGCGGGTATACCGGGGGGGACAGGAGCACAGAGCAATTTGCGGTCGACGACAGCCGCTCGGCCGCCCAGGTTTGCGATCTGCTCCGGGAAAAAGGCTACGATCCCGTGTGGAAGGACTGGGACCGGGCTTTTCTGGATAAGGCCGCGGGGTAACATTTTCAAGGGCGGCACAAGCGTCGCCACTACCCATCATAATGCGGGGTTCAGGCGCGCGCTGCCCAGGGCAGGGTTGCCCCTACCGGAAATCCATGATTCTCGATTTTGATCTCTATCTGATTACCGATCGCCACCAGGTTCCCGGCGGGGACCTGGTGAATGCGGTGCAAAAGGCCCTGGAAGGCGGAGTCCGGGCAGTGCAGCTGCGGGAGAAAGATCTTAAGACCTCCGAGCTTTATTCCCTGGCTCTTGCCCTGCGTGAAATCTCAAATCAATTCAGCGCTCGGCTTCTGATCAACGACCGCATCGATATAGCCATGGCCGTGGACGCGGATGGTGTTCACCTCGGCGGACATTCCCTTCCGACGCGGAAAGCCCGGCGTATCCTGGGGCCCGGACGGCTGATAGGCGTCTCCACCCATCATTCCGACGAAATTACCGCCGCTCGGGAAGAGGGCGCGGATTTCGTGACCTTCGGTCCCGTTTATTCAACACCCTCCAAAGCCGTGTTTGGCCCTCCCCAGGGGCTCGCCAGCCTTTCGGAAGCCTGCCATAAAGCGCGTCTGCCCGTTTTCGCCCTGGGGGGCGTCCGTCCGGAGCGGGTAAAAGAGCTGAAAGAGGCCGGAGCGTCTGGTGTGGCCTTGATTTCCGCCATCCTGGCCGATCCCGATCCCGCCGCCAGAACCTCTCTTTTCCGGTCTCTTCTCAAGGAATGACGCCCTCGTAAGACACGGTAAGATGTAAGCGAAAATTTCGTCTTTCAAGAGCGTAGCGCCGCAGGGCGGACTTTTTGCGACGCCATCAAGGAGCGAACCGATTTTCCGGACCTTGTAAGACCGATGCCGGTGAATTACAATTATCATTAAAATCAAAGTGAGACCACCCAAAGGATTCCTGATGGAAATCGTCCTGGTCCTGATCATCCTTTTTATCGCCATCGTCCTTTTCGCCACCGAGTGGATACGCATGGACCTGGTCAGCCTCATGGTGCTCCTCACCCTGGGCCTTACCGGCCTGGTCACGGTGGAAGAGGCCTTCTCCGGATTCAGCAATCCGGCGGTCATCACTGTCGCCGCCATGTTTATCATCAGTGCGGGACTATCCAATTCAGGCGCGCTGGGCCCCCTCGGAGAACGCCTTCTCCAGTTCGCCGGCGGGAGCGAACCCCGGCTGATCTCGGCCGTTATGGGCACGGCGGCTCTATTTTCGGCTTTTATCAATAATATCGGCGCGACCGCCATGCTCATGCCGATCGTTCTGTCCGTGACCAAAAAGAGCCGCATCAGTCCCTCCAAGCTCCTCATTCCCCTGGCCTTCGGCTCACTTCTGGGGGGGGTCTGCACCCTGATCGGCACCCCGCCCAATATCCTCATGAATACCCTTCTTGAACAATACACCGGAGAAAGTTTTTCCATGTTCGACTTCACCCCGGTCGGGGTTGTCGTGCTGCTTGCGGGAATGGCATATATGACGTTCATCGGTCGTCACCTGCTCCCCCGGCGGAAATCCGGTTCACTGACGGAGGTTTATCAGGTCAAGGAATACATTACGGAAGTGGAAATCGCCTCCAGCTCCCCCCTGGATGGGCAGTCGATTGCCCGCAGCGGTCTCGAGAGGGATTTCGGGATCAAGATCAGGGCCATCCTGAGAGGAAAGACCAAATTTCCTTTTCCGCACAGAAACCGGAAATTGAAGAAAGGGGATATCCTTTTTCTCGAGGGCAATCCCGAATCGATTCTGAAAATTCGTGAGAAAAAAGGACTCGAGGTCGTTCCGGAGCGAGACAATCCTCCACCTCCGGCGCGAAAGGATAAAGGCAATCTGGTGGTTGTCGAAGCATCCCTGACCTCCACCAGCGAAATGGTGGGTCAAACCTTACGGGATGTCCGTTTCGCCGACACCCACGGCCTGACCGTCCTGGCCATCTGGCGAAGGGGGGCGCCGGTGGTCAAGAAAGTCGATCATGTGGTGCTCGAGTTCGGCGACGTACTGCTGTTGCAGGGACCTGAAGAACGGGTCGTTCACCTGGGCAAGGAACATGGATTCCTCCTTCTGGGCGGCGTTTCCCCGGTCTCCTATCGCCCCAAAAAGGCGCCCATCGCAATTCTCACTCTGGCGGGAGTCATTGTGCTTGCCGCGATGGGGATTTTGCCAATTATGCTTTCCGCCTCCCTCGGCGCGCTCGTCATGGTTCTGAGCCGCTGCCTGTCTCCCAAGGAAGCCTACGAGAGCATCGACTGGATGATCATCATGCTCATCGCAGGCACCCTGCCCCTCGGCCTGGCCATGGAAAAGAGCGGAGCCGCCCGGATGCTTGCCGACCTGATCATCGGAACGGTCGGCCCCATGGGGCCATGGGTCGTCCTTGGCGCCGTGTTCCTGATTACCTTCGCGCTGACAGAGGTTATGAGCCATGCCGCCGCCGCGGTCCTGGTCGCCCCGATCGCCTTCAATACCGCAATGGATCTGTCGGTCAGCCCCAAGCCTTTTTTCATGGCGGTGGCGGTGGCCGCCTCCTCCTGCTTCATGACGCCCATCAGCCACCAGTCCAACGCCCTGGTCATGGGACCCGGAGGATATCGATTCTTCGACTACACGAAAGTGGGCACACCTCTCAACATCGGCATCTGGTTGATTGCCACGTTGCTCATTCCCCTGGTCTTCCCCTTCTGATCTCAGGTCGGATGTCCGGCAATGGCCAAACACCGAGTCCTCTTAATTCTCCTGATTCTTTTCATCCTGCTCCTTTTTGCGGGAGTGGCGGTGTGGGTCTTCCGGGCGCCCGTTCTTCAGCATGGAATCCGTCCCCTGCTGGAAAAAACGGCGTCATCCATCCTGAACGCCGAGGTCCGGATCGGAAGTCTCGTTCTCGATAATGACGAACTTCTGTTCACTGATATCTCCTTGCGTCGCGGAAATGACTCCCTCGTATTCTCCGCACCCGCGGCCCGGATCGGCTTCACCCTTCCGGACCTGCTGGCAGGTCGTCTTCGGTCGGTGCACCTCCTCAGGCCCGAAATGTCAATCGCTCCCGCCGAGGGGAAGGAGCCGAGCGGATTCCCCGCAAATCCTCCCGTGGAAGTGGAGACCGTCACGATTCAAAAGGGCCGACTGATCCTCCCTGCCTCGGGCGATCCGATCGTGATTCACGGCATTGATGCGCGGTCCGGCATTCAGGAGCACTTTCCTTTTCATGTTACGGCCTTCGCGAGAGAGGGTGAAAGTGATCCCTTCCAGGTGACGGGTTTCGGCCGGTGGGAGGAAGGTCTTTCCCTGACGCTCGAGGATTTTCAATGGCGGGAGAAGCCTCTTCTGACTGAACCTCTGACCGTCAGTCTTCCATCCGAAGACGCCGCCGCGGTTGAGGGCGCTCTTCGCCTCGACCGTCTGGACAGCCGGCGAATCAATGAGATCTTCATGATCCTGGGAAAGAAATCTCCTGTTCCACAGGGATGGTATTTTTCTCTGGAATCACCATTCGTGGATTTCAACTGGAGCGAAAGCCGCCTGAATCTGCAGGGTGGTTTTGAGGAAGGCGCCCTTGGGACCGCGGATATGGATCTGAGTCTGGAAAAAAGCCAATGGAGCGCATCACGTGTCGAAAATGGATGGGATTTTTCCTTCATGTTCGTTCTGCCGAGGGAGGCCTCGGGGGAAATCCGAGGAAGAATCGGCGATGAAGGATTTAACGGAAATCTGCGGCTGAGAGCGCCGGAACCGGGAGAACTCCTCCGCGAGGCGACAGATGGATTCCGGCCTGTTCTCGCTGGGGGACTGGAGATCGAGGCGGAGTTCGAGGGGAAGGAAAACGTCTTCCGTATCGAGGGAAGCTTCAAGGGCTTTTCACCCGGGGGAGAACCCTCGGAACACCATCTGGATCTCTCCCCTCTCGCAGGCCATCTGACACTGACCCGCAAAGACGCAGATTGGCAAGGGCAGATTGCCGTACGCGCGGGGAATCAGCAAATCGCTGCGATCGAAATCGACGGCATGGCGTTATCCGTTGGTATCCCCTCCCTTTCCGGCAACATCTTCCGACCACTTCTCGGAAAGGATCTCCGGCGGTTGTTCCCCTCGGATGCGGAGGATCTCTCCGCCGATTTCCGCCTCTTTCCGGAAAAGGAAAAATGGGCCCTTGAGGGAAAAATCACCGCAGGCAAAATCCCTCTTCTCCAGGCGATTCTGGCCGGCGTCAGCATCGAAGGCCGCCTCGGTTTCGGGGAAGATGCCCTCCGTTTCACCGGAGTCCGGGCTTCGGCGCAGCTATTCGGCAAAAGCATGCCGACCGCAGCTCTGACGGCCGCGGCAGAGGGGAGTTGGGAACAAGGGAAGTGGCGCCTTCGCCTTCAGCCGCTCGTTGCTGAAAAGGTCGAATACATGGCCCCCGACGGCATGACCGCACTGGCGGGCGGCCGGATGCGCCTCACCGGAACCCTGTCGGGTTCGTCGACAAAGAACGATATAACACTGAATCTCTCCGGAACCCTGAGGGCGAAGGAAATTCTGCACGGCGCCTTTTATGCCGATCTGGCCGACAGGGCGGGAGAGTTGTCATTTCAGGGGACACTCGAACCCGATTCCCGTCAACTTCATTTCCGCGATTTTTCCCTTGCATTGGAGGAAATAGCCAGTCTTCGCCTTGAGGGCATGCTGGGTCCCCGAAATACGAAAATCGAGGGGAGCCTGAATATCCCGGAGCTGAAAAAACATTTTTCGGACCTTTTCCTGCCCGTCCTCCGGGAAAGGGTTCCGGCGACTCGGTCTCTAAAGCTCTCGGGAGAGCTGAAGGGCGAATTTGCCCTGGACAGGAACCCTGCAGGAGGGCGACTGCGGGGAACGGCCCTGCCCTCCCGCCTCGCCATCTCCCTTGGCCCCCTGACGGCGGAAGGGGTGAGCGGCGCCTTTCCTTTCGACTTCTCCTTCGGTGATTCAGAGGGCTCCCTCCCCTCTGGGAAACCTCGATCCGGGACCCTCTCTTTACCCCGGCTTTCCGCAGGTCCCGCGCGACTGGAAAACGAGACGATAGAGGTCGTTTCGCGCCCTGATCGCCTCGAAATTCCAGGAGCAGTCCATTTCCGGCTGGCCGAAGGTCTGCTGGAGATAAAAAAAGCCCTTTACGTAAAGAGTACGAAAGGCCCCGAGGTTTCGGCGGAAATCGACGTCCGGGACATTGATCTGGAAAAACTGACGGGCGAACTCGGGTGGGTGGAAATGCAGGGGCGCATCAATGCCGATCTCGGTGAAATCCGATTTGCCGACGGTGTACTCACCTCCGAGGGCAAAATGGTCGCCACGGTCTTCGACGGAATCCTCCTTGTGGATAATATCCGTTACGAGTCTCCCTTCTCCTCCTATCCTCTCCTGTACGCCGATGTGGATTTCTCCGGAATCGATCTGTATCAGCTCACCCGCACATTCTCCTTTGGCGCCATCAACGGCATCGCCGATGGTTTCGTTCACGACCTGAGACTCTTTCGACTGACGCCGTCCCGTTTCGAGGCTCTGCTGGAGACCCGCAATGAGGGGCGTCGAAACATCAGCGTCAAGGCCCTGAACAACCTCACGCTGATCAGCCAGGGCGGCCTCTCCGCCGCCCTTTCCAGGGGACTCTACCGCTTCATCGACTTCTACCGGTATCGCAAGATCGGCATCTGGTGCGCACTGCGCCAGGACGTCTTTGTGCTCCAGGGGACGGCCAAGGAGGATTCCGACAGGTATCTTGTCTACGGCGGTCTGCTGCCTCCGAAGATCGACATCATCGCCCCGACGCATTCCATCTCTTTCAAGGAAATGCTCAAGCGCCTCCAGCGCATCGAGAGAACCGACGATTCCGGGACTGGACCTGACAATTGATGCCTTCGCAAAAAATCAGAGGATGGCTAAGCCATCAATAATTGATTTCAGTGAGTCCTCCAAGTATATTAAAGAGATGGCGGCAACATCCCGCGGGCTCTTGCAACGCCATTAAAAAGACAAACCCCTTTCCGCCGGAGATATTTCATGAAAAAATCGTTTCGAATCGCCAGCCTGCTGGCTCTTCTCGCCGCCGTCTCCTGTGTCACCGTCAACATCTATTTTCCCGCCGAGGAGGTCCGAAGCGCCGCGGATCGCATCGTCAATGAGGTGTGGGGCGAACGAGCCCAGCCAGAAGAGAAAAAGGCTCCCGCGCAGGAAAAATCTCCCGGAAGCAGCATGTTCTTCCTTCTGAAGCCGGGCGTCGCATACGCACAGCAACAGGATATCGATGTCAGCACACCGGAGATCCGGGCCATCCGCGCCTCCATGAAGGATCGTTCGAGCAAGCTCTTTCCCTATCTCGATTCAGGCCATGTGGGCCTCGGGCGCGACGCCCTGCTGAAAGTCCGCACCACGGAAGGCCTGGACCTCAAAGCCCGGGCTGAAGTCAGCCGACTCGTCGCGGCAGAGAATGACGACCGGCAGCGCCTCTACAAGGAGATTGCCCGGGCCAATGGTTTCCCCGAAAAAACGGACGAGGTCCGGGAGATTTTCGCCCGAACCTGGCAGGACAAGGCTTCTTCCGGCTGGTACCTCGAGCAGCCCGGCGGGGGATGGCGGAAAAAATAGAAGGCGCTGGACCAGTGCCGGATTTCCTTTTGAAACCAAAAGCTATTTGGCAACTTCGCTCACTGAGGACAGAGAGAGCAAAAAAAGCCGGACTCTCGTATTGCTCCGTATGCTCGGTGGCTCTGTTGGTGAAGAAGCTTTGAACCTGAACGTCATGCACTTGAAACCAGGAATTTTTCCGATTACAACCAGGGAGGCACCCGTCCATGAAGATTCCGTTCGAAACTCCGATCGAAAAGAAGGATAACGTTCTCTGCGGCCCGTTTCGCGCTCCGCGCCAGATGCTTGCGGAGCAGGAATACGACAACCACACCTCGATTCACGATGACCAGACGGCCCAAAAACTCGGCTTCAAGGGCGGCGCCATCGAGGGTCCTACCCATTTCAGCCAGTTCGTCCCGCTCTGCGTCGCCACTTGGGGCGAACGCTGGTTGGAGCAGGGCTGCCTCTCTGCGCATTATCGCAATCCCTGCTTTGAGGGAGAGAAGGTCCGCGCCTTCATGAATGAGCCGAAAAACGGCGCTACGCATGCCGAAATATGGATGGAGCGGGAGGACGGCGCCGAAATTCTCCGGGGCACGGCATCGGTCGGACTGGACAATCCCCCCACCGCACTTGAGGAACGCCTCTCAAACCTTGAAACACCCGGAATTCTTGTGATTCTGAGGGATATTGAAGTCGGCATGAAAACGTCGCGACAGAAGGTCCGTATGGATGCCGACCAGAACATGGGAGCGCTCTATCCTTTCTCCCTGGCCGCCAAGCTTAAAATGATCACCGAACCCTCTCCATGGTATTCCGCGGAGGGAGCGGAAACTTCCCCGTGGAAACGGCCAATCATACCTGTCGAAATGATCAGTGTTCTTCTGAACTACTCGAAGGATGCCGCGGCCCTGCCCGTTCGCGGTCCCGTCGTCGGACTCTTCGCCGATCAGGAGATACGTCTGATCAAGGGGCCGCTGTTCGTTGGAGAAAACTACGAGATCGACCGGGAAGTCGTTGCTTTGAGCGGCAGTCGGCGCACCGAGAGCATGTGGGTCCGCACCCGCGTCTATTTGCCTGGCTCGGATGAGGTCCTTGCGACCATGCTCCTGAACTCGGCAAGCCTGAAGGATTCCTACGCTGAATATGAATCCGAATTAAAGGCTCTCCAAAAGTAAAGGCCCTTCACCATCCGTTCGCTTCGATCCTTGAGGCAGAGGAAGCAGGGAGACGGTCCCAACCGCCGATTCCGCTGATCCTGCAAACAGTGTTTGACAAAAGGTGCTCATTAATTGTATACAGGTGTGCGATATCCGGGCTTTAAATCAGGCGCCGGGAGGGCCGGTCCCATCCGGTTCGGAAATCCCGTTTCAGCGGAATAACATTTATTGGAAAAGGAGGAACAGATGTCCACAGCGACTCAGAAGGTGGAAAAAAAACCGTGGCTGCGGCAATATCAGGAGGGGGTTCCTGAAAATGTCGAATTTGAAAAGATCTGCCTCCCGGATCACCTGAACCGGTCCGCCAAACGTTTTCCCGACAAAATGGCGCTCAGTTTTCAGGGATACCAGATCACCTATTCGCAATTGAACGAAATGGTGAATCGCTTCGCCTCTCACCTTCATGCCTTCGGTGTCAAAAAAGGCGATGCGGTGGCCATCCTCCTGCCCAACCTCATCCCTCTGGTGGTCGCCTATTATGCCACCCTCAGAATCGGGGCCGTGGGGGTGATGAACAACCCCCTTTATTCGGACCGAGAACTGGAGCATCAGTTCAATGACTCCGGGTCCAAGGTGCTCATCACCCTGGATCTCCTGGCCAACCGCATGATCGATCTGCGCCCTAAAACCAAAATCCGGCAGATCGTCGTCACCACTCTCGGAGACTATCTGCCCTTTCCCAAAAATCTCCTGTTTCCGCTGGTGGCCAAAAAGAAAGGTCTGGCTGCGACCGTCCGGCAGGATGAAGAGGTTTATCCCTGGAAGAGCCTTCTGGCGAAAACCGCAGCAGCGCCTCCGGACGTCGAACTGGGCTTTGACGATGTGGCCATCTACCAGTACACCGGCGGCACCACCGGCGTCAGCAAGGGCGTCATTCTGACCCACGGCAATCTCAGCGTGAACGTTCAGCAGGTGATGGCCTGGTTCCCCGGCTTCGGAAGCGACGAGATCATGCTTGGGGCGCTGCCTTTCTTCCATGTCTTCGGCCTTACAGCCTGCATGAATCTGGCTGTTGCGCAGGGTTGGGGCAACGTTCTGGTTCCCAAACCCCAGCCGGCCCAGTTGATAGAAGCAATCACGAAGTTCAAGCCCACTTTCGTCCCCCTGGTTCCGACCATGTATATCGGGATACTCCAGGACCCGGACATCGATAAAATCGATCTGAGCTCCATTAAGGGCTGTTTCTCGGGCAGTGCGCCTCTTCCCGTGGAGGTCATCAAGGAGTTCGAGAAACGCACCGGCGCCGTGATCGTTGAGGGCTTTGGCCTGACGGAATCGTCACCGGTCACTCACACCAATCCCTTCGAGGGGTTGCGCAAGATCGGCAGCATCGGTCTGCCTCTCAGCAATACGGACTGTCGCATCGTGGATGTCGAGGATGGGGTGACTGACGTATCCCCCGGACAGCCCGGCGAACTCCTGATCAAAGGACCCCAGGTGATGAAAGGATATCTCCATCGCCCCGATGCCACCGCCGACACCCTGAAGGACGGATGGCTCTACACCGGCGATATCGCCACCATGGATGAGGATGGCTATTTTTTCATCGTCGACCGCAAGAAGGATATGATCATCTCTGGCGGCTACAATATCTATCCGAGGGATATCGAGGAAGTCTATTTCGAGCATCCCAAGGTTCTGGAATGTTCCGCAATCAGCATCCCCCACCCCTCGCGTGGAGAGGCGGTAAAGGTCTTCATCGTCCTGAAGCCTGGCGAAACCGCCACCGAAGAAGAGATGATCAATGCCTGCCAGGACAAACTGGCCAAGTACAAATGGCCGACGGAGGTTGAATTCCGAACTGAACTTCCGAAAACCAATGTGGGCAAGGTGCTCAAGAAAGAATTGCGCTCCGAAGAAATGAAAAAAAGAAGCAAGGAGTGAGAGCACTCCGGGGCTGGCCCGGAACAAACAATGCGAATCGGACAGGAGAACGGAATGAAGCTCTACGGTTTCCCGCTCAGCAACTATTACAATGTGGTTAAGGCCGCCATTCTGGAGAAGGGCGTCCCCTTCGAAGAGATCAACTTCCGTCCCAGCGGCTCACCGGACGAGAAGCAGAAGACCCCCATGGGGAAAGTTCCGTATGTTGAAACGGAAAAAGGCCCCCTGTCCGAAAGCCAGGTCATAATGGATTATCTGGAGGAGACCTTCCCGGAAAATCCGCTTTACCCGGGAGATCCCTTTGAGCGTGCCAAGGTGCGGGAACTCCTGAGGGTGATCGAGCTCTATATCGAGCTGCCCTCCCGGCGGCTTTATCCCGAGGTTTTTTTTGGTGGGAGCATCTCCGACCAGACCAGGGAGGAAGTTCGTCCCGTTCTGGACAAAGCCATCGAATCCTTCAGGCAACTGGCCCGATTCGATCCCTGCGTGGCAGGCAGGGACTTCACCTTTGCGGACATCACCACCGTGATCAATCTTCCCCTGGCCCGCGCTGCCTACAGGAAAATATACGGAGGAGACGTTTTCGAACGCCTCCCGGGCATTGGGGAATATCTGACGGCGATGCGCGAACGCCCCTCATTTCAGCGGGTGTACGCGGACCAGAAAAAGTCGATGGAGGGCTCGGCGGCGCCAAAATGAAATAAAGAATAGCCCTCACCGGCGAACACATTTGATAAGAAGACGGAACCCCGGCCCTGATATGCGCCGGGGTTCCGTTTTTTGCCTGGGATTTGCCGGTCAGGCGGCAAGGGTGACATCTCTTCAGTTTTTCGATATGCTTTAGTAAATCTTTTTGCGAGCGGATTGGCAATCTTAATATGGAAACTCCGAACACCCCCCCGGAAGAAAAAAGCCATTGGTACCATATCGACGTCCACCCCTGGGTTTTCTTCACTTCAAGCGGACTGATAATTCTTTTCGTGGTCCTGACCCTGATATTCCAGGCGACTGTCGACGATTTCTTCTCCAGGATTCAGGATGGCGTCGCCACCTATTCGGGATGGTTCTTCGTCTGGACGGTGAATATCATTCTCGTCTACGTGGTTTCCCTGCTTCTGGGCCGATTCAGTTCCATCCGGCTGGGAGGATCGGAAGCACGTCCGGAGTTCTCGACGCTGGCCTGGTTCTCCATGCTCTTCTCGGCGGGAATGGGCATCGGTCTCCTCTTCTACGGGGTAGCCGAGCCGATGTTTCACTTCGTCGCCTCACCGCTTGCGGAACCGGGGACCGCGGAGGCGGCGCGGGTGGCTCTTGACCTTACTTTTCTGCACTGGGGACTTCATCCCTGGGCAATCTACTCGCTGGTGGGGCTGTCGCTTGCTTTCTTTTCTTTCAACAAGGGTCTTCCCCTTTCCATCCGATCCGTTTTCTACCCCATTTTCGGGGAACGCATCCATGGGACCATCGGAAATGTAATCGATATTCTGGCCACGGTGGCAACCTTGTTCGGGGTGGCCACTTCTTTGGGCCTCGGCGTACAACAGGTGAATGCCGGCCTGAACCATCTCTTCAATATCCCCCAGAGCACTCTGGTGCAGGTCATCCTAATCGCTGGGATAACCGCCATAGCCACCTGGTCGGTCGTACGTGGCCTCGAGGCCGGGATCAAGCTCCTGAGTCAATTGAATATCATTTTCGCCATCGGATTGATGCTGTTTGTGCTTCTCCTGGGTCCCACGCTGTTCATCATGAAGGCCTTGCTTGAAAATATCGGTTTTTATATTCAACATCTTCCCCAGCTTGCGACCTGGAATGAAACGTACGAAGCGACCGACTGGCAACGAGCATGGACTGTCTTCTACTGGGGCTGGTGGATTTCCTGGTCACCTTTCGTCGGTATGTTCATTGCCCGCGTTTCATACGGACGAACCATCGGCGAATTCATCAAAGGAGTTCTTTTCGTGCCAACCCTGGTGACCTTTATCTGGGTAACGGTCTTCGGCAACAGCGCCCTCAACATCGAGATGTTCGGCACCGGGGACATTGCCAAGGCGGTGCAGGAAAACATTCCGGTATCCCTGTTCAAGCTGCTGGAGAATTATCCCCTGTCCATGGTGAGTTCGCTGCTTGCCATTGTTGTCGTGATCACATTTTTCGTTACATCATCAGACTCCGGATCCCTGGTCATCGACATCATCACGGCCGGCGGCAATCCGGACCCGCCGGTGATTCAACGGCTTTTCTGGGCCATTCTCGAAGGATTGGTCGCGGCGGTTCTGCTGATCGGCGGCGGGCTTGTGGCTCTCCAGACGGCTGCGATCACGACGGGACTTCCCTTTGCCCTGGTGCTCCTCGGCATGTGCGTGGCACTCCACAAGGGGCTGAATGAATACAAGGAGGGACAATCCTTCGAGATTACCCCGGAATCAAAACCCCGGGAATTTCGCGTTCGTCCCACGGATAAACTGCCCACTTACCGCCGTCGGAGGTTCTGGTGAAAACGTCGAGAGGACTCATGGGCACGGTACCATTTCCGATTTTTGTCTTCCTGCTGGGGTTCTTGCTGATGTTCTGCTGCCCGGCCTGGGGCGCCGAATCCGGAAAACCGATCCGACTGGCATATACCAGCTGGTCTTCGTCGGTTGCCGGGGCTCATGTCATGCAGGCCCTTCTCCAGGAGAGGCTGAACATTCCCTGTGAACTGGTGCAGCTCGAACCCGAAGACATGTGGCGTTCCGTGGCGACGGGAGAAGCCGATGCCATGCTGTCGGCCTGGCTGCCGACCACCCATGCCGAATACATGGAGAAATACGGTGAGCATCTTCGCGATTTCGGTCCCAACCTTGAAGGAGCCCGCATCGGCCTTGTCGTTCCGGACGTCAGCGTAGGTCGGCAGACCGGCTCTCGGGGGGAAAGGGCTCGCCCCTATATCCACGCCGAATCGATTCCGGATCTTCTCAAATATGCCGATCGCTTCCGGCACCGCATTATCGGCATCGATCCTCAGTCGGGAGTCATGGCACGAGCGCAGGAGGCCATTCGAGCGTATGATCTCGAAAGATTCCGTCTCATCGACAGCAGCGAAGCCTCCATGCTGGCCGAGCTATCAAACGCCATTCGCCATCAGCAGTGGATCGTGGTCACCGGCTGGACCCCTCACTGGATGTTCGCCCGCTGGAAACTCAAGTTCCTGGAGGACCCGAAGGGAGTGTTCGGAGGGCTCGAAGCGATCCACACCATGGTCCGGCAGGGGTTGGACACCGAGAACCCCGCCGCTTACGCGCTTCTCGATCGTTTCCACTGGACCCCCGAGCAGATGAGTCGGTATCTTGTCTGGAACCGGATGGACCATGGCCTTTATCCCTATGAAAAAGCCCAAAGGTGGCTCTTCACTCATCCGGAGCAGGTTTCGGAATGGCTCAAGGGAATGGAACAGGAATAAATATGCTGAAGAACGTATATCAGAAATACAGCGGCGGCGCCATGATGGTCATGAGCAGGGATGGCGATTCCGTCACCTTCCTTGGAACCGCATTTCTCGTTCACCAGGACGGATTCCTGCTGACCGTGGCGCATATCCTCCCAAAAGAAGGCCGTCTCATGGTGGTGGCCAGCGATTCGGGTGATTTCCAGCCCGTCACACAGGAAACGGTTACCCCGCTCCCTGTTCACATCGTTCGGGTCGATGCCGAACGAGATCTTGCCCTTCTCAAACTGGAGAAAGACATCGATATCCGTCTCCCTGATCATTTTATCGGAACCGACGAAAGCGTCCTGCCGGGCAGCTCCGTCATGGTACTGGGCTTTTCTTTCGGACATTATCACCTTCACAGCCTCCTGGCTCTTAATGCCGTAATCAGTGCCAAGGTCCTTTCCCGTAATAAAAGCCGGCTCCTTCTGTTCGACAGCATGGTACATCCGGGCGCCCGGGGCGGTCCCTTGATCAGCATCGACGAGGGCCTGGTGGTCGGAGTCATCAACGGCCGCTTCGATCCGGTCGAGGCCGGGAAGGATTACACCGACGGCAGCCGAACCCAGTTGGCCAACACGAATATTTCTTTTGCCGTGTCTATTGATTATGGTCGGGATCTGCTTGAAGCAGAGGGACTGACGCCTCGGTAAATAACCTTTTCATCCCACCTCTCAGCCGCTGCTTTCCGGGGTTTCCGAATGGGCACTTATCTAATTTCTGTCTTTGCTGAAGGAAAAGAGATGCGGACCAGCAAAACACCTTACGCCTTGTCATCCCCCCTTGGAAACCAGCGCGGCGTCACCCTCATGATCGTTCTGGTGGCGGTGGTGATCACCGGGCTCGCAGCAGGAATTGCCGGTTCAAGCTGGCAGACCGTCATGCAGCGAGAGCGTGAGAGAGAACTGCTCTGGCGAGGCGATCAGTACCGAAGAGCGATCGAGAGCTATTACAAGTCCGCCAAGGGTGGTGTCCGGGCGCAGCTCCCCCCCGGTCTCGAAGATCTTCTCCAGGATTCCCGCTTCCCAGGCACGAAAAAACACATCCGACGCCTCTACAAGGATCCCTTCACCGGGGAGGATTTCGAGCTGATCCGGGCAGGCGGCGACATTACCGGGCTCCCTGGGACAGCTCAAAAGGTGGGAGGAATCACCGGCGTACGCAGCACCAGCGACAAAAAACCTTTCAAACAGGACGGTTTTTCCACACCATACGAAAGTTTCTCCCGGGCCCGGATCTACCGGGACTGGGAATTCGTGTATGTCCCCGCCAAAGTCCGAAATCCCGCCCCGAACCAGCCCTCGCTGAAAACCCCACCGAATCCACCTCCTGCAGTCTCTTTGCCGGAGACCAACGGTAATGCTGCTAATTAGTTTTCGTCCGGAAACGGCCCTTTTTCGCAATCTCCGCGTCAATCCGCGGATTTGATTTGTGCGGCGTAAAGGACTACGCCTCCGCTCAAATCCTTGATTTCCTTGATTTTGCTAAAAATTGCTCGTTTCCAGATCGAAAACTGCATTTAGGCTTTCCGGGGTTTCTGAATGGACGCTAATGAGGTCATTGCGGAGATTTCAGGTGTATCCGCTCCGGGAAACCTCGTTTCGTCAAGGGGATTTACAGGGCGGGAGAATCGGTCCCGCTTCCGGGGGCCAGGGGATATCCGGTAATGGACCGGATCGCCTTGTAGAGAGGACGGACCCGGGGATAGATCTTGCGGTAGACCTGTCTGTACAGCTGGTCATAAAGCCGGGCGTTTTCGAGGCGGGGCGCCACGGTTTCTCCGGTGCGGATCATGTCGGCGATCGCCGCGTCGAAATCCTTGTGGAGCCCGAGGCCGACGGAGGCCACCACCGCAGCGCCCAGGCCGGCTGTCTCGAAGGTGCTCGGTCTCACCACCGGCAGATTGAAGATATCGGCGGTGATCTGCAGAACCTGTCGGCTCTGGGAGCCGCCCCCCGAAACCCGGAGTTCCTTCATCGGTGCCTTTGTCTTTGACTCGATCCGCTCCCTTCCCTCCCGAAGCGCATACCCGAGCCCCTCCAGGATGGCCCGGTAGAGGTGTCCCCGGGTGTGCACATCACCGAAACCGATAATGGCCCCTTTGGCTTCCGTACCGGGCATCCGCAGCCCCGGGGACCAGTAGGGCTGGACCGTCAGCCCCATCGATCCGGGAGGGATTCCCGCGATCAGCCGGTCGCAAATGACCTCGGGGGGCACCCCTTCGGCCTCCGCCATCTGTCTTTCCAGGTGTCCGAACTCCTTGATGAACCAACTCACCAGCCAGAAACCTCGATTGAGCAGGATCTCCATATTGTAATGACCCGGCAGGGCGCTCGGATAGGAAGGAATCAGGGTGATCGGTTCAAGGTATCGGGTCGAGGTGGCATTGATGGTAGTCGCCGTTCCATAGCTGATGCTGCCGATTTCCGGAGTGACGCAGCCGCAACCGAGCACCTCACAAGCCTTGTCCGCAGCCGAGGCGACCACCGGCAGCCCGAAAGGAATGCCGGATTCCTCGGCCGCTTTGGCCGAAACTTTTCCGAGAATCCCTCCGGTCGGCACCAGCTCCGGAAGCTTGTCTCTGTCCATCCCCAGCGCCTGCCATTTCCAGTTCAACGATCTGGACCAGGTCTGTCGCCTGTAATCGAAAGGCACATAACCGACCTGTGAACCCACCGAATCGGAGAAATTGCCGGTTAATCTGAAATTGAGATAGCCGGACAGAAACAGATACCGATATGTCGCTTTCCAGATCTCGGGCTGGTGGGCGCGAATCCAGTTCACTTCGGCCTGCGACTGCAGGTATTTGAGCATATCCCCGAGCCGCAGGGATTTGAACAGGACTCCGTATGGACCTTTGACCGGCGGGATATCGGCTGTCGTACGCTGATCCAGATAGAGAATCGCCGGCCGCAGCGGACGGCCCTGGCGGTCGACATTGACCACACTTGCTCGTTGGGTGGTGATCGTCACCCCCGCCACCGCCGTCTTTACCCGTGGATTTTTCTGCCACAATTTCCGAACCGTGAGGCCGATGTTTTCCCAATAATAATCCGGATCCTGCTCCGCCCAGCCCGGCTTTTCTGAAAAGTAGGGCTCGATGGGGGTGGCGACCTTCTCCAACAGGTTGCCCCGCAGATCGAAAACAAGAGCTCGGATGCTCTGGGTACCGACGTCGATGGTCAGGATCAGCTCAGAATTCATTGGCGGGATTTCCTTCGACTCTGCAGAGATTCTTTTTGCCAGGAATCCGGGAAAACATGATTGATTTCGCCGCATTTTTGAAACGCCATCATGATTGCAATTCCCGGGAGGTCCGTCAATGTCCATTTTATCCCTCCTTCATTGCAAACTGGTGCGGCCATGCAATAATGAAAGAGGCAAGCGTTAATTTAAAAAATGGAGGCGCAACATGAAAATTCGAATAACAGCAACAGCGACTTTAACTTTCTTTGTTCTGGTACTGGCGAGCTGCGCCCAGGTTCCGGAGGAGCACCGCGGTGCAGCCACGGGCGCCGGTGTCGGGGCAGCGACGGGCGCCTTGGCAGGTGCGGCGCTGGGGGACACCCGGGGTGCGATCCTCGGCGGATTGGCCGGAGCGCTGATCGGCGGTGCGGTTGGCCACTACAAATTCGACAAGGAGAAGGATGCCGAAGCGACAGCCCAGCAGTACAACTATCAACCCTCATCCGGCACGGTGCTGCGAGTCGAGGATGTCTCAGCCTCGCCGAGTAGCATACAGGCAGGAAATCAAGTCGACCTCCAGAGCCGTTATGCAGTGATGACGCCCTTGGCGGAACCGGTCCAGATCACCGAGGAGTACACAATCCGCCACAACGGACAACTGGTGGGAAATCCGAAAATCACCGTATCGCACGAGGCGGGGACCTACAGTTCCTCCATCCCTTTGAATCTTCCCAACAATGCACCGAGAGGGGAATACCGCGTGGTTGCCACCATAAGCACCCCCACCTCTAGCGATGCAAGGGAAACCACCTTCACCGTCCGATGACGCTGTAATCCTCCAATTCAATCTTCTCCGAGCCCGCCAAAAGCGGGCTCTTCTTTTTTCTCTGCCTTCGCAAAAGTTTTTTATTCTTTTGACCCACATCATGTTTTTTTCCTTTGGCGCCGGTTATCCTGCAGTCACCATCGAGAAAGGAGGAGGCGAACATGGAACTGAAAAACAATCTTGGCGAAGAACAGATTCAGAATGTGATAAAGGAGCACCCCCCCATAGGGGAGATCCTGGAGAAATACGAAATCGGCTGCGTCACCTGCGGCGTGGGGATCTGCCTGCTGAAGGATGTGGTCGCCATTCACGCCCTCGGGGACGAAACCGAGAAGAAAATCGAACAGGAAATAAACGATTATCTTGACGGTCGACTGAAGGCCGCAAATTCATAAAAATCAGACTCACGGGCCATTTTTCCGTAACCCGTCACGAATCAAAAGGAGATCAGTCATGAAAAACCTCGCTTGCGGATGCCCCGGATCCAATGTACGCACCATAGAGAAAAAGGAAACCACGAATACGGCCGGAACCGGTCGGATCGAATCGGAACTGCGCCAATGGCCGACTCAGCTCCACCTGGTGCCGCCTTCGGCGCCCTGGCTGAAGAATGCGGACCTGCTGATCGCGGCGGACTGCACCCCTTTCGCCTACGCGGAGTACCACCGTGACTTCATCAAGGGGAAAGTCCTCGTCAACGCCTGCCCGAAGCTGGACGACACTTCTCCCTATGTCGAGAAGCTGACGGCAATCCTGCAGCAAAACGACATCAAGTCGGTCACCGTGACGATTATGGAAGTGCCCTGCTGCCGTGGGCTGGCGATGATGGCCCAGAAGGCCGTACAGGATTCCGGCAAGGACATCCCCCTGGAGATCGCGATCATCGGGGTGGATGGCGAGAGGAGGAGTTGATCATGACGGACGTTACCCGGGTAATGGTCGAAGAGCATAAACTCATTCTTCGCATGATCGACCTGGTGGAGAAGAACACGAATAAACTGGAATGGGGTCGGTTCGAGAACTACAACTTCTTCCTGGATGCGGTTGATTTTATCCGCAACTATGCCGACCGTTTCCATCATGCCAAGGAGGAGGATGTCCTGTTCAAAGCGCTGGTGGAAAACGGCATGCCCCGGGAGAACTCCCCTGTTGCGGCCATGCTCATGGCGCATGATCACGGCCGTGAATTCGTGCGGGGGATGGAAGATGCCGCCAGAAAGGCTCTTCAGGGCGATCGGGGCCAGGCGGTCGTCATCGCGGAAAACGCCCGCGGATATATCGAACTCCTCCGCGACCATATCGACAAGGAGGATTCCATCCTCTATCCCTTATCGGAGCGGATACTGCCGGAGGAAATGCGCGCAGGCATGGTGGAGGAATACCGGAGGGCCGAGAAGGCCGCTCCGGACCTGGAAGAAAAATACCGGCGAATGGTGGAGGGATACGAAAGCCGCTACGCCGCCTGAAAGTGAATATCAGGGGAGCGGTCGCGGTTCCTTTGGGGATACGGAAATCCCCCTGCAGCAAAGGCTGGAGGGGGATTTTACTTTTGCGCCAGGTAAGGCTCCGCCCCCAGCGGGGGGGAGGGGACGAATCATAGGTGAAAATAATGCCACAGTCGGGCGTTTTCCCCTTTCAGGCGGATCAGAAACGTCCAGATGCAAGGCGCGACCGGATTTTCACCCGTCGCCCGTCACGGAATCAGAGGCGCCTCTCCCGAGCGCTTCCATCATCTCCTTTACTTCCTCCTCACCCTCGGCGTAGAATCCCGCTTCATCGGGATTCAGTTCCTTGAGCAGAGTCAGGAATTCGCCCGCGTGAACGATCTCCTCCTCGGCGATATCCTTGAGAACGGTTTTTGCGAGATCGTTGTCCGTCGATTCGGCGAGCTGCATGTAGAGCTGAACGGCCTCGTATTCCGCCGCGATGCTGTAGCGGATCGCCCGAACCAGCTCCTGATGGGTCACTTTACGGCCGGCCGTCATTCCAGAGAAGGGGTTGGCAAATTCTGGCATTCTTTATCCTCCCTCATTGAAATATGCCGAAGGAAACCTCCGGAGCCGCGCATCCGCGGCCTTTGCACTAAAATGTACCAGCCGTATCGGAAACGGCAACCCCGCACGTATCTGGAAAGGATTCTTGCAACCTCCCCCAGCCCCTCCCATCGAAGGGAGGGGAGTCATTCATTCCCTCTTCCCCGGCGGTCGCCTGACCAGACAGCGTCATCCCCGTGAAACGAACCTCCCCTCCCGGGTGTCCACCTTCACGATCTCCCCGGACTCCAGGTAACCCGGAACCTGAATTCTCAGCCCTGTTTCAAGGACGGCCTCCTTCGTCTGTGCCGTGGCGGTGGCGTGCCGGATGGCCGGGGGAGTTTCAACGACTTTCAGCTCTACCATCTGCGGCGGGTCGACGGCGACCACCATTCCCTCGAAGAGTCCGAGCTGCACCTCCGCACCTTCCAGGAGATATCCCCGGATAGGCTCGAACATGTCGGTCCCCACCTCGAACTGCTCGTAGGTTTCCAGATCCATAAACACGGCGTCGTCCCCCGACGCATAGAGGAACTGACCCTTGTGACGCTGAAAATCGGCTTCCTCCGCCTTGTCCCCCGACTTGAAGGTCTGCTCCAGGACCTGGCCGGTCAGCAGATTGCGGTATTTCGTCTTGACCAGAGTATTGCCGCCCCGTGCCGAAGGGGACTGAAAACCAATGTCGATAATCAAGCACGGCGCCCCGTCGAGAAGAATGACGAGACCCCTTTTGAAATCAGCTGTTGATATCATGAGTTTCTCCTTTTATGAATTGGCGGACCACGAAACTTACCATGGAAGCCGCAGCGCGGAAAACCAATTTTTCAGTGACAAAATGCCCGTCCCTGTGCTTAAATCGGCTTTTGTGGAAATCAGGCAAACCGTACGGATAAAGGAGATGAATACATGTATACCTGCGCCGATCTGAAAAAGGGCCTCAAGCTTATGGTGGATGGCGAGCCCCATGTGATCGTCCAGTTCGACTTCACCAAGCCGGGCAAGGGACAGGCCCTCTATAAATGCAAGCTTCGCAACATGATCACCGGATCCCTTTTCGACCGGACCTACCGCTCCGGAGAATCTTTCCCGCCCGCCAGCCTGGAGGATCGGGACATGCAGTTCCTCTACCGGGACGAGAGCGGATATGTCTTCATGGATAACAAGACCTACGAGCAGATCACCCTTACCGAGGAGACCCTCGGAGACGACAAATATTTCCTGAAGGACAACATGGAGGTCAAGATCCTCACGTTCGAAGGTCGGGGCATCGGCATTACCCTGCCCAATTTCGTAAACCTGAAGGTCTCCGAGTCCGAGCCCTGGGTCAAGGGGGACACCGCTGCGGGAAACAACAAGCCCGCCACAGTCGAAACGGGATACAACCTTCAGGTGCCTTCCTTCGTGGAGACGGAGGATCTCATCCAGATCGACACCCGGACCGGAGAGTACGTGACCCGGGTGAAGGAGTAGCGGAGCGTTTGCGGATGAACACCAACTGGCGGATTGCCCGCAAGCGAAGCCATCTCGAAGCACGGGCCCGGATCATACAGTCGATTCGGGCCTTTTTCATGGAACGCGACTTTCTGGAAATCGAAACCCCCCACCGGATTCCCGCCAACGCACCGGAGCCCCACATCGATGCCGTCCCTTCGGGAGAGTGGTATCTGCATACCTCTCCGGAGCTGTGCATGAAACGGATGCTCGCGGCCGGATATGATCGTCTTTTTCAGATCTGCCGCGTATGGAGGGGAAACGAGAGAGGCAGCCGGCATCTGCCGGAGTTCACGATGCTGGAATGGTATCGCGCCCGGTCGAATTACGAAGCGTTGATGGAGGATTGCGAGGCTCTCATCTCCTCGCTGATTCCCGATGGCCGGATCCTCCGGGGGGGAGAGCGAATCGATCTCTCTTCGCCGTGGGAGCGGATTACGGTCGCGGAGGCCTTCGCCCGGCACAGCCCGATACCTCTCGAGGAGGCGCTGGCTTCAGATCGCTTCGATGAAATCCTGGTCGAGAAAATCGAGCCGGGACTCGGAGCGGGGCCTGTCTTCCTCACAGAATATCCCGCCGGACTTGCGGCTCTGGCCCGGAGGAAGCCGGGCGATCCGTCCGTCGCGGAACGGTTCGAACTCTATATCGGGGGGCTGGAGCTGGCCAACGCCTTCTCTGAATTGACCGATGCTGACGAGCAGCGAGAACGCTTTGGAAGAGACGAGGCGATCCGGCGCGCCGAGGGGAAAATACCCTGCCCCACTCCGGAAAAATTCCTCACGGAACTCGTAAATATGCCGCCGTCCGCAGGCATCGCCCTCGGCCTCGATCGGCTGATCATGCTGCTCACCGGCGCCGGAGCGATTGACGAGGTGGCCGCTTTCACCCCGGAAGATCTATAAAGGCGTGGCTGGAGGCTGGAGGCTGGAGGCTGGAGGCTGGAGGCTGGAGGCTTGGACCTTGGACCCTGGACCCTGGACCCCGGACCCTGGACCCGGGACCCGGGACCTTGAACCTCACTCCACTCCGCCGAAGATTTCATTATCCACTTCCACCTCTTCGCCTCCGGGCGCACGAATGACCGCCTTCTCTCCCAAAGACTCCACGTACTCGGGTACCAGCGGCACCTTTCCCTTTCCCCCCGGAAGATCCACCACGTATTGAGGAATAGCCATGCCGGAGAGGGCGCCGCGCAGGGTCTGCATGATTTCAAGACCCCGTTCGATCCGCGTGCGGAAGTGTACGGTCCCGCGTGCCGGGTCCATGTGATGCAGGTAATACGGACGGACGCGAATCCTCAGCAGCCCCCGGAAAAGATCGGCAAGAACGGCGGCATCGTCATTGACTCCGCGCAGCAGCACCGTCTGATTTCCAAGAACGATTCCCGCTCCGACCAGCCGATCGCAGGCCGCGGCGGCCTCGGGGGTGATTTCCCGGGGGTGGTTGAAATGGGTATTCACGTACAGGGGGGAAAAACGCCGAAGTCGGCCGCAGAGCCTCTCGGTGATCCGCTCCGGCAGGGTCACCGGAACGCGGGTTCCGATCCGGACCACCTCCACATGAGGAATCCGGCAAAGGCTTTCCAGCAGCGCCTCCAGTCGATCATCCTCCAGGAGCAGGGGATCGCCTCCGGAGAGGATCACATCCCGGATTTCGGGGCGTCCTTTCAGGTAATCGAGAGCGGCGTCGAACCCCTCCCGGTCCAGCGCCATGGATCCGCAGCCCACGGTGCGCTTCCGCGTGCAGAACCGGCAATAGACGGCACAGGCGCCGGAGACAAGAAGCAGAGCCCTGTCGGGATAACGGTGAACGAGCCCGGGAACAGGCGACAGGTTCTCTTCCCCCAGCGGATCGTCCATTCCGGCCGAGTCGCCCAGCTCTCGGTGATCAGGGACGCACTGACGCCAGATCGGGTCTCCGGCCTCGCGGATGAGTCCAAGATAATGAGGAGTGATCCGCATGGGATAGCGATCAACGACCGACCTCAACCCTTTCGCATCGACGGGAAATAAATCCGCAAGCTGCTCAGGGGAGAGGATGCTGTCTTTCAGGCTCTGTTTCCAGGTTTCCATGATGGAGTATTATGTTTTTGAAAAGTTGATAGGCATGGAGGAAACCGGATTGCGTGGAAATTGCCGCATTACGGCCGTAATGAACCGTAGCTGGATGAAAAATCATGCTAGCAGAAGCTCTCTTCAGCTGCAAGCGAGGGCATGGCGGACGTTCTGAAGGGTTGCAATGCCGACGGGAGAATGTATTATTGAGCGGTTAGCCCGACCGGCCGGAAGCATGGAGATTCTTTCCCGGCTCAATTTTCGATGACTTCGCAAAAAGACTCGAATATTTTTTTCTTACAATCCCGTGAAAACGGAAATTCAGCTGCAGAGAGTTGCAGAAGAGCATATCCGCCGAAATTCCCTGAACCCCGGACAGTATCACCGGAACAACGGACTATGCCATGATTCATCCCTCTTCTTTCAGCGTATCGATTTGCCGCTTTCCTGCATTTCTAGCGGTGATAGTCTGCCTGTCCGTCGCGCCTGCCTATGGGGAAGAAAAGCCTTCCCGTAACGGGATGCAGCACGCAGCGGACAGCGAACATGTTCATCCCAAGGCGGATGAAACCTCGGACCCGAAGGTCGGACTGGAGGAACAGCTGGGTGGATATATCCCTCTTGACGTAAAATTCCGGGATGAGACGGGACAGGAGGTCACCCTTCGGGAACTTATCGACGGTCCCACGATTATCGCTCCGGTCTATTATACCTGCCCCAACGTATGCACCTTCATTCAGGGAGGACTTGCCTCCGTGCTTCCCCAGGTGACCCTGGATCCCGGAGAGGATTTCAGGGTGCTGTCGGTGAGCTTCGACGAGACGGAAAACCCTTCACAGGCGGCGCAGAGCAAAAGAAATTACTACGCCGCAATGAAAGGGCAATTTCCCGAGGAGGCGTGGCATTTTCTCACCGGCACGAGGGAGAACATCCTGCGGCTCACGGATTCACTGGGGTATAATTTTCAGCGGCAGGGAAAGGATTTCCTGCATCCCATCGTGGTGGCGGTTGTGTCGCCCGACGGGAAGATCGTGCGATATCTGCATGGAACCCGATTCCTGCCCATGGACATCTCCCTTGCACTGGTGGAAGCGTCTGAAGGAAGGGTCGGGGCGACGATCAAAAAGGTTCTCGGCTTCTGCTTCAGCTATGATCCGCAGAACAGACGCTACGTTTTCAACCTCCTCCGGGTCGCGGGAGCGGCAGTGCTCCTGACCCTGGGGGCGTTTCTCAGCTTCCTGCTCTTTACCGGCAGGAAAAAGAAGTCATAGGAGTACGGCATGGCGGAAATTTCTTCGGCCTCGGCGAAGAGCGACCGCGGCTTCCTGACCCCTTCGGGCAGGGGACTTTTCGGTTGGATTTTTTCCACCGACCACAAGCGCATCGGACTGCTCTACCTCTACGCGATTCTCACCTTCTTCATGGTAGGCGTCTTCCTGGGGTTCCTCATCCGGCTGGAACTCATCGCGCCGGGGCGGACCATCGTCAACGCTCAGACCTACAACGCCCTTTTCACCCTTCACGGGGTGATCATGATCTTCCTCTTCATCATTCCGGTGGTGCCGGCAATCCTTGGAAACCTGGTGATGCCGATCCAGATCGGGGCCCGGGACGTGGCGTTTCCCCGATTGAACCTGCTCTCGTGGTGGATCTACGTCATCGGGTCGATGATGGCTCTCGCCAGCCTTTTCGGAGGGGGCGGGCCGCCGGACACGGGTTGGACCTTTTATGTTCCTTTCAGCACCGAAGCCACCACCACGAACGTCACCATGGCCGCTTCGGCGGTTTTCGTGCTCGGGTTCTCTTCCATTCTGACCGGGGTGAACTTCATCACCACCATTCACCGCCTGAGGGCGCCCGGGGTCACCTGGTTCAGGCTCACCCTCTTCACGTGGGCTCTTTACGCCACAGCCTGGATTCAGATCCTGGCCGGACCGATCCTCGCCATCACGGTGGCTCTGATCGTGGTGGAGCGGGTTTTCGGCACCGGGATGTTCGACCCCCTCAAGGGAGGGGATCCCCTCATGTACCAGCATCTGTTCTGGATCTACTCCCACCCGGCGGTCTATATCATGATCCTGCCGGGCATGGGGATCATATCGGATATCATACCGACCTTTTCGCGTAAACCCATCTTCGGCTACTGGGCCATCGCGGTCTCCAGCCTCGCCATCGCTTTCGCCGGATCGCTGGTCTGGTCCCACCACATGTTCACCAGCGGCATGAGCGACATGGCGGTTTTCGTTTTTTCGCTGCTCACCTTCCTGGTGGCCATCCCCTCGGCGGTCAAGGTCTTCAACTGGGTGGCCACCATGTACAAGGGCTCCATCTCCCTCGATCCCCCCATGCTTTACGCCCTGGCCTTTATTGTCCAGTTTTTAATCGGCGGCCTCACCGGGCTGGTCATCGGCTCCGCGGGCACGGATATACATGTTCACGACACCTATTTCATCGTGGGACATTTTCATTACGTGATGTTCGGCGGGGCGGCTTTCGCCTTTTTCGGCGGACTTCATTTCTGGCTTCCCAAGTTTTTCGGCCGCATGTACAACAAAAAAATCGCCACCTGGGCGTGGGGAATCATGGTGGTCGGTTTTAACATGCTCTATTTTCCCATGCTGATTCTCGGACTGCAGGGGATGCCGCGCCGCTATTTCGATTACCTGAGCCGCTATCAGCCCCTCAACGTACTTTCCACCGTGGGCTCGTGGATTCTGGTGACGGGACTGATCCTGATGTTTGTCAACCTCTTCCGGGGTCTCCTGCGGGGACCCGAGGCGGGGAATAGCCCCTGGGACGCCAGAACGCTGGAATGGACCATTTCCTCACCGCCCCCTCATGAGAATTTCGAGGAAATTCCCGTGGTGGACACTTATCCTTATGATTACTCTTGATTTGGATCATTCATGAGTTCTGAAGCGCACAAGGATTACGCCGGCGCCAAGCTCGGCATGTGGCTGTTTCTTTTTACCGAAATTCTGCTCTTCGGCGGCCTCTTCATTCTATACGCCGTCTATCTGTTCTTTCACCCCAAGGATTTCGCCGAGGCCAGCAATGAATTGAGTCTCTTCTTCGGTACGCTGAATACGGTCGTCCTTCTGACCAGCAGCCTGTGCGTGGCCGTGGCCGTGAGCGCTTTGCAGAAAGGGAATCGAAAGCTGACACTGATTCTGCTCGCTGCAACGGTGGGCGCCGCCGTCCTGTTTCTGATCAACAAGTTTTTTGAGTGGTCAGACAAGATTTCACATGGCATCTTCCCCGATTCTCCCATTCTCACAGAGCGGGTTCCGGGTGAGGTGGTATTTTTCGGGCTGTACTACATCACCACGGGACTCCATGGTCTCCACGTTCTGATCGGGGCGGGCCTGCTGATCTGGGTTTTTTTCCTGGTTCGTTCCGGCGCCGTCAACGAAAAGGATTTCGTTACCCTGGAGAACGCGGGACTTTACTGGCACCTGGTGGATCTGATCTGGATATTTATTTTTCCACTGTACTACCTGATTCTTTAAAGCGGTGTGAGGGCAACGCCGCGGACGGGCGTTTTTTCATCAGCCTTGGAGAGAGCACATGGATCTTGAAGCCGGCCACATCGTCCCCTATCGGACTTTCATTTTTGTCTGGATCACACTGATGGTCCTGACCCTCACCACGGTCCTGGTCTCCCGGATGGATCTGGGGCCCCTGAACATCTGGGTTGCCCTGGGAATCGCGTGCTTCAAGTCAGGGCTGGTCATCTTCTATTTCATGCACATGCAGTACGAGAGGCTGATCTTCAGGGCTTATCTTTTTGTGGCGTTGCTTATCCTGGCCATTTTCATCGGCCTGACGTTTTTCGACGTTCTTTACCGGTAGGATGGAAGCGTGAATCCCCAGCTCATCACGACCACGGAAGCGATCGACGCGGTTTTCTTTTACATTCTGGGCATCTCCCTGTTGCTGTTCATCGGAGTGACGGGGACGATGGTTTTCTTTGTGGTGAAGTATCACCGAAAGAGGCACCCGGAACCCACCTCGGACGTGCAGAAACACCTCGGACTGGAGATCACCTGGACCATTGTTCCGACACTGATCGCCCTTTCCATGTTCTGGTACGGCTGGCAGGGTTATATTCACCTTTCCACCGTGCCTGAAAACGCCATGGAGGTGGATGTGACGGGCCGCATGTGGTCCTGGTCTTTCGAGTATGAAAACGGCAAGACCAGCGACCGTCTGTACGTCCCCGTGAATACGCCCGTCAAGGTGGATATTCATTCCACGGACGTGCTGCACAGCTTTTATATACCCGCATTCCGGGTGAAAAAAGACGCCGTCCCGGGAATGACAACCTATGTCTGGTTCACCGCGCCCGATATCGGCTCTTATGACATTTTCTGCGCCGAGTACTGCGGGGTCGGCCATTCCTCCATGATCACCACCGTCGAGGTCCTGACCCGGGACGAATTCCGGGAATGGTACGAAAAAGAGCCGGCGGCGGAGTCCCGCGGGAGGGATATCCTGTCCAGAAACGGATGTCTCGGTTGTCATTCGCTGGACGGATCATCCGGAATCGGTCCCACTTTCCAGGGCCTGTACGGGAGCAGCAGAACGGTCCTCATCGATGGCGAGGAGCAGACGGTCACCGCGGACGAGGACTACCTGCGCCGGTCCATTCTGGAGCCGAATGCCGAACTGGTGAAGGGATTCCAGCCGATGATGCCTTCTTATGAAGGGAAAATCCCCGAGGAAGATATGGAGGCCATCATCTCTTTCATGCAGGAAATTTCCGAAGAAGAGGGGCTTCGCGGAGGGCCGGAATCCGCCGGACAGGAAGAGACCGCCAAGCCTGAGGAGACCGCCCAACCGGGTGAGGACGAGGATTCGAAAGAACAGGAGGAGGAACAGAAACAGGAAGAGGACGTCGATGTCGAAGCCCTTCTGCAGGAAAAGGGCTGTACCGGATGTCATTCCCTGGACGGGACGAGAATGGTGGGACCTACCTTCAAGGGACTCTTCGGAAAAGAAACCACCATCCTTCGCAACGGAGAGGAAATCACCCTGACCGCCGATGCCGATTACATCAAACGATCCATTCAACAGCCTCAGGCGGAGGTGGTCAAGGGCTATCCGCCCGTCATGCCCCCTTCTTCCGACCTTTCGGAGGAGCAGATGGAAGCCATCGTGCGGTTTCTCGAGGCCCTGAAGTGATGGAGAACCTCAGGATTTTTCTTCAGCTGGCGCGCTTTCGCATTTCCGTCATGGTGACCGCCTCCGCCATGGCCGGCTTCGGAATGCATTCGGGTCTATTCTCTGAACAGCTCCTCCTTCTCATCCCGGGAGTCTTTCTGCTCGTCTCCGGGGCGTCCGCCCTGAACCAGGTCCAGGAAAAGGATCTCGACGCCCGAATGGAACGGACCCGAAACCGCCCCCTTCCGTGCGGGCGAATCTCCCCCCTGACGGGGATGGCCATCGCTCTTGTGATGATCGCTTCGGGACTGGGGATGTTGTCCCTCGGAGGAGAGCCTGAAGTTTCCGCGGCGGGAATTCTTGCCCTTCTCTGCTACAACGGCGTGTACACCCCACTCAAAAGACACACCTCTCTCGCCTTGCTGCCCGGCGCTCTTTGCGGCGCCGTTCCTCCCCTGATGGGATGGATGGCCGCCGGGGGATCGGCCGCCGATCCCCGCATCCTGCTGGTGGCGGGCTTCTTCTTTCTCTGGCAGATTCCCCATTTCGTCCTGTTTTCCCTCAGCCGCCGGGAGGATTACGAGAGATCCGGTCTGCCCCACCCCTGTCGCACCTTTCGAGCCCCCCAGCTTCGCAGGATTCTCACCGTCTGGCTGATATCCCTCGCCTTCGCCGGCGCCATTCTTCCCTTTCCCCTCGCGCAGGGCCAGTCAGCCCTCCCTCTCATCCGGGCCGCCATCATCGCGGGACTCTGTTTCGAAATATCCTTCCGCCTGTTCCGAGGGATGCCCTCCTTCGAAAAACTCTATTTCCGCATGAACCTGGTGCTGGCCTTGGTGGGTGTATCCCTCCTGGCGGGCGGCACCTCGTTCTGATGTGCTTTTCCAGCCATGGTAGAAGGCATTTTGCCGCGGATAAACGCTGATCCATGCTGATAGAGCTGAAAAACAGAGACGAAATCTATAAAGTCGGATGCACACAGATGAACATCTGTTCTGCAAACCTAACTGTTCCGCCTGAAGTTCGTTTTTTCTGTAGGAGCGGCTTTAGGCGCGAATTATCGTGCATGAAGGCCACTCCTACCCCGTCATTCCGGCGTGATTTTGGCCTGTATCCAGATTGTCTCCCCGGATCCCCGACAAAACCACTCGGGGATGACGACTTTGGGTAGTGTGGTGAATAGTTACCTGCAAAAGGGCGCCTGATTACATCGGCTTTTATCCGAGTTTATCTGTGTTCGATTGACTTAAAACCTCCTACATACTCCCTTCATCCCTTTTCTGGTTTTTGGTTATCCACATAGCTCAAGTAGATACCCCCAAGATCGGAGGCTTTCACCACAGAGGCGCAGAGGCCACGGAGAAAAATCTATAAAATCGGAAGGTTTTCTCTGTGTTCCGTGCCTCTAGTGAGCGAAGCAAACGGGTGGTGAAATGATTCTGGTTTACTGGAGCCAGGCGCCTAACCAGATTCTGGTTTAACCTGCGAAAGTCCGCGGCTGAAAGATTCGGCTTTTTTTGGCTCCCTGAGTCAATATTCTGTCCTTTTGCTAACGCCCGCTCTTCCCTTTCCAGATAATTCCCATTATTTTCGGCCACTTGCACAATTGGCATGATACTGGCTATTTAATCGATTACCAGAGCCACTGAGCGAGCCGCACAAACACGTGCAACCGAGATCTGGCGGCCCCGGATCGGGGGGGGGGGGGGGGGGGGGGGGGGAATCTTTTTC
>JAGXHI010000031.1 GCA_024636295.1 Desulfuromonadales bacterium
ACTCCAGGCTCCAGGCTCCAGGCTCCAGGCTCCAGGCTCCAGGCTCCAGGCTCCAGGTTTCAGGCTCCAGGTTTCAGGTTTCAGGTTTGAACTTTGAACTTTGAACTTTGAACTTTGAACCTCGTGCCTCGTGCCTCGTGCCTCGTGCCTCGTGCCTCGTGCCTCGTGCCTGTGACCTATTCTGTCACACTCCTCCTGTACAACGGAATCATCACAACCGTTTGAAAGGAGAATACATCATGATCTGTCTGTCCGTTGCGGAGAACACGCATGCCACGATTTACCTGGATGTTCATCATGTAGAAAAGAACTCCCGGAACCCTGAGACCTTTTCCGTTTCCGGAACATTAGGGGATGGTCCCTACGAAGGGGAGGTTCTGTTGGAGATTTCGGACGATGTGGAGGTGACTTTCGTTGACAGCTGGATGGATCAGAAATCTCTCAGGAGATTTTTCGACCGTAACGGCCGCGAGATGGTGTGCGCAGCCCTTCGGGAGGCGGCCAATTCGATGGTTTTCCGCTTGGAGAACCTTCCGACTTCCGAAAAGCCTGCTAGTGAAAAAGTCGTCGCCTTCGGTCCGGGTGGCAGACCTCTTTCTCATCGGCCGCGCCAATGCGAAGACCAGATGAATCTCCCGATGAAAGTCGCCGCCGGGGAAGCGCTCTGGCAGGCTGTCGTCTGATCAGCCTTGGCAGCCAAGGCGAGGCGAAGAGCATTGCAATTCCCGAATCGGTGGGTTACAAAGGAACCAAATTACCCTTGGGGAGCCTGCCATGCGAGTCGTCGTTCTCGCCTCAACAAGTCCATATCGTCTTCAGCTCCTGCGTCAATTGGGGATCGCCTTTGAGATATCCGCTCCGCTTTTCCAGGAAAGAATCGATCAGGAGGTGGCGCCGGAACTTCAGGTCAAGCACCTTGCTCTGCAGAAAGCCAGGAGCCTTGCCGGCCAGTATCCGGATGCGCTGATTATCGGAGCAGATCAAGTCTTTGTCGATGCACGGGGCCGGATCCTGGGCAAACCGGGAACTCCCGAAAAGGCTGTCGAACAACTCCGGTGGATGGCCGGGAGAAGGCACACTTTCTATACTGGATTGAGCGTCTACGACAGCAGAACCGGAGATTCTCTGACCGATTATGTCGCGTTTACCGTCACTCTCCGCGCCCTTACACTGGAGCAGATCCGAAGATATGTTCGCCGCGAGAACCCTGTCGACTGCGCCGGCTCCTTCAGGATTGAAGGGCTGGGGATTGCTCTCATGGAAAAAATGGAGGGAGACGATTACACCAGCCTCATCGGACTCCCCCTGATCAAGCTCACGGAATTTCTTATGCAATTCGGAATAGAAGTTTTATGAGTATAGTTTCAAGTTCTAAGTATTCTTCAGCGTAGAACCTCGAACCTCGAACCTCGAACCTCGGGCCTCGCCTTTCATATTGCCTTCATCCCATGCCGATGATATGATCGGCGGGTTCTTAATGATTCCGAAGCCGGTTATCGCAAGCGTGGCAGCGTTCTCCGATATCGGTTTTTTTGTTTACCGGTCCTCGATGGCGTCTGCCAACCGTCGGCACCTGCAAACCACCTCCAAACAGCACCTTTCGTATATTATGGAACATTCCGATTTCGTTCATCTGCATCTGCACAGCCAGTACAGTCTTCTGGATGGCGCCATAAAAATCCGGGACCTGGTGCAGCGGGCGCAGGAATTCAAAATGCCTGCGCTTGCCGTGACGGATCATGGCAACATGTTCGGCGCTGTGGAGTTCCATTCCCAGGCCGTGGCCGCTGGAATCAAACCGATTATCGGGTGCGAGATCTACGTGGCGCCCGGATCCCGTCATGACAAGAAGGCGGCCCGCGGATCTTCCGAAGCTTCCTACCATCTTCTCCTGCTCTGCCAGAATTTAATCGGCTACCGGAACCTGTGCCATCTGCTTTCAATCGCCTACCGTGAGGGCTTTTACTATAAGCCCAGAGTCGACTGGGAGTTGCTGCGGGAGCGCAATCAGGGACTGATTGCCCTGACGGCATGCCTCGGCGGGGAAATTCCCACACTCATCGGCATGAAGCGTATGGAGGATGCGGCCAGTCGCGCCCGGGAGATGTCGGAAGTTTTCGACGAAAACCGTTTATTTCTTGAACTGCAGGAAAATTTCCTTCCGGAGCAGGATCCCGTCAACCGCGGGTTGATCGAAATTGCCGGAGAGCTGAAACTGCCTCTCGTGGCCACTAACGATTGTCATTACCTCCGACGTGAGGACGCTTACGCTCATGAGGTGCTTCTCTGCATTCAGACCGGCAAAACCATGGACGACGCTGGACGGATGCGGTTTCAAAATAACGAGTTCTACTTCAAAAGTCCCGGGGAAATGACTGAACTGTTCCGGGAGCAGCCTGATGCGATTCGCAATACGGTTGAAATAGCCGAACGCTGCAATCTAGAACTGGATTTCAACACCTACCACTTTCCCCAATATGAGAAGCCGCCGGAAAAGACCCTGGAACAGGTGCTGGAGGAGAATGCCAAAAATGGATTGGCCGAACGTCTGAATGAAATCCGACGCATTCGTCCGGACATCTCCCTGGAAGATGAAAAAGGCTATTACGATCGTCTGGAGATCGAACTGGCCATCATCAATCAGATGGGATTTCCCGGCTATTTTCTCATTGTGGCGGATTTCATCAATTGGGCAAAGAACAACGGTATTCCCGTAGGGCCAGGCCGCGGAAGCGCTGCCGGAAGCATTGTCGCCTATGCTCTTCGCATAACCGATATCGATCCCATCCCGTATAAGCTCCTTTTCGAACGGTTTCTGAATCCCGAGCGGATTTCCATGCCTGATATCGATGTGGACTTCTGTATCTACGGTCGGGAGGCGGTCATAGAATACGTCCGAAACAAATACGGCAAGGAGAATGTCGCGCAGATCATCACCTTCGGCACGATGCAGGCCAAAGGCGTGATCCGCGACGTCGGCCGCGCTCTCAACATGCCCTACGGCGAGGTGGACCGGATCGCTAAGCTGGTTCCGGGCATTCTGAATATCACCCTCAAGGAAGCCATCAAGCAGGAGCCCCGGCTCCGGGAACTGTCGGAAAAAGATCCCAAAGTAAAGGAGTTGATCAATGTAGCACTGGCTCTTGAGGGGCTGACCCGGCATGCCTCCACCCATGCGGCCGGTGTGGTGGTGACGCCGGAACCACTTCCGGAATATCTTCCTCTCTATACGGATCCCAAGTCAGGCAGCCAGGTTACCCAATACTCAATGGGATACGTGGAGAAGATCGGCCTGGTAAAATTTGATTTTCTGGGGCTCAAGACCCTCACGGTTATCGAAAATGCCTTACGCCTGATCCGAAAAGGCAAGGACCCGCAGTTCGACCTTACCCTTGTCCGCGACGACGATCCCGAGACCTACCGCCTCCTGTCGGCCGGTGAGACTACTGGAGTGTTCCAGCTCGAGTCTTCAGGGATGAAGGAACTGCTGATCAAGCTCAAACCCTCCTGCTTCGAAGACATCATCGCCATCTGCGCTCTTTACAGGCCTGGCCCCCTCGGCTCGGGCATGGTGGATGACTTCATTCAGCGCAAGCACGGTAAAAAGGCAATCTCCTATCCATTTCCTCAGCTCGAGCCGATTCTCAAGGATACGTACGGCGTCATCGTCTACCAGGAGCAGGTCATGCTGATCGCCCAGGTCCTGGGGGGCTACAGCCTTGGAGGGGCCGATCTGCTGCGCCGGGCAATGGGGAAGAAAAAGGCCGAGGAAATGGCCAAGCAGAAGGAGATCTTCCTCAAGGGCGCCGGGGAAAACGGCATCAATGTGAAAAAGGCCGAGAGCGTTTTCGATCTCATGGAGAAATTCGCCGCCTACGGGTTCAATAAATCCCATTCGGCCGCCTACGCCATGGTTGCCTACCATACTGCCTACCTCAAGGCCCATTATCCGGTGGAATTCATGGCGGCCTTGCTGACCGAAGACATGGAGAACACCGACAAGGTGATCAAGAACATCTCCGAAGTCCGTTCCATGGGAATCGAAGTTCTTCCTCCGGATATCAATGCATCCGACCGCACCTTTACCGTTCACGAGAAATCGATGCGCTTCGGGCTGGGAGCGGTCAAAGGGGTAGGGTCGGCCGCACTGGAATCCATTATCGAGGTGCGTCGCAAGAAACCTTTTTCATCCCTGCATGATTTCTGCGAAACGGTCGATCTTCGCAAGGTCAACAAAAAGGTGGTTGAAGCTCTTATCAAGTGTGGGGCTTTTGATTCTCTCGGCGCACGCAGGGCACAGCTCATGAACGTGCTGGAAGACGCCATGGAAGCAGGGCAGAAACTGCAGCGGGAAAGGGCAATGGGACAGGAATCCCTTTTCGGCGCCGAGGAGGTCGTTTCCCAGAACGGCAACGGATATGGACAGCTTCCCGACGTGGAGGAATGGGCCGAAAACATCCTTCTCGGTTTTGAGAAGGATGCATTGGGATTTTACATTACGGGGCATCCGCTCGCCCGGTACGGGGAAACCATCCGGAAGTTTTCCACCTGTGATACCGCCGGGCTTGCGGACCGCACGGACAAGGAAGAAGTGAGGGTCTGCGGAATCGTGGCCGGTCTCAAGGAGTTGACCACCAAAAAAGGGGACCGGATGGCTTTTGTAACCCTGGAGGATCTTACGGGATTTACCGAGGTTGTCGTCTTTCCGGAGGTCTACCTCGCGTCCGCCGAACTTCTTTCCGGTGAGGAGCCCCTGCTGGTTCGCGGCCAGCTTGACGTGGGGGAAGAATCCTGCAAACTGATTGCCTCGGAAATCAGTTCCTTGCGCGAGGTCCAGGGGCGACTCACCAAATTCGTTCATTTTCGTCTGACTTCCCCGGGGCTGGATGATGAGCAGCTGCGCTCTCTGCGCTCAATCATTGAACGTCACCGGGGGAATTGCGAAGCCCTGCTTCACGTGGTGATTCCCAACCGGAGCGAAGCGGTGATCCGACTGCCGGAAGGACTTCGTGTGACGGCCTGTGAGGAAATCATAGATGATGCCGAGAAACTCTTCGGTTATAATGTGGTCACCTTCGAATAAAAATGCCGCACATCCGATCAGGAGATAACGATGAATTTTCATCTTGAATTTGAAAAACCCTTGATCGATCTTGAGCAGAAGATCAAGGAGCTGCGGGAATACTCCACTGACAAAATCGATTTTTCGAGCGAAATAAACAAGCTGGAAAAAAAAGCGGAAAAACTTCGGGAAGAAATTTTTTCCAACCTCAGCCGCTGGCAGAGGACTCAGCTTGCCCGGCACATGAATCGCCCTTTTACGCTCGATTTCATTCGATTTATTTTCACGGACTGGTTCGAAATGCACGGGGACAGGAATTTTCGCGATGATCCCGCCATCGTTTCAGGATTTGCCCGGCTGGACGGAGAGCCATGTGCGGTGATCGGACATCAGAAGGGTAGGGATACCAAGGAGAAAGTCTTTCGAAATTTCGGTATGCCCAATCCAGAAGGCTACCGGAAAGCGTTGCGGATTATGCAGATGGCGGAACAATTCGGTCTGCCCGTCTTCACCTTTGTCGATACCCCCGGAGCCTTTCCGGGAATCGGCGCGGAAGAGCGGGGACAGGCCGAGGCGATCGCCCGCAATCTGCGTGAAATAGCCTCTCTTAAAGTACCCGTGATTACCACCATCACGGGCGAGGGCGGCTCGGGAGGCGCTTTGGCCATTGCGGTCGGAAATCGGGTAATGATGATGGAATACTCAGTCTATTCGGTGATTTCCCCCGAAGGCTGCGCGGCCATTCTCTGGAATGACGGCGCCAAGAGTCCCCAGGCGGCCGAAGCCCTGAAGCTGACCGCCCAGGATATCGCTGAACTCGGGTGCGTGATCGATGATGTGATCCCCGAACCGCTGGGCGGCGCCCACAACAATCCGCCGCTTGCCGCTCGGAATGTGAAGAAATTCCTCAAAAAACACCTGAAGGAACTGCAGAAATTATCCCCCGACGAACTCATCGAGCAGCGGTATCAGAAATATCGGGTGATGACGAAAGTCGAAGAAAAGTCTTGAAATCAGTTTTAAATATCGGGTTTTAGGTTTTAAGTTCCGAACCTCGAACTTTTTTATGCCCCGGGATACCCATGAAATGTAATTTCCCTGCATTCCTGCTGATCGCGATTCTGGTTTCCGCCTGTAGCAGCACGATCATCCCTGCCGGTCCGACCTATACCACTCGGGTTCTGAATACTCCTGAAACCCGGGAACTTAAGGGACATCAGAAGCCTTATACCGTAAACGGAAAACGCTATGATCCGCTGAAAACCCATGACGGTTTCGTGGAGGAGGGACTTGCAAGCTGGTACGGCAAGGATTTTCATGGCAAGAAGACCAGCAACGGTGAGATCTACGACATGCATGCCATGACAGCTGCCCACAAAACTCTTCCGCTGGGAGTATATGTCCGCGTTCGGAACAAAAACAACGGACGGGAGACTGTGGTGAGAATCAATGATCGCGGCCCTTTTGTGGACAAGCGGGTTATCGATCTGTCCTATGCCGCCGCGGACAAGCTTGATATTGTCGGCCCCGGAACAGTGCCGGTGCGTGTTGAGGCCCTCGGGTATCGCGAGACCGACAGCGCTGGTCGGACGGCCTTTCGTGCCCCGGTGAGCTATAAAATCGGCACCTTTTCAGTACAGGTCGGGGCCTTCACGGTACGGGCAAATGCGGAAAACCTCGCCCTCGATCTTCGCCGACGGTTCGGGGCGGCCGCGGTCCACGAAGGCTGGGTAAATGGAAATCTTTTCTATCGTGTGCGGGTGGGGAAATACGGTGATCTCGATGAGGCCGAGGCCGCCAAAATCCAATTCGAGCGTGGAGAATTTTCCAATTGCTTCGTCGTGGCGATGGAATAGATCAGGTTCACGGTTCAATGTTCAAAGAATATAAATTTTTACTCTCATTCACCTGCCTTCCGCTCCGTACTCCCCTAAAAAATCCTTCTTGAACGCCAGGAAATCGTTCTTTTCTATCGCCTGCCTGGTCTGTTCCATCATATCCGTGTAGAACCGGACGTTGTGGATTGCCGCCAGAATTGCGGAAAGAATTTCGTTGGCGTTGTAGAGGTGGTGGAGGTAGGCGCGGGTGAAATTGCTGCAGCAGTAACAACTGCAGGAGACATCCACCGGAAAGAAATCGCGTCGGTACCGACGATTGGTCAGGCGGATTTTCCCCCGACGTGTGAACAGGGTGGCGCTGCGCGCATATCGTGTCGGAATGACGCAGTCGAACATATCCATCCCCCGCTCCACGCTCTCGAGGATATCCTCAGGCAGTCCCACACCCATAAGATAGCGGGGCTTCTCCGTCGGGAGAAAAGGCGCCGTGAAGTCCACCACCTTCTTCAGAAGTTCAAGACCCTCACCCACGCTGACACCGCCGATGGCGTATCCGGGAAATCCCATTGCAGTCAATTCCCGGGCGCATTCCCGACGCAGGTCCTCGTATATCCCGCCCTGAACGATGCCGAAAAGCGCCTGGTTCGTATCTGTATGGGTCTTGAGGCATTGCTCCGCCCATTTCAGGGTTTTGCGGATCGAGCGGGCGGCGTAGTCGTGAGTGGCTGGAAAGGGGATGCATTCATCAAAGGCCATGATAATATCGGCCCCCAGGGCATTCTGTATTCCGACTGCTTCCCGTGGCCCGAGAAAGATCTCCTCTCCCGTAACCTCATGTCTGAAATACACGCCATCTTCGGTAATCCTTTTCTGAGGAAGTGAAAAAACCTGGAAACCGCCGCTGTCCGTGAGAATGGGGCCCGCCCAATTCATAAAAGCATGCAGGCCGCCGGCCTTCCGGATGAGGTCCTCTCCCGGCTTGAGATGGAGGTGGTAGGTATTGGAGAGAATGATCCGCGCTCCTGCATCCGAAACCTGCGCAGGGGTCATGGCCTTCAGTGCGGCATGCGTTCCGACGGGCATGAAAATCGGGGTTTCGATCGTTCCGTGGGGAGTTGAAAATCGTCCTAGCCGGGCTGCGGATGTCTTGTCGGTATTCAGCAGAGAAAAGGTGAAAGTGTCCAATCGTTTTGCCTTTGTAAAAGAGGGTATTAGTGATATTGGCGATGAAGAGACAAAATTAAAACAATGTTTGTTATTTAAAAAAGGTGACCAATGTATTGAAAACAGAAATTCAATTGAACTCTGATTTCATATTATCGGAAGCATTAGTTTCATACAACTTTTAAGTTGACACATCAACATTCCAGGTGGTACTAAAATTGTGGTTATTCATGGAAGAGAAGGCATAGAAATTAAATATTCAACTCCATAATCAGGATGTAAACGACGTGGAAATGAAGAGCGGCCGAGTTCCTTTTCTCCACTGGCGGGGGCCGCCCTGACTTCAGCCTTTTTTGGGTGCCGCAGGCAAATTTGGGCTTGTTGTCTTCCCAGGCTTCGATGAATTTTATCCACGGGATCGAAGCCGTCAACCCGGAGTGAGGACGGAAATCATGCAATGGTACAGGACATCGTTGGGCAAGAAGTACATCATGGGGATCACGGGCCTGCTCATGGTCGTGTTCGTGATCGCACACATGATCGGCAATTTCACCATATTCGGCGGGGCCGAGGGGATTAACG
>JAGXHI010000032.1 GCA_024636295.1 Desulfuromonadales bacterium
CAATCTCTGCGTCAATCCGCGGATTTGATTGTGCGGCGTAAAGTACTACGCCTCCGCTCAAATCCTTGATTTCCTTGATTTTGCTAAAAATTGCTCGTTTCCAGATCGAAAACTGCATTTATGCTTACCGGGGTTTCCGGACGGGCACTATCTACAGAAAGATAAATCCAGGTTGACTCTTGTTATCCTTGATTTACTTTTCCTGTCCATTTATTATCAAAAAGTTAAAAACTTCAAAGGAGGCATGTTGTGAACATTCGCTTTTTTCTTTTTGCTGGATTAACATGCATAAGTTTGAGCTTTTTGTTTTTCCAGATTGTTTTTGCTGACGAACTTGTTCTGAATAATGGAGATCGATTGACTGGAACACTTATCGAAGCTCAGGACGGAAAGCTTACCTTCCATACAGATTATACGGATAAGATCATTCTCGATATGGAGGCGGTGAAGACCATAATCACGGAGACGCCGATGGAAGTGAGGCTGGAGAGTGACGAAGTTCTCGTCGGTCCCTTGCGCACGGAGCAAGGGGCTGTTCTGGTGGGCGGCAGCGCTAATCGCCAGGCGACGGTCGTAGACTGGGAAAGGGTAAAAACGATCAATGTCCCGGACGCTCTCTGGGAGGGGAGCGTCTGGTTCGGGGGGACGCAGCACTTGGGCAACACGGACAGAATGGGCGTGAGTTTCGGCGCCGAGGCCGTTCGCACTAGCGAGAAGAACCGATGGAATTTCAGCTTCTTGTACAACTACGCCGAAGAGGATGATGAATTGGTGGCCCGGGATGCCTATGGACTGCTCAAATTCGACCAGTTCTTCACCCGCAGATTCTATGGCTATCTCGCCATCGAAATGCTCAAGGATGAATTCAAGGAGCTCAATCTGCGAACGGTGGTCGGCCCCGGAATCGGTTATCAGTTGTGGGACGCGGAAAAGGGGAATCTGGCCCTGGAGGCGGGGGTGGCGTATTTTTCGGAGGACCGTACCGAGGAGGACGAGCAGTGGTTCACTGCGAGGCTGGCGGCGCGTTTTCAATATCAGGTTCTGGAGTGGATGCGTTTTACGGACCACCTCATTCTTTATCCTCAATTCGAAAGCGTCGGAGACTACACGCTGCGCAATGAAGTGGCACTGATCACTTCCTTCGGATCTTCATGGGCCATTCGCTTTTCCAACATCTGGGAGCGCGACAGCGACCCGGCCGAGGGGGTGAAAGAGGATGATTTCAGAACCAGCGCGAACCTGCAGTATACCTTCTAGCCGGTTTCCATCCGAAGGCAGGCTGGGGGCGGCTATCGGATGATTCGAAGCGCCGGAGGCCCCGGCGAAAAGGGATTAAAAAAAATGGGCGGCCCGAAGGTCGCCCATTTTCTGGTTTGTGTCGCGATTGATAATAATCAGTAACGCGGCCGTCGGGTCGGGCGCTTGTCTTTCTTTTCCGATTGGTTGACCTTGATCGCGCGCCCGTCCATCATCTGTTTGTTCAGGGCCTTTATCGCGGTGTCCGCCTCGGAATTATCCGGCATTTCGACAAAGCCGAACCCTTTGGACTGCCCGGAAAACTTGTCCATGATCAGGTTCGCCTCGGTGACTTCGCCAAATTCGGCGAACATCTTCTGCAGGTCCTCCTGCTTCATGTTGTAGGGCAGATTGCCGACGTAAATGTTCATGTGTGCTCCTTGTAAGTACGCTGTTCAAAAGAGGCCATCAATCGACCAGCGCTGGAATCTCTGATGGCCATGGGCCGATAAGGATAATCGCTCTTCGACGGCATCGCCATAGTCCATGCTTTTTCGAAGGGAGCGATCCTTGTCGGTCGATTTTTCAGTTTGTCCGGCGTTTTGACGCAGACCGGCCATTCTCGGGCTTCGAGCCGGCGGAGGCGCGGCGTCGGTATTCGACGACGACATTCGGCCGGCCGCCGGTCCTTCGACCACCGGCACCTGGATTTTTACGGCGGGGACCGCCGGAATCGGGGCCACGCCGAGACGGCAGAGGCTGTTTGGGTTCGAGTCCGGGGATCACATGCTGGGCAAGATCGCGCCCCAGGTAGCGCTGGATTCGCTGCAGGGCGCCGATGTCGCCGCGCGAGGCGAGAGAAATCGCCGTCCCGTTGGCGCCGGCGCGGCCGGTGCGGCCGATGCGGTGCACATAGTCCTCGGCGAAAAGGGGGAGATCGAAATTAATCACATGGCTGATTCCGAGGACATCGATTCCGCGTGCGGCAACGTCGGTAGCCACCAGCAGCCGGATTCTCCCACGGCGCAGGTCGCGCACCGTACGGTTGCGGGCGCTCTGGTTCATATCTCCATGCAGAGCCGCGGCGCGATGACCTCCCTCGTTCAGCTTCCGGGCCAGTCGATCGGCTTCGCGTTTCGTTGAGGAGAAGATGATAGCCTGGTTCAGGGTGCTGTCGGTGATCACATGCTCGAGGATGCGCTGCTTGTGCGCCAGATCATCGGCCACATGCAGGCGCTGTTCGATCGTGGTATCCGTCGATCGGGGCTCCGAGAGATCGATGTGCACCGGCTTTCTGAGAAGACGAGCGGCAAGTGCCGCCATGGTCTTGTCCATGGTCGCAGTAAACATCATGGTCTGTCGATCGGCCGGAGTCGCGGCTGTGATCTTTTCCATATCCTCCTGAAATCCCATGTCGAGCATGCGATCCGCTTCGTCCAGCACCAGGATTTCCACCCTCGACAGATCGATGCTGCCTCGCTGCAGGTGATCGACCAGGCGACCCGGGGTGGCGACCACCAGGTCGATGGGCTGCGACAAGGAGCGAAATTGTTCCCGGTAGGGGGTTCCCCCGAGGATAACGGCACTTTTAAGATGCAGAAATCTGCCGTAATTCCGGGTGGCATCGGTAATCTGACTGGCCAGCTCGCGGGTCGGGGTCAGGACCAGGATCCGAGGGGCGCCGCGTCCTCCTTTTTTGAAAACGGCCAGCCGCTGCAGGGCCGGCAGCATGAAAGCGGCGGTTTTTCCGGTGCCGGTTCGGGCGCTTGCGACCAGGTCTTTTCCAGCCAGGGCCAGGGGGATGGCCTGGACCTGAATAGGAGTCGGCTCGGTATAGCCACAGGCGGTAATGGCCTTGAGAATCATAGGTGCAAGGTTGAGTTCAGCAAAAGACATGAAGAATTCCTTCTCCCGCCCCGGAAGGCAGGCGATTCGGGTGATGTGCAGACCGCCGGAACATACACATGTCCCGAAAACAGGATGCGGCAGAAGCACTATGGACTGGCACTGATCGTCGCCAACCTTTGTGCTTCCGCTGGTTCAGGAGAGGAAAACCAATGCAGGAGGGTCAGTGATCGATAAGATGGCGCGGCGGTGAGGGGTAGACGAAAGTCCTGCCGAAGCCTTTTTAACAGCCAACAGGCATCCTACACCGGGCTCCGCGTAAAAAGATAGCTTTATTTTCAAATATTTTCCGCGACGACGGAAGGCCGGGCAAATTCTTATGGCTTATGGCTCAGAACCGTCGACTTGCAAAATTCGAATTTCCTGTATCGTCCCTTTTCTCTGTTAAAATTGGAAGGGGTTGCAACATAAATTTTTGCGGGGCCATCCTCCGTGCTTTCTTATGAAGGCAAGCAGCGGATGAACGAGAAAAAGAAGGAGAAATTTATGGCAGAGAGCTCTGAAACGGCGACCCTTGCCGCAGGATGCTTCTGGTGCGTAGAGGCGGTTTTCTCCCGTCTCCGGGGCGTAACAAAAGTGGTTTCAGGCTATACTGGCGGTACAGTCCCGAATCCCACCTACGGAGAAGTGTGCAGCGGAAAAACCGGTCATGCCGAGGCGGTACAGATTACTTTTGAACCTGAAACCATCTCCTTTGCCGAGCTTCTTGAAATCTTCTGGCGCACTCACGATCCCACAACCCCCAATCGACAGGGCGCCGATATCGGCACCCAGTACAGATCGGTCATCTTCTACCACAACGACAGACAGCGGGAGGTCGCCGAGAGATCAAAGCAAGAGGCTGGTGAGACGGATCCCCGGCCCGATCCCATCGTGACAGAGATCGTCCCCTTCACCAGCTTCTACCCGGCCGAGGAATCCCATCAGGATTACTACGGGCTGAATCCTCACCAGTCGTACTGCCGGCTTGTCATCGATCCGAAAATCCGAAAACTGCAAAAGGAGTTTACCGGCAAGCTGAAGGAGACATCGCCCTGAAAATTCGTGGAGTCGCCTGACAGTGCGAATCCACCGATAATAATTATCTGGATTGAAATCAGCCCCCAGGGGAAAAAACGGACCTTGCGATTCTTGTCTCATCCGAAGGCGTCTTTTTCCCGGGTATCCGATGACATTCGCCTGACAGGTGAGATGAGTGAATAAATGCACAAACTAAAGAAAGTGGCCCTTGGAGGATTCCTTTCCATCATTGCCCTGTGGCTGGTCGGGCGACTTGTCCTGACGGTTCAGCTGCCGGACCGTCAGGGGCGTCGAAACGCCTTTCCCGATCCGATGGAATCCGGGCCTTCTCTTCGAGCCGTTTTTGACCGGCTCCCCGACGGAAATATTGAGAAATCCCCCCTACGCCTGATAGACGATAACACACTGGCCTGGCTGGAGCGCTGGCGTCTTTTACAGGGTGCCCGGGAGCGGTTGGACATCTGCTATTTCATTCTGAAGCCTGATGTTTTCGGGATCTCCTTTCTGGGACTTCTGGTTCAAAAGGCGAAAGAGGGTTTGCGGATACGGGTTCTGCTGGACGCCATGGGGACCAAAATGTCGCGCAGCTTCAAGGGAAACGACTATCTTGATACCCTGGTTAGCACGGGAAACGTCTCCCTCCGCATGTACCGGCCGCTTTTCTACCGTTATGCCGACGCATTCCTGACCCTGAATCCGGCGGCCGTATTCGTCTCCAACCATGACAAGGTCCTCCTTGCCGACGGCGACCGGGCGTTGATCGGCGGGCGCAACATTTCAAAAGAGTATTTCGCTCAGCCGACAGACGATCCATTGGCTTTTCGGGATACGGACCTGATCCTTTCAGGACCCTTTATCGGCAAGGCTCTGCGGGAGGCCTTCGATGCCGAGTATGCCAGCGGTGAGGCCAAGAAAGTCGAAAGGGAAGATATCGACCTGAAGGATTCCACCGATGATCTGCTCCTGGCATACGTTGCCATGGACGCCTGGCTGCATGATCGACCCATTCCGGCCCCGGAGGCGCTGTCGATCAGGGAAAAGGGGCTTCCCTGGATGGATCAACTCGAGCAGATGCCCCATTTGCGCGGCGCACTGAAGAAAGAGCCCCCGCCGGTGACGGCCGAAGTCCGCCTCATCGATAGTCGCTGCCGACTGGTGGAGAGCGACGATCCTGTCACCCGAAGTCTCATTCGACTGGTGCGCAGCGCGCGGGAGGAGATTTTTATTCAGAGTCCTTACCTGGTGCTGCCGAAAGAAGCCGTGGATGTTCTGGCGGAGGCCGCGGGACGCGGAGTGCGGATCACGATCGTAACGAACAGTCCTCTCTCCAGCGATAATGCCATGAGCCAGGGGGTCTTTCTGGAGCAGTGGCCCGAACTACTGGCACGGATTCCAGGACTGCGGCTCTTCGTGGCGGACGATCGGCACAATCTGCATAGCAAATTGGCTGTTTTCGATCGCCGCCTGGCGCTGGTGGGCACCTACAACCTCGATCCGCTTAGCATGGCCATGAACAGCGAACTCGTAGCCGCCATCTGGTCGGAATCTTTTTCCGAAATGGTCCTGGAACCGCGGGAGAAGGCTGTTGCCGAGGAACAACGGCTCGTAGAGTACCGTATCGGCCGCACATCCCGGGGAGATCCGCGGCGGGATGAAAAGGCGAAAGTCGTGGTTGAATTCGGCGCCGAGGACCATATCGACGCTGCCCGCTTTGGAAAAATCCGTTTTTATCAAAGGCTTTACGCCCTCATATCGAGGATGAAGGGGGATTATCCATGGTATTGAATTCTGTGTCAGGCGCAATTTGCCGCCTGGAATGTTGCCTTTGCATTTCTCGCCTCTGAGCTCATTTCTCCCCAAGACCCGGCGCAGCGGCCCTTTTGCCGATCGCATTGGCTTCGGCCATCCTTCTGGTAGAATTTCAGTAAGCCTCCAACGGGAATTCCAATGAAACCTCTTTTTTCCAGATCCCGGTCGGACGGAATGCGCCCCCGGCGTTTGCGGTCCAGACGTCTGCACCACCGCCGCCGAAAGCTTCCACTGACGGGAGCAAAGGCCCGTCTGCGGCAGTTTCGCCAGGCGACGATGTTGACCGTCGCCATTACCAGCCTGCTTCTTCTGCTTTTCGCTCCCTGGGATTCCGGCCTCGTCAACGGGGCGGAGGAAACCGGCATTTCAGGGAATACCTCCACCGGGCCCGCCGGCGAGCAGGAATCCTCTTCGGTCCCTGAAGAGTCGCGGGAAGACGGACCTCAGCATTCCGACCCTCTCAGCCAGGCCGCCGAGGAAGCGGCACGTACCGCTGAAAAGCTATGGCAGGGATTTTACGGCAGCTTGCCGAAAATTTTCGTCGTCATCGGAATCATCTTCATCGCCTGGCTCCTGGTCAGGCTGTTTCGCCCGCTGCTGCACCGAACCCTTCGCAGATGGGATAGGGCGAATGCCGCAGTCGCTCTCTTCGGCATCGCCGTCTGGGTGCTGGCGACGGGGATCGCACTGAGCGTGCTGGCCGGGGATATCCGGGCCTTTGTCGGGTCCGTCGGATTGGTCGGTCTCGCCCTCTCCTGGGCGCTGCAGACCCCCATCGAGAGTTTCACCGGTTGGCTGCTCAATTCCTTTCAGGGATATTACCGCGTGGGGGACCGGGTGGCTGTGGGGGAGGTCTTTGGCGATGTATACAAAATCGACTTCCTGACCACCACGGTATGGGAGATCGGCTCGCCGGGGCGGCCCGGCTTCGTTCCGGCCGAACAGCCGACGGGACGGCTGATCACCTTTCCCAACAACGAGGTCCTGACCGGATCCGTGGTGAATCTCACCCGCGACTTTCCCTTCGTGTGGGACGAGCTGGCGGTACCCCTCGCCAACGAATCGGATCTGGGCTACGGCATGGTGGTCCTGTCCGGCGTAGCCCGGGAGCTTCTGGGGGAGCACATGGTCGAGCCATCCAGCCGTTATATGGATATTCTGCGCCGGGCGAATCTTGAATCAGGCATTGCCGCTGAACCGGAAGTCTTCCTTTCCATGACCGAGTCGTGGACGGATGTGGTTATCCGTTATCTGGTCCATGCCCGCGAGCGCCGGAAGTGGAAGAGCGAACTGACCGCACGAGTCGCGGCTGAGCTGAAAAAGCCCGAACACGCCCAACGACTTCTTTCGGTCTACCCGCGCCGGCAGGTTCAGTTCATCGATCCGGAAGGTCGCATCGTGAAGGGGGGATTTCCGGATCCCCATTCCTGAAAGCCCGGGAAAAACCTCGGAGCCGATTTGCCGCGGAACAACCCCGAACTCGTCCATCGCAACACCGACACACAAAATGTCGGCCTGAAGCCGAGGTCGCCATACTCGCGGATGAGAGGTTTTCCCTCCTGAAACCCTCCCCCTATCCCCGCCTTTTCGTCCGGAAACCAATGCAAGGATGTGATTTCCGCTCGCTCTCTCCTTTTCACTCGGGCGCTCGACAGCTGTTAAGGGTTTGACTTTATGCCAAATTTCTGACATCGGATCGCCGCAAAATATAACGTCCTCCGATTATGTTTTCTTCTTCCATTGCGAGCAATAAGACCTCCTGGACAAAATTGGCGCGATTCCTGCTATTCTCGGCGAGTTGTTTGCCTGGAATCGTTCCTGTCGCGATGTTCCTCCGGCCGACTCCCTCGTCCAAGCCACCCCGGATCATTCTGGCCCAGGAAGGGACCGCAATAGCGGTGGTAGTCGGCCAGAGGGCTCTCGTCAGTCGCGGCGGTGTTTCGTCTTTCTCGCAGGCATCGAAAGAGATCAGATATGCTCCATTCTTTCGAAGCCAAATACGAAGAAAGAGGCTTTCGTCAAAGAGCGACGAAAAGACAGCGCCATTTTCCGCTACATGGCCCCTCTGTTCGTTGAGGCCTCTTGCCTCGATTGTCATGCCCGGCAGGGTTATCGCATCGGTGATGTACGCGGTGGCATCAGTGTGGGCTTCAATATCGATGCGGTCGAGGCCGCTCAAAAAAGGAACCTGTTCCTCATCGCCGGATTGGCCCTGGCCTCCTTCTTGGCCCTGGCGGCCATTATCTATCGATTGGTCCATGGACTGCGTGAACGACTGATTGATGCCGAAACGAAACTGCGGTACCTGGCGATCACCGATGAACTGACCGGGCTGAAGAACCGGCGCTACCTGATGGAACGACTGCACGCCGAAATTGAGCGGATGCGCCGGGAAAGAAAGCCCCTTTCCTGCATCATGTTCGATCTCGATCACTTCAAGCGCATCAACGACGCTTTCGGTCATGAGACCGGCGACCGGGTTCTCCAGTCCGTTGCCGCCACGACCAAAAACCTGTGTCGCGAAAGCGATGTTCTCTGCCGCTTCGGCGGAGAGGAGTTTTTGATCATTTTGCCCGTCACGCCCCTGAGAGAGGCGAAAGAGGTTGCCGACCGACTGCGGCAGGCCTTCATGTCCCACCCTTTATCCTTGCCTGACGGCAGGGTTGTAAACGTAACCGCCAGCTTCGGCGTCGCCTGGGCGCCGGAGGTCGAGAGAGAGACGGACGTAGAGGAGAAGGACTTGCTCAAGCGCGCCGATGACGCTCTCTATGAGGCCAAGGCCGGAGGGCGCAACCGCGTGATATCCATCCCATGAGCGGCAGAGGGTATGACGGGAAATCCCGAGAACGCGGAGGTGGCATGAAGGATCCTGTACCGAAGAGTTCCACGTCTCCGACGCCCGAGCAGCCCGTGGCGGAACCCACGGGAATTTCCTTTTTCAGAATTGTTCTTCTCTGGACGCTTTTAATCGCCTCCCTGGCTTCATGGAACTACTATCAAAGCTACCAGGCCGTTCTGAAAGAAGCACGAAGCGCCGCACGTCACAGCTTCGGCAGTGATCTGGGTTTCCGTCAATGGGCCGCACGTCACGGGGGCGTCTATGTGCCGGTGACCGCCGAAACCCAGCCCAATCCCTATCTGGCACAGTTTCCCGAGCGCGACATCGTCACTCCATCGGGACGATTGCTCACCCTGATCAATCCGGACTTCATGGTACGGCAAATCAATGAACTGGGCGATAACCTCTTCGGTCGCCGCGGGCACATCACAAGTCCGCATCCCCGGCGGCTCGAAAATGCCGCCGACGCCTGGGAGATCCTCGCTCTGCGGGCCTTCGACTCCGGCGCCGAGGAATGGTCGTCATTGGCTTCTATTTCCGGGGATACATATCTTCGGCTGATGCGCCCCCTGCACGCCGAGGAGAGCTGCCTCAAGTGCCATTCCCTCCAGAGGTACGAGGTCGGCGACATCATGGGCGGCATCGGCGTATCCCTTCCCTGGGCGCCATACCGGAGTGCAATTCTCGCCTCGCTGAATGGAATCGCCTTCGGTTATGGCGGCATCTGGCTGTTGGGCCTTTTTTTCACCGAAGGCGCCCGTAGACGCTTGCGTCAGCAACTGGACCACCGCCGGGAGGTCGAGCACTCCTTGCGACAAAGCGAAGCCCGTTACCACAGCTTTTTCCAGGACAATCAGGCGGTGATGCTGCTCAGCGATCCCGACGACCATCGCATCGTTGACGCCAATCCTGCGGCGTGCGCTTTTTACGGGTACAGCAACGCGGAATTCGGAAGACTGTCGCTTGCGAATGTGGATATCCTTCCCCCGGCCCCGCTCCAGACGAAGGGGCATAATTACGAATCCCGCCATCGTCTCGCCAGTGGGGAGATTCGGGATGTCGAAGTTTACGGCGGGACTCTCCAATTTGCGGGCCAGCGGCTGATTTACTCCCTGGTGCATGATATCACTGGTCGCAAGCATGCGGAAGAAGCCCTCCTGCGCCGGACCCGGGAATTGGAAGAGCGCACCGGCGACCTGGAGCGATTCACCTACACCGTTTCGCACGATCTGAAAAGTCCGGTGGTGACGATCAAGTCCTTTCTCGGTTTTCTGGAACAGGATCTGGGGGATAAAGGCTCCGAGGAAATTTCAAAGGATATCGGTTTTATCCGTTCAGCCGCTGAAAAAATGGAACAGCTGCTGGACGAACTTCTGGAGCTCTCGCGCATCGACCGCCGCTTCAACCCGCCGATCCGCGTATCCTTTCAGGAACTGGCGCGGGAAGCCTTGAGGATGACGGCGGGGACCCTTGCAGATCGCGGCATCGAGGTCCGGGTCGAACCGGTCGATCTGACCCTGCACGGCGACCGGCCGCGCCTGATGAACATCTGGCAGAACCTGGTGGATAACGCGGCCAAGTTCATGGGCGATCAGTCCACCCCCCGCCTGGAAATAGGCGTCGATGTCACGGATAAAACCCCTGTTTTTTATGTGCGCGATAACGGCAGCAAATTGACTGGATGGGAATGGATCGTATCCATCCTCTCTGTTGTTATCCCTAGCGCCTGAAGGCCAGATTCGGCGGGTCCAGACGCCTGAGTTTTCTCAGAAGGCCGGTTTTTTAATCGCCGAAGAAACATAGGAGAAACAGGTTCGAGATGGCGTCGAATTTTTTTCTGGGAGAGTGCAAAGGCGTCAAGCCGGGCAGACAGGGAGACCGGGCTGGCTACGTGTGCGTCGTACTGCTGATCTCACTGATTTTGATTCTCTTCCGCCCCGGTCCCACATTTGCCGAGACCCCGAAATCCGATGCCGCCCGGACGGAAAATGCCATCCTCATCAAAGCCACAAGCGAATACGATTATCCCCCGTATTGCATAGCGACCGAAGACGGCCAAGCCGATGGTTTTTCCGTGGAACTCCTTCGGGCTGCGCTCAATGCAATGGGACGTGAAGTCTCCTTCGACCTCGATTCCTGGAATAAAGTCCGGCAGAGCCTGGTTGAGGGAGCGGTCCAGGTCCTTCCCCTGGTCGGGCGAACTCCGGAGCGCGAGCAGATCTTCGATTTCACCTTCCCCTATCTGACGATGCATGGCGCCATCGTCGTGCGCGATGACGAAACGGAGATTCATGACCTGGCCGATCTCGCCGGCCGTCAGATAGCGGTCATGCACGGTGATAACGCCGAGGAATTCGTGCGCCGCATCGAACTGAATGCGGACATTGTCACCACCGAGACCTTCGATCAGGCTCTGCGCGAGCTTTCCGCGGGAAAACATGATGCGGTTATTATTCAGAAACTGGTCGCCCTGCAGCTGATGAAAAAAGCCGGCCTGCGCAACCTGAGAACGGTCGGTCCGCCGCTGGAGGAGTTCGTCCAATCCTTCTGTTTCGCCGTGCGCGAAGGCGACAAACAGCTCCTCGGCATCCTCAATGAAGGCCTGTCCATCGTCATTGCCAATGGGACGTTCCGGCGGTTGTACGTCAAATGGTTTGCCCCCCTGGAAGTCGGTTATCCCGGCGGAAGACAAATCGTTGTCGGTGGCGACAGCCAGTATCCCCCTTTCGAATATCTGGATGAAAACGGGAAACCGGCTGGCTACAACGTGGAACTCACCCGGGCGATCGCTCGACAGATGGGTCTGGATGTGACATTTCGTCTCGGCCCCTGGGGAGAAATTCGCGAGGCTCTGACACGAAACGAAATCGATATCGTGCAGGGGATGTTCTACTCGTCCGAGCGGGAGGAAGTCTTCGAATTCTCGCCGGCGCACGCGATCGTCAATCATGCCATCATCGTCAGGGCCGGCGCGGAAATGCCCCGGGGCCTCTCCGGACTTGCCGGAAGATCGATCCTTGTGATGAAGGGCGACATCATGCATGATGCCGCCATTGAGCTGGGTTATACCGAAAAATTGATTCCCGTCGAAACGCAAGAAGAGGCTCTGCGCCGTTTGGCCGCCGGCGAGGCGGACTGCGCCCTGGTCGCGAAGATCCCCGCCTTCTATTGGATCGAGAAAAGAGGATGGAAAAACCTTCGGGTTTCCGATTATTCGGTTCGGTCGCCCGATTACTGTTATGCGGTGCCGAATGGTAAAGATCACCTCCTCGCGCACTTCTTGGAGGGACTGGCAAACGTCAGGGCCACCGGCGAATACCGACAGATTTACGCAAAATGGCTCGGTATTTATGAAAAACACGAAATCTCTTTCTGGGTAATCCTTCAGCGCTCCCTCTTTGTTCTGATTCCCATTCTGCTGGTGCTGGCCGGTACTCTTCTCTGGTCGTGGACATTGCGGGCAACGGTACGAAAGCGAACCGTAGAACTGCGGCGGGAAAATGTCCTGCGAAAACGGAAGGAAGCTGAAATCCTGGCCAAAAACGCCAAACTGGATGAAAAAAACTCGGAATTGGAACGCTTCGCCTACACCATTTCCCATGACTTCAAAAGTCCTTTGGTCACACTGAAGACCTTTCTCGGTTTTCTGGAAAAGGATATGGCCTCGGGGGACCAGGAGAAGGTCCGGAAAGATCTGCATTTCATGCACACGGCCGTGGACACTATGGGACGACTGTTGAGTGATCTGATTGAAATTATCCGGGTCGACCATGTCATTGCTCCACCTGAGAGCATTTCTTTTCGCGCCGTGGTGGATGACGCCTTGGCCATGGTGGCCGGTTCCGCGGCAGAGCATGGCGTCACGGTGCGGATTGCCGATGCTCCCGTGATGTTTCATGGCGACCGGGGACGCCTGGTGGTGATCTGGCAGAACCTGCTGGACAATGCCATCAAATATCGAAATCCACAAGGCCCGGCCCTTATCGAGGTCGGCCTGGAGCAGACCCCCCAAGGTCCTGTTTTTCATGTCCTTGACAACGGTATCGGCATCGATCCTCGGTATCATGACAAGATTTTCGGTCTGTTCGACCAGCTCAACCCCGGGATGGAGGGCTCGGGGCTCGGACTGGCGCTGGTCAAGAGGATCGTGGAAATAAAAAAAGGACGGATCTGGGTGGAATCGAAAGGCCCTGCAGCGGGGAGCCGATTCAGGTTCACCCTCCCTGCAGCCATTAACGAACAAGGAGACGCTCATCGATGAAAAGCGAACCGATTGTCGTATTGCTGGCGGAAGATGACCTGGCCCATGCCGAGATCGTGCGCAGGAATATGGAGAGTTCCCGGATAGCCAATCGCCTGGAACATGTTTCGGATGGTCAGGAGGCCCTCGATTACCTCTACCGACGTAATGACTACAGCCATCCTGAGCGATCGCCTAAACCCGGTCTGATTCTGCTCGACCTGCGCATGCCCAAAATCGACGGTCTGGAGGTCCTCAAGAAGGTTAAAAAAGATCCCGCCCTCGCCCGCATTCCCGTGGTGATCCTGACGACGTCGGCGGCCGAATCGGATATTGCCAGGGCCTACGATTGCCAGGCCAACAGTTATCTGGTCAAACCCTTGGATTTTGATAAATTTTCCGATTTGATCCGAACCTTGGGTTATTACTGGATAGTATGGAACCAAAAACCGCTCTAGGGGCAAGGAGGGTTTCGTGAAAAAAGATCTGACCAGCATCCTTGTCGTTGAAGACGAAACGGCGCACGCCGAAGCCATCCGCCGGGCCTTCCACAAGGAACGTCCCGGCATCCGGATACAGGTGGTCGGCACGCTGCGGGAATATCGGCATTTCGTGACAAACGACCCGCCCGATATCGTCCTCATGGACATGAATCTGCCCGACGGCCGCGCCACAAACGTTTTGAATGACGCCGCGGCGGAGAAATCCTTCCCGATGCTGATCATGACCGCCTACGGCAGCGAGGAGCTGGCCGTCGAAGCCATGAAGGCCGGCGCCTTCGATTATTTCGTCAAATCCGCTGAAACTTTCATGCGAATGCCCCAGGCCGTATACGGAGCTTACCGGGAATGGAACCTGCTCCGGGATCGCGCAAAAGCCGAACTGGCCCTGCGAGAGAGTGAAAAACTCTACCAATCGCTATTCGAGTCCATTGACGAAGCCTTCTGCATCGTCGAAATGATTTTTGATGAAAAGGATACTCCTGTCGATTGCATTTTCCTGGAGATCAATGGCGTATTCGAGGCTCATACGGGCATCGCCGAACCGGTCGGCCGGCGCATGCGTGAAATCGTCCCGGAGAGTGAGGGTTTCTGGTTCGAAATTTGCGGACGGGTGGCCCGGACGGGCGAGCCGGCACGATTTCAGAACCAGGCCAGGGTGCTGGGACGCTATTATGATTCTTACGCCTTTCGCATCAAGGCTCCCGGCAAGCATAATGTCGCCATCCTCTTCAGGGATATCACGGAGCAAAAGAGTTATGAGAAGCAACTAAAGCACCTGGCGACCCACGATGATCTGACCGGGCTGGCCAACCGTGCGTTGTTGCTGGACCGGCTGGCGCAGTCCATCCATTATGCCCGCCGGTCCAGTCGCCTGGTCGCGGTATTGTTGCTCGACCTCGACCGCTTCAAGGTCATCAATGACAGTCTCGGCCACGGCTTCGGCGATCTGTTGCTGAGCGCCATAGCCCAGCGCCTGCTGCAGAGCGTACGGGAGGCCGATAGCGTCGCCCGTTTGGGCGGAGACGAATTTGTCGTCCTGCTGACCGAGGTAGCCACCGAGGAGGATGTGGCTCTTGTGGCGAGTAAAATTCTTGATCGCCTGAATTCGCCCTACCGGATTGACGAGCGTGAGATTACGGTAACCGCCAGCCTCGGCGTCAGCATCTATCCCCGGGACAGCGATAACGGGCCGACTCTGATCCGCAATGCGGACATGGCCATGTACCGGGCCAAAAGGAAAGACCGCGGCAGTTTTGCCTTTTATTCCGCGGAAATGAATCGAAGCGCTCTTGCGATATTGGAACTCGAAGGCGACCTGCGCCAGGCCCTGGCGCGCGAGGAATTCTGTCTGCACTACCAACCGAAGATCGACATATCCGGAGATCGGGTCGTCGGTTGCGAGGCGCTGGTCCGCTGGCGCCATCCGAAACGGGGGATGATATCCCCCGACGATTTCATCCCCCTGGCCGAAGAGACCGGATTGATCGTGCCTCTTGGCGCCTGGGTCATGAGGGAAGCGTGTCGGCAGATCAAAACCTGGCAGGAGCAGGGTCTGGGGCCGCTGAGCGTTGCTGTCAATCTCAGTGCACGGCAATTCCGCAGCGGAAACCTGCCGCAGCTGGTCGTGAAATTTCTGCAGGAGTTCGATCTTGACCCGCGGTTTCTGGATCTGGAGCTGACCGAGAGCATGGTCATGGACGATCGGGAAGAAGCGGAAAAAGTCATGCGGAGTCTGAAGACACTGGGCATCGGATTGAGCCTGGACGATTTCGGCACCGGATATTCCAGCCTCAACTACCTTCGACGCTTCCCCGTCGACAGCCTGAAGATCGACCGCACCTTTATTCGCGATGCGTCCGTCGATGCCAGCGGCGCCTCCGTCGTCTCCAGCGTCATCGACATCGCCCACAACCTCGGTCTGACCGCCGTTGCCGAGGGGGTCGAAACCAAAGAGCAACTTTCTTTTCTCGCCACCAACGGCTGCGACATGTATCAGGGTTATCTCTTCAGCAAACCGCTGCCGGCTGAAGATTTCGCGGTTCTATTGAGCGAGAAGCGACGGCTGGACCTTGATGAAGCGGGATTGCTCATCAAAAAGGCCAAGGGGAAAGGCCTTTATCGATGAAAAACAGCGGCCAAAAACTATTTGGATGGCGGCTTTTTTTTGTTGCTGCTTCTGATGGCGGGTTGTCTGCCAGACCTGTCGAACAGGGAGATTCTGGATCTGGAGCGGATGCCGCAGGAGCCGCTCGCTTATCTCGATCCGGCAACAGCCCGTCAGCCGCTCATTGCTTTCGAGCGGCAACAGGACATGGCCGAAGAATTTCTGGAGCGGTTCTTCCTTGCCTGGCACACCGAGGCGCCTCTCGAGAGTACAAATAGACCCTTCGACTGGATTGGCGAAGAGGTGGCATATGCCGAAAACCTTCGCCCTGCTGGAGCGGAGCGACTTCAGGAATTGCTCCGTCAGGTCGACCGGGATTCCTACCCGGATCGGAAGTGGATGGTCTTTTCCTCGGGATCGGTAATCTGCGCGATCGTGTCCAAAGCATGAATATTCTTTCCGACGAAGCACGGGAGAACAAGGATGAAAGCCATGCGGCAGCTGATTGAAAGGTACGACCTGATCCCCCATCCGGAAGGGGGTTTCTATCGGGAAGTCTACCGGTCTCCAATGCCGGTGAAATCCTCCGTCGTGACCGCCGAGCGGAATGCGATGACGCACATCTACTTCCTGCTGACGCGGGGACAGATCAGTCGGTTCCATCAGGTCCGGCATGATGAAATCTGGAATTTTTATGAAGGCTCCGCCCTTCGACTCGTGACCTTCGATGGCACGACAGCCCGGGAAGAACTACTGGGTCTGGAGAATTCCTATACCGGGATCGTCCAAGGCCGTCTTTTCCAGTCCGCCGAATCGACGGGGGATTACAGCCTGATGGGATGTACCGTCGCTCCCGGTTTTGATTTCGAAGATTTCTCGTTTTTATCGGAATCCCCGGAGATGGTCCGGAGTTTGAAGCGAAACGCTCCCTTGTACGGTCGATTTCTTTAAACCTGTTCGGCACATCATCGGCCTCTATGTTCTGAAATTTTATGGATGGAAGGAAGTGACGATGGGGCAAAGTGTTTTGGGCCTTTTTTCCTTCATATTTATCGCGTGGATCTTCAGCGAGGACAAGCGACGGTTTCCCTGGAAACTGGTTGCAATGGGCCTCGCCCTCCAGTTTCTGATCGCTTTTCTCCTTCTGAACCTGCCGCTTTTTCAATCCGTTTTCCTGTGGCTCAACTCCGCCGTTCTCGCTCTGGAGGAGGCGACGAAAGCCGGCACCTCCATGGTCTTCGGCTATCTCGGAGGCGGTGCGCTTCCCTTTGAGGAACCTTTTCCAGGTTCCACGTACATCCTGGCTTTTCGGGGTCTGCCGATGGTCCTTCTGATCAGCGCCCTTTCCTCTCTGCTGTTCTACTGGAAAATTCTGCCGCGCATCGTCCACCTCTTCTCTCTGTGCCTGCGAAAAAGCTTTTCTCTGGGCGGGGCCGAAAGTCTCGGGGTGGCCGCCAATATCTTTGTCGGAATGGTGGAATCCCCCCTGTTCATCCGCCCTTATCTGCAGAAGATGACCCGAAGCGAACTGTTCTCGCTTATGACCTGCGGCATGGCCACCGTCGCCGGAACGGTGATGGTGCTCTACGCCACCATTCTCGGGGGGATCATTCCCAACGTCATGGGGCATATTCTGACCGCCTCCCTGATCAGCGCGCCGGCGGCGGTTGTGATCGCCAAGGTGATGATCCCCGAACGGGGACCTGTCACAAACGGCGAGCTGCTGCAGGACAAGTGCGTCAACAGCAGCATGGACGCGATCACCCAGGGCACGGTGCAGGGGGCGCGACTGCTGATCCAGATCATCGCCATGCTCATCGTCATGGTCGCTCTGGTCAAGCTCATCAATCTGATGCTGGGCGCCCTGCCTGGGGCCTCCGAATCCCTGACCCTGCAGAAGCTGGCGGGTTTCGTGTTCGCTCCCGTGGCCTGGCTGATCGGGATCCCCTGGCGTGAGGCGTTGACGGCCGGCTCTCTTCTCGGCATCAAGACGGTGGTCAACGAGTTTGTCGCCTATCTGCAGATGGCGCAGCTCCAGACCGGGCTCCTCAGCGACAGAAGCCTGATCATCATGAGCTATGCCCTGTGCGGATTCGCCAACCCCGGCAGCCTGGGAATCATGATCGGAGGGATGGGGGCCATGGCGCCCCAGCGCCACCAGGAAATCGTGGCCCTGGGGTTCCGCTCCCTGCTGGCGGGAACCCTCGCAACCTGCATGACCGGGGCGGTTGCCGCCCTGCTGCTTTAAGTAGTTTTCGTCCGGAAACCATGGGAAGCACAAATGCAGTTTTCGATCTGGAAAAGAGCAATTTTTCGCAAGGTCAAGGAAATCAAGGATTTGAGCGGAGGCGTAGTACTTTACGCCGCACAATCAAATCCGCGGATTGACGCTGAGATTGCGGAAAAGGGCCGTTTCCGGACGAAAACTAAGTAGTTTCGATTATTCATAGGCAAAGGACCCGGAAAAGGCGCAACGGATCCGCGCACTCGATCGACTGTTCACATCCAACACAGGCTCTCCGATTTCATGACAGAGGAAGCTGTCCATGCCTTTTAATTCATTGGATTATACCGTTATCGCCGCCTATTTCGCCGTCATGATTATTGTCGGCGCCCTGGCGCGGAAAAGGGGACAGGAAAACCTCGAGGATTATTTTACCGGAGGGAAAAACCTGCCGTGGTGGCTCATCGGAACCTCGATGGTGGCGACAACCTTTGCCGCGGACACTCCTCTTGCGGTAACGGGCATCACCGCAAGCGACGGCATAGCAGGCAACTGGATATGGTGGAATTTCATGTTTTCCGGCCTGATCACCGTATTTCTTTATGCAAAATTGTGGAAGCGCGCCGACGTCATCACCGATGTGGAGTTTATCTCTATCCGTTATTCCGGACGGCCCGCAAAACTGCTGCGGGGATTTCGCGCCCTTTATCTGGCCTTTCCCATCAACTGCATTATTCTTGGCTGGGTGACGGTGGGAATGGCGAAGGTCCTCACCATCCTTACAGGCGCCGAACAGTGGGCCATCATTCTTCTTCTGTATCTTCTTATCGGGGTTTACATCTCATTTTCCGGTTTATGGGGCGTTATCATCACCGATTTCATCCAGTTCATCATCGCCATGGGGGGATCTATTCTTCTGGCGTATTACGCGGTATCCCATATAGGAGGGCTCAATCAGCTCAAGGCCGAAATGTCCGACCTTTTCGGCTCCGGGCACGCCATGCTCTCCCTCAATCCCTTCAATAAACCGGAAATCGCCATCGCGACAGTCCTGGTCTGGGTCGGGATGATGTGGTGGGCGTCCTGGTATCCGGGCGCGGAACCTGGAGGCGGAGGTTATATCGCCCAGAGAATGTTCTCCGCCAAAGATGAGCGCAATGCAGTCGGCGGCACCCTGCTGTTTAACGTCGCCCATTATGCGCTGCGGCCCTGGCCCTGGATCCTGGTGGGCCTGGTGGCCATGGTCGTCTATCCTGGCCTGGATGATCCGGAATCGGGCTATCCCCTGCTGATGCTCGAACTCCTGCCAGCGGGGCTTCTGGGTCTGCTCTCCGTTTCCTTTTTAGCCGCTTTCGTTTCCACGGTATCCACTCACCTGAACTGGGGCGCCTCTTATGTGGTGAATGATTTCTATAAACCGTTTCTGAAACCTGACTCGGATTTCGATTCTCCGGAAAAAGCGCAGAAGCATTACGTCTTCGTGTCCAGAATTTCCACCCTGCTCATGATGCTCGTTGCGATCGGCGTCTCGTATCTCTTCGACTCGGTGAAGGGCGGATGGGAAGCAATTCTTTCCATCGGCGCCGGCACCGGGCTGGTCTATATGCTCCGATGGTTCTGGTGGCGAATCAATGCCTGGAGCGAAATCGCCGCCATGAGCGGTGCGGCCGTCGGCAGTTTTCTTGCACCGATTATCGGATTCGATGGATTTGCCGCGAAGATGATCTTCACCACTGTTTTTTCAACCATCATCTGGATTGCGGCTACTTTTTCAACCGCTCCTGCCGACGAAAAAACCCTGCAGACTTTTTATGACAGGGTAAAGCCGGGCGGGCCGGGCTGGAAGCGTTTCGTTTCACCGGGAGAAAAAAGGCCATCCCTGCTGCCGGGAGTCGTTTATGCGGCCCTCAGCGCCATCTCCATTCTCGCACTGCTGTCCGGGATGGGGCAGGTCTTCTTCGGATCGACAGTCATTGGAGCGGGTTGTGTGGTGGGGGGCGTTGCCGGGCTGTGTTTTGTCGTCAAGCAGATTTGATGGCGCGCAAAAATCTCCACCTCACGGCTTTGCTTTTGGATCAAAGCATCCGAATTCAGGAGACGTTTTTATATGGTGTTTTCTTGTCCCGTAATACCTTCCGCCAGAATGTTAACCCTGATCGTGCTGATGCTGATCCTTCTTTTCGCCTGCGCCAATTCCTCCCCGAAGGTGCGGGCCAGAGAGGATCTGGTGGCTCTGGAGGCGAAAATCGGCCAGATGCTGATGGTCGGCTTCCGGGGGATGGCGGTGAACGAGAGCCATTTCATTGTCCGCGACATCGGCCGGCACAATCTGGGCGGCGTCATTCTGTTCGACTACGATGTAATTAAAAGGCAAGCGGTGCGCAACATCGAATCGCCGGAACAGGTCGAGGCGCTTGTCGCCTCCCTGAAGGCGGCTTCAGCATCGCCACTGCTGGTCGCCGTCGACCAGGAAGGCGGCCGCGTCGCACGGCTCAAGGAACGCCACGGCTTTCCGCCGACGGTATCCCACGGCGAACTGGGGCGGATTGAAAATCCGGAGACTACGGCCCTGCGGAGCGGCCGGATGGCCTCCACCCTGGCCGATCTCGGCATCAACTTCAACCTGGCGCCCGTGGTCGATCTCTGCGCCAATCCCGAGAATCCGGTCATCGCGGGGCTGGATCGCTGTTTCTCGGCCGACCCGGAGAGGGTGACCCGTCACGCCCTGGCATTCATTGGGGCGCATCACCGTCAGGGCGTGCTGACCACCCTCAAGCATTTCCCGGGCCACGGCAGCTCCCGAGCCGACTCGCACCTGGGCTTCACCGATGTCACCGACACCTGGACGCGAAGCGAACTCGAGCCCTACGCCCGGATCATACAGGCGGGAGAAGCCGACGCCGTCATGACCGCCCATGTCTTCAATGCCCGGCTCGATAAGGAATATCCCGCCACTCTCTCGCGAAATATCATTGTCGGTATTTTGCGCAAGGAGTTGGGCTTTGACGGCGTCGTTATTTCGGACGACATGCAGATGGGAGCCATCGCCGACCTTTACGGGCTGCAGACGGCGATCCGCAAGGCTATCGAGGCGGGCGTGGATATCCTTGTCTTCGGCAACAACCTGCAATACGACCAAGAGATCGTTCCCAAGGCCGTCGCCATAATTCGGGATCTGGTGCGGACCGGCGCCATCAGTGAAATGCGCATCGATGAATCGTACCAGCGAATCCTGCGCCTCAAGAGCCGCTTATAAATGCAATACCGACCGTTTACTCAGCCGCAGATAAACGCGGATAAGACTTTAGACTAAGATCCAGTGAAGTTTGCATCGGGTTTGGCCTGCATGCACTCAGTATGCATCCGCGGCCAATGGACCGGATTTATGAATTTTCAAGTTTCTGAAGGGAAATGGGGAAAAGAGAAATCCGGATTATCGGAGACTGCTGTTTCGGATGACGCGTTTGGCGCTCTAGCATCCACCTCAAGCAGCAGGGCTTCGGCTACCGCAATACGCTCGGGGAAGCCGGAAGCGGCCTGGCTCAACTCGCCGAGCCAGTGGAGATTGACGGCAACGAGGCTCTGGTTGAGGTTCTCAAGGTTGAGAACCGTCTCTCCCGGCAGGGAGTCGAGTCCTCTGAAGTTCAAGGGACAGTGATCGACGCGTTTCCGGCCATCTTCTGCCAGGAGAAGGGGAAGGCCCTGGGTGCGGCAGATGATGGGGCGTACTGCGTAAAGAAGGCATGCGCCTTCATCCAGCAGTGGACAGTTCTTTCCCTTTCGCATGCGGCGTGCCCGGGTGCGGAGTTTCTTCGCCTCGGCATCCGGCAGAGCGGCCACGGCCAGAGCCAGGGAAATCGCCTCCACCGCCATGACCCCGATATGGGTGCAGCAAGAGTCGCAGCCTCGCCGGCAGGCCATCTGCTGCGGAAAACGATCCCGGACACTGGCACAAAAATGATCCACCCTGTCCAGAAGCTGATAATACAATTCAAGGCTTCTCATTTGTCGTTACTCGTGCGCCTTCGCAGTTGAGGAGATGAGGAGGCGGCCAGAAGTGCCTTTCCCACCCATTTTCGGGCGAACTGCAGGGCGGTTCGGCCGCACCTCTTGCTCTTTTCGTGCGACCAGGCGATGGCGGCTTGCTGTACTTCGGGAGTCCAGGAAAGGTTCAGATTGTTTTCCCCGGCGAGTTTGTCGATACACCTGCGCACCACCTCCAGATACTGATCTTGGGTGAAGATGTGAAACGCTACCCAGAGACCGAAGCGGTCGGACAGGGAGATTTTTTCCTCGATCCCCTCTCCGTGATGAATTTCGTTGTTCACCATTTTTGAGCCCAGATTGTCGGTCGGGTATTCTGGAAGCAGGTGACGACGATTGGACGTCACGTAAATCAGGGCATTTTGAGGCGCGGCATACACGGAGCCGTCCAGGGCGCTTTTCAGAACCTTGTAGCTCTTCTCCCCGGGCTCGAAAGAAAGATCATCACAGAAAATGATGAAGTATCGGGAGTCCCCGGCGATCTGATTGAAAATATCCGGGAGAGAGGGAAGATCGTCCTTGTCAACCTGGATGATGCGCAAACCCTTCTGACCATAAGTGTTGAGCAGTGCTCGAATCAGAGAGGATTTGCCGGTGCCGCGGGATCCCCACAGCAGAACATTGTTGGCCGGGTAGCCCTCCAGAAACTGGCGGGTATTCTCCTCGATAAGCTGTTTTTGCTCTTCGATGCCGAGCAGGTCCGTGAGTCGGATCGGGTCGATGGCCGCAAGCGGTTCGAGGTATCCCGCCAGCGAATGCCTGCGCCAGTTGGCCGCCAGACACTCCTGCCAGTCTATCGGTGGAACGGGCCGGGGCAGAATCTGCTCAACCGCGCTCAAAACCCGGCGCAGTTGTTCGATTAATTTTTCATCCAGAGGCATTTCTCTTCATCCTGGTATCACTTCTGAAAAGCATCTGTGCGACCGGTACCATGCTCTTAGGGCCTCATTTTATCGTCCGTCGGAGAATCCTCATGACGGCCTTCCCTCTCGCCAGAACATTTCCTTCGGGGTCCAGCAGTTCCCCTTCGGTGCGGGCCTCCCGCTCGTTTCGTTCGATCAGACGGGCGGTGGCGAACAAGGGGCCAAGGGGGGCGGGACGGAGAAAAGCGACCGTCAGTTCTTTGGTCACGGCGGTGAATTCCTTCGGCAGGAGAACGTAAGCGGGAATGGCCGTGGTCGAATCGAGCATGGCGGAGATATTCCCGCCCGAAACGGTCCCATGGCGGTTCGCGAATTCCGGACGGGCGAAAAAGGAGAGCTTTACCTCTCCTGTCTCCGGATTCGTTTCCAGAACCTTGCGGCTCAAAAGTTGCGAAGCGGGGGTGGGTGGATCAATGGTGTTGATCTCTTCGCTGGGGGTCATGGACTATCCTCTAAAAGGCACGACGGATTTGATGGGGAATTTCTCCCGAAATCTTCCCGTTTTGGCCGGAAAGTGTCAAGGTATTTCCCAAATTACGCTCCTGGTCAAGCGTAGCGTTTCCCCCTGAAGAGAGATCCAGGTCGATTCCATACCCATTCCCGAGGATTTCCATTTTTTAAAAAGCGTTTTTTCCTTCAAATATTTGTCGTTGCAACAGGAAAAATGATATAGTCCTAGCTGAATGCTGTCCATAGTCGAAAGTTTTATCGCCTCGGAAAAGAACACCGTTCACCCAACTTCAAGGACTTCAATGACCTCCCGATGAATACCTCCAGCTTTTCGTTTTCCTTTCTTCATCTCAAGAACAGAATCGGCAATCTGACCGGGCGGGCGACCAATTTTTCCGGATATTTCGGCATATTCTGGATGCTGTTCGCCACCCTTCTGTTCGTGAGCCTGGATTCCACCGTAAAATATCTGGTTCAGACCTACCCGGTGCCGCAGATGGTCTGGGCCCGTTACATGTTTCATATGCTGTTTCTTCTGCTCCTCCTGAGAGGACGGATACCCACGGTCATTAAAACCAGGCGGTTGGGCGTTCAGCTGGTGCGATCCCTGCTTCTGCTCGGTACCACGGCGCTTTTCTTCACCGGACTTCGTTACGTTCCCATTGCCGAGGCCAGCGCCATCATGTTCGTCACCCCGATCATCGTCACGGCGTTTTCCGTTCCGTTGCTTGGGGAGCGGGTGGGCCTTCCCCGCTGGATTGGCGTTTTCGTGGGATTCGGAGGAGCGCTGATCATCCTGCGTCCCGGCGGCAATATGCTGATGCTTGCTTCGTTGCTGCCCTTTGGCGCCGCCTGCGTCTATGCTCTCTACCAGATCACCACCCGCATGCTCAGCCAGAGCGATGGGCCCCTGACCACGCTTATGTATACGGCCCTGGTCGGCACCCTGGCGGCGAGCTTTGTCGCGCCCTTTTTCTGGATTACCCCGGACCTCAAGGGATGGCTTCTGATGGCTCTCACGGGAATTCTGGGCGGCGTCGGACATTTCAGCCTGATCAAGGCCTTCCAGTCCACCCAGGCCGCCACGATCACCCCCTTCGGCTACGCCAATCTCGTCTGGGCCACCCTTTCGGGTATTATTTTTTTCGGGGAATATCCCGATCCCGGAACCTACCTCGGCGCCGCCGTCATCGTCGGCAGCGGTCTTTTTATTTTTTATCGCGAGCGGCAGCTGGCCCGGCGCAACGTAAGACCCACCTGACCTTCAGGCAAGCGTCATTCCCGCCGAGAGACTTTATTCAAAAAAAAATCGCCCGGAAGATTTCCTGGAGAAGGAACCCGCCGGGCGATTTTTTTTGAATCTAGGAGGGTGTCGGACTATCCATGAGCCGGCCCCGGATAGTTCGACATCCTCCTGGCAATTACTTCTTCTGGCGTTCCATCGTTTTCACTTCAGCCGGTTTCACGTTCTGGATAAATACCTGTTTTCCGTTCTCGATTTTGTAGATCGCCAGCGGCTTAACAACCGTCCCGTCCCTGCTCAGGGTCAAGTCGCCGCCGAAAACCGTCTTGAAGGTCGGATTTTCCCAGATCGCATCGTTCAGCGCCTTGCCGCTCATGGGATCTCCGCCCTTTGCCTCCACCCTCCGCATCAGCTCCGGAATGATGTTGGCGGTTGCATCGTAGTAGTTGGCGGCATAGAAATCGGGTTTTTCATTCCACTTTTTGGTGTAATCGTTGACGAACTTCTGGGTCAGCGGATCGTCGATATCGGGATTGAACTGCTCGACGGCAACATACACGTTCTGACTGTGCTGCCCCGCGACGGCTTGATAGTCATCGCTCCATTCAGGAACGGACATGGGCATATTCATGCCCATTTCCCGAGCGGCTTTCACGATGTAGGGCACATCAAGTCCCGTTGAAATGTCGATGATCGCATCGGGCTGTTTCGCCCGTATCCGTGCCATGTAAGTGCTGAAATCGGTAAGGCCCGGCTGATGCGGCGCCAGGGCCACGACCTCTCCGCCCCAACTGGTCCACAGCGGTTTAATGACTTCATTCGCAGGCACTTCTCCAGCCGGGTCTGACATGTAAATAACCGCCAGTTTTCGAATTCCCTGATCCCAGTAGAATTTCAGAAGACCGGGCATCATCTGGTCCTGCGACATGCGGGTGTTATAAAGGAAGGCCTTGTTGGCGAGCATGGGGCTGTATCCGCCGCCATTGAGCATCAGCACTTCATTTTTGGAGCAGATCGGCTGAACGGCGAGACTGGTCGCGCTGAAGGAAGCCAGCACCACCGGAATCTTGTCCACATCGATCATTTTCCTGACTCCGGACACCGCCAGATTGGTGTCCACATTCTTGAAGTCGGTAATGATCAGATCCAGATTGTAACCGGCCACCCCTCCGGCCTGATTGACGTGCTCAATCCCTGTTCGTGCGCCCTGACTCATCACCCGGCCGTAATACGCCTGGGGACCGGTCATCGCCCAGAAAGCGCCGATGGGGAAGGTCTTGTTTTCCGCAAAGGCTCCAGGCGCCAACAGGGCAAGAATGATGAAAACTGCCGCCATACATTTTACCTGTCTCATCACTTTCTCCTTTTCTGATGTGGGTGGAAAAAATTAGTCCCCCTGCCATTCAACCTGCTGCCACTCCTTCTTTTTTTTCTTTCCCCCTCGTGCCCGGAATTTCTATTTCCACTTACAAGGAATCATACCTGGGGATATGATAGCGGGACCACGCCGGATGTGGATGGCCGGACTTGAAGACCATCCGCGCCTCCAGAAGCCGGTCTCCGGTCATGAAGTCGCCGCCTCGGCGGTCGATGAATCGAAACCGTCCCTCAACAAGTTCCATGATGGTGATGTCGGCCGTCTTTCCGGGCTTCAGGCTTCCCCGGTTGGCCTCTTCATTCAGCGCCTTCGCCGGGTTGATCGTGGTCATCTCCACCACCTGGTCCAGGCTTAGACCCAGATTGATTAACTTTGACATGATCACCGGAAGGGACTGCGCGGTCGGTTTCACGATACTGGCCAGATCGGAACTGATCACCGTCGGAATCAGACCCTGTTCAATGGCATGCCGCACCACGTCAAAGCAGAAATGGTTCAGGCCATGGCAGGCATCGAGGATCACTCCCCGTTTCTTCGCCTCCGGAAGCTCAGGATAAACGGCGCCATCCTCCAGGATCATTCTTCCCGGCTCCCAGGTGAGATAATGGCTCAGGATATCGCCTTTCCCCAGCATCGAAACCGCCTCCCGGCTGAACTGGTCAAGGGGATCCCTCTCACCTTTTCTGGGCCGGCTCTCTCCGACATGCAGCATGAGGGGAAGGCCGACCGACTCCGCCAATCGCTTGGCGTCCTCTACGGCGCGAAGTCCCACCCCCTTCGCCAGAGGCTCCACGGCGCGGATCTTAACCCCCTTGATCAGGTCTCTGTTTTCTTCAATGACATCCCGGCTCCGCTTGACGTCGAAATCTTCTACGGAGCGGATTTCCGGCAGGCTGATCATGCCGGTCCGGGCCAGGTTCAGAAAGCAGAAGACCTCCGTCTTCGGTTTTTTATTTTCCAGGTTGGTCCTGAACATCCGGAAGTTGGAAAATCCCGCCGTACCGGCATCACAGACGAGGGTCGACCCTGTTTCTATTCCTATCTCATCTGCCGGAAGGCCGAGAAAGGAGAAATCAGAATCCACATGGCAATGGAGGTCGATCAGCCCGGGAGTGACGATCTTCCCCTGCAGCTCGAATGTGCTCAGTGCGTCGTCTTCCGATAAGTTCTCGCCGATGGCTGCGATTTTTCCATCCTTCAGGGCGACGGAAGCTTTCTTGTGAAGCCCTTGTGAAGGATCGACGATCACCCCATCCTTCAGAAGGATGTCATACCTGATATTCGTCTTTTCCTGCTGATCCATGAAAGTTTACTCCTTCAGGGAGTGGATGATCAGGGATGGATCTGTACCCAGGAAGAACCTTTCAATTCCGCGACCTCTCCGAAGTTGTCGCGGAAATCCTTAACCAGATCCAGTTTTTGAGGGCTCGACTGGTACTTCTTGAATGCTTCGGAATTTTCGAATTCATAGATGGCCATATACACGAATCGGTCCTCGGCTTCCAAAGCCTGAAATCTTTGAGCGAGGCGACATCCGGAGCGCTCCAGCATTTCCGGTATATGCTTTTCATGATACCACCGATTGAAAGTTTCGGCATTTTCGTCGCTAACCGTTGATTTGACGATATAAAGAACCTTTTTGTCCAAATCCATTTCCGCCGCCCTTTCCGTTTATTCCAGAGAATCGATGAAGGTTTCAATTCTTTTACTGAAGTCGGGCGCCTCGATGTGGGGATAATGTCCAATTCCTTCCATGACGGCCAGCCGGGCGCCCGGAATGCCCCGGACCGTCTCCTCGACCAGTTCATAAGGCATCAGATAATCGTCTTTTCCCCAGACGATCAGAACGGGGCAGGAGATCTCCTGCATCCGAGAACGGATATCATGAGTGATCCAGCCCTTCAGGTCGCTGTTGTAAACTCTGGGATCCCCCGTCCGCCGGGTGAAAGTGATTTCCCGCACACGCTCCGGATCCGCCTCGGAACCACAGAGGGACAGCCCCATGAAAAACCCCTGGTCGCCGAAACTCGGCGTCCCCGAATCCTCCAGGCCCTGTTGAATGACTCCGGGAGAAAGGGTGGGAGTCCGAACCGCCCCTTCACAAGCCACCACTCCCGACAGCTGGCTTGAATGATTCACGGCCAGATCGAGCACGATATCGCCCCCGATGGAGCACCCGATCACGACAGGTTTCTCCAACCCCATTTTTCGGATCATTTCCCAGATGACTTCCGCGAAGGCATGAACGCTCGTCAGTGGTTCGAAATTCCGGACCAGTGATTTGCCGTGCCCCGGGAGATCAGGGGCGACGCAGAAATAATCCTTGCGGGCGAACAAGGGGAGAACGAAGCGCCACTGGATCGCGTGTTGACCGGCGGTATGAATGAATATGATCGGCCTGCTCCCTTCCCCGCCGGCCGTATCCATATACAACCTGTGGCCGGAAACATCCAGGTAACGGCCCGTGATCTCTTCCATATCAATCCTCCAAAGACATCCGGCCATCGGAAATCTTCTTTCGAAGCACCTCCGTCAGACCATGCATCATCCTGGTCATCCGAGAGAACTCAAGGGTATTCCCCTCGACCTGCAGCCTTTTGCTGTACAGAGCCTCCCGGAAACGGTTTCTATCCCCGGGCAGGGCAAATCTCCAGCCTTCCGGGTCGCCGGAGACGGCGAAGGTGAATCCGAAAGGAAACGCTTCTTCGGAAACCCGTATCGCCTCTCCCATGAAAACCTTGATCCAGAGGCTTCGATCCCCGATGCGCAGCAGCACGATCCCGTCGAAAAATTTTCCGGAGGAGGCAAAATCAGGATTTCCGTTCAGTCTCTCGGCCAGCTCCTCATGTTCAGGCATCCTCATGACCGCCTCCCGGTAATTTTTTCTTTCTGAAATTCAGTTTGTGTGTTCAGTTTCCGATTTGGAAACGTGCGATTTTTCGCAAGATCGAGGAAATCCAGGTTTGCGCGGAGGCGTACCACGTAGGTCGCACCAGCATAAACTGTCGATTGACGCCGAGATTGAGAAAAAAGGTCGTTTCTGGGTGGAAACTCTAAAACAGATCCCACCATTCATCCCTCTTCAGCAGCTCTGCCCCGGTTTCCTCGAAGAAGATACGCCCCGACTTCATGACGTAAACACGGTTGCTGAGCTTGAAGGCCGCCTTGACGTTCTGTTCGACGAGAAGGATTGCGGTCCCCAGGTTCTCATTGATGTTCCGGATGACGGACAGGACGTCCTGGAAAATTCGCGGGGATAAACCCGCGGAGGGCTCATCGATCAAAAGAAGCCTGGGATGCCTCAACAGGCCCATGGCGATTCCGAGCATTCGTCGTTCACCTCCGCTCAGGGTTCCAGATTCCTGTCCGAGTCTCTCTTTGAGTATCGGGAAAAATCGGAACACCTCGCCGAGTCGCTTATCGAAATCGGCGCCGCCCCCTTTTTTTCTCAAAAAACTCAATTCCAGATTGTCCTTGACGCTCAATTCCCGAAAGAGGTAGTTTTCCTGGGGCATGTGGAAAATTCCGCGGTCCAGCTTTTCCCCTGGAGAAGCGAAGGTGACCTCCTCTCCGTCGTAGACAATACCCCCGCCCGTCGGCCGGATAAGCCCCATGAGCGCCTTCAGGAAGGTGCTTTTTCCCGCTCCGTTATGTCCGATGAGTCCGACAATTTCTCCGGCTCCGACGGAGAGTGAAATGTCAAAGAGGATCTGGGCATTTCTGTACCCGGCGTTGAGCCCTTTTACATCAAGAAGCATGGGAGATTCCTTCTCAGCCATTGCTGTTTCCGATCAATCCGTCCCGAAATAGACTTCCGTCAACTTCCGGTCCCGCATCAGTTCTTCGGGCGTCTCGTAGGCGAGGATTTTTCCGTCACTCATGAAATAAGCCTTGTCCACCAGGTCTTTGACGATATCCAGGTTGTGCTCCACCAGCAGAATGGTCTTTTTCTCCTGGTTGACAAGGATTTTGATCAGCTTCTTGATCCGCTCCACCGATTCTAGATCGAGCGCCGCGGTCGGTTCGTCGAGCAGAAGCACGGGACATTCGGTGGCGAGCAGCCGTGCGAAGGCGAGCAGTTTCTGATCGGCGGCGGAGAGGTTTTTCACCAGCTGGTCCGTCATTTGCGATAGACCGACCAGCTCAAGGTAGCGCTCGGCTCTCCTTCGGTTTTCCCTCTCCTCCCGGCCCACCTTCCCGGCCATCACGAAAAGCAGAAAAGGATTCTCTCCCGTCTGATTCGGGCCTGCGACCATGACGTTTTCCAGCACCGTCATGTTCTGGAAGATGCGAACATCCTGCCAGGACCGCACCACGCCGTAGCCCGGAAGCCTGTATGCCGGTGTCTTCGAATATTCCCTCTCGTCCAAATGAATCGAGCCTTTATCCGGAGGAATATGTCCGCAAATCAGGTTGAACAAAGTCGTTTTCCCGCATCCGTTGGGACCGATAAGCCCCGTGATCTCCCCCTCGGGCAGGCTCAGATAGACGTCATCCACCGCCTGAAGACCCCCAAAGGATTTGCTGATCCCCCGCACCTCCATAATCGGCGATCCCTTTCGATTGCCCCGGGGCTGCCGACCTTTTTCCTCCCAGTGGCCCCCCCCTGCCTCACTTTTGTCAGGACGGGCCTCTTCCCTCAGCTTTTTCCGGATAATCATCGGATGTTCCGGAAGTATCCCTTGTGGGCGGTAGATCATAGCCAACATCAGGATCACCCCGTAAAGAATTTCGCGGGTCGCATCGATCAGACCTCCGCTTCCCGGAATGAAGCGAAGAAGTTCAGGGAGGCCTACGAGAACCGCGGAGCCGACAAGGGGCCCCCAGAAATTACCCATTCCACCCAGAATGACCATGACCAGAAGCGAAATGGATATTTCGACCGAAAAATTGGTGGGTGTGATGTAGCTTACGTAATGGGCAAGGAGGCTGCCGCCGATTGCCGCAATTCCGCCCGAGAGACCGAACATGATGACTTTGAAAACCAGACTGTTCTTACCCAGGCTGCGTGCGGCCGATTCATCCTCCCTTATCGCTTTGAGCGCCCTGCCGAAAGGAGAGAAGAAAAGGCGTCTGGAGAGTGCGAAGATTATGATCGTGACCACGAGGAGGAAAAGCAGAAAACTCAGAGAGGAGTCGAAAGACCATCCGAAAAGACTCACCGGCGGAATATCCGGGATCCCCCCTTGCCCCCGGGTGATGTTGCGGGCCGTCAGGAAAAACTCGAACATCACCATTTGAAAACCGACAGTGAAGACGATCAGGTATTCATCCTGGACCCTCAGAGAGGGCGCCGCCAGCAGACAACCAACCACGAAAGCAATAGCGAAGCCCGCAAGCGCCCCCAGGAAAAAATTTCCTCCAACATGGATGGACATCAGCGCCGAGGTATAGGCGCCGATGCCGAAGAATATGGCGTGGCACATGGAAACGATGCCGAGGGAACCAAGGATGAAGTTCAGGGATTGAACGACAATCGAAAAGATCAGGATGAAGACGAAGATATTGATCAGATAATCCATGCTAGCGCCTCCCCCGACTCAGGATCCCCGTCGGCTTGACCACGATGACGGCAAAGAGGATGGCGAAGGCGATCATGGTTTTGTATTCGGCCGGCAGAAAAAGCATCCCCAGGTTTTCCGCCAACCCGAGAAGAAGCCCGGCCAGGGCATGCCCGAACAAGCTGTTGATGCCGCCGAGGAACACGGCGCTGAATGCAATGAAGAAAGGCAGAATGCCCATCGTGGGGGAGGCCACGTTTTTGGCCGTGAACAGAAAGGCGGCCGCACCGAAAAGAGCGGAACCGATGGCGAATACCAGGAGAAAAATCCTGTCCGCGTCGATTCCCAGATTCTCCGCCATCTCCTCATTGCTCCCCACCGCGACGATGGCCTTTCCGTAAACGGACCTGGAAAGGAACCAGAGCAGCAGCAGGATCATCACCCAGCTGGAAACGACGATAGTCAGATCGATGAAAGTGAAAAAGGCGGGGCCCAGAGACATGAGAGTGAAGGGGAAGCCTGTGAGTGGGCGCGGGTTGGAGCTGAAAATCAGAAGAATCAGCGCCACCCCGGCGGTGGCCAACCCCAGGGAAGCCAGGAAAACGTTGACATGTTTGGCGTCTTTTTTTCTCAATTTCCGATACAGAAGAATTTCGATCAGGCATCCGGCGATAACCGCGGCGACAACGGCCCCAAACAAACCGATGAACCAGGGCAGCCCCACCTCCGTTGTCAGAAGTGCGGCGGTATAACCGCCTATCGCGAAAACAAGATGGTGGGAAAAATGAAAGATATGGGTGGTCCGGTAAATGACGCCCCAACTTACCGCCGCGAGAGCATAAAAACTGCCGGTGACGATTCCGCCGACAAGAAGCTGTGCCAATAGGGGATCCATTGAATACTCCTGCTGGTAGCTGTTCCTATACTGAGAAATACGATACAAGCTCAATCATCGGGACGGGATTATAACCGGACCTCTGGCTGGAGCGGGGTGTTCGATTGTGGGTGTCTTATTTTATAACATTTTTTTATTCTCTCTGGAATTACTATTTTCATAGGATTAATATCAGGCTGCCCTCATCCCACGACCACCTCATGACGAAGGATGCCGATCGGTTTCACTTCCACCTCCACCACGTCCCCCTCTTTCATGAAGACGGGCGGTTTACGCGCCACACCCACCCCTCCAGGCGTGCCCGTAACGATCACATCCCCCGGAACAAGATCCGTGAATGTGGAGCAGTACTCTATGAGTTGGGCGAAACTGTGAATCATCTGGTCCGCCATGGCATGCTGCATGACTTCTCCATTCAGCCGGGTTGTGATTTCCATCCGGTCGGGATCGCCGATTTCCTCGGGCGTCATCATCCAGGGTCCGAAACCGCCGGTCCCGGAAAAATTCTTTCCTGGAGTGAACTGAGTGGTATGAAACTGCCAGTCCCTCACGCTGCCGTCGTTGTAACAGCTGTAACCGGCCACGTATTCGAGAGCCTCGGCCGCCTTGATGCGGCGCCCCGCTCGCCCGATGATCAGTGCGATCTCCCCCTCGAAATCAAAGCGGGTCGATTCGACAGGCCGGATCATCGGTTGCCCGTGCCCCATCTGGGAAGCGGCAAAACGGGTGAATATCGTTGGATGGGGTGTCGCCTCCCGGCCAGATTCCTCCTGATGGGTCTTATAGTTGAGCCCCGCGCATAAAATCTTCTCCGGATGAGTAATCACGGGAAGATATGCGACTTCGTTCAGACGCAAGTCGGGCGCCTCTCCGATCAGCCGGCGACCGACCTCTCCCAACTTGCCGGCGATCAATACATCCTTCAGCGATTGATAGTCCGTATGGCGCTTCGACGCATCCACGATTTGGTCGCCGACCACCAGCCCGAAAGATTCCTTCCCTTTCGCCTCAAAAGATATCCAACGCATTTTTCATCCTTTCGATTAAATAGGTTTTGCAAAGCAGGGGAGCACTACCCGAGATTAAATCTAACAGAAAATTCCTGGACGAAACAAATTGAATTAACTGATTATTCACATGGGTCAAGTTGATACCCTCAATATCAAAATTCTTTTGGCAAAGAAAAAAGGGGGAAATATCTGTTTTTCTTCGTGCTTGGCGCCTCGAGTGAACAAAGAGAACAGGTGGCTGAAAGCGCTTCTGACTAAAAAAGAATTCTTACTCTGACTTCCTTTTTACTGGAGCCAAGGAGATTGGGCCAGGTTCAATTACAAAAGCTGATCTCCATAGAAAGACGGCTGGTCCTTGGAATGGCTGCCATTTCCCTTTTGACCTTTTTCCCGATCTGTGATTTCATTTTCCGACATGGTCATCCTTGTTGTTTCTCTCCACGCCGCCCCCGATTCGGAAAGCGGGCGGCAATTCCTTTCCGAGGCGGAACCGGGCAATTTATGAATTTTTCCCCTATTCTCATCGCCCTGGCTGTCATATTTTTCGGCGCCCTGGCCGGCGGTCGGCTGGCTTCCCTCTGCCATATACCAAGAGTGACCGGTTATCTCCTGGTCGGTCTTCTGGCCGGTCCCTCCATGGCCCATCTGACCGGAATCCCTGAACTGATAACCTCCGAAGCCCTTTCGGATCTTAGGCTTCTCTCCGACATCGCCCTTGCGCTCATTCTCCTGAATATCGGCGGGCAATTTCAGGCGGAAAATCTACGGCGCTGGAAAAGCCGGCTGTTCCTTTTCTCACTGGGGGAGGTGGGAGCCACCTTCCTGATGGTAGGAATAGCCACGTTTCTGATCAATCTCTTTTTCCTTCAGACAACTGTGGTGGGTTTATCGCTTACTGCAACTTCCCTTGCTTTTGGCATTTTTCTAGGGATGATTGCCGTGGCCACCGCACCAGCCGCCACCCTGATGGTCATCAGGGAATGTGAGGCCGAAGGCCCCGTCACGGGCATGGTCCTGACTCTCGTCGGATTGAACAACCTGCTTTCCATTCTTGGCTTTTCCCTTGCGGCCCATTGGCTGATCCGGCCCGGCGAAGGGATGCTCACTCTGCTGTTTCATATGGGAGGCCCGCTTCTCCTCGGAGGCCTTGCCGGCTTTCTTCTTTCCATCTGGGCTCAGCGTCTTGAACTCTCCAGCGAGTACAAAATCCTGCTCTTCGGAGGCGTGGCCGCAATCACCGGCCTCTGCAGGTTAATGGATCTCGATCCGATGATGGCCAACCTGGCCGCCGGAATTGTCCTGGCGAACAGCTCCCCCCGCTGGCACCTCTTGATCGATTCCCTGCGGCAGATCGACTATCCCCTCTACGTGGCCTTTTTCGTCCTGGCGGGCGCCAGTCTTCATATTGAAACGCTTGGGCACATCGGAATTCTTGGTGTCACCTACGTCATCGCCCGGGCCATTGGAAAGCTCCTGGGCGCCTGGGCCGGGGCTCGGATGGGACGCTTCGGAAAACCAATGCAATCTTACGTGGGACTCACTCTGATGGCACAGGCCGGTGTGGCTATCGGACTTGCCGCCACCCTGGCGCAGGGCTGGCCGGAGGGAGGCCATCTATTGCAGACGATTATCCTGGGGGCGGTAATCATTTTCGAACTGGTGGGTCCTCTGGCTGTCCGACACGGCCTCGTCCGATCCGGTGAGGTGCCGATCCTCACCTTGCTGCAGAAGAGGACCCCCCAGGGGGCTCTTGAGGGTCTACATGATGTCGTCGAACACTTTCGTACATCTCTGGGCCTTCCCGAATGGCACCAGGTCCGAGACCCGGGCGATATTCTGGTGAAGCACATTATGCGCCGCAATGTGGAAACCCTTATTAACAGCACCCGCTACAACGAACTTCTTCGCCTCATTGCACACAGTCGTTACGATCGATTTCCTGTTGTGGACGAAGCCGACAACTTTGTGGGCATGATAGATTATACGGAAATCCGCAATCTCCTCTTCGAGCCCTCCCTGTCCCGCCTGATAGTGGCCAGCGACCTGGTCACTTCGCCCCAGCATTCCGTTTCCCCCGACCAGCCCCTCCGAGAGGTTCTCAAGGTTCTCGAGCTGAATCGGAACATCAGCTACTTTCCCGTCGTGGACCCGGCGCAATCCGATCGCCTGATCGGGATTCTCAGTCAGAACGATGTCCTTGCCGCCTTCCGCCGCGTGGGAACGGGCAATAAAAAAAGCGGCTGATGAACGCCGCTTTTTTTAGTCTATTTTCAATTTCCTAGGAGGTTGTGCCGTTCCATTGGGACAGTTTTTCTTTCGCTCTTTTCGCTTCGTCCGAAAGCGGGAAACCCTCGATGACTCTCTGCAGGATTACTCGAGCGTTTTTCTCGTCCCCAAGGGTATGGAAAGTCAGGCCCTGCTTAAGAAGAGCCGAAGCCGCCTTTGGGTGATCGCCGTACTTCTGAATCACATCCTGGAACTGCAGAATCGCATTCTCGTATTTCTTTTCTCCGTAATAGGCCTCCCCGATCCAGTACATGGCATTGACAGTCAGATCGCTCTGGGGATTTCGGGTTAAGAATTCCTCGAGCAACTCCCGTCCCCGGGCATATTCCCCCTGGTTCCGGATCAGATTCAGACCCTGTTCATAGAGGGATCCTTGAGCGCGGGGCGCCGCTGACGGAGGCGGTGCGGAGGCAAGTTGGCGAGTGGCTTCTTCCACCGCCGCAAGCCGATCTTCCAGAGCGGAAATCTTGATCCCGAGATCGTCCTTCATCAGGGAGATTTCCTCGCGAAGGGCGCTTCTTTCGCGTGCACTGTCCTCGAGACGTCCCTGTGTGGTCTGCTGGTCCACCCTTACGGTGTCCAGTTCAGCCTGCATCTCGGCCTGGTTTCTTGCCAGGACGTCGAGACGCTCGCGGGTTTCCCCGGATCGACTCTGCGTCTGTGTGACGACTCGCCTCTCCGTTTCCGCAAGACGCCGCTTCATCTCATCGACATCCTGCTCCAGGCGAAGCTCCCTTTGGGTGGGAACGCACCCGGAGACCGTCGCCAGCAGGAGAACGATCAGAATTCCCGTCCTGAATCCGTTCATAGCAATCCTCTCTGAATGTTGGCAGGGCGCCCTGGCAAATCAATCAAGCCCGCCCCAAGATGTTCAGGCTCGACAGGGCCGATTAGCGGATTTCCTTGAATTCGGCCCGCCGGTTCTTTGCCATAGCCTCCTCGGTCCTGCCTGACACCAGAGGCAATTCCTCACCATAGGAGATGATCGTCAATCGTTGAGGCTGGATGCCGAGAGAGACCAGATAATTTTTGGCGGCCAGAGCCCGTCGCTCGCCGAGTGCCAGGTTATACTCATCCGACCCTCTTTCGTCGGCGTGTCCTTCGATTTTCACGTTGATGGAAGGATTGTTCTGCAGGTATTCCGCATTGTCCTCGAGAATCTCCCGTGCTTCCTGTGACAAAGTGTACTGGTCAAAATCGAAATAGATTCGCTCCAGGTTCGGCACTTCTTCGGCACTTCTTCGGGCTTCGGCTGTACCTTCTTCTCTAGCAGACCGCGATTCCGTGACCGCCCGCTCCTCGATTCCTCTGATTTCGCGTGAGGGCATTTCGGTGGTGGTGGTCGCTTCTTCTCTCATTCCGGCCGTCTCCTCCTGGGTGACGGCGGGTTTTTTTGCGCAGCCGGAAAAAATCAGGGCCGCAAGAGTTAAGGTAACTACGATCTTCAGCCATGTCATTTTCATCAGATAACACTCCTTTTCCTGCTGATGGGAAATAATACCAAATTGAACACAAAATTCAGTCCAAAAAAGACTTAGTTTGACTTTTTCAAGTCAAATTCTCTTTTTCTTCAAATTTTTCACCCCAGAACATTGGAATTATTGCAAAAATAAAACTATAACACAACATCTTTACCAGCGCGCCGACCAGGCCGGATGTTTGGCGATTTCTCCCTTCGGTGAGATTCGACGCGCGCCGGTGCCGTCGGCCCGCATGATGAAAATCGCTTTTCCGTCCTCCCGATCCGAAGAATAGACGAGGAATCTTCCGTCGGGGCTCCAGCGGGGGTGCTCGCTGTTCGCCGGTCCGAAGGTCAGGCGACGTTCCTCGGTTCCGTCCGGGCGAATCAGGTAGATGTCCAGGCGATTCCCCTCCATGCGTGCGAAGGCGATCCATTCACCATCCGGGCTCCACGAGGGAGTCGCATTGTATCTCCCCTCACTGGTCAGCCGCCGTACTTTGCCGGTGATAACGTCGATGATGAAGAGGTGCGGGTTTCCCTGGCGATCGGAGACGAAAACGATTTCGTCTCCTCGAGGGCTCCAACTCGGATCCACGTCGATTCCCCAGTTTTCGGTCAACTTCTTGTGCAGAGAGCCGTCAGTGCCCAGAAGATAGAGATCCGGATTTCCCTCGTGGGACAATGTCGCCACGATTTCCCTTCCATCGGGACGATAGCGGCCCGCGATGTTCAATCCGTCAAAATGGGCGATGCGAGCTTCCCGGCCTTCATAGATCTCTTTGCGGTAAAGGTCGGGATTTCCCGCCTGATAGGAAGTGAAGATCACCTCTTTTCCTACAGGGGAAAAGTCCGGATTCAGCACAATGGAGCGGTGATCGGTGAGGCGGACGGGATTGTGTCCGTCCACGTCCATAATGTAAAGCTCCTTGTTTTTTCCACCCTGGTTGGAAATATAAGCAATCCGCGTATGGAACGGTCCCGCCTTCCCGGTGATGCTCTTGAGAACCTGATCGGCAAAGGAGTGCGCCATCTGCCGGATATCGCCTGTCTTTCCCCGGTATCGCCTTCCGGCCAGAAGTCGTCGTCCGAGTACGTCATAAAGCCGTGCTTCGATGACAAGGTCCCGCCCCCTGACTTCGTATCCTCCCTTGATCAGAATCTCGGCGCCGAGCATCCGCCATTCCCCGAAATCGACGTCGGTGGAAGCGAGCCCGGGTTTCTCGGCATCCGAAAGAAAAGAGGCGGGATCCGTCAAAGTGAAAAGACCTGAAAGGTCCAGGTCTCCGACCAGCGCATCACGGAGCTCCTGTGAGATTTCGGGAACCTTTTCGCCCATGGGGAGAAAGTCGACAACGGCCAGCGGTATGGTCCGCTGCCCGGGAGCTCGAATTTCGATCTGGGCAAAAACCGGGGACGTCCATAGCGCCAGCAACAAAACAAACGTAAGGCTTAATCTCATTTTTTCCCCTGCAAGTCTTTCAGGTTGAAAATAATCTCGATTTCCAGTCGCTTGCCCGGGGGATTGGGAAGGCCGTCCTCCCGAAACCCCTTGAGTATGGCATTTTTTACCGATTCATCGAACAGTTCGTTTCCTGATTTTTCACGGAATCTATAATCTTTAAGACGGCCTCCAGCGTCGAAAACAAGGAGGACCAGTGCTTCCAGGTCCAGCCGTTCCCCCGAATAAGGGGAATAGGTCCATTGCTTCTTCAAATAAGCTTCCAACCAGGCTTCGTAGGAGATGCCCGCCTCCGTTCCCCGACCGGTGGGCATTCCGACCGGCGCCTCCCCGGAAGAGCGGCGGGAGTCGGAAGAAGACAGCGCCGCCAGCTTTTTCTTCAGATCTGCGATTTCTTTTTGTTTTCGAATATCTTCTATAGCATCCAGGGTCGATTTGTAGGAGTCGGTTTTCGGTTCGGTCCGGGTCTCAGTCTTTGGCTTGGGTTTCGGTTCGGGCTTCGGTTCGGGCTTCGGTTCGGGCTTCGGTTCGGGCTTCGGTTCGGGC
>JAGXHI010000033.1 GCA_024636295.1 Desulfuromonadales bacterium
GAGCAGAGGCTAGACCCTTGAGATTTATCAGCAGAATTAACCCATGAAGACGCCTGTCCACGAAGCGCAAACCTGCTACCTGAAATTGACCGTCTCCATGGAAGAAAAACCCGGCAAAACTAATGCCCCCCTGGCAAGGGCCGCCCCTTTCTTTGCTTACTTTCTTTAGGGCGGGATATAAAGAAAGTGAGGCGGGGGGCGGGGCGCAGCGCCCGCGGTGTTGAGCTTTCAGCTTTTAAGTTTTAACCTGAAACCTGGAACCTGGATCCTGGATCCAAAACCGTCGGTTCGCGTACCGACAGACGCCTTACTTTTTGAAAGCTGGCAAAAAGTAAGCAAAAACCAGCTTCTCCTGCGGAGGGCATTTCTGTCGCGTGAGGACATCGGCGCCTTCAAATATTAGTGAAGCTGACCAGGTTTTATCTTCGTGGTCAGAAAAAGGTGTCCTATGGATTCGGCCACCACTTTTCGTTGTTTAGCAGGATTTTATTCTCCTGGTCTTCTCCACAGGGCGGTGAGTGGTAATCAAAGGCAAAAGTGAAAGGTTTTTAGTAGTTTTTGGACCGAATTCCAGAAAGTGCAATTGGACACGGATTAACGCGGAAAGGGCACAGATAAAAATCAGATTTTAATCCGCGTCTGCGAAGCATCAGATTTGATCCGCGTCCAATGAGTATTTGATTTCAAACAAAAACGCCTGTCCCGAAACCCGAAACCCGAAACCCGAAACCCGAAACCCGAAACCTTCGCATTAACAACATGTAACTATTTAAATGTGAAAAGCTTTTGACTTATAAGTGAATTTTTTTTATCCTGCGATCTCCTGGTGATCAATGTCAATGCACCGGAATCCCGCCAGATTAGTTCATTTTTTGACCGCTCTATTCTTTCAGTCTGAAAAAGGAGTATTTATTTCAAGGGTTATCCCGTACTACCAGAAGTGAAATGATCAAGTATGAAGGGTAGAAGTAAATGCTTCGCGAACAGGCCAAACTTTTCAATCGACTCGCCGTACTGGGCGACGCCTTCCTTCTTATGGGCGCCCTCTATATGGCGTATCTTTTCCGGCTGAACTGGAATGGGGGGGGGGGGCGGGATTTTCTGGATTATGTCTGGATCCTGATTATTGCCATTCCTGTCTGGTTCCTGCTCTTCACCCGGTACGGACTCTACGCCTCCATGCGGCGGCTGACCATCTTTGAAATCGTCACCCGGTCTCTCAACGTTCATTTCCTCGGTGCGCTCGCCTGCGCGGCCTTTATTTTCCTGCTTGACCGCGAAGAATACAGCCGGGCCATCTATGGCGGCTTTATTGTCTTCTCCTTTATATTCATCACCCTCGAGAGAGTTCTGGTCCGGGGATTTCTCGGCTACTTCCGATCGAAGGGTTACAACACCCGCAACCTTCTCATCGTCGGCACGCGGGAAAAGGCCCGCCGCTTCCACCAGATGGTCGAAGATCACAGGGAATGGGGAATGGAAATCGAGGGCTTTCTCCAGGCCGACGAAAGCCAGCCACTGCAGGAGGGGGAGATCGATGGTCACCTGGTTCTCGGCTATGCCCGCGATCTGATCAAGATATGCAAGTCGGTTCAGATCGACGAGGTCGTCTTCTGCCTTCCCAAGAATATGATCATCGATGTCGATGATTATGTGCGCGATCTGGAGGAAATAGGGATCACGGTCCAGGTTGTTCTCGACTTCTTCGACATCCAGAGTTCAAAGCAGGTCTTCGGTCTTTTCCACAACGAAATTCCCATCATCACTTTCCACACCAAATCTCTCGACGCACAGCAGCTTTTTCTGAAGCGCGTCCTCGATATCGTGGGGGCGCTGATTGGTCTCGCCATGACCGCGGTTCTCCTTCCTTTTATCGCCCTGGCCATCAAACGCAGCGATCCGGGACCGCTCTTTTTCGGGCAGAATCGGGTGGGGGAAAACGGTCGCATCTTCAAGTGCTGGAAATTCAGGACCATGTACACCGATGCAGAGGAGCGGAAGAAGGAGCTCATGGCCCGGAACGAGATGAAGGGCGCCATCTTCAAGATCAAAAACGACCCCCGCATCTTCCCTTTCGGCCATTTTCTGCGCAAAACCAGCCTCGACGAACTGCCCCAGTTCTGGAACGTCCTGAAAGGCGAGATGAGCCTTGTCGGCACCCGGCCCCCGACACCCGGCGAAGTGTCCGAATACGAGAACTGGCACCGCCGGCGCATCAGCATCAAACCCGGGATCACCGGATTATGGCAGATCAGCGGCCGCAACAACATCGACGATTTCGACGAAATCGTCCGAATGGATCTCAGCTATATCGACACCTGGAATATATGGCTGGATATCCGGCTCCTGTGTAAGACCGTCGCTGTGGTGCTTCGGAGAAAAGGGAGCAGCTAGTTTTTGTCCGGAAACGGCCCTTTTCCGCAATCTCTGCGTCAATCCGCGGATTTGATTGACCTTGCGAAAAATTACTCGTTTCTGGATCGAAAACTTCGTTCCTTGGGTTTCCGGATGGACATCGAAAACTGCTTTTCTGGGGTTTCCGGATGGAAATTGAAAACTTTGTTGTGCTTTCCTGGGGTTTCGGATGGGCATTTGTTAAGGCGAAATTTTTGCTTAGCCATGTGAAATCATTCACTGAGAAAAAAGACCGTTTCTGTTTATATTCCGGAAACCTCCGGCTCAAAAATTTTTAAGTTGAACCTGTATCTCAGCCGTGTTATTCAGACGCTTCTGTTATTCATTCTTTTTACCTGAATATTTGAAGGGTTAAGATTTTCTTATCATGCAGGAGAGGGGCTTTTGCACCATTTTGAAATTTTCGAATCCTTCTATTCCGCTCGGCACTCTTTACCTCCCCTCCCTGCCGGCCTTCGGAATGCTCTGACACCTGACACTTGACACCTGACACCTGACACCTGACACCTTGAGAACATACATTAAATGAAAGTTTTTAATTTCCTTACGGTCTTATGCGTTCTCGTCCTCGCCGGATGCGCCTCCTACACGGACCTGCCGCCGGGAATGGTGAAGAAGGTCGAGTCCCTCTCTCCCGTCGTGGAGCGGAAGGTCGTCACCGTTTCCGTTCCCGAGGTCAGCGAAGTTCCCGAGCGCGAGTACCGGGTCGGCTTTGGCGACATTCTTTTCATCAACGTCAGCGGACGTCCCGAGTTGGGCAGTCCGGTGGTGGCCGGCGGTTCGAAGGCGGTCGAGGGCAGCCGGGTGGACGGCGCCGGAAACCTTCATCTCCCCATGGTCGGAGCCGTCCAGGTCGCCGGGCTCACCATGGCGGAGGTCCAGAAAAAGCTCGAGGAGCGCTTCAGCCGCTATCTCAACGACCCCTGGGTGGTGGCGGAAATAGTCGTCTACGGCAGCCGGCCCGTCTACCTTCTCGGGCAATTCCGGCAGCCGGGTACGCACTACCTGGACCGGCCGACCAATCTTCTGCAGGGGCTCTCCCTCGGCGGCGGCCTGACCGACATCGCCAACCTGCGAAGCGCCCGGTTGATCCGGGACGGGGAGACCTGGCCAGTTGACCTGCGCCAACTGGTGGAACGGGGGGAGATGGACCAGAATGTCTGGCTCCACCCCGGGGATACGATCTTCGTGCCGGACGACCGGAACCTGAACGTCTTCGTCTTCGGCGCGGTGGATAAACCCGGATCCGTCCCGATGCCAAACGGCAACCTGACCCTGATGCAGGCTCTGGCGAACGCGGGCATGGACGGCGCCGGCGACAACGAGAATTACATCCGCATCATCCGCTCTCTCTCGGCCACCCGCGGCGAACTTCTCGTGGTCGACATGCAGCAGATCCTCCACGGAAACGCGCTCCCCTTCCCCTTGATGGAGGGAGACATCGTCTACGTGCCCAGAAACGCCATCGGCAACTGGAACCAGGCCATCGAGGAAATCCTCCCCAGCCTCCAGGCCATCAGCGCCATACTGCAGCCCTTCGTTCAGATCGAAGTGTTGAAAAGAGATTAAAACCGAAGTGAACGGTGAACAGTCAAAACCCTTAAAAGCTTTTCACCACTGAGAACGCGGAGAGGGACACTGAGGAAAATCCGAGAGATTCTTTTTTATGGTTTTAAAACAATCTGGTTATCCACATAGCTCAAGTAGATACCCCCAAGATCAGAGGCTTTCACCACAGAGGCACAGAGGACACGGAGAAAAAATCAATAGGTTTTCTCTGTGCTCTCCGTGTCTCCAGTGAGCGTAGCAAACGGGTGGTGAAATGATTTTCTGGTTCACTGGAGCCAAGTGCATAATCAGATAAAGTTAAAGATGTAACTGCGCACTGCTCACGGTTTTATGGACTTTATGGCCTTTATGGACCTTATGGATTGATCATGAACGAAATCCCCAAGTACAACATCCCGCCGAATGTGCAGGAATTCCAGGAAGAGGAAGTCCATCTCTCCGACTATGTCGCGGTTCTCAATCGGCGCCGCAAGATCGCGATCTGGATGTTCCTGGCGGTCTTCGCCGGCGTCGCGGCCTATACCTTTCTGGCGAAGCCTGTTTATGAGGCCTCCGCGACCCTACACGTCAAGGACGAGAAGGTTCAGGGGGGCGACTTCCTGGGCGACCTGGGCCTGTCCCGGGAGAATCCCATCGAGACGGAGATCGAGATCCTCAAGTCGCGCACCAATGTGGAGGAGGTCGTAAGGCGCCTGCACCTGAACTGGGTGGTGGACAAGAAAAAAGGAGAGCCGGCGTTCAGGATCGTCGAGTTCTCCTCCAGCGCCGAGGAGCCCGTCTACAAGGTTGTATTGACCGGCGGAGGGGCTTTCAAGGTCACCGATGAAGAGAAAAACACGGTCGCCTCGGGGAAATCGGGGACCGTCAGTCTCGGGAAGAATTTTTCCCTGCTCCTCGATGATCTCACCGGCGAGAAAGGAAACGAATTCCGCCTGACCCTGGCTTCCTTCAACGGAACGGTGCAGGGCCTGCGCAATTCCATCAACGCTTCGGAAGTGGGGAAGGGCACCAACATCCTTCGGGTCTCCTACCAGAACAATGATCCGGCTGTCGCCAGCAAGGTGGTGAACACCCTGGCCCAGGTTTACCTCGAGCGCAGCATCGACATGAAGACGCAGGAGGCGAGCCGTTCGGTCCAGTTCATCGGAGAGCAGCTGGAGAGCCTGCAGCTCGATCTTCGCCAGGCGGAAAACGAGCTCGAGGCCTACAAGAGCAACAATGGCGTGGTGCAGCTCGACGCCGAGGCGCAAAGCCTGATCGAGCGGTTGACCGAGGCCGAAAAAAGTCTCGCGGCCATCCGGCTGCGCCAGCGCCAGGGAGAGTTCGCCCTGGAGGCCCTGCAAAAAGCCATTGGCCGGGGTGAGAGCTACTCCCCCGCCATTCTGCTCCAGGAGCCCGTCGTGGCCACCCTGGCCCAGAAACTGGCGGAGCTCGAAGTGGAGAAGCGCGGCCTGCTGGTGGAATTTTCCGCCATGCACCCGGCGGTGGAGAATCTGCAGGACCGCATCTCCGAGATCCAGCGGAAGCTGCTGGAGAATTACCGCACCATCATCTCGGGCCTCAAGGAGAGCGCCGAAGGCCTTGAGAATGACATGGCCCGGTACGAAGCGGGGCTGAAGAAGCTGCCCCAGTCCGAGCTGGACCTGGCCCGCCTCACCCGAAAGGCGACCGTCAACGCCGACATCTACACCTTCCTGCTGCAGAAGCACGAGGAGGCCCGGATCGCCAAGGCCTCCACCATCAGCAACATCAACGTCATCGATCCGGCGATCGTCGCCGACAAGCCCGTCAAGCCGCAGAAGAAGAAGAACCTCCTCCTCGGGATCATCGTCGGCCTGATGCTCGCGGTGGGCGCGGCCTTTTTCCGGGAGTACATGGACGATTCGATCAAGGATTCCGAAGAGGCCAAGCGGCTCCTCGGCCTGCCCGTCCTGGCTACCATTCCCTTCATCGGCAGCCCGGAAAAAGGGCGCAAGAAGAAGGGGAAGGCCATCGAACTCGAGCGGGAGCGGTTCCTCATCGCCAGGACCGATCCAAGATCCGCCGCCGCCGAGGCGTTTCGCGCGCTTCGGACCGGAATCCATTTCGCCCGGGCCGGTCAGAAGAACCAGGTGCTCCTGCTGACCAGCACCATGCCTGGAGAGGGCAAGTCCACCTCCACGGCCAATCTGGCGGTCACCATGGCGCAGGCAGGGAAAAAAACCATCATTATCGGCTGCGACCTGCGAAAGCCGACGCTGGACGCCATCTTCCAATCCGATACCATTCCCGGCCTGACCGACTACCTGGTGGAAGACGCGCCGCTGGATAACGTCCTTCGCCACGCGGGCGATCTCGATTTCATCACCGCCGGCACCATCCCTCCCAATCCGGCCGAACTCCTCGGCTCCGACCGCATGAGGCTTCTCCTGGAGGAGCTGCGCAGCCGCTACGATATCATTCTCCTCGACGCCCCCCCCGTCCTCGCCGTCACCGACGCCGTCGTTCTGACCCGCTTCGCCGACCGAGCCATGGTCGTACTCGAAATCGGTAGAGTGCGAAAAAAAGCCGCCGTCCAGATGATGGAAACCCTGAGAGACAGCCACGTCCCCATAGCCGGCCTGATCCTCAACGACCGAACCAAAAAAGGCCCTGGGTATTACGGGTATTATGGTGCATACTACGGGTCGTACGGGTATGGGCAAAAGTCCTGAGCTGTAAGCTGCAAGCGGTACGCGGTGAGCGGTAAGCAGTCAGAATTCCACTGCACTGAAAAAACTTCCCCTCCCTCTGGTGGGAGGGGATTGAGGGGAGGGGGGAACTTGAAGTGGCAAAGCACAACCGAAATTGGACGCGGATTTACGCGGAAAGGCTCTGATAAGATTCGGATTTAAAAACTAAAAAAATCAGATTTTTTCCACGTTTGCGAAGCATGCCTCCTCCGCCAAAGCAGCATGGCTGCGGCGGCCGGGCCGATGTGATCCGCGTCAATTAAGGTTTTGCCATTTTTAATTTTTTGATATTTCCAGTCTGTGCTGGTCCTGATTTTATCTTCACTCTTCAACCCTCAGTTGAGAATTCATGATCGATTATCACTGCCACATTTTGCCCGGATTTGACGACGGCGCGAGCTCGCTCGATGAATCCCTCGAAATGGCCCACCTCCTTTTCGATGCAGGTTTTTCAGAGGTATGCTGCACTCCCCACTGCATGAAGGGCGCCTACGAGAACACCCCCGAAAGAGTCAGGGAAGGGGTTTTTGAGCTGCAGCGGGAGCTGGACTGCACCGGGATCTTTCTGAAGCTTCATCCCGGGATGGAATACTATCTGGACGAGTTTTTCCCCGAGCACCTCGACGACCTCCTGCCCCTGGGGGATACGGGACTGGTCCTGATCGAGGCCCCCACGGGGGGATATCACGAGATGATCCGAAATTCCATCTTCCAGGTCAATCGCCGGGGATACCAGCCCCTCTTTGCCCATCCCGAACGCTACCAGTTCCTGGCGGAAGAAAAACCCGGCGGCCTGAAGAGCCTTTTCCGCAAAGCGAAGCGAGTTTTTGGGGACGGTGAAGAGGGAGACAACTCAAAACTCGGACCTCAAAACTCAAAACTCCTCGACCTCCGGGCGATGGGATGCAAATTTCAGGGGAACCTGGGAAGCTTCAGCGGATTCTACGGACGAAGAGCCCAGACCCAGGCCGAAGCCCTCCGCGACGCCTGCCTCTACCATTATTACGGCACCGACGCCCATTCATCGAAACAGATCGAGGCGATGCCGCAAGAGCCGATGAAGGCAGCGAACTTCGGGTGAAAACCCAAATAAAGAGAACCCAGGTAAACCACCCCCTGCTCGCAAGACTCGTGTCCATCTGGAAACCCCGGTAAGCATAAATGCAGTTTTCGATCTGGAAACGAGCAATTTTTAGCAAAATCAAGGAAATCAAGGATTTGAGCGGAGGCGTAGTACTTTACGCCGCACAATCAAATCTGCGGATTGACGCAGAGATTGCGGAAAAGGGCCGTCTCCGGACGAAAACTAGACTCGCTTCCCCTGTTGCACAAGTAAACCACCCCCCTGCTCGCAAGACTCGCTTCCCCCCTGTTGCACAAGGGGGATTACGGCCTTTTGCTTCCCCCCTGCGAAGTAGGGGGGACTGAGGGGGGTCAAATCGCAGTTTCATGCGGCGGCCACGCGGATGTGATCCGCGTACCATTAAGATTTTGATTGTGAATTGGTTGTAGGATAAGTTACAAAAGTTACCAATGCCCCGGTGAAGGTTCGAAGGGAACCATTAAGGCCGGAAGGCTGACCCAATGATTCAGCCCCTTGGGCTTCCGCGGCAAATGACTATTGGGGAAGAGTAAGATCGTTCACAGCAGCGATCCACGATATCGACAAGTAGGGAATTCATGGCTTCTGAACAAGATCTGCAGCAGGTCAGACAGATCATAATGTCGCGGCTCCGCGATCATCCCGCTCGGGTTTTCCTGTTCGGCTCCCATGCCACCGGACGTGCCGTGAGAACCTCGGATATCGATGTGGCCGTATTGCCGGAAGGCGAACTGCCTGCGGGACTGCTGAGTCGAATTCGCGAAGAGATCGAGAACAGCAACGTGCCATACCAGGTGGATCTCATTGATTTATCGCAAACGGACGAGGCTTTCCGGCGGAGAGTGCTGAAAGAGGGGACGCAATGGAGCGCTTGAAAGAAAGGCTGGATGTCGCCGGGAAGGCCCTGGGGAGTCTTCTTGAGCTTCCCCTGAGTAAAGCGGTCGACGATATTGTACGCGATGCGGCCATCCAACGCTTCGAGTATACCTTTGAAGCCCTCTGGAAGGCGGCCCAGCTGTATCTGCGTGAAAAAGAAGGCCTGGACCAGGGTTCTCCGAAAGGCGTGGTGCGCGCCTGTCTCCAGGTCGGATTGTTGACGGAGGAGCAGGCCAGGCTGGCGCTGGAATTGGTCGATGATCGCAACCTGACGGTTCACACCTACAATGAAGACCTGGCCCGGCGCATTTTCTCGCACCTGAACGACTACGCTGGACTTATGAAGGATTGGCTTACAGAAATGCAGGAAGGGATTCAAGGGTAAAGACTTTACCCCACAAGGTATTCGAAAGAGCCCAGATTTTCATCTGTGTCCGATCATGCATTTGTGCTTCCCGGGGTTTCCGGACGGGCACCATCTAAGCTAGTATCCATCCGGAAACCCCGGTAAGCATTAATGCAGTTTTCGATCTGGAAACGAGCAATTTTTAGCAAAATCAAGGAAATCAAGGATTTGAGCGGAGGCGTAGTACTTTA
>JAGXHI010000034.1 GCA_024636295.1 Desulfuromonadales bacterium
GAGTCGTCGGCAGCGTCAGATGTGTATAAGAGACAGCTCCAGCGGGAGGGTTTGTTCGGGGATCAGGGCTGTGGTGGTCTGCATCAGTCCTCTTCCTCTTCTTCGCTTCCGTCCACAAGCCCGATCAGCCTCGCCTCGCGGCTGCCGGCCAGGTCGTTGAAGCCGTCGGAGATGATGCTTTGCAGCACGTCTTCGACTTCGGAGGCCCGGGACGGGTCGCCTCCGGCGGCGAGGACGGCGGCGGCGGTGCGGACGCTGGCGTGGTGGCGCAGGTTGTCGCGCAGCAGCACCAGGATGGCGGCGGACTGGTCGGTGGCGTCGACTTTCAGGACCCATTTCGCGTCCTCTTTTCGGTTGGCGAGCTTTTTCGCCTCGATATCAATTTCAAGCTTCTCGATCTCCAGCGAGTCCTTGCGGGCCTGGCGGGCTTCGGCGGTCGCGATCCTTTTGTGATCGACATCGAGGGTGGTGGCGTACTCGAGCAGCGCGGCAAGGGAAACACGGCCCTGATAGACTTTGACTTTGCCGTTGTTCCAGTCGCTAGAGAACTTGCCGGAGGAAACCTTGTAACCCTTGGCGACCAGGTAATCCCGCGCGTCTTTCTGCCGGTCGAACTGCTGGGGGTCGGTCGGGGCGGCTTCGTCTGGAAAGTACGCGGGGAACAGGCGTTCGACGCATTCGCGCAGGGCCTCCTTGGCGGCCTGCCAGTCCTTGAGGTGGGCGGCGGTGGGGCTGGTATTGTAGGTGGTCATCCGCTGGACCATGCCGTTATTGAGCATGACGAGCTCCCTTTTGTCGCCCGTGGATGTCACCTGAGAGAGTTTTTCGACTTTGTCAAACATGGGGTGACTCGCCTGTTAAAGTAAAATCGAGTTAAAAAGGGCCTGCACCGGTCTTTTGACGATTCCAACGGCGACCACGATCCGTACCCCTACATGATGTGATCTGTGCCGGACAGCGGGACGCTCCCGCCCTTGGGCCCATGGGAAACGATCATCACGCCACCAGATCCAGGGGCGACCGGACGCCTGAAGCCTGCCCGATGACGTGGGTGTACACTTGCGTGGTGCGCACATCCTTGTGGCCGAGCAGCTCCTGAACGGTGCGGATGTCGGAACCGGCCTCGAGCAGGTGCGTGGCGAAGCTGTGCCGGAAGGTGTGGCATCCGGCGGGCTTGGCGATACCGGCGCGGTGGATGGCGCGCTTGACGGCTTTTTGCAGGGCGCTATCGTGCAGGTGGTGGCGGCGTTTTTCAGTCCCGGGGGCCGGGTGCCGGGTCCCGAGTCGGTCGCGTGTCCAGGCGGTGGGGGCGGAGGCCGGAAAGACGTACTGCCAGCCCCACTGCAGGGGGGCCTGGGGATACTTGCGGACAAGGGCTTCGTCCATGCTGGCGCCGATGCCGGCGGCGAAATCGCGCTGGTGGATCTGGCGGACTTCATCCAGGTGCTGCTGGAGGGCGAAAACGAGGGATCCTGGCAGGCAGGTGATGCGGTCCTTGTCGCCCTTGCCGCGGCGCACGGTGATCGTGCGCCGGTCGAAGTCGACATCCTTGACCCGCAGACGCAGGCACTCGGAGATCCGCAGGCCCGAGCCGTAGAGCAGTGAGGCCATCAGCCAGAAGGTATCGGAGAGCTGATCGAGCACGGCGGCGACCTCCTGGCGGGTGAAGACGACGGGGATCCGCCTGGATCGCTTGGCCCGGATGGCGTCGATGTCGCCGAGGGGCGTTTCGAGAACGTGTCCGTAGAGAAAAATGAGCGCATTCATGGCCTGGTTCTGTGTGGAGGCACTGACGCGCTTTTGTACCGCCAGCCAGGAGAGAAACGCCGTGACCTCCAGCGCGCCGGTTTCGGCTTTGCCCGCCTGGACGCGCTCGGCATGAAAGGCGATGTACCGACGCGCCCAGCCGACATAGGTCTTTTCGGTGGCTAGGCTGTAATGCTTGAGCCGTATTTTCTCGCGGAGCTTGTCGATAATTTGTTGATTTGTCATAGTTATACCCCCTCTCAGCTGCGCGATATCCCGCCATTGTGGCGGGGGATCACTGGTTATATTACTTCTTTGATTCGTTCCCTAAGTTCTTCTTTCAGCGCAAAGGTTCCTGTCTTCGAGTGCTGAGTAAGGTCGTACATCCTAATGTCTGCCAACAAACTCCTCACCCTGTAGTTCTCTGCCTCTAGCGATGCTAAATGGGTGCTCATCTCACATGGCCATTCTCCGTCAGTACATTCTCTTTTGGGTGGCATAAATTACCCCGTAATATAACCATCACATCCACTTGACCAGAAGGATGTTTATTTAATATTGGCCAGTCTGGTGGCTGGCAAGTGATGCAGGACGTTATAAATTCTTGGCGCAAAAGCACCGCTTTAACCACCTTGGCAGTAATGGCCGCCGCAGTTTTTCCAAACAGGCGCAGTATTCATCAAAGGCAGCGCGCCGTTCTTCCGCAGTGGCGTCTTTGCTAATCGGTATGATCGGCGGCATTATCATTTTCCACCCCTCCGGTTCCATTCTTTCGCCGCTGGTTCTTCGTCCAACCCCTTCGGGCCATATCCGCCGCAGGTTACGCACATCACGTAATAAAACAGTTCGTCGGCAGGTAGCTGCTCCAACTCGCCAATCCGTTGAATCCCAGCGTCAGCATCATTCGTAATCTGCAACTCGTCGTCGTTGCCACAGAACGGACATGGTTTTAGTTTCATTGGTTCAGCCCTCCATTTCCAATTTTATTCTATCCGCCAGAAACAATGCGCGCCGCACGCTAGTAATCGCATCGGCCTGTTCTTCAATTCTAGTTTTCTGCGAAATCATCACCTCTAAAGCCAACCTCAAAGCCTTATACATTGCCGGTGCAGCTGCTATAAGCAAGGCGTTATCCAAACTTTGGTAAACCTCAGCAACAAGCTTGCCGCTGTCCCGCTCAGACACTTGTGAATAAGGGGCACCATTTTTGTAATTTACCAACCAGGCCGGAATCAACGGCCCCCGTTCACAGACGTCACAAATGTTCCCATTCGGCACGCCGTGGGCACATTTGTTGTCGCCGGTCTTTAAGTGCTTTTCCGCGAACTCTGCAAACGGCATATCCATATCTATAGTCATTTTTGTATCTCCCTTATCGCCCTTCGGGCGAGCGCCAAAAATTTATAACCAGTCGATCAACGGCGGACGGGGTGAAACAGCGGCGATCCTCGAAAAGTGTCTACCAGGCCGCTCTGCGTTGGCCCGCCCGTTATCTCTAGCGTTATGCCTCTTGGTTTTTCCCGGTGTCAGCGTTTTCAATTAAATCCCGCCAGTATTCAAGTTCGCTGGCATCCCAATCGCTTGTGTCATATCTTGATTTGATTTCCAACAGCCCCTCTTTTTCGGTTGGCCATATTTCTGCCCCGAAACCGCCGTCGTTATCGTCTATAAGTTTTACGATAGTTTCTTCATTTTTGATTTGTTCCATGTCACGTTCGCAGCAGGTCGTGTACCAATATCCGATCTTTGGTCTGTCACCATTTTTGAGCATGTCCTTGAGCAGCATACTTTCCTCCATGTCTGGCATAACCAGCGTAATGCAGCGGACGGAACAACGCTGGTGGTTATTATTCAGCGGCTATCCGCCGTCCGCTGACCTCAAGCGTTACCTTGCCACCCACCTCTGCCACTCTCGTTCTGCTTTCGACCGGGTGTAATACGAACCCTCCGGCCCTGCATGGCACTCGCTGCACATCATCGCCCACCAGTAGTGGGTTTTGTCCTGGCTTTCCATCCTTGTTGCCACTGCCATCCCGCCGCATTGGCAAGGTAACAAATCGCTCAACGGCGGACTTGCTACGCAAGTCGCGCTCGTCTCGCTCTGCTCTTTTTGGTCATTCTGCTTTTCCATGGTTTTTACTCCTCGGGCCGCAAGCCCGTTAGCTAATCGTTATGTGTCGATCAAATCCCGAACGGCATCGCACAAGTCGCAGCCGCAGTCATCATATCCGCCACCATGCTCATCGCTGGTCAGTACAGCGGCAGATATCAATGGCTCCAAAAACTCAGCCACCTTGTCAACAGCATGGGCCGCTTCGCTCGTCATCATCTTCCCAATAAAATGTTTGTCGGCTTCGCGCTTTAGCCTGTTCGCCAAATATCCCTTTTCCATAGTTTCCTCCGGTGACACATAACCAGCGTAATGCAGCGGACGGAACAACGCTGGTGGTTATTATTCAGCGGCTATCCGCCGTCCGCTGACCTCAAGCGTTCTCACTCCCATCGCCTCGGGTGGCACTCCAGGGGATCGGTCACACCCATGGCTCTCAATCCAATTTTGTAGTTGGGGTGACTCCTGCGCGCATCCCCGTCTCCGCCTCGCTCCAGCAGTTGTCACAGCCGCCGGAAACTTTCGTGCAGCCCTCGATCAATTTCCAGGCGCGGTCCCAGTACAGACCCTTCAATAGCCGTTTTTCATCCATTGCATTCTCCTCCCAGTGAGGGCATCAGGCGACATCATCTTCTCGGGCCGTTTCGGCCATGTTCGCCCGCACGATGGCCTCGGCGATGGCCGGGCAGACGGAATTTCCGCAGCGGGCGACCTGTTCGGCTGCGGTAGCGTTTGTTGTGGGTCATGGTCATCGATCGGCCCTCCGGTGCGCTTTGCGCTGGACGGAGGGGTCGTGCTTAAACTCGGGTCTGCCGTCTCCTGTGATGGCGCGGACCTCGATGGTCTGGCCCTCGGGAAATCTGCGCCTGAGCTTCAGTATTTCGGCGGCCTCTTCTTTGCTCAGGCCCTTGAGTTTGCGGATCTCCGCGGCGGTGAAGGGGACGTGGTCGGGGTAACGCTGGCGCAGGGCGGGCAGGTCTTCGGGATGTTCGGCCACCAGGTAGGCGATGCCTTCATCGGAGACGCCCAGGTGACAGTGGCCCTTGAATTCCGGTGCGGGTGACTCTGGGGCAGTGGCTCGGGATCCGTGGCCGGTGACCGGTGGTTCGTCGGCGGTGGTTGACGGCTGTTTTTTCTGGATGCGCAGGCCGGGGGGCAGGCCTTCGAGGATCCAGGCGCGCAGGTCGACGCCCTGCTCGTAGGCGTCGCCGGGGTCTTTGCCGACGGGGACGGGCCAGCGCTCGGCTTGGGGGAAGTGCTCGAGCCACCAGCGGGCGGATTGGCCGCCGGGGTTTTCGTGCTTGCCGGTGGTTTCGTTGCCGCGCGGTTCGAAATCGAGGGCCACCAGGATGGCGAGGGCGTCTTTCAGGATGTGGTAGGCGCCCGATCTGGGCTTGACGCTGCAGCTGGCCAGAGGGACGGAGCCGACCATGTCCCCTGCGACGGTGTCGATCAGAAGGCCGTCCAGGTCGGATTCGACGACGACGAAGGCTTTGCGGTCGGCGCCGTAGACGGGGACCTCGTTGCCGCTGCCCTTGAGGGCGACGTACTTGCCGCGGCCGTCTTCGAGATCGGCGGGGTGGCGCCGGATGCGCACGCGCTCGATGCGCACGCCGTTGATAGTGGGGATGACGATGCCCCGGGGGATCCACAGGCGGCGGGGTCGGCCGGTCTGCTCGTTTTTCTCCTCGGGCAGGCCCCACTCGGAGAGGGGGCGAAACTTGGTCTCGGGCCACCAGCCGAGGCGGTGCTTTTTGACAGCCTCAAGGGGAAGGCCGCGCGCCTGCAGGTAGGCGATCTGGTCGGGCTCGGCCAGAAGGCGGTGGTGGGCCCAGTCGACGAGGGTGGCGGCGTTCTGGCTCCAGGTCTCCCGGGGGGATGCGGCCTCCGAGGGGCTCCAGGCGGGGCCGGTCTCTTTTTCGGCGGCGGTCTTTCGCGCGCTCTCGTCGCGGCGGGGGGCTTTGCCTTGGCCCTTGCGGCATTTGTCGAGGACGGGGCAGGTGGAGGAGTCGCACTCTTTACCCAGGGCGGCGTGGGCCTCGGGGCAGCTCATGCCGTCGAACTGGCGCAGGAAGCTGATGGCGTCTCCGCCCTGCGGCGTGCAGGTGCGGCAGAAAAAGCGATCATCGGCCTTGACGCTGAAGCGGTCGCTCTTGGCCGGGTCTCCGCCAGATCCGCAGTGCGGGCAGGGACCGTGCCACTCGGAGCCGACCTTGCGGAGCTGGGTGTGCTGCTGTGCGAGTTCTAGGAGGTTCATTTTATCCATCCAGAGTAAAAATCAGTTTCAAAGCTTTATGACGATATGATCATCCAAAAACAGGGGGTAAAATGGTCATCATAAATATAACTTCCTGTTTTTCTTCTCTTTTATCTCTATTTATGACGATATTATTATTATCCTCAACACTCTAGTATGTTTCACTTCTCTTCTCTTGGCCTATATCCCCCATAGTGCTTTTACGCGCGGGAGTGTGTGGAATTTCGTCATATGGCCATAAACGGGTCTTTTGTTTAACAATTTCAAACCTTTATATTTATGATGACCATTTTTATGCCGTTTTTGGAATCGTCATATGGTCATAACCCCTTGCCCCCGTGTGGGGAGCTGCCCAGGATGATCGGGTGGTCATAGGGTCCCCGCTGGGATGTCGAGCCCGTAGACGCGCACCTGTCCGCCGGTGTCCTTGGCGGGGGGCAGGTGGTAGCCCTTGCGGCGCAGCTGGTCGGTGATGGCCTTTTTGCTGGGGCGGTAGCGCTCGCTCTCGTCGACGTTTTCTTCGTACCATTTTTTGAAATGCTCGTAGAAGGCCTTGAAGGTGACCCAGTCGTCGGGTTCGACGCGCTCGCAGATGGCTTCGATGAAGCGCTGGAGGTGGTCTTCTTCCCGGCGGACGGCTTCGGCGGCGGCTCGGAGCTTGGCGGGGGGATTGAGTCCGCCTTCGGACTGCCAGAGCAGGCAGCCGCGCACGAGCCAGGCGAGGATCCAGGGAGCTTCTTCTTTGAGTTTGGCGGGGAGGTCGGGATCCTTTTTTCGGTAGATGTGGGCGTTCTGGGGATCTTCTTTCTGATTGCGCTCGGGATCGTCGACGTAGCGCAGGGGATGCCAGAGGTAGAGCAGCCTGCGGAACATGGCGAAGTCGGAGGCCAGGCCCTTGGGCGGATGGTTGGTGTAGAGCACGAGTTTGTGGGTGGGCTTGAAGTTGATCTCGTACTTGTCGTGGGGGGCGCGGCCGGTGAGGGTGTCTCCGCCGGTAAGGCGCTTGACCTTGGCGGTGCTGATGCGCCGGTTCTGCTCGGTCTCGGAGGCGACGACGAGGCGCCTGCCGTAGAGGCTGATGATGTCGGGCGATGGTCCGGCGGAGCTTTTGGCGTTTTTCTGCTCGAGGATCATCTCGGGCTCGATGGACCAGGCGAGCTCTCCGAGGACTTCATGGAGGGTCTCGAACAGTGTGCCTTTGCCGTTGGCGCCGTCGCCCAAGAAACAGGCGATGAAGTGCTCGGTGCGCAGGCCGGTGATGGCGTAGCCGAGGAGGCGGTGGACGAAGCTGATGAGGTCCTCGTCGTCCTGGTAGATCTCGCGGATGAAGCGCTCGAAGTTCTGTCCGCCGAAGCCTTCGCCGGTGGCGAGGTAGTGGTTGACCCGGTCGCCTTCGGGAAAGGGGACGGCGACGGCGCGCATGAGGTAGTCATCGGGCTTGCCGGGTTGCAGCCGCCCGGTGCGTAGGTCGATGACGCCGTTGGGGCAGGGCAGCAGCCAGGGTTTGCGGTCTATCTCGTCGCCGACGATGGCGAGGGGATTCTCGACGCAGTGTGCCCAGAAAAGGGCTTTTTTCGCTCCGTTCTCGGAGCGCAGGCGATCGACGCGTCGGTCTAAGGATTTGCGTTTTCTGGCGAGACGACCGATCTTGTTGGTGAGGCGCTCGGCTTCGGCCTTGGCGGCTTTCTTTCCGGCGTCGTCCTCGGCGGCTTCGGCGGAGGCGCCGCTCTGTTCTGAGGAGGAGAGCTTTTCGCGCAGGGCGGAGATCTCGTCGGAGATCAATCCGGCCTGGTGCAGGTATTTGAGGGCGGCCTGCTCGACGGCCCGGACGGATTCGTCGAGGTGATCCCATTGCCAGTGATGTCCACACCACTTCATCCAGGGTTTTTTCTCTTTGGATTTGTTGCAGAGATAATGGCCGCGGTGGATGGCTGCGAAGAGGATGCCGTCGCCGCGCTCGTTGTTCTCGAGGCACTGCAGCACGAAGCGGGGATCGTCGGGTCCTCCGGATCCGGAGCCTTGTTTATCATCCTGGCCGGCGGACTGCTCGAGCAGTTCGGCTTCGGCCTTGCGGCGAGCTTCGACCTGGGCGCGCAGGTCGAGGATGTTGTCTTTTCCTCCGCCGCTCATCGGTGATCTCCGGTGAGGGCTGCGATGGCCCGTGTCCAATGGCGGACGGTGTCGGGGTGGACTCCGGCGGCCCTGGCGATAGGATCGACGGGCAGGCCGTGTCCGGAGAGGGCGGTGATCAGGAAAAGGGGGCGCCAGCCGAGGCGGCTTCCCTGCAAAAAGGTTCCGGAGCGGTTGGAAAAATACCGGCCGCAAGAGTTGCAGCAGACGCGGCGGTCCTGGCGCCAACTCTCCTGCGGCTTGGCCCCCTGGACGGCTACGGCGCACTCGGGGCATCGAGGCGGTCCGGGAGGATGGATGCGCGACAGAACCCACCGGCGGCAAAAGTCGAGATCAAGCGCCGCCGCCGTCAACGCGGCGGCGGCCTGATCAATCGAAAACGCTGGGAGCTGGTCCGTAACACACTGTAATTGTGGAGTTTCCATCAACATTTCAGTATTTCACTCAATCCATAAAAATTAAATGGACTCAAAGATTGGGGCTCAGCCGCCCGTATGCGGCTCAAATCCCGGGAAGGACCCGCGACGCTTCGATCACTTGACCAGCCTCCGCCAGTGGTGGGCGAATCTCTTGAGGAACTGCGACTGCGCCGCTTTGACAGTCGCCTTCTGCACCTTCGCCTGGTCGAACATCGAGGCGATGGTGATCGTTGACTTGCTTTCGATCGGCAGGCGGCTCTTGCCCATGCGCTCGAACACTCGAACACTGGCGTTTTTCGTGGTGGCGATGAAGGCCTTCGGCAGGTGCGTCCTTCGACCTCGAATGATCTGCACCGTCACGCCGCGCTGCCCTCGCGCCCTGCTCTGGATGCGTCCCCGCGTCCCGGTCTGAACCAGAACGCCCCGACTCGTGTCCCGGATCTCCTTCGCGCCGAAGTAGGTCAGCGAGATCGGACGACCCTTCGCCTGGATGATCGCGGTCAGGTCCGAGTTCCTGGCCTTCTTGATGTTCTTCACTTCCTGGTTGGCCTTCGTCGCCTTGATGTTCCACTTGGCGCGGATCTCTTTCTTGGCCTCAACCCGGGCTTTCCTCTCCGCTTCGTTGAGCGCCAGGCGCGACGCCCGGTCGAAGAGCTTCGGATCGAGAGCCCGCTTGGCCCGGTCGACGCCTTCCATCTTTACGGTAATTTGCATGACAGACCATCCTTTCTGGACGATTGACGATGCGCGTGATGCAGAGGGGGCGCGGGGGAGTCGCAGGCGTAAACGCCCTCGATGCCGCGAAACCAGCGCGGCGCATAGTCGGCACACTCCGGCGCGGGCAGATCCTTAGCCCAGGCCAGAAGAGAATCCCTGTGCATCTCCGAGCGGCCTCGGCAGCGGCGCGCTTGCTTACAGGTATGACAGACGACGTAGATCATTTCCAACCTCCGCATTTAGCCTGTGAGGCACGATCGGCAGAGGGGCGAGGGGAGAGCTCGCAGGCGTTGAGCCCCCGGCGGGCCACGGAGCGGATCATCTCCGGCGACTCGTCCGCCAGGCGGATGATCGTCTCGAACATCGGTCCCAGATCCCGTATTCTCTCCCGCGCGGCATCCCGCTCCTCTTTCAGCTGTCGGTTCTCATCGCGCAGCGGAGCGGCGTGCTGGCACATCATTTCTTTCCTCCCTCCACCACATACTCCCGCCGGTCCTTGAACTCTTCTTTCTTGCCCCGGTTCCACTGCTGCACCGGCCGGAAGAAGCCTACGACGCGGGAATAAACCTCGGTCCTTGCTGTGCATTCCTCGCTCATTGCTCAAAACCCCTTTCCGTGCTTCTGCGGCCGTGCGGCGTTCTTCTCCAGCTTGTCCGAGAGCGACCGCAGGAAACCAGCTTTACATCCGTTGCCTCCCACGTAGGAGAGCACCCGGATGACTACGTCCGCCAGCTCCTCGAGCAGGCGGGCGGGGTCCTTGACCTCCGAGGCGTCTCGATAGTCGCTCACTTCGCGGCGGTGCTCCTCGATCTCGTCGCAGACCGTGCAGATCTTCGCGATCAGCCACAGCATGCGGGTGTCCATGCCATCTCTAGGTCGGATCTCGTGCAGCGCCTCGGCCACCTCCGTGGCGATCAGCGCGACCTGCGTCGCGTGTTGTGACGTGTCGAACCCCTTCGAGCGCGTAATCTCAGCGCATCGATCGATCAGCGCAGGCAAAAACAGCTCCAGCGCCTGGGCCCTGTCTCTCACCTCGATCATGCCGTCCTCCTCTGGCACACCCTTTCCAGGATGAGATACCCCAGCAGATCGGCCTCGGTGTCTTCGCCCGCGTCCTGGCCCCGCATCAGCCGCGAGAGCTTATCGTCAAGCCTCACGTTGATCTGCTCCAGCGGGTCGGCTTTGGCAAACACCCGCACCGGATTCAGGGCGCTGTCTCCGTAGGCGATATTTTTATCGATCAGTCCCGCCTCGATTTCAGAGAGAACGTTCCGGAGGTCGGCCACGAAATCAGAGCCTCCAGCAGCGCAAAGGGCATCAACGGGGTTGGTGTAGACCTCTTTCGCCTGCTCGGATGAGAGCGGCGCGGGCCGTGACTCGGGCTCGATCGGCTCTACGGCCGCGGCCGTCTCCTGCGCCATGGCCTTTCGCAGGCAGGTATGGCACAGCCCCCGCCCGTAGATCTTCATCGTGCGGCCGCACGCCTTGCACGGCCGCATCGGCTTGACTTTGGTGTATTTGCCCTCGGCCTTGAGCGCGCGGTTGTAGCAGCCTCCGCACAGCCCCCGTCCGATGATCGGGCGCTCCCGGCCGCAGTCCTCGCAAGGGCGGATCGGCTTTCCCCACTTGTTAGTTTTGACCTCCACAGGCGTCTCCCTTTTCTTTTTTGGCCCCGTCTTTTTCCCCCCGGTCCGAGGGATCGTCTTCCGCTGGTCCTGGACGTCCTCCTCCGGAGGCTTCAGCGGCCGGCTGTCGAGCCAGTGCCCGCACATGAGGCAGACGATCGCCTCCACCCGCTCCAGATCGGTGTACATCACCCGGCGGCTGAAATTCGGCAGCCCCTGCACCTTGCAGTGCGCGCAGGTGATCACGGCGGCCGCCTCCATCAGTGCAGCACCACCAGGCGCACCCCGGCGAGCTCTTTGACCAGGCCGTGGCCCTCGTGCAGCGCCAGAGCCATGGTCTCGTAGTGCTGCGGATGGAGCAGGTAATCCGCAAAAGGCACCTGCAGCAGCTGATAGATGCCCAGCGCCTCGAATCTCTGGCCCATCACGTCCAGCACCTCGTCCGCGATCATCTCAACCACAGCAGCACCTCCCGCCCGGCCAGCTCCAGCACCCACAAAAAAAGCGCGGCGTAGATCACCAGATAGGTGAGCTGCTCTCCGCGCTCCATCGTATTCTTCGCGTTTTCCCTCATACAAATCATCACAGGCCCTCTTGACAGTATAAAATTAGATGATATTTAAGTTTAACTACCGGAGATCCGTCCCCGATCCTTGTAAAAAGTGCCCGGCGGCCAAGGAGGGGACCGTCGGGCCATCCACAGTCCCCTATGCCCGGGCTTGGGTCTCGGAGAGGGGCGGCTCCGCGTCGATCGCGTCCAGATCAGGGACAGGCAGCCCGTGGAGTATCAGCACATCACTCAGCGCCTCTCGATACCCCTGGGCGAAGGTCTGGTCCCGATAGTTGCGTGCAGCGAAGGCTTTACGGTGCCATACCTCGATAAATGCCTGAATGGACTCCACCTGCAGCAGGGTGGGCTCCGTTTCGTGCGTTTGTCGGATTTCTTCGATCAGATCATGATCGATCATGGCGGGGTTCCCTTCCATTAAGTGCATCGCAAGCGGGCCAGAGGCCCAAACAGATCGAATTTAAAAGGTGGTGCTTTTTTCGCTAAACGCCTGCGGCCTCATGTCCCTGATTTCATCGGCCACGTTTTCACAGGCCGCCTGGTGGACCGGGTCGCTGCTCTCGGCCTGCTCCCTGATCGCTGCCTCATAGCATTTCCGGTAGGCTCGATTGACGGCCTCTTCGATGTCATGATTGCTGCTCATTGCTTCCCCCCGCGCGGCTTCGGAAAGTGCCGTTGCATCTTCGGGTGCATCTCCAGGGCTTTCTTGCGGCCGTAGCGGTCCTCGTCTCGGCTGAAAAGCTTGATCTCAAGCTCCGTCGCTGGGTCCAGCTCTCCGTCGGCCTTCTCGATCAGCTGATCAAAGAGCCGATCCAGCTGACGGCTCACCCGGCGCAGCTCTTCTTTGATTTCCCGCACGTCCTGAGATTCCATGTCGCTGTGTGACCTTCCCTTTAGCCTTTTAACTTTGTTTCCCGTCTCCCCTCTGGCATCATGCCGGAGGGGACCAACACTCAAGCCAGAAAAGGAGACGGAAGATGAAAATGCCAAACATCAAAACCGTTCTTGAAAAACCTGTTAACGGCGTTAAATTCGAAGTTCTCGCCTACCGCAAACTCACCGATCGCGAAATGCTCCAGGCAGTTGCCCATTTCTTCAGATCTGCCAAAAAAAAGCCAAAGCCTGGCTCCACCATTACAATTGTTTCCGTGATTCAGTAGGCGGAGCAGAGCATCCCGGCGCGTGTATGTAGTACCCGGCCAAAGATTCGGCCCCTCTCATGGATTCGGAATCAATCTTCTCGAAAGGCGCGCCACATTCGGGGCAGGTGCTGCCCTCGAGCGCGCCATGGATAACCTTTATTTTTCCCGCCTCGTGCGCCATGTCGATCAAACCTCCGCCCGCGCCTGCACCGCGCTCAGAAACACATGCGCCTGGCGGATCATCTCCAGCGTCTCGCGCTCGATCCGCTTGGCTTCGCGCCCATCGATGCGGCCGTCCATCAGCGCCCGGCCCGACACCTGGACCATGTCGCCAAACTCCTTCACCGTGGCGTAGAGCTCCGCCTGCACATCGTCCAGGTTCGCGGGCGCCTCCGGCATGTCGATAGCGATGCGCCCCACCGAAGCCTCCAGCCAGTCCAGCGCCAGGCGGCCGCCCGTCAGCTTTGCAAACATCGACAGAGCCCCGGCCCGCAGATGAAACTCCGGCAGGTCCGGGTTGCAAGCGTTCATCAGCATGCTGTAGCTGATGCCCAGCTCCTCGGCCACGGCCCGAGACGACATTTTCGAGCCCCTCAGGTCCTCGTGCAGCGCTTCTTTGAATGTTCCGACCAGCCTCGGCATTAGATTCGCTCCCGTTATTCTACTTTTAATGAGAATTCGGCTGTTGTAGCGTGGCATCATGAGAACACCCGTCGTCGCAGCCGTCCTCCATTGCCACAAGCAGGCCCTCGGTGCGCATCCGCCTGATAATCAGGCGCGCGTTGCTCGCCCGCTGACTGAATCCCCGCTCGTTCCTCAAGATCATGTCCAGCTGACGGCGATCCTTAAAACCGCACTGCCGCGCAAACTCCTGCACGCTGCCGTATTTCTCCCGAATGTTCAGCCGGGTCTCCGCCGCGTCAATTTTCATTTGTCTCTACCTCTCTTGATCTGTTATGTTCTTAAACGTTGTTATTTATCTATCTCTGGAAGGGGCGATCATGAGCCTTGCCGACCTCGTCAAGATCGACTGTTCGAATTGCGGCCATGAAGTCAAGAAACCGCTCACTTGGTTTAAGCACCACCCGCGTCCGTGCCCCCACTGCGGGGCGTTGATCGACGGTAAGCAGCTCGCCAGGTCCGTCGAGGCTGCCGATAAACAGATCGATTCGCTCTTTAAGGGCCTCAAGCCTTGAAAGCGCGACCAGCTCCGAAAGCAGCGGATTGATCTGGTCATCGACTTCGATTTTTATCGACGTATTCGACATGCCGTTCACTCACTTTGCCAAGGGGGAAACATGACCAACCGCGACATCTACTGCATCATTCTCAGTGAGGCCTCTGGAAAGCCGCGAAGCGAAGTAGAGGCCCTTGTGGAAGCCATGACGGGTATTGCCGGGCGAGGCAACCTTGACGTCGAATTGCCCGACGCCAAGGCTCAGACGCTTCTCGCCGATCTCAGGAAAGAGCTCCCCGGCATCCGCCTTTGGCTGGAGCAGGGCGCGTCGATGGCCCGCAAGGATTGGGGTCTGCCGTAAGGACCGCGCCCATGACTCTCTGAGCGGCGCTGATCGATTCGGAGCTGCTGAAAACCTCTTTCAGGAATGCGTTCCATGCGTTCATGATCGTCTCCGTGGCTAGATGTTTTCGTGGACAAAAGCATCACCGATATAGGTGAGATACGTAAGGCGGCCCTTCACAGTGCCCGTGCTCATTTAAAAAAGACCCTAAGCGCCCTCCGCGGCGGGTGTCCCGGATGATCAGATCCACAATCCAGCGGGCCATCCGTGCCTCGATGCGTTGTCTGATGGTTAAGGTCATGAGCCGTTTTCCTTTTTAGAAAATTAGAAGTTTCTCTATTGGATGTAGGTACAATAATACGAGTTCGTAAGTCTGTCAACGGTAAAAATTACTAATTCGAAAGTTTTTTAATTGAGTATTGCCGAGCGATTACAAAAAGCCTTGTCTGACAAAGGCTTAAGCCCTGCCGAGCTCTCCAGGCGGGCAGGGGTCCCTCAGCCCCGACTGTCCCAGATTTTGAGTGGGAAAACGCCCAATCCAAGATGGGATACGATTTCGAAACTTTCGGTCCACCTCGGGGTTCCTGCGGAGTGGTTATTTTCGGGTAAAGAAGATACGTTCATCGCACCACAACCTACAGTGCAGGAAACGTCTACTGATTATCTCAAGCAGAAAGACCGAAGGCTTCGGGAGTTGGTCTTTATTTTTGAGCGACTGCCAGATGATGATCGAGACAGCTTGCTCAAAGCTGCCCGGGGGTTGGCGCTGGTGAACGAGTCGCGGGAAAACGGCGAAGGGGGCTCAAACTCGACGGAGATGAACTCCGCATAGAGATGAGGCGGCTTGGATGGAAAATCATTTGCTGATATGGCGGGTGCCATGGAGGGCATCACTGTTCTGACTGACTTTTAAAATCGAGAGGAGGATGGCGTGAGATTAATTATTGTTTTGACATTCACCGCAGCTTTGGTCGGCTGCGCGTCACTGTATGAGCCGATGATGCCGATCTATAGTCTGAACCCATCTGTAAGCCCGGATGGCGACAAAAAGTTTAACTTTGTCATCACCGAAAATCACTCTGCATACGATAGTGGCTCCCCAAATGAGGCGGAGAAATTAAGAGTGGCCTTCTTAGAAAGCGAGCTGGGGCGGCAGCACTTGTGCCAGAACGGATACATTATAGAGAAAAGATATTCCACTACTAATGGCTTTCTGGTCTACGATGGCGTCTGTAGGTAGATTTTTGCAGGAGGGATTGAATATGAGATTTCTTATTTTAGGTATTTTGGGCGCCACGCTGATTGGATGTGCGGCCCAAAACATACCCGTCAGAGCAAACCTTAATGACTTTGTGGTCATGGGCGCCGAAACAAACTCAAAGCAGCCTATCCACGTGGCTTATTCCTCTGATGTTGAGGGCGGCAAAATTATCCCACGGCTGGAGGGTGGTGCGACCCTGCCGGAGGGGCACAGTCACCCAGGGTTTATGGTCGACGAGCCAGATCTACTAAAGAAAATGATTGACGAATATATATCAATCAATATGGGCGCGATAACAGATGGCTTAGGTAAGCGAATCAGGCGGATAAGGAAAGATGCTGGGCTGAACCAGAGGGATCTCGGTTTGCTCCTAGGCGTTGGGATTACAGCTATTTCCGATTACGAAACAGGAAATACCAGCCCAAGCCCTGAAAGCCTCGCCAAAATAGCCGAACTCGGTAAAGTCAGTCTTGATTGGCTCATCACCGGCCGGGAAGATAAGGGCCACGGGCATATCAATGACCAGGACCCTAATTATAAGAGGGCGGGCGCGATTGATCGTGAGCTGCTGCGGCTGGTGATCGAAGGCGTCGAGCAGGGGACCAAAGAAGCGCAGGTCACGCTCCCCCCAGAGAAAAAAGCGGAGCTGGTCCTGATGCTCTGCGATCTGTACGCCGAAGAAAAACAGGTAGATATGGCGACGGTTTTGAAATTGATTCGATTGGCGGCTTGACCTGATTCCACTTAATGACTTCATCAGGAGGGGCGGTTTGGAATTCACTGCAAGTCATCAAATTTATTATTCTACAAAAAACCCAATCCCCATTTCCCAGGTTGCAGAATCACTTCTTGCCCTTGAACGGATCATCCAGAGATCACCCATCGTTCTTGAGAAGCTCTTTGATGGCGTCAAAATCCAAAAAATCCATGCCTATGTCGAACGAATAGAATCAGGTAGCCTTACTGAACGAATTATTGTAAGATTTTTATTCGGTTCTCAGGAGAAGTTCGATGATTTTGTCGACAAGGTGAGTAAGGGGGCAGGCATGGAAAAGCTGAGAGAGACACCCATATTTCCAATTATAATAATGGGCATTGTACTGTCTGGGGCAATGATAGCCCACGACAATTGGGGCGGGCCTCCGGAGAACAGGACAGTCATTGAGGCAAACAATAATACAATCATAAATCTGGGTGCCGGCATGGTGGACATGGATCCGGTCACCTTTCGCGCTATCGTCGAAACTGCTGTGAGCAACAGGGCAGACCTTGCGAGAGACACTGTCAAAATAATTCGCCCGGCAAAGTCGGACAAAGACTCCAACATTGTCTTTGATGATATTCCCGAGCTGACTTTGGCATCAGAGACGATTCGCGCGATTCCGACTTATCTCAAGGATGACATTTCGGATGAATCAATCAGTGATTATGAAAAAGTCGAAATTGAAATTAGAGCCATAGACCTCGACAGCCTGAAGAGGGGATGGGCTGTAAAAATTCCCGCAGTCCACGAGAAGCGCATCCCTCTGCAGATTGATAAAAGCATTGATCCAGAAATTCTGATTGGTAAAAAGTTCTTTAAAGGCGACGTTACGGTTATTTTTAAAAAGGACGCTCAAGGAAGCGACATCCCCGAAAAGGGTTTTTTGCGGCGGCTGCACCCTGATGAGGAAAACCCTCCCGACCGCAAAAAGGTTTTGAGAAAAATAACACTTGATTGAATCGAATGGAGGGGCAAGTGTCTGAGGCATTCACTCGGAAAAGGGAAGAAATAGCACGATTCATTAGAAACGCCGCCAACCCAAGCAGCACGGACTCCTGCACCGACTGCGGCAAGAGAATCAGCATCCTTAAAAACCTGCTGATCATCGCCCTGATCGGCACCATGTTCCCCCACGCAGGCCTCAACGCCTTCACCTCCATTGCCACAGCCATCCTCTTTCTGCTTCTATTCACCTTCCACTTCCGAAATCCCGGCCGACTATCTCGAAAGTTCGCGGCCGCTACCCTGCTGCTGCTATCCGCCTCGGTCTTCTCCGGCTGCTCACCACTTGTGGTCAGTGATAACCCCGAAGTGATCCAGCTCTGTGAAAGCCGATACGATGCCAGCGGCGAGACCTGCCGTTTCGGAATCTCCCGGGGAGTTCGCGTGTTGGGGATCCCCGTCATCCGCGCCTCTATCGAAGACGCTAAACTTCAGGGCGGCATCTCAGAGGCCTTCGTCACCGAATTGATATACGGAAACGGCCTGGTCAGTGTGGACCAGGTGCGGGTTTATGGGAGCTGAAATTAAAGGAGGCAGGGTATGAGAATTTTTGTCCTGATAATTACACTGGTCCTTTCCGGATGCTTTGCTCCTCTGAATATTCCTGATACCACACCTATTCACGAAACTAGGATTTTACTCGTAGCCGAGACCGTCGACATCGGGCGGCAGACCGTTTATGAGGACCAGGAACTGAAACATTACAAAGTCGATGGCCAGGACGTTTACTGCTCTGAACTGTACAGCTTAGATCTGAAAGCCTTCCGGTGCTTCGGAGGGGAGATGCCTGAACTTACCACAGGCATGGATCCGCTATCCTTTGAGAAAATACCTCTGGAGCGGCCCATTCTGGTGAAAACAGTTTCAAAATAGGAGGTGAAAATGTTTGGAGGCGAAAGGCTTAAACTACTTGTCGGGTGTTTTCTTTTTTTATTGACCGTGGCCTGCGCGCCAGCCGGCGGAATCAGGCCCACCATGTTCTCCATGCCGCCTACCTATCTGTCCAGTTTCCCTCTCAACCAACTGACAGAGACTGAAATGATGGTCAAAGCCGGACCGCCTGACGATGTCATCACTTATGGCGGCAAAAGGGCCCTTGTCTATCGCTTCGGCGAAATGGCAGGGAAAAGATCCTTTACTTTTCTGCTTGATGAGGACCTGATCGTCGATGTCGTCTACAACGACAACGGACCGTACAATGGAACCACTGCCCAGCAGTATCAAAGCACGAAATAAACCCGGCGCATCGAAGCAGGCAGCGCCCGAGGTAAACCCATGGCAGTCAACCCCTACAAAGACAAAAAGACCGGCGAGATTGAACCGGGCGTGTGGATCATCGACTGGTGGCCCCTGGGGCGCAACGGGCCGCGCCGACAGAGGCGGTATTACGGCACGGAAAAAGAAGCCTTCGTCTACTGGATGGACAAGGTCCGCTCCTCGAAGCGCCAGATCAACACCGTCAACCCCCGGGTGCTCGACGTGCTGCCCGCCTGGATGGCCGAATACAAAAACGACCACCTGCCCCGCACCGTGGGCGACATGCAGCAGTGCATGCCCGTGCTGATCAAGTTCTTCGGCAAGCTCTTCTTTGCCGAGCTGGTCCCGGCCACGCTCGAAGAGTACAAGCGGCTGCGCCTGGAGGCCGAGGCCTATCCCGAGCGCAAAAAAGACCCCGACAAGCCCAGGCGCACGGTCAAGCCCCGCACCATCAATAAAGAGCTCTCCTACCTCGCCGCGTTTCTGCGCTGGGCGTATGAGAGCGGCCACTGCGCCGAGCTCATCCGCCCCAAGCGATTCCCCGCCAAGATGACCCGTTCGCCCAAGGTCCGGATCCCCTCGGCCGAGGCGCTGGCCCGGCTCATCGAGACGATCGAGGACCACTACCGGCCCATCTGTCTGCTCATGTTCCACGGCGGCCTGCGCGTGCACGAGGCCCTCAACATCCGCGGCGCCTGGGTGCGTCTCGATCACAACATCATCCACGTTACCGGCAAGGGCATGAAAGAGCGCATCGTCCCGATCATGTCCGATCCCCTGCGCCAGGCGCTGAAGACCGCCCTCGAGGCGAGGCCCGAAGGCTACCTCTTTATCAACCCCAAAACAGAAAAACCCTACCGCGACATAAAAAAAGCGCTCAAAAGAGCCGCCAAGGCCGCCGGGGTCCCCGAGCACGTCCACCACCACCTGCTGCGCCACAGCTTCGGAACCTACGCCCTCGACGCCGGCATCGGCATCCGCCAGGTGCAGGAGTACATGGGCCACAGCTCCATCACAACCACCGAGAAATACGTGCAGTTTCTCGCCCATCGTCGCACCGAAGACGCCGCCAAATTCAACGCCCGATTCGGCGTCAACCAAAACCCCACATCTACAGCCGATAATCCCAAAGACCCCAACCCATCGGAATAAAAGAGGATTCAGACACTCCCCTTAAACTTCTAATCCGTAGGTCGAGGGTTCAAATCCTTCCTGGCGTGCCAGCAAAAACAAAAGGTTACAGCTATTTAGCTGTAACCTTTTTTGCATAAGAGCGGTTATAAAAGGCCCCTGTTTGTTTTGTTTTGAGGTTCTAATTTCTTGACAGAGATGAATACAGCTATTATTGTGCCATAATAATCTCTAATAAAGGCTTGTGTTTGAGAAAGGGGAATTCCTCATGGTGAACCTGAAGACGTTCCGTACTCCCGCCACCATCTGCTTCGGAGAAAACGCGGCCGCAGAGGCCGGGAGCACTTCAAAGCGCCTCGGTGGAACGAAAGCCCTGCTAGTGACGGACAAGATCCTTCGGGAATCGGGTGTTATAGGTCCCGTTCTGGAATCTCTCGTCGCATCGGGCCTGGAGCCCATTGTCTATGATGGGGTTAATTCCGAACCGACTCTTGAACATGTGGAAGAGGGCGTGAAATTGCTGAAGGATGAAAACTGCGACATCCTGATCGCCTGTGGTGGAGGCAGCCCCATCGATGCCGCCAAGGCGATCAGCGCCATGGCGACTCACCCGGGCAAGATCGAAGACTACATGGGTCTCGGCAAACTCACCAACCCCTGCATTCCAGTTATTGCCATACCGACGACGGCCGGAACCGGCAGCGAGGCCACCCAGTTCACCATCATCACGGATACGGCCCGTGATGTGAAAATGCTGATCGGGAGTCCGGAACTCATGCCCAGAGCGGCCATTGTGGATCCGCTCCTCACCATCAATGCGCCACGCGGAATCACCGCCGGGACCGGACTCGATGCGCTCACTCACGCCGTCGAGGCCTACGTCTCCGTAAAGGCGCAGCCCATGAGCGATCTCCTGGCGCTTTCGGCGATCCGCCTGATCAGTAAATACCTGCCCCAGGCATGGGCGAATCCCTCGAACAGGGAAGCGAGATCCAAAACGATGCTTGGCGCACTGCAGGCGGGAATGGCGTTCAGCAATGCGTCCGTGGCCCTCGTCCACGGGATGTCCCGCCCAATCGGGGCCAATTTCCACATTCCTCACGGAGTCTCCAACGCAGCGCTCCTGGGCGTCGTCTCGGAGTTCTCCATCCTGGGAGCGCCGGCACGATACGCTGATATTGCCGAGGCTATGGGTGTCAGGGTTGAGGGTCTCTCGACCATGGCGGCTGCGCACGCCGGAGTCGAGGAAATAAAGCGCCTTATTGCGAACTTGAAAATTCCGACCCTCTTGGGCCTGGGAATCCGGAAAGAGGATCTTGAGTCGCTGGCGCAGAAAATGGCCGGGGATGCCATTGCCAGCGGCAGTCCGGGGAACAACCCGCGCATCGCGAGCAAAGAGGAAATCGTGGAGCTTTATTACGCCGCTTTGTGAGAATCACATCAGGATAAAGCCGCGACATAACCGGGGACTTAAACGTGTCCATCCGTATTTTTCGGATGGACACGTTTTCATATCGACACTCAAGCGGCTCGGCGCCTTTTATGCGAAAAATTTTGTCAGATTCTCTTTTCAGATATCAAAGGCTCCAAGTCCGAACCATTTCTCTGTTTTCATTGGTTTCGCCTGTTGACTTTTTTTTCACTTTAACTTCCGCCTGCCATGTGTCAATGACCCAGAAAGAAAATTCAAATGAGGGGGTGCAGGATCTCGGGATTTTCCCCGATCTCTCTGGATATGCGGATTCAATATGCGAACAGGGAAAACTCACGGCCGGAACGGGATGCATGGAATTATCGTTTCTGATATAGTGAATTCCGAGCACAACAAATCTCTGCAAACGGAGTTTCAATGGAAGAGGAATTTGAATATCTGGACGAAGAACACGAACTCGAGTCCAGCCTCCAGCTGGCCCAGACCGCCCTGGATCAGGGAAGGGATCAGATGGCCCTGGAGCTGGTCGAGGAATACCTCGAGTCCAACTCATTAAATATCGAGGCTTTGAACCTCTGTGCGGTGGCTGCATCCAATCTCGGTGATGATCTGAAATCCCTGGCCCTCTATGAAAAGGCCTTGCGCCTCGATCCCCGCAACGGAGGCATTCACCATAATTATGGCGTTCTCCTTCAGCAGCGAGGAGAACAGAAAAAAGCGATGGAGCATTTCAAGCGGGCTCTTGAGCTGCAACCGGACTTTCCCGAAGCCTACATCAACATGGGCAATGTTCTGGATGAGACCGGTCGCTCCGAAGAAGCCCTGGATATGTATGATCAGGCTCTTCGGCGGATGCCTGAGGTTTCCGACGCCTATTACAACAAGGGATTTGCACTGAACCGCCTGGGGCGGTTCGCCGAGGCCCTGGAAAATTTCAAAAAAGCTCTGGAGAATTCACCGCGAGATGCCGCCGTTCTCAATGGAATCGGATATGCTCTCTCCGGGCTGGGCCGAAACGCGGAGGCGGTGGATTATTATGGGCGCGCCATCACTCTTCAGCCGGATACCGCCTCTTTTTTCTTCAATCGCGGTCTCTCCCTTTTTCGTTTGGGACGGGCAGAGGATGCTTTAAAGGACCTGGAGCATGCCATTAACCTGGATGACGAGTTTTTTGAGGCGTATATCGAAAAAGCCAATGTCCTTCTGGAAATCAATCGTCTGGGAGAAATTCTGCCTCTGCTGAGGAAGGCTGAGCGTCTTGAACCCGATAATCCCGAACCGTTCTTCTATCGCGGAATTGTGCTGGAGCGCCAGGGCGACCTTTCTGGCGCCTTGAGCGCGTTGGAGGAAAGTCTGCGGCGAGATCCCGATTCCATATATTCTCTCAATAACAAAGGGAATCTTCTGATCGATCTGGGCCGTCTGGATGAGGCTCTAGCCTGTTTCGACGCCATACTGGCCCGTACCAGCCGTTATCCTCTCGCCCACTATAACCAGGCCTGCGCTCTTGCCAGAAAAGGAAAAGTGCGGGAAGCGGTTCGGGCGCTGATCAAAGCTTCGGCGCAGGATGAGAGTTTTCTGGACGATGCCCGCACCGATTCCGATTTCGACCCCATTCGTAAAAATCCCTCTTTCGCACGTCTTTTCAAAGGGAGCAAGTCGGACAAATCCCGATGAATTCCGCCGAACACAAAACCAGGCCCGGTCATCTCTCTCTCCCGGTTCATGGAATGAGCTGTGGAAAGTGCGTGCGCAAGGTCACGGAGGCGCTCGAAGGCGTCGAAGGCGTTATCTCAGAGCGCGACGAGGCGCGACGGGAGCTGAACTGGCTGATCTTCGCTGCGATCTTCACAGCTCCCATCATGCCTCTGATGTGGCTGATGCCTTTTGGAGAAGCCACCGTCTATGTCAATGCGGCACTGGCCACTCTCGTTCAATTCACCGCCGGACTCACTTTCTACCGCGGCGCCTGGAAATCACTGAAAAACAGATCGGCCAACATGGATGTGCTGGTCGCCCTCGGGATCACGGCCGCCTACGGATATTCAGTTCTGGCGGCTTTTCGAATTTCAGGCATCTCGGGACATGTTTTTTTCGAAACGAGTGCGATGCTCATCACCTTCATCCGTTTCGGAAAATGGCTGGAGGCACGTGCCAAGGGAAAAGCGGGGGAGGCTTTGCGCAGACTGCTCCACCTGCAGCCTGACCTTGCCGTGGGGGATACCCATTGCAGCCGGAGTCCTTTATCCGGCATTTGGAATCGCCCTGCGCCCGGAGATTGCCGGCCTCGCCATGGCCCTCTCCAGCGTATCGGTGGTAAGCAACAGCCTGCTGCTGAAGCGGTATGGGAAAAAGCTGTAGAAAAGCAGTTTTCACTTTCTCCTTGCACCTTGGGCCTCGAACCTCGTACCGGAATTCAAAATGAACCTTGAACGTCGTACCATCATCGGAGTCATCGGCGCCGGGCGGGCGGGAGAACAGGCCCTCAGGGATGCCCGGGAAATCGGCCGGAGGATTGCCCGTGAGGGCGCGGTGCTGGTGTGCGGCGGGCTCGGGGGAGTCATGGAGGCGGCCTGCCGCGGGTGCCGGGAAGAAGAGGGGGAGACCATAGGTATTTTACCTGGAGGGGATCCTGCGCAGGCGAACCCTCATATAACTTTCGCGATTCCGACCAATATGGGGCATGCCCGAAACATCATCATCGCTCATACGGCTGAGGTGCTGATTGCCGTTGAAGGGGAATACGGTACACTTTCCGAGATGGCGATCGGACTCAAACTCGGTCGCCCGGTCATAGCTCTGGGAAGCTGGCCGAAGATAGGAGGGGTAGTCTACGTCGACTCTCCGGAGGAAGCGGTAACGGCGGCTCTGGACCGGATAGGATGGAATGGTCGGCCTGCCCGAGGTGAACTGGAATGAATCTTGATTTGACGAATTCACGGGAGTTCTCGGAAAAATTTATTGAATGGATGCGGGGCAAGGGGCGCGTCCTGATCGTGGTGCATGATAATCCCGATCCTGATTCCCTGGCATCGGCCATGGCCCTGAAGCATCTTATCCTGAAAAAGACCGGGCAGGCAGTCACCATCGCTTTTGGAGGCATTATCGGCCGCGGGGAAAACCGGGTGATGGTGAAGGAGCTGGAGATCGACGCGGTACCCATCGAAAATCTGGATCTCGATGTCTTCAACGTCGTCTGTATGGTGGATACCCAACCGAATACCGGCAACAATTCCTTCCCCGCAGGGCGGGACGTCCATCTGGTGATCGATCATCACCCTGAACAGGAGGTTTGCAGAAGATGCCAGTGGGTGGATATCCGTGAGAACTACGGAGCCTCGGCGACCATTGTCTTCGAGTATCTCGTATCCCAGGGGGTCACCTTCGGAACGAAACTGGCCACCATTCTTTTCTACGCCATCAAATCGGAGACGCAGGATCTGGGGCGGGAAGGCGGGCGTGCGGACCGGGACGCCTATATGTATCTTCTTCCCCTTTCCAACAATCGCATTCTCTTCCATGTCACTCATCCCAAGGTCCCACGGGAATATTTCTTCTCCTATAACCGGGCGATAGAAAACTCCCGCACATACGGTGAAGTGCTCGTCTTCAACCTGTACGAGATCGACAATCCCGATATCGTGGCGGAGATGGCCGATTTCCTTCTCCGTATGGAAGGCATCGAAGTCGTTCTGGGGATGGGTCAATACCAGGACAATGAAATTCTCTCCTTCCGTACACTTCGTGAAGACCTTTTCGCCGGACAGATCATGCGAAAGGTTGTCGATGGTCTGGGTACCGCCGGAGGACACGGCATGACCGCTGGAGGGCAGATTCGCCCCATGAACGGCAATCAGTCGGTACAGCGGGAGCTTGAAACCACTCTCACCCGAAGGCTGTTTGAGGTCCTCGGCAAAAAACCTGTCCGTGGGAAAAAGCTGATCAAATCCTGACGCACCAATCCTCCGCGCAGGCCCATTGACAGGTGCCGTAAATCTGCGGTATAAGTGGGCATTTTTAAATCGAGGAGTTAGATGCCCCGTCTCCGTACGCTATTCTGTTTTTTTCTTCTATTTATTGCATCTCCTCTTGAAGCTTCGGTGGAGATCGCCCTCAAGGGGCAATCTCCGGTTGTCATCGATGAAATATACCTGCGCGAAGGCGTCTCCTACCTGCCTGCGGACGATGCACTCGAAGCTATCAACCTCCAGGGTGACTGGGATTCGGTGGAGCATGTCTACCGGATCAAAACTCCGCGGGGGACTGCAGTGATTTCCCCCGGAAGCCGCTACCTGCGTCTCGGGGAGCGGTTTGTCCCCCTGGAGCATCCGCCCCGCTTCCTTGACGGACGCTTGCGCGTGGCGGAAGATCTGATCTCCCGCCATCTGCCATCTCTTTTGCGACTGCCCGTTTATTACCGCAACCTGAATCCGACCACCGTATCGACTCAGGGCGAAGAGAGCTCTCTCGATCGCCTTTTTGCCTTTCTTTTACGAAAAAAGAAGCCCGCGGATAACGGGTCTTCCCTGCGGGGAGTGGCGATTGATCCGGGACATGGCGGGCAGCAGGACCCCGGAGCGATCGGTCCCGGAGGCATTAAGGAGAAAGATGCGGCCCTGGAGGTTTCAATCAAACTGCAGAAGCAGTTGAAGATGAGGCTGGGCATCCCGGTTTTCATAAGCCGGGACGGAGACTACGCCCTGGACCGGGAGCAGCGTCTGAAGCCCGCCACCCATCCTGAAGCGGATGCTCTGATCCTGCTTCATGCCCAGGCGTCCTTCCGGGAGGAGCCTCGTGGAGTGACCCTGTTCATCCGTCCTTTCGAGGAGAATCCGGAGGAGGGAGACAGGGACGAAAGCGTGCGGCTGGCAACCCACATTCGCGAGGCAATGGAAACTGCGGACCTGGAGGTGGACGGAATCATTCAGGCTCCGCTTCTTCCCCTGGGCCGTGGTAATCTTCCCACCGTCCTTATCGAAATGGGATATCTGACCAATACGGAAGATCGGCAGATGCTTCAGAACCCGGAGGAGCAGCAGAAGCTTGCTGAAGCGATTTTCGAAGGACTGGAGACGTTTGCCGAAAGACAGGAGAAAACCCAGTGAATGATGAAAATTTGAATATAAGAGAGGACGGTCGGGGGCCGGAGGATCTGCGGCAGGTGGATTTCCAGAGAAGATTTACCCGGTATGCCGAGGGTTCGGTGCTGGTATCCTTCGGTCATACCCGTGTGTTATGCAACGCCTCCGTGGAAGATGGCGTGCCCCCTTTCCTGAGAGGCGAGGGCAGGGGATGGGTGACGGCGGAATATTCCATGCTTCCCCGAGCTACCCACACTCGCTCTCCTCGGGAAGCCGCCCGGGGTAAAATCGGGGGACGCACGCACGAAATCCAGAGACTGATCGGACGTTCGATGAGGGCGGTTATCGATCTGAAATCCCTTGGCGAAAGAACGGTTCTGATCGACTGCGACGTCCTGCAAGCCGACGGGGGAACCCGCACGGCCGCCATTACCGGGGCCTTTGTGGCGCTTGCGGACGCCGTCGGCGGGCTTCTGGAAAAAGGACTGCTGGCGGAAAGTCCGATTCGGGACAGTGTGGCTGCGGTCAGTGCGGGGATTCTGAAGGGACGACCGCTACTCGATCTGAATTACGAAGAGGATTTTCGGGCTGCGGTGGATATGAATTACGTCATCACCGGGGACGGACGGTTCGTGGAAATCCAGGGAACCGCCGAAGAGGAGCCCTTCACGCTCCAGGAAATGGATGCTCTTCGCGATCTTGCCCTGAAAGGTTGCCGTGACCTGGCCCACCTGCAGAAAATCTGTCTGGAGAGGTGAATTTGGACCTTGTCGTCGCCACACGTAATCGCGGAAAGCTGGCGGAGATCCGGCGTTTGCTTGAGGGCAGCCGGATACGAATCCGTGGAATGGAGGAATTCCCCGATTTGCCCGAAGTTGAGGAAGACGGTCTGACATTTGCCGAGAATGCCCGCAAGAAGGCGGAAATCGTCTCCCTGCAAACCGGGCTGCCGGCACTTGCAGATGATTCGGGCCTGACAGTAGAGGCGCTGGGAGGCCAACCTGGCGTTCGGTCCGCCCGGTATGCGGGAGACTCCGCAGGCGATGGGGAAAACAACAGAAAGCTCCTGGAGGAAATGAAAAATGTGCAGGGTCCCGGACGGCGTGGCGCCTTTGTATGCGCCATGGCTCTGTGTCTTCCGGGGGAGGAGTGCCGGATTTTCACGGGGCGACTGAACGGCTTTCTTCTCGAGGCGCCAAGGGGAGAGGGCGGATTCGGCTACGACCCCCTCTTTCTGGTCCCCGAATATGGAAAAACACTTGCGGAACTCTCACTGGACATCAAAAATCGTATCAGTCACCGGGGGGAGGCGCTGCGCGGGGTTATGGAATTTCTCGATACCATGCGGTAGCGCCGATCAGAACAAATCCTCTTGAAAACAGCACGTTGAGAATGGGCCTTTTTTTCTTTGCTTTGTACAGTAACCGTTTCTATTTCCGTTCTTTCCTGGCCATTCGCCAGTCCAAGAGGACTCTGTATGAAAGCAGGAAATACGATTTCCAGGTTGACAGTTCGCCAGGACCTGCTTTTATTAAAGGGAAGAACCTTACATCAAAGGAGGACAAGACGTATGCGCAACCTAGTAATGTTTTGTGGAATCGGCCTCGTTATGATCCTGTTGGGCGGGTGCGCGGCCAATCTCGAACCTTCGGATCGTGAAATTCTGAACCAGGCTCTCGAAGCGAGCCGCAATGCTGAACAGTCGGCGCAGAAGGCGGAGACGGCGGCCACTCGGGCGGAAGATGCCGCTGGCCGTGCAGAGCAGTCCGCACAGCGTGCCGATGACGCAGCCCGTAAGGCTGAAAATGCTGCAGGCCAGGCGACAACAGCTGCCGATCGCGCAGCTCAGAGCGCCACAAGTGCACAGAGAGAAAGCGAGCGCGCGACCCGGGCTTTTGAAGCGGGACAGCGGAAGTAAGAAGAAACAACGCTCGGAGAGGATTGGTGGGAAGGCCGCGGGAGAGGGGAATGGTGCGGATGTTCCCGGCAGATTCTCATCCGATTGGAAACAAATAAAAAGGGGAAGTCCAGTTCGTATGGATTTCCCTTTTTATTTTGAACCCAGAGACGCCTCAATGGTTTTTGTTTTTTCCGAAATCCGGGAAACAGTTATCGGAATGCCTCTGGCTTCTTCAATCACCATCTCCAGAACTTCAGGATCCAGCCATTCTTCTTTCCATCCCAGAGCTTTCGCCCGCAACAAGACTTCCTGCAGGGAATTTTGCACTTTTCCCAGAATATCGGGATGAATCTCCACCACCAACGCATCCACGGTTCGCCCCACTTTGACGGGTTGATAGACAATGCGTATCTCTGTTCCAACCACCACCTGATCGAACAGTTCCCGAATGTCGTCCGGGTAAAGACGCAAACAGCCGTGGCTCACCCGGCGTCCCACACCGAAAGGCTTGTTGGTGCCGTGAATCCCGTATCCAGGCGCCGAAAAGCCGATCCAATAGTCACCCAGGGGATTTTCAGGCCCAGGCGGGACCGATGCAGGCAAAGAGGGATTCTCGCTACGAATAACGGGGGGAATCGTCCAGGACGGATTGCGAATCTTTTCAGTCACCACAAAGGAGCCTTCCGGCGTCTCCCATCCCTCCGAACCGATTCCGACCGGATAATGACGGATCCGCAGAATATCTTCCTCTCGTCGAATGTGATACAACCGCAGTTCCGCAAGGTTTACCGTAAGCTCCGAAACGGCGCCCCCGGGCAGAATCGCAGCATATGGCAGCAGGATTTCCCGGCCCGGTTCGGGAAGCCATGGATCGACTTCCTTATTCGCGCGATTCAGGACGAGATATCCCAGTCCGGCCCGTCGTGCGAGATCGACCAGCGTCTCCTTTTTGCCGACAATATAGGGCAGGTTCCGACCGATGATCGGCTGCAGGGCCAATCCATCCTCCCGGACGATGGTTTCGGACCATGGCGTTGCGGCATGGGAAGTCTGCTGGAAAAGCAGCAGAAAGAGCATGGCCGTTAAAAGGATCGGGGAAATTGAAAGAGAAATTCTGCGCATGCGAAAGACCTTTGTTATGATTAGATGCGGTTTTTGCATTTCGTTTGCCGGTTTTTCCAGGTTAGAGCCGGCTTGTCGGGAGGATTTTATTTCCAACTGATTTATAATAATATAATGGCAGGTTAACAGATCTCTACATCATCCGTCACGCGGTACTTATTCTTGACTATGCGATTTTCAATTTCGTTCAATGATTTCAGTTTACGCTTTCCCCTCGTCGGGGGATTTTTTTATGTACTTCTGCTGGTGCTGATTCTCTTCGCGGGGAGGAGTGCGGAAGGGGCGGAAGAGAGTCTTGAGATCGTCATCCAGGGGGTGGAAGAGGAGGTGCTGGAAAATGTCCGGGCGGCATTGAAGCCTCCGGCAGGGGTGGTGGATCAACTCTGGATCGACCGTTTCAAGCGAAGAATTCCCGAGATCGTTCGCAATGCGCTGGAGCCGTACGGGTTTTATAAGGCCGAGGTCGATTACAAGCTGGAAATGACGAAATCTGGAAGTTATCGGCTGGAACTCGATATCATGCCGGGTGAACCGGTTCGGATCGATACCCTCAGCATCGAGGTCCGGGGTGGTCGGGACAATGCTTTGCGGCGTCTGACGGAAAACTTTCCCCTGAAAAAGGGCGATCCTCTGCGCCATGACATTTACGAGGAAGCAAAAGGGGAGCTGCTGGCCACGGCCCAGGATCGGGGATATCTGAAGGCGGAATTCACCACACACCAGGTCCGCGTCCGACTGGAGGACCTGAGTGCCGATATCGAACTGGTTTTTGAAACCGGCCCCCGTTTTAACTTCGGCGAGGTGACGATCGAGGGCGCCACCGAGTACCCTCCACGTTTTCTGGAAAGATATCTTACGTTCGAGCCGGGAGAGCCCTTCTCCTATGCCAAACTGGGGCAGACGCAATTGAGATATCTGGATTCCGACCGGTTCAAGGAAGTCATCATCACTCCCAGGGAAGAACTCGCCGAGGGGGACACTGTCCCGGTGGAAATCCATCTCGTCCCTTCTCTTCCCAAGCGTCTGAGGCCTGGAATCGGTTTTGCAACCGATACGGGTGCGCGGGTCACGCTCAAATACAATGACGTGAATATTTTTCACCTGGGGCATGAACTGGAGGCGGAATTCATCATCGCGCAGCTGCAGCAGTCCCTTGGCGCCGGATATATCATTCCCAGCAGGAAAAACGTGGACAGCAGGACCGAATTCCGGGTTGGTTATGACCGTCTGGAACTCGACGCCTTCGACAGTACGAAATTTTTTGCCCAAGCGGCGCGGGTGCGATCTTTCGGCAAAGGCCGGGAGGGTTCGATCTATCTTCGTGTGCTTCAGGAAAATTTCGAAGTCGGGCAGGATGAGGATAATTCTTTTCTCATTCTGCCGGGGGTCCAGTTTTCACGCCATCGTTATAATGATCCCGTGCAGCCTACCAAGGGCTACCGATTTGCTCTGGAGGCCAGAGGGACGAATACGGCTATCGGTTCGGACAGTGACCTCGTCCAGCTTCTGGCGAGTGGAAATTATATCCTGGCCCTGCCGTTTCGATTATCTCTCTTCACCCGGCTTCAGACCGCCGTCACTCTGCAGAGCGACCCTCTGGAGAATATTCCTCCGTCCCTTCGCTTTTTTGCCGGCGGGGACCAGAGCGTCCGCGGATATGCCTACCAATCCCTGGGAACGACAAATGATGAGGGTGATGTCGTCGGGGGAGAAAATCTGCTCGTGGGAAGCGTGGAGCTGACCAAGAGGATCGGTCAGAATTGGGGCGTGGCGATTTTTGCGGATGCAGGGAATGCATTCAATAATCTCTCCGAAATAAAGCTGCGCGAGGCGGTAGGTATTGGTATCCGCCGCTATACGGTCGTGGGACCGATCCGGGTGGACCTGGCCCGGCAGGTGGGAGTGAGTGATCCGTCCTTCCGTCTGCACATCAGTGTAGGATTCGGCTTTTGAAAAGAAGATTCAAATACTTCTACATCATTATTTCCGCGGTTGCGGCGGTGCTGCTGATTGCCTTTGTCTGGCTGTTCTGGACCTCCTCCGGCACCCGTTTTCTGTTGACGACTGCGTCAGGGGCGTCCGGCGCGGATATGACTGTCGGACAGGTGCGGGGACGACTCGCGGACGAAATCCGCCTGGAGAACCTGCACGTGAGCTGGCCTGGGGGAACCGCCGAAATCGAAAGTCTCCGGCTTGTCTGGCGCCCTTTTCTTCTGCTGCGGGGAGAGCTGATTGTTTCGGAGTTGGTTGTGTCCCAAGGCGAAGCGATCCTGCAGGAAGGAGAGAAAGAGGAAAAAAAAGAACCCGCAACTCCTCCTGAACTTGCTTTTCCGGAGGTCAAAGGCTGGATCGGTCGACTGGAGGCTCGTATTGATTCTCTGCTCCTCGAGGATTTGACCGTGATTCGGGGCGGGGACGAGCCGCTGGTCCTGAACCGTCTCTCCGGAAACTTTTCCTGGAAGGACCGTATTCTGAACGTGGGGGAGTTGTCTGTGGCGACGTCTGAAGCGGAGCTCTCGGGAGAGGGGAAAGCCGATTTTTCCGCTCCCTCCCTGGCCTCGGAAGGACGGCTTGTCCTGGATCGTCCAGATGGCGAAATCGATGCCCTGTCCTGGACTGTCGATCTCTCCTCCGCAGCCGGTCCCCGGCATCTTGTCGGACCGGTTGATCTTGTCGTCCGGGCGGGAGATGATGAATGGGCGCGGTTTTCCGCCGATCTCGATTGGACCCAAGAAGAAGTGAAGGCTTCCAGATTAGAACTGATCCGGCCCGGCCGGGAAGGAAAGCTGACCGGGACCGGCCGCATCATCTCAGGCGCGGAGGGCCTTCTATTCAGTCTCTCGGCCGATCTCTCCAGACTCGACCTCCATCCGCAGACCGATTTTCATACTGCTCTTTCAGGGGACCTGAAACTGGAAGGAACGGGCGACTCTTATCGGGGAGAAATATCGCTGGTCAACAAGGCCGAAGACTGGCGCGGAATCCGGATTTCCACTCCGGTCTCCGGAGATGCCGGGAGTCTATCCCTCTCCGAAATCAAAGGACAATGGCTTGCAGGCCGTTTTCAGGGAGACCTGACCGCCGGCTGGAGGGATGGAATTTCCGTGGAAGGAAACCTTTCCGGAGAAAATTTCGACCCAGGAGAATTCGATTCGCAGTGGTCGGGGAGAATCAACCTGATCGCTGATTTTTCCCTGCGCCAACCCGAGGACGGTCAGCTGCAGGCCAGACTCGGATTGAGACTGCCGGAGAGTGTCCTTCGAGGACGGGCTCTCAACGGGCGCGTCGACGCTCGCCTCCGGGGGAAAGAGCTCACTATCTCGCAGCTTCTTCTGGAGGGCGACGGTTTTGCGATTACCGCCGAAGGCCAGTTGCAGGAGCGGATCGATTTCGATATGGACATCGAAAAACTCTCAGGCCTGATTCCTCAGGGAAAGGGAAGCTTAACGTCCAGTGGATGGTTTCGCTGGGAAGAAGAAACCGGGCCCGCCGGCTCTGTCAGCGCAAAAGGCGAGGATATCTCCGTTTTCGGCTTCGGTGCGGGGCGCCTGAAACTGGAAGGGGAATACACGTCGGAGAAAGAGCCCTTTAGTGTGTCCGCCGAAGCCGTCAACATGTTCTATCGAGAATACCGACTGGCGGAGGCCGACATGCGGTTCGAGGGAACCGTGGAGGATCATTTCCTCCAGGCATCCACAGAGGGGCCCGATATCGGCGGGCAGCTGAAGGCGAGCGGTGGATTCGCAGAGGGGACCTGGTCGGGGACCCTGTCCGAATTCCTCCTTCGTGAAAAAACCCTGGGCCAGTGGGCTCTGGTGGAGCCCGTCACCCTGCAAGTGTCGCCCGAGGCCGTGCAGACATCCGCCATCAAGCTTTCCGGAGAAGGGGAAGAGAGAGTTGTTGCGGCGGCGAATCTTACTTTCAATCCCCTTCGGGGGACGATGGAAGGCGAATGGAATCGTATTGACCTGAAACATGCGGATCCCTGGATCGAGGATATCGAACTCTCCGGGCGCACTTCGGGAAATACGCATGTGGAGTGGCTGAGCAAAGAGAGGATGAACCTGAAGGGAGAGGCGAGCCTTGCGGGAACGATGAATTATCGTGGAATGCAGTTTCGCGTACAAAGGATGGATTCCCGCATCGCCTGGGGAGGAGAAGGTCTGGATGTCGCGCTGGAGCTCAAGATGGAGAAGAAGGGACAACTGGATGCCCGCCTGAGCTCTCCGGAGC
>JAGXHI010000035.1 GCA_024636295.1 Desulfuromonadales bacterium
ACTCGTCGTACTCGTTCATCCGCCAGGCCAGATCCGATTCGTTGTACCAGATCCCCTGCTCGTTGATGGTGAACTTCGACTCCATGTCCGGTACCTGCTTGATGCAGACTAGAATTTTCATCTGTTTTCCTCCGTGATGGTTTCGTAGATGTCTCTCCAGAGATTTGTTTCTAAATCGCTCGATATTCTATAGAGTGCGCGGTGTCGTTTCAAGAAAAACCTGATAACCCGAAGTTTTGAATGAAACGTTGCATTATTGAGAAAAAGTAGTGACGGCAAGGATGATATCATCAGGCAAAGGGTTCAGGGATGATTCAGTACCGCCATTGTCAGACGGGAAATGCATACAAGTTGTTTCCGGTCATTTTCAATTTTAATTTCCCATACCTGGGTCGTCTTCCCCTGATGAAGGGGGCGTGCAGTACCGAATACATATCCATTGCGTACCGATCGAATGTGATTGGCATTGATATCAAGTCCGACGCAATATTTACTGCTTCGGTCAACGCAGAAATTCGCTGCCACGCTTCCCAATGTCTCCGCGAGAGCCACCGATGCACCCCCGTGCAGGATTCCGGCGGGCTGAATCGTTCGATGGTCCACCGGCATCCTGGCGCTCAAAAAATCTTCGCCTATTTCGATGAACTCGATATTCAGCGCTTCAACCATGGTTGCTTTACCGATTTCGATTATTTCCCCGAGGGTCGGTTTGTCATTCCAGATTGTCATTTATTTCTCCTGCTGGTTTTTCGTCGTGGGAAGTTGGCTAGGAAAATCCAGATGATGGCCCCTGCGGATCTTCTCTCGGAAAAAGATGTTTAATTCGGTATGCAAAACAAAGTTTCGTGAAATATTACACTGGAGGAATCCTGTTGTAAACCCGTTTCAGTCGAGCTTCGATTTTCCGAGGCGAGGGAATTAAGAATTTAAATCCCTTTTTTCGAGACATTTAATTATAGGAGGGGGCCATTAAAGATTGATTGACAGGAGCGTTTCGAGTTCTTATAATTTCTCCTGTCGAAAATCGATTTTGAAAATACACTTGAACCAGGCGCTTGCAACATTCCGCCCCGCGATTAGGCCAGAGCTCGGCGATACCTTCTGAATTCGCATTCCTGGAGAGCTTTCGGTCCGGGCATTCATGGTTCAAGCAGGAGACAGTCCCATGAAAATGACCAGCGAACTTGAGAAAGATCGGCAATTCGTCACGGCCCTGGGGCGTGGACTTGCGGTTCTACGCTGTTTCAAGACGGGAGAAAGGTACCTGGGAAATCAGGAGATCGCGAAGCGGACCAGTCTTCCCAAGCCGACCGTTTCCCGCCTGACATATACCCTTACAACATTGGGATACCTCAATTACTCCAAAAATTTTGGTAAATACTATCTCGGCGCCTCGGTCCTGTCGTTGAGCGCCTCTTTTCTCTCCAGCCTGGATGTCCTGCAGGTCGCCCGAACCCTGATGCAGGAAATGGCGGATTATTCCCACGCCTCGGTTTCCGTCGGGGGACGTGACCATCTGACCATGGTCTATATCGAAAACTGCAGCAGCAGTGACAGCATGGTGACCTTACGCATCGAGGTGGGGGAACGCATTCCCATTGAAACAACCTCAATGGGGAGAGCCTATCTGAGTGTCTGCCCGGAGGAGGAACGGAATTACCTGATGGACCAGATTCGAATTCGTCACAAGCCCGATGAATGGACCAAAATAAAGGCAGGTATCGAACAGGCTTTCAGGGATTACCAGGATAAAGGATATTGTCTTTCCCTTGGGGACTGGTCCAAGGATGTACATGGCGTTGCTGTTCCGTGGGTTCCGCGAGACGGTTCCAACATTCTGTCCTTTAACCTGGCCGGCCCCGCATTCGTTCTGCGCCGCAATATGATCGAGGACGATCTGGGGCCAAGAATGATCAATCTGGTCCGGAATGTCGAAAACGCCCGTTCGCGAACCTGATGGAATCCTCCCGCACGGGGCTGTCCGAATATAGCCTCCATCCGGAAAGCCCGGAAATTACAAATGCCGTTTTCGATCTGGAAACGAGTAATTTTTCGCAAGGTCAAGAAAATCAAGGATTTGAGCGGAGGCGTAGTACTTTACGCCGCACAATCAAATCCGCGGATTGACGCAGAGATTGCGGAAAAGGGCCGTTTCCGGCCGAAAACTTAAATATATTGCAACGCCTATCCGTGTGCCCTATACTTCGCCTATGAAAACGTCCGAAAATATACCGGGAAATCTCGCAGCGGAAATAGGACGCCATATTCCGTTCGAAACCCTGGAGCAGGAAGTTTTCCTCAACATGCTTCGGACCTCGGAGTATGTATCGGCCAATCTTGGTAATTGCTTCAAGGAATTCGGTGTCACCCAGCCTCAGTACAACGTTCTGAAGATCCTTGAAATCGCCAGGGAAAACAAAGCCTCCATAAAGAAAATCGGCGAACGCCTCGTTACGCGAGAGCCCGACGTCACGCGACTGGTGGACCGGCTCGAGAAAGCAGGCCTTGTCCAGCGCCGACGTTGTTCGTCCGACCGCCGAGTCATCTATGTCAAGCTGCAGGAAGGGGGGAAGAGAATCCTCGAACAGCTTGGTCCTGTGCTGATGCAGGAGCAGAAAAAACTCATGAGGCATATGGGCCCGGATAAACTCTCTGCCCTGAATCGTCTTCTCTTTGAATTGCGTCATCCCGAGATTGGCTGAAAAGTTTTTTTCGCCAATTGCCTGTTTTAACAACTAATGTTTAAACTCCTAATGAAATCTGATCATATTGCACGCGGGAGAGATTCCCATTCGCTGATTTCACGAAACTCACGGCCTGAAGGCCTGGGCGGGAGGCCTGCGCCCCGCCGATATTCCGACAGCACTCGCAAAGGGGCCAATAAAGAAGAGCAGAGCGGGGAAGTTGGATCCCATACGCATCTCGTTATCGTGATGTGCTACACCATATTCTTCTCGGCCCTCAACGCCACCATGTTCAATGTATCCATTCCGGATATATCCGGGCAATTCCATTTGACCCCAACGCAGGTCAGTTGGGTCCTGACGGGATATGTTTCCTTTTTCGGTCTGGGTGCCGTCATTTACGGGAAACTTGCGGATATCTATCCCGTCAGGATTCTCATCACCATCGGCCTTCTGCTGTTCAATGCCGGATCGCTGATCGGATTCTTTTCCAATTGGTATCCCATGCTCGTGGCGGGCCGTCTCCTCCAGGCATCAGGCGGCGCAGCCATTCCCGCCATATCGATGTACATCGCCACCCGCTATTTTCCTTCCGGAAAACGCGGGGCGGTAATGGGTGCGCTGGCCTCCACCATTGCCACCGCAGGCGCCTTCGGCCCCATGATCGGCGGTTTCATTGCCGGATTTCTAGACTGGCATTATCTTTTTCTTGTTTCCTCACTGTCCCTTCTGGCCATTCCGTTCTGGCATCGTCTGCTCCCGGAGGAAGAATCCCGGAAAGAGAGGTTCGATTTCCTGGGAGGCCTTCTGCTCGGCGCGGGTGTTTTTTCTGTCCTTCTTTTTCTGACCCAATTTATTCTCTGGACCCTGCCGGCTGCCGTTCTCTTTCTCGGAGGATTTGTGGTGCGGATCAACCGGACGGAGAATCCTTTTGTGCTTCCCGAATTATTCAAAAGCAGGGAATACCGCAACGGGTTGTTCACCCTTTTTCTGTCGCTGGGCACCATTTTCGGCATGATGTTCACCCTTCCGCTGATGCTGAGGCACGTAAACGGCCTCGGGACTCTGGGGATCGGCCTGACCATATTTCCCGGTGCGATGACCGCCGCCCTCGTCGGCTTCGTGAGCGGAAGACTGGCGGACCGCAAGGGAAGCATCACGATGGTTTATATGGGACTGTTTCTGCTGGCGACGGGATTTTTTTCCCTTTTCCTGCTTGCCGGAGCGAAGCCGCATCTGATCACACTTGGGATCATCATCACTTATTCCGGATTCTCCACCCTCCAGTCCACTCTGGCGCAGACCGTATCCATGATTCTTCCCAAGAACCAGGTAGGTGTCGGCATGGGGATTTACAACATGATTTTCTTCATGTCCGGAGCCATCGGGGCGGCCATGACAAGCCGGGTGATCGAAAGCTTTGCGAACGGCCCAGTTTTCAATCCCTTTCTCACCCTCCCGGCCGGCGCCTACAGCAATGTCTTTCTCCTTTTTGTGGGAATGCTCATCTGCAGTACCTTGATATTTTTCCGCACCTTCGGACGGGGTGAGAAATTTCTCCTTGCGCATCAGGACGAATCGTGAGGAAATTAAAGGGGATGAGGATCTCCAGATAAATTTTCAAGGAGGGTTGCAGGTGCTTGGAATTCTGCAAGAATTGCTGCAGTTGCTGGATCTCGAAAAAATCGAGGACAACCTTTTTCGGGGAAGAAGCCAGGATCTCGGAGGCCGGAGCGTATTCGGCGGTCAGGTGCTGAGTCAAGCTCTGGTCGCGGCCGACCGGACGGTGGAGGGGCGTCGGGTGCATTCGGTGCACTGCTATTTTCTCCGGCCGGGGGATATGGAAGCCCCGATCGTCTATGAAGTCGACCGCATCCGGGACGGCCGCAGTTTTGCAACCCGGAGGGTCGTCGCCATTCAGCACGGAAAAGCGATTTTCAACATGTCCGCGTCATTTCAGGTCGAGGAGGAAGGACTGGAGCACCAGATCCCGATGCCTGAGGTCCCGGGCTTCGAAGGGCTTCCCACCATAACGGAAATCCGGAAGAAAATGGCCGAAAAAAACCCGAAGAAATTCGCGCGAAGGGCGATTCATCCTCTGCCTGTGGAGATTCGCCCTGTCGAGCCGGCCAATCCGTATGAACTCGAAATGCCTTCTCCCTTCCAGAAAATCTGGTTCCGCACGCCCGATCGGCTGCCCGATGACCCCTCTTTGCATCGATATATCCTGGCCTATGCCTCCGATTTCGGATTGCTGCGTACGGCGAGTCTGCCGCATGGTATCTCATTTCGCCAGAGAAATGTCTACGCCGCGAGTATTGACCACGCCATGTGGTTTCATCGGGATTTTCGGGCGGATGAATGGCTTCTGTATGATATGGAGAGTCCCAGCACCAGCAATTCACGAGGTTTTGCGCGCGGAAGCATCTTCAATCTGGACGGCGCGCTCGTCGCTTCTGTCGCACAGGAAGGTTTGATGCGTGTGACGGCTCGCGACTGAGAGCGTTTTTTTGCAAAAGGGAGTTTTCGAATTCAAATCGACCATGGAGGAAAAAAATGAAGATCGACATCAACGGATTCGAAATGAATTACGAAATTGAAGGACCCTCGGGAGCGCCCGTGGTGATTATGAGTCATTCCCTGGGCGCCGACCTGACGATGTGGGAACCGCAGATGTCAGTACTGAAGGATCGTTTCCGCGTCCTTCGTTTCGACACCCGGGGGCACGGGGGATCCGGGGCGCCTGGCGATGCCTACGCGATGGAGGATCTCGCCTCGGACCTGAAACTTCTTCTGGACGGCCTGGAGATCGAAAGGGCGCATTTAGTGGGGCTTTCCATGGGAGGCATGATCGGCCAGGTGTTTGCCCTGCGCCATCCGGAGATGCTCTCGAGCCTTGTCCTGTGCGATACGGCGGCCCGGGGTGCAACTGATTCCGGTGCGGTTGAGAAATGGGAGCAGCGCATTCATGATGTCAGGTCAAATGGAATGGAGGATATGGCGAATCAGGCGATCCCTCGCTGGTTCACTGGTCCTTACATCGAAAAAAATCTCGATCTCATGGAGCGAGTGCAAGCGATGATACGGCGCACTTCTCCCGATGGATATGTCGGCTGCGCCCGGGCAATCATGGGCTATAATGTCATCGACCGCCTGTCGGAAATTCACCTGCCTGCCCTCATTATTGTAGGCGAGGAGGATGTCGCCACTCCCGTCGAGTCCGCCAGGGTTATGCACGAAGGAATTGTCGGTTCCGAACTGAAGATCATCCCCTCGGCATCCCATCTCTCCAATATCGAGCAGGCGGAGATCTTCAATAGGAGCCTGCTGGATTTTCTTGGGCGCGTCTGACCAGTAGAAAGGAATCAAGGCGATCTCTCGCAGAGGACGCAGAGAACGCCGAGACATCACCGAGACATCAAAATCATTTTCCTATACCAAAGCACTCTCTGCTTTCTCTGCGGACTCGAGTGAGCGAAGGGAGCGGGCGTGAGATGATTTTCCCATCATAAAGAAAAGGCCGGCAGGGACATATCCCGGCCGGCCTTTTTGCGAGCGAGTAATTTCTCGATCAGATGCTTCTGCCCGCCGCATACCCCTGGTGCACGGCGTCGAAGGCCAGGGCGATCTGTTCTGCATCGCCCACCGCCCGGCATTCAATCCCTTTTGCCTCCAGAACTTGCTGAAGAGGATTGTACGATTTGGCGCCGGCGGCCAGAACAACTGTTTCCGCAGGAATCTCCTCGACTTCTCCTGCGCATTCCACTTTGATCCCGGAGTCCGTGATTTCCAGAGCCCTTGTTTCCTTCCTGACGTCGACACGAGACCGGGCCATATCCTGCAGCATGGTCCATCGGGTCGTGCTTCCGATATCCTTCCCGATTTTTTCGATCATTTCTATCAGCGCCACCTCTTTTGTGCCTCGGGTGGCCAGATCATAGAGATATTCGGGAGTTTCCGCCTTGTTGACCAGGAGAAACTTCAGAGCGTCCCCGGATAGGGTGCCTTTGTCGGCAAGGAAAAGAGCTGTTTCAACTCCCACCGCTCCACCGCCGATCACCACGACCCGCCGCCCAGTGTGAACCTTGTCCAGGAGAACGTCCCACGCCTGGACGACATGGGGCAGATCCACGCCAGGGATCGGGGGACGGAGGGGAGTCGCTCCCGTGGCGAGAATGACGGCATCGGGCTTTTCCCTCTCGATCAGCGCCTCGTCCACCTCCCGGCCCAGGACGATTCCCACCGGACTGAGTTCCACCTGGCGGGCGAGGTCTCTCGCCAGTTCCAGGAATTCCTCACGACCCGTGGGTGCGCCTGCCAGGAAAAGCTGCCCTCCGAGGCTGTCGGTTCGCTCGTACAGGGTGACCGAATGCCCCCGCTCGCTGGCCGCAAGGGCGGCGCTCATCCCCGCTGGGCCACCGCCGACCACGAAGATTCGTCTGGGCTTCTCCGCCTTTTCAATGGCGGCATCCCCTTCGTGACCTGCTTTCGGGTTGCACAGGCATTCCACTTGTTTTCCACGCCGGATATTGTCGAAGCACCCCTGGGCGCAGGCGATGCAGTGAACGATGTTCCTCTCGCGCCCCTCCTGCGCTTTTTTCGGAAAATAGGGATCGGCAATCAGAGGACGCGCCATTCCCACCATGTCGCACATGCCGTTGCTGAGGAGTTCCCGGGCGGTTTCCGGATCGTTGATGCGATGGCTGGAGATGACAGGGACATCCACGACGGACTTGAGTTCCCGGGAGAAATACGCAAAGGTCCCTCTGGGGACGCTGGGCACGATCTGTGGCACCCGCGCCTCATGCCAGCCGACATTGATGCAGAGAGCGTTGACGGCCCCCGTGTTCACAAGGTTTTTGGCGTACTCCCTCAGGTCCGCGCTGTTGAGCCCGCCCGCCATGAAGTCGTTTCCGTTCATCCGGACCATCAGGGGGAAATCGTCGCCGAGTTTATGGCGGATCGCCTTCATGATCTCCAGACCGAATCTCATCCGGTTCTCGAACGATCCTCCGTACTCATCCGTACGACGGTTCGTCAGCGGGGAGAGAAATTCGCTGATCAGGTACCCGGTGCCGTGCAGGACCTCTACCACCTGGAATCCAGCCTCTTTTGCTCTTACGGCCGCTTCCGCAAAGGACTCGACCGTTCCTGCGATTTCATCGAGATTCATCTCCCGCGGCGTTTCCCCCGTCATCCGCGAAGCCACGGCCGATGGCGCGACTGGCTGACGCCCCTCCAGGGCGGACGAATGATTGTACCTGCCGCAGTGATTCAACTGGATCGCGGCGACGGCGCCGTTTTCCCTGATGGCCCCTGCAAGTCGGGAGAGCCCGGGAATAAAACGATCATCGTGGGCGCCGATGCTCCTTTTGCCGGCCGAATAGTCATCGATGGTCGCCAGTCCGATGGTGATCATCCCCGCACCACCCCTTGCCCGTTCGGCATAGAAATCCACGATCGGGTCGGTGATTTCGAAATCCTTGGCCATGCCCAGGTTTACGGCAGGCATACAGATCCGGTTCTTGATTTCAAGCCCATTGATTTTAACGGGAACGAAGATGGGATCGGTCATTGGCACTCCTTCCGGCCGGATGTCCACCGGGATCGTGTTGAAACAGGGGGCTCTGCTGATGCCCAGGCGTCATGCGGTCCATGATCATGGATAGATCAGCGCAATCGTTTCCGCGAGACAGGCAGGGCGGTCCTGTCCCTCGATTTCAAGGACCACCTCGTTGATAACCTGCACCGCTCCGCCCTTGACGGGCTCGACCGATTTCAGGGTCTGTCGGGCCCGGACACGGCTTCCCGCCGGGACCATATTGGTGAAACGGATCTTGTTGCAGCCGTAATTGATTCTGCGGCTGGCGTTTTTAACCGTCATGATCTGCGAAGAGAGCATGGGGATGAGGGAAAGAGTCAGAAATCCATGAGCGATGGTGGTCCCAGTGGGAAACTCCTTCTTTGCGCGTTCCACATCCACATGGATCCACTGGTGATCTCCCGTGGCTTCGGCAAATTTGTTGATTCGGTCCTGATCTACAGTGACCCAATCCGAAATTCCGATTTCCTGCCCGACGACCGCTTTCAATTCTTCGACGTTATCGAATTCCCGCATGCCCGTTCTCCTTTTGAAATGATTGACGTCTTAAGTAAGCAATAATCCCGGAGGAACAATCGTCCCTCCGGGATTATACGCTTCTACATTTAGACACGCTCGATAACCATGGCAAGTCCCTGTCCGACGCCGATGCACAGACTGATGACGGCATACCGTCCCTGGCGTCGCTGGAGTTCCCTGGCCACCGTCAGGGCCAGGCGGCCTCCGGAAGCTCCCAGGGGGTGCCCCACCGCGATGGCGCCGCCGTTGGGGTTGACGCGGCTGTCGTCGAAGGGCACTTCCAGCAATTTGAGGCATCCCAGCATCTGGGAAGCGAAAGCCTCATTGATCTCGATGATATCCATGTCCTTCAGGGACAGGTTGGCTCTTTCCAGGGCTTTGGGGATGGCATAGGCAGGCCCGACACCCATAATCCGGGGGTCCACGCCGGCGGCCGCACCGGAGAGAATGCGGGCGAGGGGTTTGGCGCCCTGTTTCTCGCCGATGGCCTTGTTTCCGATCAGCACCGCTACCGCACCGTCATTGATGCCCGAGGCGTTGCCGGCGGTGACGACTCCGCCTTCGAAAAGGGGACGCAGCTTCGCAAGGGTTTCATAGGTCGACTCCGGTCGCGGATGCTCGTCCTCATCGACCGTAATCTCGGGGCCCTTTCGCCCCGCCTTATAGGTCAGGGGCATGATCTCCCCCTTGTAGAACCCGTCAGCTTTGGCGGCGGCATACTTGGCCTGGGAGCCGGCGGCGAACCGGTCCGAATCCTCGCGGCTGAGGTCGAGGTCCCTGGCCACATTTTCGGCCGTCTCGGGCATGGCATAGTCCCAGGATTTTGCCTTGGGATTGGGGAAACGGGTGCCTATCGTCGTATCGTAAATTTTGGCGTTCCGGCTGTAGGCGGAATCGGCCTTGTTCAAAACGAAGGGAGCGCGGCTCATACTTTCCACTCCGCCAGCCAGATAGAGTTGGCCTTCCTGGCATGTGACGCCGCGGGCGGCGTCCAGAACGGCGGCCAGGCTGCTGGCGCACAGGCGATTGACCGTAAGACCCGAGACTGTTACTGGAAATCCAGCAAGAAGAAGCGCATTTCGAGCGATATTCCGGTTGTCCTCTCCGGCCTGATTGGTGCATCCGACAATCACGTCCTCAATGAGTTCTGCCTGAAAAGGAGAGCGCTCCACCACGGTTTTCATGACCTCGGCCAGCATGTCATCCGGGCGAACAGGCGCCAATTGTCCGGCATGGCGTCCAATCGCGGTGCGCAGCCCATCGTAAATATAAGCGTCCAGCATTCTTGTCCTCCTCTTATTGAGTCTTCCTGACCCTGGGTTTAAAATGACACCGCCGCTAAAGGCCAGTTTACGCGATTGGCCTTATGCGCGGGAAGGTGCGGGATGTTTTAAAACGGGGATTTGTTTCACGGTTGCCCGGTCGAGAACAGCGCCGGTGGAACCGTTCGCATTGCGAAAACAATTTTCAGAGCCGATCCAGTGTATCGGAATCGCTGCATTCTGTAAATATTTTTTCTCGATCCATAAAGGTGTTCGGCAATAGGCTTGTTTATCGTCCGAAAAATACACCTGTTCGACAGAATAATAAAAGTTTCCCAGAGAGGGGCGCTCTGTACGAGATCAGGACGGTGCGCGGTAGTTTTGCATTGCAAAAAAGAGTTTTGCTTGGAGGTTTTTTATTGACCCTTTTCCTGCTGTTGTGTAAGGTTTTTTCGATTATTTCAGATGAATGGGCCATTGGGAGATGAATTCCTTAACCCCTTAATTTTTTAACCCCTTAAAGTGAATGGAGTTGAGACGATGAGCATCGATCCTTCTCGGTCGGATTTGACCATCGGAATCGTCGGCGTCGGCGCGATGGGACGCGGGATCGCACAGATTGCGGCCCTGTCCGGAATCAAGGTGCTCCTTTACGATATGAATCCCGACGCGGTCGAAGGCGCCCGTGGATTCGTCGAAAAAATGATTTTGCGGCTGCAGGAAAAAGAAAAAATTAATGTGGACCAGGCAAAAAAATCGATCGATCTTCTCGTTCCCGTTCCCGACCTTAAAAGTTTTTCAGTATGCCATGTGGTGATCGAGCTGTCATTGAAAAACTCGAGATCAAGCAGAAGCTTTTTGCGGAACTCGAAGATATCGTCTCCGATGATTGCATCCTGGCCACCAACACCTCCTCGCTGTCCGTGACCGCGATCGCCGCGGACTGCAGGAAGCCCGGACGCGTGGGAGGATTTCACTTTTTCAACCCCGTTCCCCTGATGAAGGTGGTCGAGGTGATCGACGGCGCCCTGACCGAGCCATGGGTCTGTGATGCTCTTGCCGGAATGGCCGAGCGCATGGGGCATACCCCCGTACGCGCCAAGGACACGCCCGGCTTTATCGTGAACCACGCGGGCCGCGCCTACAGCACCGAATCCCTTGCCATCCTGGAGGACGGGATTGCCGAGACGCGGCAGATCGACGACATTCTGCGCGACACGGTCGGTTTCAGAATGGGGCCTTTTCAGTTGTTCGACCTCACCGCGCTCGATGTCTCTCATCCCGCGACTGAAGCCATCTATCATCAGTTCTATCAGGACCCCCGGTTTCGCCCCTCTTATATTCTGCGACAGAGATTGACGGCCGGTCTGCTGGGAAGAAAGACGGGACGCGGATTTTATTCCTACGGCGAGGATGCACCGGCGGAGCCTGTTGAGGAAGCCCCGGCCGAAATCAAGCCCGTAAAAGTCTGGGTCAGCCGCCGGGACGCGAACGGAAGCGCACTTCTGCTCGAATTACTTGAAAAGCTGGATGTCGCTCTCGATGACGGCGACCGTCCCGACACGGATTCGCTCTGTCTGGTCACCCCTCTTGGAGAAGACGCAACCACGGCGGCATTGTCCCAGGACATCGACCCCGAGCGGACCATTGCCCTGGACACCATAATGGGATTGGACAAGCACCGAACCCTGATGACCACACCCGTGACGCGCAAGGAATACAGCGAAACGGCCCGGGGGATTTTCAGCGGGGACGGCATGCCGGCGACCGTCATCAAAGACAGCCCGGGATTCGTGGTGCAGCGGATGATCGCCATGGTGGTCAACACCGGGTGCGGAATCGCCCAGAAGCGGATCGCCTCCCCCGAAGACATCGACAAGGCGGTTCAACTCGGATTGGGATATCCCTACGGCCCGCTGGCGCTCGGGAACAAGGTGGGTCCGGCCAGGGTCCTCCAGATCCTGAGGACCCTCCAGCAGTACACCGGAGATCCCCGGTATCGGCCGACTCTCTGGCTGAGCCGAAGGGCGCAGCTTGGAATCTCGCTGCTGAACACCGACTGAGGACCGTGGGGAAATGAGACGCAGGAGAGGATACGCTTTAGAAACTCTACGGCCGTCTATTCACTCCCGCTCTGGTCGCTAATATGGAAGTCTAGGAGGCTGTCGGACTATCCGGGGCGAAGCGAAAATTTGGAAGCTTGAGAACAGATTTTGGCTCGTTTGAGAGCTCATAGCTAGAGCTATGGGCCGAAAAGGAGCCGAAATATGGGCCAAGCAGCCGGATTTGCAGCCG
>JAGXHI010000036.1 GCA_024636295.1 Desulfuromonadales bacterium
ACTCGTCGTACTCGTTCATCCGCCAGGCCAGATCCGATTCGTTGTACCAGATCCCCTGCTCGTTGATGGTGAACTTCGACTCCATGTCCGGTACCTGCTTGATGCAGACTAGAATTTTCATCTGTTTTCCTCCGTGATGGTATTTTTCAGAACCAAGGTCCGGAATAAAGCCGGACAGTCTCCGGTTTTATTCCGGGTTCCCCCGGTTCGCTTGTCTTATCCCTGTTTGGAAAGGCGTTCCAGAAGAATTTCAGCGATATCCCTGGGCGCCAGCTTGCCTTCGAGGTCGGCTCCTTTTACCCCGTCCTCGAACATGGTCAGACAGAAGGGGCAGTTTGACGCCAGGATCGGAGCCCCCGTTTCACCAGCCATTTTCGCCCGGGTATCGCTGATCCTGGTGCCGATTTTTTCTTCGGCGAGAATTCTCCCGCCACCGGCGCCGCAGCAGAAACTTTCCATGTGGCTCTTGTCCATCTCCTTGATCTGTCCGCCGACAGCCTGGAGGAGCTCTCGCGGCTCTTCAAAAATATCCGCGTACCGACCTATGTAACAGGAATCATGGTAGGTGAATTCGAAAGAATCCGGCTGCAACGGGAGTTTTCCTTCTTTGTGCAGGCGGTTGAGGAAGGTTGTGTAATGCTCGACCGGCACCTCGAACCCGAGGTCGCGGTAATCGCGTCCAAGAGTATTGAAACAATGGGGACAGGTCGTCACCACCTGTTTGACATCGTAACCTTTCATCAGCTCGATATTTTCCATTGCAACCGTCTGATAGAGGTATTCATTGCCCAGCTTCCTTACAGGCTCGCCACAGCACTTTTCCTCTTTGCCGAGGATTCCGACCTTCAGGCCGGCGGCCTGGCAGAGCTGAACGAAGGCCCTGGCCACCCGAATATTGCGTCGGTCGAAGGAGGCGTAGCATCCGACGAAGTAGAGAACATCCACCTCGGGATCCTCCTCCATGGATTTGATTCCAAGATCCTTGGCCCAATCCGCGCGGGCGGCAAAAGCCATACCCAGAGGATTGCCGTTGACTTCCGTCTGGTCCACGGCAGCCATGACCTCGTCTCCGGGAAACTCACCTTCCATGAGCACAAGATTGCGACGCATGTTCAATATCTTATTGACATGTTCTATGGAGGCGGGACAGATCTCCTGACATGCTCTGCAGGTCGTGCAGGCCCACAGGACATCCTTTGTAACGGTATCGATCAGACCCTCCTCCGTTTTTCCGAAGGCCAGGTGCTGCATCTGATTGATCACCTTCATGGGGGAGAGGGGTTTATCCGTCGCCCATGCCGGACAACGGTCCTGGCAGCGCTTGCAGTAGGTGCATGCATCGGAGTCGTAGATATCCTTCCAGGAGAACTGGTTCAATTCTCCAACGCCGAAGCTTTCGGCTTCCTCGTCCTCGAGATCCAGAGAGGTAATGGCTCCTTTGGGACGCCGGTCAAAAAAGAAGTAATTGGTGCTGGTGGTGAATATGTGCCGGAACTTGGTGAAAGGGATGGCAACGATGAACCCGATGGTCAGAAACAGGTGAAACCACCAGGTTCCCTTGTGCAGCCCGCGCAGAAATCCTTCTTCAAGGCCGAGTCCCAGAAGGGCCTTGGCCGTGATCAGTCCCCCGGGGGACCAGGCGGCCAGTCTGGCATTGATCCCGACCTCGGTGACTGCCATGCGGGCGCCTTCGATAATGAATCCGGTGACGAGAATGACAAGCAGCAGAACATGCATCAGAGCGTGATCCCAGTCGTTCGGAAGACCTTCCGGGCGTTTGATATAGCGGCGGGCCGCCAACCCGATCAGCATGACGATGGCGACCATCCCGGCGACATCCAGTACTACGGAGAAGATCAGGTAGAAATACCCGGTCAGAAAACGCCAGTCGAACAGGGGGTCGGTCAGGTCCGCCTGGAACATGACCAGAAGGGTGCCGATGAAAAGCAGGAGGAAGCCCCAGAAGAACAGGCCATGAGCGGTTCCGGGTCCAGGAACGCGCAGCACCTTGCGCTGCGAAATCGCCTCCTTCAGAGTGTGGAAGAGACGCTCCACGGGACGATCGAAACGGTCCCGACTGTCTCCCTGGCGGAATACCTGAATTCTTTTCCAGAAACCCCAGCCCATTACTCCGATGGCCGCGAATGCCAGAAGATACATGGGAATGAGGACCACATGCCCTACATTCCAGTAAATTTCCCTGGTAAGTTCTTCCATTTATAACTCCTTTTTAGGGGATAATTTGCGGATTGGGAACTATTACCTTGAGAGTCCTTGCGGCATTTCGACTTATTTCGCCCCTCGCCCTCTGGCTTTTCAGATCATGCGCTTAACTCCGCCCACAACCAATCCTCAACGAAGAACCTCCCCATGCATGTCGGTGCGGGGAAGATTCGCTATGCAAAAATAAATTTCATTTTTTGCTGACATTTACCTCAAAAGGCCTCACATTGTAAACAAAATTTTTATAAAAATCCAAACATATTTACATTGTATTAATAATGGATAGAGAACGACAGGTTGGAGAGGCAAAGGCGAGGAAAATCAACGTCTTTGATTCCACAATGCGGAAAAGATTTTCAAGAAAATTTATTATTTTTTGGTTGACAAACATGCCATTTTATTGCAAACATCGTTCTACGTTTTTCGGGTATTTTTTAACGCCTCTCTTCGAGAAGCGCGGTCCTTTTTGTGCCCAGATTACGGTTTTTCCGATACATTTTATCGGAATCCATCGTTGTTTTCAGCACTCCCGACCATTTTTCAACCGTGAGTTTCGCAGAACCAACATGAATTCGGTAGAGGGGTGCGATATCCCGCTCCGTTTTCCTGAATATGATCAGCTTCATCAGGTCGGCGCTTCCGGAATCCGCAAGTGCCTGACCTGTTTATTACGTCCTATCAGGAGAGACACGAAAGGGGAAAGCAGAGGATGGCAGGAATTAACGAATTAACCGACTACATGGATTTTCAGAGTCTGCTGACGGACGAGGAAAAACTGGTCCGTGAGACCGCTCGTAAGTTCATCAATGATCAGGTATTGCCGATCATCGATGAGCACGCCCAGAATGAGACGTTTCCGAGTCATCTCACCAAACCAATGGGCGAACTGGGTTTTTTTGGACCCAATCTGCCCGAAAAGTACGGCTGTGCCGGGTTGTCGAATGTTGCCTACGGTTTGTTGATGTATGAACTGGAACGCGGAGATTCAGGCTTGCGCAGTTTCGCGTCGGTCCAGGGTTCCCTGGTGATGTATCCCATTTACTCCTACGGAACCGACGCACAAAAGGACTACTGGCTGCCCAGAATGGCGGCCGGAGAGGCCATCGGCTGTTTTGGCCTGACCGAGCCGGATTTCGGGTCCAACCCGAGCGGAATGCGCACCCGCGCCGTTCGGGAGGGCAATGGGAAATGGCGGATCAACGGCAGCAAAATGTGGATTACCAACGGGAGTGTTGCCGATGTCGCTGTGGTTTGGGCGCAGACCGAAGATGGAATCCGCGGCTTCCTCGTCGAGAAGGGGACTCCGGGCTTTTCGGCCCCCCAGATGAAAGGAAAGTGGAGCCTTCGCGCTTCTGTTACCTCCGAGCTGGTGTTCGAAGACGTCATCGTTGATGAGGAAAAAAGCCTCCTCCCCGGTGTCAAGGGAATCAAGGGTCCCCTTAGCTGCTTGACCCAGGCGCGTTATGGAATCGCCTGGGGGGCGCTTGGCGCGGCCGATGCCTGCTATCAGTGCGCTCTCGAGTATTCTCTGAGCCGCATTCAGTTCGACAAGCCCATCGCCAGCTATCAACTCCAGCAGAAAAAACTCGCTGAAATGGTGACGGAACTGACCAAAGGGCAGCTTCTGGTAATGCATCTCGGCCGACTCAAGGATCAGGGAAAATATACTCCCGCTCAGGTTTCCATGGCCAAAATGAACAATGTCAATGCGTCTCTGGAGATTGCGCGAACGGCCCGGACCATGCTGGGAGCCAACGGCATTATGGGCGAGTATCCCATTATGCGCCATATGGCCAACCTGGAATCGGTGTACACCTACGAGGGAACGCATGATATGCATTCCCTGATCATCGGACAGCAGGTCACGGGAATTCAGGCTTTCCGCTAACCAGTCGGGCTATTTTTGGATTCTCCAAGGGCGGCCATTCCGGCCCTTGGAGAATCCGGCCAGTAAATTCGACAAGGCTCCAACCACAACAAACGGTTTGGCGGAAGCTTGCAAAGATAGTTTTCAGCTTGGATTCAGGAGAATTGCAAGCAGCAGTTCCAAAGGCTTTCATGCGCCCCCCCCAATAAATAATGGCTGAGAGGTGATCTAGTGGAATTTTTTCTCATTTCCATGCTCAATGGCCTGACCTATGGTCTGCTGTTGTTCATGCTGTCGAGCGGCCTCACCCTGATTCTGAGCATGATGGGCGTGCTGAATTTCGCTCACGCCAGCTTTTACATGCTCGGGGCTTATTTTGCTTATCAGATCAGTGTTTTCATCGGGTTCTGGCCTGCACTGATCATCGCCCCCATCCTCATCGGCATCATCGGAGCGGTGATCGAGCGCTATGGGCTTCGCCGCACCCATAAGACCGGGCATGTCGCAGAATTGCTCTTTACGGTCGGCGTGGCCCTGGTGATCGAAGAACTGGTGCCGCTGATCTGGGGGAGGGTCCCCATGGACTACAAAATTCCTCCCCAATTGGATTTCACCCTCTTCACCCTCTTCACGACCGATTTCCCCGCTTATCGCGGATTCATGATCTTCATTTCTGTTTTCATGCTGGTTCTTCTTTACCTGGTGCTGACCCGCACCCGGATCGGTCTGATCATTCAGGCCGCTCTTACGCATCCGGATATGGTCGGCGCACTCGGACACAATGTGCCACGGGTTTTCATGCTGGTCTTCGGTGTGGGTGCAGCGCTGGCCGGACTGGCCGGAGTGATAGGCGGAAATGCCTTCGTAACGGAACCTGGAATGGCCTTTGCGGTCGGCTCTATCGTTTTCGTGGTCATCGTCGTCGGGGGCATGGGCTCGCTGGAAGGTGCTTTTGTCGCTTCCCTCGGACTGGGCCTCATCCAGACTTTCATGGTTGCGATTGACTACACTTTTGCCGACGTATTCGCAATGGTCGGACTGGACAGCATCCCCCCGGGGACCGTTGGCGATATGCTTTCCGTCAAATTTTCGCAGATGGCTCCGATGATGCCCTATCTGATAATGGTTCTGATGCTGATCTTCAGGCCTCGCGGCCTTATGGGAGCTCGTGAATCATGAGCGATATCAAAGCCATATCAATTGCAGAGGTGGATAAAGGCATGTCTGGTATTCGTCGATGGGTGTTCTGGATCATTGCGGTCGTGGCACCGTTGATCCTTCCCCTGATTTTTGATAGCAGTTATGCAATTTCGATGATGAGTCAGATGGGAATCGCCATCATCTTTGCTCTTTCCTACAACATGCTTCTGGGGAACAGCGGTCTGTTGTCCTTCGGCCATGCCGTCTATTTCGGGCTCGGCGGTTACTTTGTTATCCATGCCCTGAACGCCATCGATGCAGGGAAGTTTTACTTTCCTGTAACATTTCTTCCTTTGCTGGGCGGCCTGGGCGGCCTGATTTTCGGAATATCCTTCGGCTATGTTTCCACCAAGCGGGCCGGCGTCACCTTCGCCATGATTTCCATGGGCATCGGAGAGCTGATGTTTGCCGCATCCAGCGTTCTTCCGATATTCGGCGGAGAGGCGGGAGTCAGTTCAAATCGGGTCACTGGAACGGGTCTGTTCGGCATTAATTACGGGCCGCCGATCCAGATCTACTACCTGATCGCCGGGTGGGCCATGGTAAGTGCCTTGCTGATTTACGCTCTCTCCCTCACACCCTTGGGACGAATGGTCAATGCTGTCCGCGACAATCCCGAGCGCGCCGAATTCGTGGGGTACAATCCCCAGCGGGTTCGATTTATTATCCTGGCGCTTTCTTCGATTTTCGCCGGGATAGCCGGGGGGCTTGCGGCAATCAATTACGAAATCGTCAGCCAGGAATATCTGTCGGCTAATCAATCAGCCATGCCTCTCCTGATGACCTATATCGGCGGTACGATGCACTTTTTCGGCCCTGTTCTGGGGGCGATTCTGGTGACCTTTCTCCAGGTTGTTGTCGGTGTTTACACCAAGGCCTGGCCTCTCTACATGGGCATCGTTTTCATGATCATGGTTCTTTTCGCTCCTCAGGGTCTGGCGGGTCTTATCATGCAGCATCAGCCCATCCTGAGAGCCGGTCTCGGTGCTCGGCTTATTCCAAGTTACCTGTATGCAATGGTCTCAGGGCTCATCATGCTCCTGGGGATCATTTCTCTGGTGGAATTTATTTATCATTTATCGACGGAAATCCATTCCGGAACAGAAATGACCCTATTCGGCATTTCCTTCGATATCGCCTCGTCTTTCCCGTGGGTGATCACCATTCTTCTTATTGCCGTCGGATTCTTTTTCTTCCGCCGGGCCTGTTCGGCGATATCTTCCAGCTGGAACAGCGCTCTGGCTGAAATCAAGGGGAGCGAATCCCATGAATAATACGCCGATCCTAGAACTTGCCGATGTGACCAAGAGTTTCGGCAAGACGCAGATTATCAACGGTGTCAGCCTTGCGGTGCCCCGGGGGGAACGGCATGCCATCATCGGTCCAAACGGCGCCGGGAAATCGACAATGTTCAATCTCATCAGCGGACGTTTTCCGGTTTCCTCGGGAAAAATTCTTCTGGATGGGAACGATATCACGGCCATGCCGCCATTCGAGATCAATCGAAGAAAACTCAGTCGCAGCTTTCAGGTTACGAACATATTCCACCGACTGAGCGTCTACGATAATATCCGTTGCGCCGTCCTCTGGTCTCTGGGGTACAAACATTCCTTCTGGCGATCCTTGAACCGCCTGAAAGATGTCACTGAACTGGCAAACCATACTGTCGAGGAAATCGGCCTTGGCGCCAAAGGGGAAGCTCTTGCCGGAGCTTTGACCTACGCGGAACAGCGGGCCCTGGAACTCGGCATTACTATTGCCGGAGGAGCCGAGGTCATTCTGCTGGACGAGCCGACCGCGGGAATGAACCACAGCGAGACGGATGCTGCCGTCGAATTGATTCTCAAGGTCACAAAAGGAAAGACTCTCCTGATGGTCGAGCACGATATGGGCGTGGTCTTCGGAATGGCCGATCGGATTTCCGTACTGGTCTATGGAAAGATCATCGCAACGGGGCCGCCGGAAGAAATTCGTGGAAACAAGGCGGTCAAGGAAGCTTATCTCGGGGAGGAGGCCGTTTAATGCTACAGCTCACCGATTTACACGCCTATTATGGGAAAAGTCATATCCTTCATGGCGTTGATTTGCATGTTGGAAAAGGAGAGATTGTCAGCCTTCTCGGCCGCAACGGGGTCGGACGATCGACGATGGTCAAGTCCATCATGGGACAGGTGGATATTCAGGGTTCGATCCGGTTCCAGGAAGAGGAGCTGGTCGGTCTCGCTCCGCACACTATCGCCCATCGAGGTTTAGGGTATGTTCCTGAAGATCGCTCGGTTTTTCCGGGCCTCACGGTCAAGCAGAACCTGCTTCTAGGAATGAAGTCGAACAAGCAGACGGGGCGCTGGTCCATCGACGACATGTTCGATATTTTCCCCCGCCTGCGTGAGAGAGCCGACACGCTTGCCGGTGTGATTTCCGGCGGGGAGCAGCAGATGCTTACATTGTGTCGGACGTTGATGGGGGATCCGGATCTCATCATGATTGACGAGCCTACTGAAGGTCTGGCTCCGAAAATTGTGGCTCAGGTGGCGGAGCTGCTGGACGAGATCAAAAACCGCGGTATTTCGATTCTTCTGGTGGAGCAGAAACTGACGATCGCTCTGAAGATCTCCCAGCGGCTGTACGTGATGGGACACGGGAAGATTGTATTCGAGGGAACTCCCGAGGCGCTCCGCGGCAACAGTCCGGTCCGGGAAGAATGGTTGGAAGTTTAATCGAAAGGAAGTCCCGAAGGCGGAATCATGGAGGTGAAGTCCGCTTTTTCTTATTTTTCAGCAACCCAGGAGGTAGAGATGAGCATGGTAGAATACTCCACTCAGGACGGTATCGGCATTATTTCAGTCAACAATCCTCCAGTCAATGCTCTGAGCATCGGCGTTCCGCAGGGGATCATCGAAAGCCTTGAAAAAGGCAATGCCGACCCCGAGGTCAAGGCATTTGTTCTCATGGGTGCGGGAAGTACGTTTATAGCCGGCGCGGACATTCGGGAATTCGGAAAACCTAAACCTCCCGGAGCCTTGACGCTGCACGACCTGCTTCCGAAACTGGAAGCTTCCAAAAAACCGGTCATCGCCGCCGTGCATGGCACAGCCCTGGGCGGCGGACTGGAGGTGACGCTTGCCTGCCATTTCAGAGTATCGGTGCCGAGTGCGAAATTCGGTCTTCCGGAGGTGAAACTCGGTCTTTTGCCCGGGGGGGGAGGCACCCAGCGCCTGCCCAGGCTCATCGGGGTTGAGAACGCCCTGGATATCATGATCAGCGGAGATCATATTCCCGCCCAGAAAGCTGAAAAACTCGGCATCGTGGATGAAGTCATCGGCGACGATCTTCTTGGCGGCTCTCTGGATTTTGCTAAGAAGGTGATTGAGGAGGGACGGTCTTTGCGGGTCATCAGCGAGATGAACGCCTCTCTGAAAGCCGATAACCCCACCGAGTTCTTCGACGGCGTACGGAAAGGGCTCGCCAAGAAGGCGAGAGGATTTCTGTCGCCCTTTCTCATCGTCGATTGCGTGGAAGCGGCGGTCAAGCTGCCTTTCCCCGAAGGATCGGCCAGGGAGCGGGAGCTGTTCATGCAATGCGTGCAGTCGCCCCAGTCGAAGGCGCTTCGGCATGTATTTTTTGCAGAGCGGCAGGCGAGCAAAATTCCCGACGTCCCCAAGGATACCCCCGTCAAGCCGATCAAACTGGCCGGCGTCGTCGGAGCCGGAACCATGGGCGGCGGTATCGCCATGAACTTCGCCAATGCGGGTATTCCCGTTCTGCTGGTGGAAAAATCCGCCGAATTCCTGGAAAAAGGAATCGGGACCATTGAGAAGAATTATGCGAACACAGTGAAGAAGGGGCGCCTTTCCCAGCCAGAGATGGACAAGCGCATGGGCCTGATCAGGGGAACCGTCGGCTATGACGATCTCAAGGATGTGGATATTGTGATCGAAGCCGTATTCGAGGACATGGATGTCAAAAAGGAAGTATTCGGGACCCTGGATCGGATCTGCAAGCCCGGCGCGATCCTGGCAACCAACACGTCCACTCTGGATGTGAACAAAATCGCCTCCTTCACCTCACGGCCCGAAAGCGTGATCGGACTCCATTTCTTCAGCCCTGCCAATGTCATGAGACTGCTGGAGATCGTGCGGGGAGAACACAGCTCGAAGGAAACCATCGCCACCTCCATGCAACTGGCCAGGACCTTGAAAAAACTCGGCGTTCTTGTGGGTGTTTGCGACGGGTTTGTCGGCAACCGCATGCTGGCCCAGTATGGCCGTGAGGCCAGTTTCCTTCTGGAAGAAGGCGCTCTGCCCCAGCAGGTCGATCGGGTGCTGTACGAATTCGGACTTCCGATGGGACCCTTTACCATGAGCGACATGGCCGGCCTCGACATCGGCTGGGCGATCCGCAAGCGCCGCGCCGGCATTCGGCCCAAGGATGAGCGGTACTCTCCCATCGCGGACAAGATCTGTGAGATGGGGCGCTTCGGACAGAAAACCGGCGCCGGGTACTACAGGTACGAGAAGGGCGACCGCACTCCCATCCCCGATCCCGAAATCGAGTCCCTGATCATAAAGACTTCCGAGGAACTGGGCATCGAAAGACGGGACATCAGCGATCAGGAGATCCTCGAGCGCTGCATCTATCCTCTGATCAACGAAGGAGCCAAGATTCTGGAGGAAGGAATCGCGCTTCGAGCCAGCGACATCGATCTGGTTTACATCAACGGGTACGGATTTCCCGTTTACCGCGGTGGTCCCATGTTCTACGCCGATCAGGTGGGACTCAAGAACATTTACGAATCCATGCTCCGGTACGAGGAAGTGCACGGCAAGAACTGGACTCCCGCACCTCTGCTCAAGCGACTGGCCGAAGAGGGCAAGGGCTTTGGAGATTTATAAAAATTAAACCATTTTGTTCGGTTGAGGAGTTAAAGATCATGTCTGACGCAGTTATCGTTTCTACGGCCCGCACCCCCATTGGACGGGGGTACAAAGGAGCTTTCAATGATACCCATGGCGCGGTTCTCGGCGGCCATGTCGTCAAACACGCCGTGGAGCGCGCCGGTATCGATCCCGCCGAGGTGGAAGACGTCCTCATCGGGTGCGGTATGCCCGAAGGGGCGACCGGCCATAATATCGCTCGTCAGATCGCTTTGAGCGCCGGACTTCCGGTGACTACGGCTGGAACGACCGTGAACCGGTTCTGCAGCTCGGGGCTTCAGACCATCGCCATGGCCGCACAGCGGGTCCTCGTGGATAAGGTGCCGGTTGCGGTTGCCGGCGGACTCGAGCAGATCAGCCTGGTGGTGAACGAGCATATCAACAAGTATCGCAAAACCTCCGAGTGGTTGATGGAGAACAAGCCTGAACTCTACATGCCGATGCTCGAGACGGCCGAGATTGTTGCCAGGCGCTACAAGATCAGCCGCGAGGCGCAGGACGAATATTCCCTGAGCAGCCAGCAGAGAACTGCCGCGGCTCAGAAGGCGGGTAAGTTCGATGATGAGATCGTGCCATTGACCACCATGAAGGTGGTAGTCGACAAGGAAACAGGTAAAACTTCGAAGGAAGAAGTCACACTCAAAAAAGACGAGGGAAATCGCCCGGAAACCACCCTGGAAGGTCTTTCCAGCCTGAAGCCGGTCATGGGGCCGGAAAAATTCATTACGGCGGGCAATGCCTGCCAGCTTTCCGACGGCGCTTCCGCCTGTGTGGTGATGGACGGGAAACTGGCCGAAAAACGTGGAATCCAGCCGCTCGGAATTTTCCGGGGATTTGCCGTCGTCGGGTGTGAGCCCGATGAAATGGGGATAGGGCCTGTTTTCGCTGTTCCGCGTCTGCTGGAGCGCACGGGTCTCAAGGTGGAAGATATCGGCTTGTGGGAGCTTAACGAAGCTTTTGCCGTGCAGGTGATCTATTGCCGAGATCGCCTGGGAATCCCCATGGATCGCCTTAACGTCAACGGGGGAGCCATTTCCATCGGACATCCCTATGGCATGAGCGGCGCCCGGATGGTTGGCCATGCCTTGATAGAAGGAAAACGACGCGGAGCTAAATATGTGGTCACCACCATGTGCATCGGCGGGGGCATGGGTGCCGCCGGGCTTTTCGAGGTAGCCTGATCATCAATCCCTGGAAATCAAGGCCCATGGCTAATGCTTCTGCTGCCGGCGGAAATCCATCCGCCGGCAGCAGAAAAGAAATGGGACTTCCATACTCACCAGGCGATCTTTTCCCGAAAGAGAAGGGCAGGATATGGCAGTAGAATTCATGGATCGCCGCAACCTGGACTTTGTGCTCTATGAATTGCTTGGTGCGGAAGATCTGACCGATCGCCTTCCTTATCAGGACCATTCCCGCGACACTTTTGATGCCATTCTCGATGTAGCGGAGCAGATCGCCCGGGAAAAATTCCATAACCACCATGTGGAACTGGATGCCTGTGAACCGGTGATTGTCGATGGAAAGGTGCGGATACTGCCGGAGGTCAAAGAAGCCCTTTGCGCCTATGCGGAAGCGGGGTTTTTTGCCGCACATCACAGTGCCGAACAGGGAGGAGTGCAACTTCCTTCGGTTGTGAGCCTCGGTTGTCATATCTGGTTCGAGGCGGCAAACATCTCGACCACGGCCTATATCATGTTGACCAAGGCGGCGGCCAATGTGATTGCGGCCTTCGGATCTTCGGAGCAGAAAAAGCTTTATCTCCCGCCCATGCTTGATGGCCGATTCTTCGGAACCATGGTTCTTACTGAGCCTCAGGCCGGTTCATCTCTGGGGGATATCGCCACCATGGCGGAACCGACGCCCGAGGGTCATTACCTGATTCGGGGCAACAAAATCTTTATCTCAGCGGGCGAGCATGAACTTTCGGAAAATATCGTTCATCTTGTTCTCGCACGCATCAAGGGAGCGCCCCCTGGCGTCAAGGGGCTCTCCCTTTTTATTGTGCCTCGATACCGGATGAATCCGAATGGCTCGCCCGGTGAAGAGAACGATGTGGCCCTCGCCGGACTGATTCACAAGATGGGTTATCGGGGGACTACGTCCACCATGCTGAACTTCGGCGAAAACGGCCAATGCCGGGGCTACCTCCTCGGAGAGCCCAATCAAGGCCTGGTATGCATGTTTCAAATGATGAATGAAGCGCGCATTCATGTGGGCGTTGGGGCCGCCATGCTCGGGTACGCGGGTTACCTCTACTCCCTGGATTATGCCCGAAACCGGCCCCAAGGCCGACCGATCGGGCATAAGGACCCAGACAGCAGGCAGGTTCCCCTGATGGAGCATCCCGATATCCGCCGTATGCTGCTGTTGCAGAAAGCTTATGTGGAAGGGGCTTTCGCCCTCGGTTTTTACGCTGCCCGTCTTCTGGACGAGGAGAAGACCGCTGCGGAGGAAAACGACCGCCGGGATGCCGGACTCCTGCTGGATATTCTCACTCCCCTGATTAAGGCCTGGCCTTCGGAGTTCTGCCTGGAGGCGAACAGCCAGGCCATCCAGGTTCTCGGCGGTTACGGTTATACGAGGGATTATCCGGTGGAGCAGTACTATCGCAGCAATCGTCTTAACGCGATTCACGAAGGCGCCAACGGGATTCAGGCGCTGGACCTTCTGGGCCGAAAAGTTGGTCTGCGGGACGGAAGGGCATTCGATCTGCTGATGGGGGAAATCGGGAAAACCGCGGAAGAGGCGTCAGGGGAAGAAAGCCTTCGGGATTTTTCCATGGAACTCCGGCAGGCTCTGGAGGCAGTCAGGGAAACGACCAATACCATGATGACAGAGGGTTCGGGGAAGGGCGCCGAACGCCTTTTGGCCAATGCTTCATCCTACATGACCATGACAGGTCATTTGGTAATCGCCTGGACCTGGCTCCGTCAGGCACTGGTAGCGCAGCGGAAACTCGGCCACGCCAATGAAGCGGACAGGGATTTCTATCGAGGTAAGCTGCAAGCCTGCCGCTTTTTCTTCCGCTGGGAACTGCCCAAGGTTCACTATCAGAGCCGCATCCTTGCCGGACTGGACGAAACCTGTCTGGAAATGCAGGAAGCCTGGTTCTGAAATTACGCTAGTGACGTTTTTTCAAAATACTTCTTTAAAGATGTTTCTGATTTGGAAAGGGTCTTTTCCGCAGAAACTTGAGAAAGGAAGCTGTAATGAGCGTTCGTGAGTTGTTTGATTTGACCGGCAGGGTAGCCCTGATTACGGGAGGGTCCCGTGGTCTCGGACTGCAGATCGCCGAAGCCCTGGGGGAAATGGGTGCGAAACTGGCCATCACCGCTCGGAAATCCGCCGAGCTTGAGGAAGCGGCTGAACACCTTCGAAAGCAGAAAATAGAGGTGATTCCCATGGTTTGCGATCTTTCCGCCCCGGAAAAAATCACTCCCATGGTGGAGGAGGTGCTCAAGAAGTATGGACAGATCGACATCCTGGTTAACAATGCCGGCGCCACTTGGGGTGCGCCCACCGCCGATCATCCTCTCGAGGCCTGGAACAAGGTTATCAACCTGAATCTCACAGGGGCCTTTCTTGTGACGCAGGCCGTGGGAAAACTTTCGATGATCCCTCGGGGCAAGGGACGGATCATTAACGTAGCATCCATTGCCGGCCTCAAAGGAAACGACCCGAAGATGGGAATGTTTACCCTGGCCTACAACACCTCCAAGGGAGGAATGGTCAATATGACACGGGCTCTGGCAACCGAGTGGGCCGAGCATCAGATCACCGTCAACGCTATCGCGCCAGGTTTCTTCCCTTCGAAAATGACCCGCGGAACCCTTGAAAAATCGGCGGATCTGATCCGATCGAACAACCCTCTAGGACGTATCGGAGGAGACGAGGACCTCAAGGGTCTGGCGGTACTCATGGCCTCGGATGCTTCGGCCTTCATGACCGGGCAGATCGTAGCCGTGGACGGAGGTCGAACTCTTATCTGAAAAATCTTTCGGAAGATTTTTACATCGCATTCAGAAAAGGAAAGATTTGATGAAAAAATTTGTTTTTCAAACCGCGAAATCCATAATGGTCGAATTCGGCGCCGCTCGTCGACTTGGTGAAATCGTCAGCCCGCTGGGAATGAAGCGAGCGCTGGTCGTCACCGATCCTGGAATAGCGAAGGCGGGATTGCTCGAGCGTGCCGCTGAAGGGTTGAAAACGGCCGGAGTGGAGGTTTTTCCCTATCAGGATGTGGTTTCGGATCCAACGGAAAGCAACATCGCCGAAGCCCTGGCGGTCGCCCGGGACCAGAAGGTGGACGGCGTGGTCGGACTCGGCGGCGGAAGTTCGATGGATGTGGCCAAGGTCGTCGCCTTTCTGGCGAATTCCTCCCAGACCCTTGAAGAGATCTACGGCTGGCAGAAAGCGAGGGGCCCGCGGCTGCCGCTGGTTCAACTTCCCACGACGGCGGGCACCGGGTCGGAGGTGACTCTGGTCTCCGTGATCAGCGCGGGAGAACACAGAAAAAAAGGAGTTGTCGGATCACAACTGCTTCCGGATATCGCAGTTCTGGATGCGGAACTGACAATCGGGCTTCCTCCGCACGTCACTGCGGCGACCGGCGTGGACGCCATCGTGCATGCCATCGAAGGTTATACCGCAAAGCGACTGAAAAACCCCATCTCCGATGCTTTAGCGCGGGAATCGATGCGGCTGTTGATGGAAAATATCCGAACCGCCACCCACGAAGGCTCCAACCAGGACGCCAGGGAGAACATGTTGATCGGAGCGATGTTCGCGGGGCAGTCCTTCGGCAATTCCATGACGGCGGCGGTTCACGCCTTCGCCCATGTTCTCGGAGGACACTTTCATGTCCACCACGGGCTTGCCAACTCCCTCGTTCTTCCGCATGTCATGCGCTTCAATCTTCCCGATTCGGCTCGTGATTACGCCGAACTCGCCGCTGCCGCACTTCCAGACGGTGGAACGGGTTCAGATGAAGAGCGGGCGATTCGCCTGATTGAAGCCATTGAAGAATTGATTGAAGATTTAAATCTTGAAACCCGTCTTCGTCAGGTGGGAATCAAAGAGGAGAACCTGGAAGATCTGGCCAAGGCGACCATGAAGGAAACGGCGATTCTTCCTTTCAATCCCCGTGAGGTCACCTACGATGACGCCCTTGCCATATACCGGCAGGCATTCTGATATTCACAAATCCGTGAGAATCCGGTTTCATACCTCAACCGAAAAAGGAGGCTGGGATGACAGATAACAATTCATCGAACGATTATCCGCTGTTGATCAAGCATTTGCTCCGCAATCCCTTAATCACAAATCCCGACCAGGAAATCATCTATCGGGACGAGATTCGTTACAGCTACCGGGAGTTCGGCCAGCGGTTAAATCGCCTGGCAAACGGACTGGCGGGGCTGGGGATTCGTCCGGGAGATACCGTCGCCGTGATGGACTGGGACAGCCACCGCTATCTGGAATGTTATTTCGCCGTTCCGATGATGGGGGCCGTCCTTCACATGGTCAACGTCCGGCTTTCTCCCGAACAGATTCTCTATACGATCAACCATGCGGAAGACGACGTCATCCTGGTCCATTCAGATTTTCTGCCCATTCTCGAGGCCATCAAGGATCGCATTGAAACTGTCAAGAAGATCGTGCTGATCGGCGACGGTAAACCCCGCGCCGAAACCTCCCTCGGCATTGATGGTGAATATGAAGAGTTGATCGGGGCGAACTCTCCCGAGTACGACTTTCCCGATTTCGATGAAAATACGAAAGCAACGACCTTTTATACGACCGGCACCACGGGGCTTCCCAAGGGCGTCTTCTTCAGCCATCGCCAGCTGGTGCTCCATACCATGGGCGCCTTGGCCACGCTCGGAATGTCGGCGGAGCAGGGCAGATTTCACAGGGAAGACGTCTACATGCCCATTACCCCCATGTTCCACGTTCACGCCTGGGGAATTCCCTTTGTCGCCACCGTTATGGGTGTAAAGCAGATCTATCCGGGCAGGTATGAGCCCGATATGCTCCTCAAGCTCATCAAGGAGGAGAAGGTCACTTTCTCCCACTGTGTGCCGACCATTCTACACATGCTTCTGAACAGCCCCGAGGTGCGGAAGATCGATCTCACCAACTGGAAAGTGGTCATCGGCGGTTCGGCGCTGCCCAAGGCGCTCTGCAAGGCGGCGCTCGACATGGGCATCGACATCTTCACAGGATATGGCATGTCCGAAACCTGCCCCATTCTGTCCATTTCGACTCTGGATTCCGAAATGCTGGAACTCGACCAGGACTCCCAGGCGGAGATACGATGCAAGACGGGACGCCCCATCATGATGGTCGATCTCAAAATAGTCGATGACGAGATGAACGAACTGCCCCGCGACGGCAAGGCCTCCGGGGAAATCGTCGTTCGCGCGCCATGGCTGACCAAGGGTTACCTGAAAGACCCCAATGGTTCTGAGCAGCTCTGGAGGGGAGGGTACCTCCATACGGGCGATGTGGCTCTTATTGAACCGGATGGATTCATCCGGATCTGCGACCGCCTCAAGGACGTGATCAAGACGGGTGGGGAGTGGGTTTCCTCTCTGGAAGTAGAGGATATCATCGCGGATCATCCCGCTGTCAGCGAAGTGGCCGTCATCGGAGTTCCCGATGAAAAATGGGGCGAGCGTCCCATGGCCATCGTGGTCCTCAAACCCGATTACGCCGGAAAAATTGACGATGAAGAGATCAAAAAGCACGTTCAATCCTTTGCCGACAAGGGGATCATCTCCAAATGGGGCGTACCCGACCGTGTTCGGTTTGTGGAGACTCTTCAGAAAACCAGCGTCGGGAAAATGGACAAAAAAACCCTGAGAAAAAACCTGGGTGAGGGTTCCCTTGTGCCGAACACCTGATCCGGCTTTGGGAAAAAATGAAATTCTGTAGAGAAAAAGAAAAGAGACGCCTTGGTTGGGGCGTCTCTTTTCTTTTTCAATGGCGTCGCAAAAAGTCCGCCCTACGGTGTTACGGCGTTTTTTCAGGACCTCGACATACCCGATGTATGCCTTCGCCCCAGAAAAATCACCAGGCCTTGTGGGACGAAGTTTTTGGTTAGCCATCGGAAGAGTATTTGCGAGTTCATCAAGGAAGTAATGACTTGATTAACTGCCGGGGCGGTTGATTTTGCCCTGCTCCTGCGCCGCTGAACCGTAGGCGGTGACGAATTCCATCGGCATACGTCTGGGCCGGCCGGAATCAAGATCGATACAGACGAAGGTTGTGGCGCCGCGCAAGAGCGTCTCCCCGTCTTCAATCCGATTGAAAAGAAAGTTCCGGAGGATAAAAAATTTGTTGTCGCACCGGTGTATCCAGGTGCCCGCCCGTATTCGGTCCCCCAGGAATGAGGGCGCCAGGTAATCCAGTTCGTGACGCCGAATCACCATGGCCCGCCGCAGACGTTGATAAAGGTCCAGATCGATGCCCAGTGATTGGGAATGCGCCCAGCTCACCTGCTCCATCCATTGGACGTAAGCGGCGTTATTGGCATGTCCCAGCGCGTCGATATTCCTCTCGGCGACCTCGATTTCTATCGAGAAAAGCTGGATCGAAGGATCCATTCCAACCGAATCACCGGCGAGACGGTCTGTTGGGATCGCTTCGGAGGACAGGAACCCGCCCTCTTCTTTTTTTACCGCCATTCAACCCTCGGCGCATTGCGAAGGGGAAGTCGGTGATAGGCGAATTTGGGATACCCCGCAATAAGGACTCCATAGGTTACATGCCCCTCAGGCAATTCAAGCGCCTCCTGGAGTGGCGACCAGATTTTCGCCGCCGCATTGAAATAGCCTCCCCAGCAGGTGCCAAGACCGAAAGCAGGAGCGCTCAGCTCCAGATATGTCAGGGCGATTGGAGCCGAGAAGGGGGCGAAACGGTCCTCCCGGTGGGCATGGGCGAGAATGAGATGCGGCGCTGAGCGGCAAACCCGATCTGTTCCTTTGTCCCAGGAGGTCACCACCCGGTCAAGGTGCATGGCTTTTCCCTGGGCGGGGGATTTCTGCAAAAAATGACGCATCCAGTCAACCACCATCCCTCCCAGTCGATTTACTTCTCCGGCATCCTGGATAACCAGCCATTGAAGACTCTGGGAATTATGCCCCGTAGGCGCAAAGGAAGCGATTTCAAGAAGTTTTTCGAGGGTCTCCCTGCTCACGGGTTGTTCCTTATAGGCGCGAATGGATCGGCGGGCACGAAGAAAGTGCTCGGTCTGTTCAGCGTCGGGCATCGAGTCCCTGCGAAATGGAGGACACTGCTCGGGGGCAAGGTTTTCATGGGTCAGTGCGCCCGTCGGGCAAACGGTAGTGCAGTGACCGCAGGTAATGCAGAATTCCTCTGCGTTTTCGACCGGGGTCGGGAAGGATTCAGCGTCCCGAAATTCGATTATCCGGGCAGGGCAGACCTCAAGACATGCGCCGCAGCGGATGCAGGTCTCTTCATTCACCAGAAACAGGGACATGTTGATTTTCTCCTTACTGAAAAAAGATGCTTCGCAAAAACTCAGAGGATGGCGATGCCATCAAGAAAGAGCCGTTGCAAATGTCACCCTTCAGCGGAATCGGGAACAGGTAAAATAGTCGGGCAGAGGAGCACTCCGCCCGAAGAAGGTGTTGCTTGAGCCTTTGGCGTCATTCTGATTCAGCTAATGGGAGACCAGCACCGGAACCGTCATATGTTTGAGAATATAGCTGCCCACCGGTCCTGGGACCAGGGCGCCGCGACGGGTGTAAGCGTAAATTCCCATAACCAGCAGGTCTGGCCCTTCATCGGAAACCTGGTTCAGAAGCATGTCACCCGTATCAATCTCTCCGATCGATATCTCTTCCGTCCGCGCCTTGATATCGTGGCATCCAAGATAACTGCGGACCCGATCCAGAGGCTCGTCTCCGTTATCCCCGGGGTTATTGATGGATAAAATCTTAACGCTTCGGGCTTTTTGAAGAATAGGTATCGCATCCTTGATGGCGCGCGGCGATTCGCGATCGCCGCGCCAGGCAAGCATCACCCTCTCACCCGCGGAATCAAATGTCCCGGCATACGGGACGACCAGAATGGGCCTTCCCGCACCGAGTACCAGGCGCTCGGGGAGATCGTCGGGAAGAGTTCGATTCTCCGTGCCGTAATCCGTCTGACTGACGATCAGAAGATCCGAAAAGTAGGACTGATAGGACAGGGTTTCCGCGACCTTTTGCGCCGTGGTAGTGGTCTGACGCCAGTGGGTGGTAATCCCTGCCTCGGAAGTCAATTGGTCAAAGAGCGTCTTTATTTCCTCGGATCCATTCTCCGAATCATTATTCCTCCCGAAGAAACTTCCAGAAGAAACGCCGATGTAAAAACCTGACAGGTGAGCCTGATGCTTCTGTGCAAAGCGGATCGCCAGATCAAGTCTGACCTTGCACTGCGGGGTATTATCGAGATGGACCAGGATTTTTTTCAGCGCCATGACATTACCTCCCTGGGATGACCACCTGAGATGGCGGTCGTTTCAAAAGGGAATCCTCTTCTGCGCATCAGCTCACTTTTTCCGTCAGAATAGGCAGGAATTCCAGCACGTCGGCTACTATCAGCACATCGGCCACCTCGCCGATGGGGGCGTCCTTGTCCTTGTTGATCGCCACCACGAAGTCCGAGCGCTTCATCCCCGCCAGATGCTGGATGGC
>JAGXHI010000004.1 GCA_024636295.1 Desulfuromonadales bacterium
ATCTCCGGCTTTGCCATCTTGACGCCGGTAGCAAAAGCGGCTGCACGACCGTGTGCCGTGTGCAGGGTGTTCATGTCGATGTAGCCGGGAAGCCGGCTGGCGCAGCCGATCCCCGAAACGATGGCGGTATTGTTCTTTTCAAGCCCGCAGGAATCCATGGCCCGGATCAGGCCTTTCATGGCGATCCCGTGACCGCAGCCCGGACACCAGATATGGGGCAGTTTGCCGGGTCGGATGGTTTTATCGTAATCGTAAGCCATTTAGAGTACCTCCTTCACCTTGTCCATGATCTGCCCCGGGTTGATCGGTTCTCCATCCACCCGATTGACGCCGGTTATCTCGCAAGCGCCCTTGGAGACCCGTTCCACCTCGAGGATCATCTGGCCCAGATTCATCTCGGGAACGATGATCGCTTTGGCCTGGCGGGCCAGTTCAGCCACCCTTTTCTCGGGAAAGGGCCAGAGGGTAATGGGGCGAAACAGACCTGCCTTGACGCCTTCCTTCCGCAGCTCGTTCACGGCATAGCGCGCTGAGCGGCTGGTGGAACCATACGCCAGAATGACGATTTCGGCGTCATCGACCAGGTACTCTTCATTTTTCTCGATCTTCGCCCGGTTGGCATCCACTTTCCTGATCTGGCGGCGTTCCTCGGCATCCACCAAATCAGCTTTCGTGGTGGGAAATCCATCGGCGGCCTTGTTGAGCCCCGTTACATGGAAGCGGTAATCGGAGCCGAATGCGGCCAGCGGCGGTACATCGCCGAAGGAGGAATCGTATGGCTTGTATTCTTCCGGCGGGACGGTCGGCTGGGTCCGGTCGACCACTTCGAGTTCACCGGGCTCCGGGAATTCGATGCGCTCCCGCATGTGTCCCACGATCTCATCATAAAGTACCTGGACTGGCATGCGGTAAGTCTCTGCCAGATTGAAAGCCCGTACGGTCTCTGAGAAAATCTCCTGGCAGGAAGCAGGAGCCACTGCAATCGTCGCATGATCGCCATGAGTTCCCCAGCGGGCCTGCATCACGTCAGACTGGCCTGGGCCGGTGGGCATCCCCGTGGAGGGGCCGCCCCGCATGACATTGATGATAACGCAGGGCACCTCGGCAATGCAGGCATAGCCGATGAGTTCCTGTTTCAGAGAAACGCCCGGACCGGAAGTAGCGGTAATCACTTTGGCTCCGGTGAGAGAGGCGCCAATCACTGAAGCCATTGCGCCGATCTCGTCTTCCATCTGAATAAATTTTCCGCCGATCTTGGGAAGTTCCTGGGCCAGGACCTCCGCAACCTCGGTGGAAGGGGTGATAGGGTAACCGCCGAAAAATTTAGCGCCGGCGTAAAGGGCGCCGTGGGCGCACGCTTCGTTCCCCTGCAAAAGAGCAACTTTCTTTGCCACGTTAACCGACCTCCTCTAGAAGATTAATCAGTGTGGACCTTGATCGCAAAATCAGGACACCGCAACTCGCACTGCATGCACTTGATGCAAGCTTCGGGGCGGACAACCTTGACAAGAAACGCATCCATTTCAAGAACATTTGTGGGGCAGAATTCCGCGCAGATACTGCATCCTTTGCAGTACCTTTCGATAACCTCCACCCTGGCGACTCCCGATTTCTTGGCGGTTTCGTTCTTTGAACTGCTCATTCCTGTTTTCTCCTTTATTTTTTCCCCGTTGGAACGGTCAAATTAAACGGAGGAATGTTAACATGAACGGTTTCCATATACCAGAAGTTTCTGCATGACCGGCACTCGAAAAATGGAAAAAAAGCGAGTCATGGGTCTGCACGGGTTCCTAAAACGACGGCACGGGGATTTTATTCAGAAAAGAAGGGCAATAAAAATTATTGCCCTTCCTTTCCTTTGTATGGAGCTGGAGATTATTGCATGCTGTCGACCAGATTTTTGACAGCGGCAACAGATTTGTCCATCATCGCCTGTTCTTCTTCGTCCAGTTTGAATTCAATCACTTTCTCAATGCCCTTCTCTCCGAGGACACAGGGAACGCCTACATAATAGCCCTTGACGCCGAATTCGCCGTTCAGGTAAGCGCAGCAGGGAAGGGCTCTTTTCTGGTCTTTGAGGACCGACTCGGCCATTGCGATAGCGCTGGCGGCCGGGCTGTAGAAGGCGCTGCCGGTTTTGAGAAGGGCCACGACCTCCCCGCCCGCCTTCCGGGTGCGCTCGACCATGGCGCCCATAACTTCCTTGGCCTTGGCGGCGCTCCCGTATTTCTGCTCAAGCAATTCCATAACGGGGATGCCGTTCACGCTGGCGTAACGGACCAGGGGAACCATGTCGTCCCCATGGCCACCGAGGGTCATGGCCTGAACATCCTTCACCGAAACGCCCAATTCCCAGGCAATGAAGGCGGTGAAGCGGGCAGAATCGAGGACTCCGGCCTGTCCGATGACGCGCTCATGGGGAAAGCCCGTGATCTTCTGGCAGAGGGTGACCATGGCATCCAGGGGATTGGAGATGACGATGACGAACGCATTGGGAGCGTTGTCGCGAATCCCTTCGGCCACCTGTGTCATGATCTTGGAATTGACCTCGATGAGATCATCCCGGCTCATACCGGGCTTCCGGGGGAGGCCCGCCGTGACGATAACGACCTCGGCGCCGGCGATATCCTTGTAATCGTTGGTGCCCTTGAGGGTCACATCGAACCCGTCCACGGGGGAAGCCTCGGCAATATCAAGTGTTTTGCCCTGGGGCATCCCTTCCACAACGTCGAACATCACCACGTCGCCCAGTTCACGCAGAGCGCAAAGCTGAGCCAGTACTCCTCCGATCTGTCCACCGCCGATCAAAGCAATCTTGGGTCTCGCCATCTTGTCCTCCATTTGGGGTTGGAAATAAAAAGTGGTCGGGGCGGTTAAGCCTCTCCGACCGGAGCATGCTTATGCGATTCCATCCACAATCGCATTCAACGTTGCGCTGGGGCGCATTGCTTTTGTCGTCTTTTCCGGATCCGGAAAAAAGTAGCCCCCGATATCGACGGGTTGTCCCTGTGATGCCAGAAGTTCTCCGTCGATTTTGGCTTCGTTCTCTTCCAGTTCCTTGGCCACCTTGGTGAAACGCGCCTTCATGTCGGCGTCCTTGTCCTGTGCGGCCAATGCCTGGGCCCAGTACAGCCCGAGATAGAAGCTGCTGCCCCTGTTGTCGATTTCATTGACCTTGCGGGAGGGCAGCTTCTGATTCTCCAGGTAGATCCCGATGGCTTTGTCCAGGGTTTCGGCCAGGATCGCCGCCTGAGGGTTGTCGTAATTCCTTGCTACCAGTTCCAATGACGGCATCAGTGCACAGTACTCTCCCAAAGAATCCCAGCGCAGATGGCCTTCCTTGAGGAACTGCTGCACATGCTTCGGCGCGGAACCGCCGGCGCCTGTCTCGAACAGTCCGCCACCGGCGATCAGAGGAACGATGGAGAGCATGCGGGCACTGGTGCCCAGTTCGAGAATAGGGAAGAGGTCGGTCAGGTAATCCCTCAGAACGTTGCCGGTGACCGAGATCGTATTCAGTCCCTTGCGGATCCGCTCGAGGGAGAAGTTCATGGCCTCGACCGGCGGCATGATCCGGATATCGAGACCGGTGGTGTCGAACTCCGGAAGATATTTTTTGATCTTCTTGATGATTTCGGCGTCATGGCCGCGTTTCTCGTCGAGCCAGAAGATCGCCGGCTCACCGGAGGCTTTGGCGCGGCTCACCGCAAGTTTGATCCAGTCCTTGATCGGGATGTCTTTTGCCTGGCAGGCGCGGAATATGTCGCCTTTTTCCACTTTCTGCTCGAGCAGGGTTTCGCCCGCGGAATTCACGATGCGGATGGCGCCCTTGGCGGGAGCCTCGAAGGTCTTGTCATGGGAGCCGTATTCCTCGGCCTTCTGGGCCATCAGGCCAACGTTGGAGACGCTGCCCATGGTAGCCGGGTCGAATTGGCCATTGCGTTTGCAGTCCTCGATGATTTCGCGGTACATGGTTGCGTAACAGCGGTCCGGAACCATCGCGATAGTGTCCTGCAGTTCGTCCCTCAGGTTCCACATCTTGCCACCGTCGCGGACGACGTTTGGCATCGAGGCGTCGACGATGATGTCGTTGGGGACGTGCAGGTTGGTGATGTTCTTGCGGGAGTCCACCATGGCCAGAGCCGGCTGCTTTTCATAGCAGGCATTGATGTCGGCTTCGATTTCGGCTTTCTTGTCGGCGGGAAGTTTGCCGAGTTTATCCAGGATGTCGCCGAGCCCGTAGTTGGGATTGGCGCCGATCTCCTTCAGGGCGGCTGCGTGTTTCTCCAGCGCGGCCTTAAAGTAAACCGAGACGCAGTGTCCGAACATGATCGGGTCGGAGACCTTCATCATGGTCGCCTTGAGGTGCAGGGAGAGCAGTGCGTCTTTCTCCTTGGCCTCTTTGGCGGTCTCCTCATAAAATTTGCGCAGAGCCGCCACATTCATGATGGAGCTGTCAAGGACTTCCCCTTCCAGAAGGGCCAGATTCTCCTTCAGCACTTTTGAGTTGCCGTCAGCGCCAACAAACGCGATCTTCACGGTGTCGGCCTTCTCCATGGTCACCGATTTTTCGGTTTCGTAGAAGTCGCCGCCTTCCATGTGCGCCACGCGGCACCTGGAGACTTCCGGCCAGGGCTGCATCATCTTGTGGGGATTTTTCTGGGCGAACTTCTTCACGGCTGCGGCAGCCCGACGATCGGAGTTGCCTTCGCGCAGGACAGGGTTCACAGCGCTGCCGAGGACCTTCGCGTAGCGCTCCTGAATCTTTTTCTCCTCGTCGGTCTTCGCTTCCTCGGGATAGGCCGGAAGGCCGTAACCCTTTTCCTGCAGTTCCTTGATGACGGCATGCAGCTGGGGAATCGAAGCACTGATGTTCGGCAGCTTGATGATGTTGGCCTCGGGAGTTTTGACCAGGTCACCCAGCTGTGCCAGGTAATCGGCAATTTTCTGATCTTCTGTCAGTTTATCGGGAAAGGTGGCGATAATCCGTCCAGCCAGTGAAATATCCCGGGTTTCGACTGAAATGCCATAATCTTTGGTATAGGCCTGGATGATGGGCAGCAGTGCATAGGTTGCCAGTGCAGGCGCCTCATCAATTTTCGTCCAGATTATCGTCGCTGCAGGTTTGGTCATGTTCTCTCCTTTCAAAAAACATCTGCCTCCTGGTTAAGGAGGCGCAATTTCGGCCTTGCATTTACTGCGTTTGCCGGAGGGAAACTTCCGAAGAGTGTTTAGGGGCAAAAATGTGTATACAGTATACAAAGTGAAAAAGCACTGTCAAGGGAAAAGTCGGTACATCCGCGCCGTGAAAAAAAAGGCCGGATCCCCTCCTTTCAGTCCTCTTTCATGTCGTGTTTTTTAAGGATCATGTCGATGGGGAAAATTTCCGAAGTCCGTGCCTTTTCCCTGGCGTCCTCTTTTTCCTTACTGGTGATTTCCCGTGGGATGATCAGGGCTTGCCCGGGATAAATCTGCTGCGGATCCTTGATCTGGTCCCGGTTTGCCTGATAGAGAAGCGGCCAGAGAAGGGCATCGGAATAGATGTCTTTCCTGGCGGCTATGGACCAGAGCGTCTCGCCCTCTTCCACCGCATGGTGTTTCGGCGCGGCCGGAGCAGGTTGGGACTCCGGTTCAGGTTGGTTTTTTTTAGCAGGCGGCGGAGCCGGAGCAGCTTTTGGCCCAGGCTTGGGTTGCTCTTTTTTAGGGGATGACGGAGGCGCGGCCCCTGGTTTGGGTAGGGGCGGGGGAGGTTTTGCCTGTGGCTGTGGTTTTATCACTGGAGGTGAAGGTTTTATTTCTTCACCTTTTGGACTTTCCGACTGGGCCTGCGCGGCGCGCTTTTCGAGGGACAGGGCCAGGGCCACTCGGGCGCGTTCTTCGGCCAGAGGCAAGATATCTTTTGCCCTGGCGTATTTTCTTTGCAGTACGAGTTCTTCTCCCTTGTGCAAAGCCCGACTGGCTTCCAGGTATTCTTCGGTTGACAAATGATGAGCGCCCGCCGCATAGGCCCGGGCCACATGTTCCCGCGCGCTCTGAAGTTCCTCCCGTGGAGGCAGGGCGCAACCGGAAAAAAGAAAAAAAGCAATTGTAACAAGGACCGGAAAACGCACTACGGATGTTTCCCTCTTTATTGGATGGGCAATGCCGTTCGGATTTCAAAGTCCGTTACTTCGGTCGGGCGATCACTCGAATCGAGAGCTCCTTCAGCTGTTTTTCGTCCACCACTCCGGGCGCCTCGGACATGAGGCAGGTCGCTTTCTGAGTTTTAGGAAAGGCGATAACGTCCCGGATCGAATCGGAGCCCGTCAAAATCATGACCAGACGGTCGAGACCAAAAGCGATTCCGCCGTGGGGAGGGGCGCCGAAATCAAGAGCATCCAGCAGGAAACCGAATTTGTTCCGGGCTTCTTCCTCTCCGATTCCCATGAGACTGAACATCCGGCTCTGCACGGTCTGATCGTGGATACGGATGCTTCCGCCGCCGATTTCCGATCCGTTGAGAACCAGATCGTAGGCTTTTGCTCTTGCCCTGCCGGGATCCGAATCCAGAAACGGAATGTCCTCGTCCATGGGAGCGGTAAAAGGATGATGCACCGCGACATGACGCCGGGTTTCACCGTCCCATTCCAGAAGGGGAAAGTCGGTGACCCAGACAAACCGGTAGGCGTCGCGGTCGATCAGTCCGAGTTTTTGTCCGAGATGACCGCGCAGTCGGCCGAGCGCTTCATTGGCTGTACGGAAAGAATCAGCCACAAAGAGAAGCAGATCGCCGGTTTTCGCATCGAGATTCCGGTTTATGGCGGCGAGTTCCTCCTCATTGAAGAATTTGGCAATGGGGGACTGCCAGCCGTTTTCGGTCATCTTGACCCAGGCCAGTCCTTTCGCGCCGTAGATCTTCACGAATTCCGTGAGATCATCGAGCTCCTTGCGGGAAAATCCTCCCCCCTGTTTGACGTTCAGCGCTTTGACCAGTCCGCCGTTCTTCACCGCGTCGGTAAAGACTTTGAACCCGGAGTCCCGCACCAGGTCCGTGATATCCGACAGTTCCAGCCCGAAGCGCATGTCGGGATTGTCGACCCCGAAGCGGTCAATGGCCTCGGAATAGGTGATGCGGGGCATGGGAATGGGGATCTCAACGCCCAGAGTCTCCCGAAATACGGCCGCAATCATCCCTTCCATCACCGAAATGACGTCCTCGCGGTCGACAAAGCTCATTTCACAGTCGATCTGAGTGAATTCCGGCTGCCGGTCCGCACGAAGGTCTTCATCCCGGAAGCACTTTACAATCTGGAAATACCGATCGAATCCCGACACCATGAGCAGCTGCTTGAAAAGCTGGGGGGACTGGGGGAGAGCGTAGAAAGTCCCGGGGTTGACGCGGCTCGGCACGAGGTAATCACGGGCCCCTTCGGGTGTGCTTTTCGTCAGAACGGGCGTCTCGATCTCCAGAAAGCCCTTTCCGGCAAGATAATGGCGGACCGTCTGCGCAACATTGTGGCGAAGGATCAGGTTTCGTTGAATCGATTCGCGGCGCAGATCGAGGAACCGGTATTTCAGCCTCAGATTCTCGGCGACGTCCGTATATTCATCCAGCATGAAAGGAGGAGTTTTGGCCGTGTTGAGGATCCGCAGTTCGCTGATCTCAACCTCCACCTCCCCGGTTTTCATTTTGGGATTGACCGTTCCCTCCGGCCGGGGAGAAACCATACCTTTGACCGCAATCACAAATTCATTGCGCACCCGGTCGGCCTTGCCGTGAGATTCCGGATCCCGGTCGGGATCTAGCGCCAGTTGCACGATGCCCTCACGGTCTCTCAGGTCGATGAAGATCAGCCCGCCGTGATCGCGTCGGCGCTGAACCCAGCCCATGAGACAGACCTCTTTGCCGATATCTTCCGCGGTCACCTGCCCGCAGTAATGACTCCGTTTCCAATCGCCGAGCATGTCGTTCAAAGGTCTATCCTCCGGTCCTTGAGATTTGGAAAAAAGCGAATTATACAGAGCGCTTATTGCCCCCGTCAAGCCATATCAACGGGAAGAGGAACTTAAAGCCTCTCCGCAATTCGAAGGTCGGCGTCTTCCAGGGAGATTTCTTCCTGCGTCCCCTCGTCCATATCCCGGAGAGGGGCCTTCTTGCGGGATACTTCCTCTTCGCCCAGAATCAGCACAAAACGGGCCCCCAGTTTTCCGGCGCGCCTCATCTGCGACTTCAGGCTTTTGCCTTCGTAATCCATTTCAGCCCGGATGCCGAGACGTTGAAGTCTGGACATGTACAGGAACGCTTCCCGGGAAGCTTCTTCTCCGAGCGAGGCGATAAAGAGGGGAAGACGGGGTGGGGCGATCTGTTGTCCTTCCCTGAGAAGAATCAGACGTTCCACGCCCATGGCAAAGCCGATCCCAGGTATGGGAGGGCCTCCAAGTTCGCGAACCAGGCCGTCGTAGCGTCCGCCGGCGGCCACTGCATTCTGGGCGCCGATGCTGCCTGTCACCATCTCGAAGGCGGTTTTGGTGTAATAATCGAGGCCGCGCACCATGCGAGGGTTGACGGCGTATGATAACCCGAGATCACCGATCAAGCCACGCACTTCAGAAAAATGATCCCCGCAGACGGAGCAGAGGCTTTCGATGACCGAGGGAGCTCCTATGGTTGTTTCAGCGCAGCCTGGGACCTTGCAGTCCAGGACTCTCATGGGATTGGCGCCGAAGCGGCGGCGGCAATCCTCACAGAGTCGGTCGAGGCGCTCCGCCAGGAATTCCACCAGAGCGGCACGGTACCCGGGGCGGCATTCGGGACATCCCAGTGAGTTGATCTGAAGCTCCACATCTCCGATATCCACCGCCTCGAAAAACCGGACCAGCATAAAAAGAACCTGGGCATCGATCTTTGGGCTTTCCAGGCCCAGGACTTCCGCTCCGATCTGGTGAAATTGACGGTATCGCCCTTTCTGCGGCCTTTCGTAACGGTACATCGGTCCCATATAGTAGAGCTTGGCCACCGGGTCAAGAGCATGCAGCTTATTCTGGATGAAGGAGCGTACGACGGGAGCGGTCCCTTCGGGCCGAAGGGAAATGGAATTGCCTCCTTTGTCGGTGAATGTGTACATCTCCTTTTCGACGATGTCGGTCGTTTCCCCGATGGAGCGGAGAAAAAGTTCTGTTTTTTCCACTACGGGAACCCGGATTTCCGAGAATCCAAAGGTCTCGAAGACCCGGCGAGCCTCGTTTTCGAGAAACCTCCATGTTTCAACTTCGCCGGGAAGAATGTCATTCATGCCCTTGATGCCGGTAATACTCACTTCAGTTCACCTCGTTGATATGGAACGTTTCCCCCACGCCGAAGAAGCGCCTTTCGGCTTCCGCACGCCTTCGGACCGGCGAGCAATGAAAAACCCTCCGGGGCGGAAGGCGTAAGGAGTGGAAACAATAATATAAGCAGCGGAATCGGGTGGAAGAAGCAGACGGACTATTCCTGGTGAACTTCCCATGCCCCCCGAGTGACGTTTCGGTCTTTTTTCCCGTGATACATGGCGCGGTCGGCAAGGTCGATGATCTTCCGTTTGTCCGCGGCATGGTCGGGAAATGCGGCGAATCCGATCGTGGCGGTCAGGCGGCAGGATATGCCTTCCTCGACCAGGAAAGTGTGACCCTCGATGGAGCGCCGGATCCTTTCGGCGACGACGGCCGCGCCCCTGGCTTCCGTCTCCACCAGCAGTGCCGTGAATTCGTCGCCCCCATAGCGGAAGAGAAGGTCGACCTCACGCACGTTGAATTCCAGAAGACGCGCCACCTCCCGCAGGGCGGCGCTGCCGGCCAGATGCCCGTGTTTGTCATTGAGATTTTTAAAATGGTCCAGATCGATGAAAAGAACCGAAAACCCCTGGCCGTACCGTTCGGCCCGAAGGATCTCCCGATCAAGAACGATCTGCAGGTAACGATGATTGTACAATCCGGTCAGATCATCCGCGTATACGAGTTCCCGGGCATCCTGATATCGGTAGGCGTTCTCAAATCCCAATGCGGCCTGTTCCGAGAGAAACAGAAGGTTTTCCGAGGGAATGGGATGGATGAAATCCCTGTCGGACGGATTCAGAAGAACCAGGACTCCCTTGAGCGTTTTCTGAAAACAGAGAGGGAACATGCAGACGGTTCTGGTGTTTTCAGGGCATTTGCCGTCCAGGGAAAGCTGTCCGCCTTTCAGAAGCCTGATACCTGAGAGATCTTCGAGATACGGAGAAATACAGTCCGAAAGCGCCATGGCTTCGTACTCTTTCAAACCCTCGGGTGCGATAACGCGCGAAACGGCCTTTTCCGAAACCAGAAAGGCGAATCCCCTGGCGCCGCCCACTTCGTCCATCAATGTCTCAAGAGCCTGGGAGGCGAGTCTATCGACCTCGAGCTGAGAGGACAGGCTCTGCCCTCTGCGGAAAAGACGGATCTGGCTTTTGAGAAGGGTGTTTTCATCCAGGAGCCGTCGCTGCTCAAGGCAGACGCGGATCAGGTGACGGAGCTCCTCAGGGCTGAAGGGTTTGACCAGATAGTCCCTGGCGCCGTTTTTCAAGGCCTGAATGGCGGATTCCAGGGTGGCGTGGCCAGTGGCGAGGATGATTTCTGGCGGATTGTCCAAGCTGCGGACCCGGCGCAGAAGCTCCAGTCCACTGAGTTCCGGCATCACCATATCGGTGAGGACGATATCGACTCCGCCCTGCAGAATCCGTTCAAGGGCTTCCTTGCCATTGGAAACGGTTTCGATTCTGTATCCATCCTCTTTCAGGATATCGGAATAAAGACGGCGAAAGAACGTTTCATCGTCCGCAACCAGGATAGTGGATGGCTTCATGCGCTTAATAACTCCTGTCAGGAGTGATGAAGCTAACAAAATCACTGGTTTCTGTCAACGGAAAAGCCCCCGCTCCCAGCGTTTCGCGGACCATCCTTCCCCGGTCCCGGTGAACCTTACCGTTCCGTCCGTGTCCGTTCGGAACAGGGGGATTCCTCTGTCGATAATTCCACGAACCACCTGCGGATGAGGAAGACCTGAATGATTACGAAAGCCTGCCGATAAGAAGGCCATGTCCGGTTCGAAGCGGTCAATCAGAATTCCCGGGGCAGCGTGCCGGCTGCCGTGGTGGGGTAACTTGAGAAGGTTCACCGGTCCAGGAGGGGGATTCCCAATGATTCGAATTACACCACTTTCCTCCAGGTCTCCTGTCAGCAGCACTCCATTTTCCCCCGACCGGACATAAAGCACCAGAGATTGATCGTTGAGGCTGTCCGCCTTTTCGGCCTCCGGAACGAATACGGCTGCCGTGAATTCCGGGTGCTCTGCCGCAACCGTCCATCCGGGGGGGAATCGAACCAGGGGAATGGAGCGCTCGAGAAGCACCTGGCGAATGGAAGGATGACATTCATCGATGGGGACGGAGGACCAGAATTTGCCGACGGGGAAATGCTCCAGCACGTGCACCAGTCCCTTGCGATGATCGGGATGGTCATGGGTGAGGACGACCGCGTCCAGTGCGTGGACGCCCATTCGGGCGAGGGCGGGAGCAACGAGCCTCTCTCCGGTGTCGAAAGTGTCGCTGAACAGTCCGCCTCCATCCACCAGATAATGGCGACCTTTTCCTGAAATCAGGATCGATTCTCCCTGCCCGACGCTCAAAGCGGTCACCATGAGGTCCGTGGAAGGCGAGGACATCGGAAGCAGGAGAAGCCCCGTGGCCGCGCAGGGCAGAATTCTCCCCGAAAGCCGGAAGCGAGGAGGGGAAGGCAGCAGGAGAGCCCAGCAGCCCAGGGATACTGCTGAGAGTTGAAGCGGGGAAAGATAGATTTTCCAGCCCGAAAGCCAGGGGAGCGCGAGAGTTGCTTCCACAAGGCCCATAACGGCGGACGTAAGCGAGGAAGCCAGTCCAAGGAAGATCTCCGCTCCCCAGGGCCAGAAAAAGGATGCGGCCGCTCCTGCCAGTCCCAGAGGGACGGCGCCGAAGCCCACGGCCGGAACGGCGGCGGGGTTGGTGACGACCCCCGCTGGGGCGAAAAGATGGAAATTCCACAGGATAGGAGGAAGAGTCGTAAGAAAGGCCGCCAGGGTGGTCAGCAGAAGATATCCCGCCCATTTCAGGGCGCGCGGTTTCCCCTCAAGACTGCGCCCCCAGCGGGGCGCCAGGATCAGAATCCCCAAGGTTCCGGCGAAGGAGAGCTGAAACGAGGGCTCGAAAAGGGCCAGCGGTTCAATAAGAAGAATCAGGAATGCCGCGGAAACCAGAAGGTGAAGAGGAGGGGTTCTGCGTCTTCCAAGAAGAAGCAGTGCGGCGGCCGCGGCCATCAGAAAGGCCCTCCGGGTGGGCAGGGCGTTTCCCGTCAGCAGAAGATAGAAAAGAAGAAAAGGGACAAGGATTGCAGGAAGCACCCGGATGGGGGGCCCCTGGAGAAGAAGCGTTTCCGACCTCCGATAGAGAAAACGGAATCCCGTATAAAGAAAAAGGGCGAGCAGCCCGAGATGAAGACCCGAAATGGAGAAAAGATGTGAGATGCCTCCCCGCGCCAGAAGATCCCGCAATTCGGGGGAGAGCGAACCCTTGTCCCCGATGATCAGGGCCTTGAGCAGGGGGGAGGTTTCCTCCGGCGCTGCTGCCTCTATCGCGTCCGCAATGTGTCTCCGCGCTTTAGCAATAAGGGGGGTCGGATTCGATCGGGGTCCGGGCATCTTCACCAGACCGCGGTCAGAGGGGAGAAAGGCGGTGACGAAAATTTTTCTGAATGCCAGATATCTACTGAAGTCGAATTCTCCGGGCGTTCCGAAGGGGCGGGGCGCTTTGAGACGGGAGTGGAAACGGATTCGGTCCCCGGGCAGAACGGCGTCGCAGGGGCCGTCGAGGTAAAGCCGCAGTCGGCCGTTGACAGGCGCCGCGATTCCCTTAAGAACGACACGTTCCGTATCCAGATCGATGACCGTTCTATCGGGGTATCGTGAGGAGACGTTCAGTGCTATTCCCTGGATCGCGACAGGCCGCTCGGAAATGTAGGCCCGGATATGTCCGCCATCCGCGGGAGGATTCAGGGACAGGTGATAGAGGGAGAAACCGGTGAGTAGAAAAGTCAAAAGCAGAAAGGAGGACGACCACCGCCGTCTCCGGAAAATCAGCCAGATGACGGCCGAAATCAGAGCGGCGAATGTCGACAGGGGGGAGAAGTAGAAATAGGGAGCGATCCCCAGACCGGCGGCATAGGATGCAAATAAAAAAGGAAGCCCCATGGTGATCAGATCAGATCCGAGAGGATTCGAATTGATTTTCGTCTGGAAACGGCCCTTCTCCGCAATCTCTGCGTCAACCCGCGGATTTGATTGTGCGGCGTAAAGTACTATGCCTCCGCTCAAATCCTTGATTTCCTTGATCTTGCGAAAAATTACTCGTTTCCACATCGAAAACCGCATTTGTGCTTCCCGGGGTTTCCGGACGGGCACGAATTAAATGTAGAGGTCAGTGGAGAAGTTGTGGACCCTTATACACCGTTGTGGCGCAGCAGTTCAAGGTTTTCAGGCCGGAAGGACCGCAGATCGGGCGTTTCGCCTGGAAGGAGGACTTGGTCGACGGGGATTCGCCTGACGAGTCCGGATGGCGCTTACGATCTGCTTTTCGTTCCCGCTTTTTTTTCACGGAATTCGATTTCTTTCGGTTTGATGAAGATTCGGTTTCCCTGCACTTTTCCCAGGTAAAGTGAGATACCCCCGCCATGAAAAATCCCAGAAGCATAATGATTTCGAACATAATCTCCTCCTTTCCTCCTGAGAATAGAAGGAGGTTGTGACATAATACGTCATAGTTTCGATGGGGGTGTGACAATCCCCTTGAAAATTGGATCATAAATATGAAATAAGGAGGGTCCGGGGCCTGATGAAAGCGTCTTGCTGAGCGTTGACACTGCAGGTACGATCGTATACAGTATGCACTTTGGCGAATATGCCCTTCCGGAGTTCAGCTGGTTTCCCATAGTTTGGATCAAATATTAAAAAGACTCCGGAAGCGGAAAGGCCCTGCTGCGGCCGCAATAAAATTAAAGGAGAATGAAATGATCGAAGCCTATCTGAGACATAAGGCGGAGAGGAATGCCCAGGGCATTCCGGCGCTTCCCCTGGACCCTCAACAGACACGGGAGCTGTGCGAATTATTCAAGGCGCCCCTGCAGGGACAGGAAGAGCTGATGCTGGACCTCTTCAAGAATCGGGTCTCTCCCGGGGTGGACCCGGCGGCCGAGGTCAAGGCCGGCTTTCTGGAAGGAATCCTCAAGGGCGAAGTCGACTCCCCCCTGATCGGGAAAAAAGAGGCGGTGAAAATTCTCGGGACCATGATCGGCGGCTACAATGTTCAACCGCTGATCGATGCTCTCTCGGATTCCGAACTGGCCGACGATGCGGCCGCCGCCCTTTGCGGCCTGACCTATGTCTACGATTCGACCAATGAGGTTTTCGAGTTGGCCAAATCCAATGCCGCCGCCAAGAAGGTGGCCGAATCCTGGGCCAATGCCGAATGGTTCACCGGAAAGCCCGGAATCCCGGAGGAGATCAAGGTCAAGGTCTTCAAGGTGGAAGGGGAGATCAACACGGATGATTTCTCGCCCGCCGGCGACGCCTGGAGCCGCCCCGATATCCCCCTGCACGCTCTCGCCATGGGCAAGACCCGTTTCCCCGGGGGCATCGAGGAAATCGCCGAGTGGCGAAAGCAGGGCCACACAGTCGCCTTCGTGGGCGATGTCGTCGGCACCGGCTCCTCCCGTAAGTCCGCCTGCAACAGCCTTCTGTGGCACATCGGCGAGGATATCCCCTTCGTTCCCAACAAGCGCCGGGGCGGAGTGATCATCGGGAGCGCCATCGCCCCGATTTTTTTCAACACCGCCGAGGACTCCGGCGCCTTGCCGATCCGCGCCGAAGTTTCGAACCTCCGTCACGGAGACGTGATCATCGTCAAACCCGGTGCCGGAGAAATCACCGACGAAGCGGGCAAGGTTCTGACCGCATTTGATCTGAAGCCCAATACGCTGGCCGATGAGTACCGGGCCGGCGGCCGCATTCCCCTGATCATCGGCCGCTCTGTGACCACCAAGGCCCGTCAGGCCCTGGAAATGGGTGGGGTGGAGATCTTCGCCGCACCGGACAATCCCGAACCGAAATCCGGCCAGGGGTATTCTCTGGCGCAGAAAATGGTCGGAAAGGCCTGCGGGCTGCCCGGCGTGCTTCCCGGCACCGCCTGCGAGCCCAGGATGACCACTGTCGGCTCCCAGGACACCACCGGTCCCATGACCGCCGACGAGCTCAAGGAGCTGGCCTGCCTGAAATTCCAGGCGCCCATGTTCATGCAGTCTTTCTGTCATACCGCCGCTTATCCGAAGCCGGCGGACGTGAAAATGCACAAGAATCTTCCCGATTTCATCGCGGAGCGTGCCGGAGTCGCCCTGCGTCCGGGCGATGGCGTTATCCACAGCTGGCTGAACCGCCTGCTCGTACCCGATACCGTCGGAACCGGCGGCGACAGCCACACCCGTTTCCCCATCGGGATTTCCTTCCCAGCCGGATCCGGCCTGGTGGCCTTCGCGGGAGCTCTGGGCTTCATGCCGCTGGACATGCCCGAGTCCGTCCTGGTTCGCTTCAAGGGCAAACTCAATCCCGGCATCACCCTGCGGGATGCGGTGAACGCCATTCCCTATTGGGCCATAAAGCAGGATCTGCTCACGGTTCCCAAGAAGAACAAGAAAAATATCTTCAACGGCCGCATCCTGGAAATGGAAGGGCTTCCCGAGCTCTCCGTCGAGCAGGCTTTCGAACTGACCGACGCCGCCGCCGAGCGCAGCGCCGCCGCGGGATGCATCAAACTCTCCGAAGAAAGCGTCGCCAATTATCTGCGGTCGAACATCGCCCTGATGCGCAAGATGATCGAGGAAGGATACAAAGATCCCGAGACCCTGCGGAAGCGCATCGAAGCCGTTGAGGGATGGCTGAAGAATCCTGAACTTCTTGAAGCTGACGCCAACGCCGAATACGCGGCGGTTATCGAGATCGATCTGGCCGAAATCACCGAACCGATCCTGGCCTGCCCGAACGATCCGGACGATGTGAAGCTCCTTTCCGATGTCGCCGGAACGCCGATCCAGGACGTCTTCCTCGGCTCCTGTATGACCAACATCGGCCACTTCCGCGCCGCCGCTGAGATCTGGCGAGGGAAAAAATACAATCCCGATGTCCGAACCTGGATCTGTCCGCCGACCCGCATGGATCAGGAAAAACTCAAAGGAGAAGCCCTCTTCGCAGTGTACAGTGCGGTCGGAGCGCGGATTGAAATCGCCGGCTGCTCCCTCTGCATGGGCAATCAGGCCCGCGTACCCGATGGGGTGAACATGTTCTCCACCTCCACCCGCAACTTCGACGACCGCATCGGCAACGGCGCGCAGGTCTACCTCGGGTCCGCTGAACTCGGGGCGGTGATCAGCACCATCAGCCGGATTCCGACCGTCGAGGAATATATGGCGGTGGTCAAGGAGAAGGTTCTGCCCAAGGCCGATCAGATCTATCAGTACCTGCAGTTCGACGAAATGGAAGGATACTCCAAGTCGGCCTGACAACAAGGGGACTGGCTCCGAAGGCGCCTGTCCCCGAATAGGATGCGCGACAAGAAACCCCCCGCTCCGGAATTGCTCCGGGCGGGGGTTCTTTTATTCTCCTGTCAATACGGATTCAGTAATCTGGTTGGTCGAGGAACACGAGAATGAAATCCGAATCGCATGGAATAGACGATGGCGTGCTTGCCCTTCTTCAATTGACCCTGAACCTATCCAGGCCCCATGTTGAAGCGAGCTTGACAATCGGGCCTGAAAAGGCTTCAATGAGTCTTTAATTAAAACCCGATCGCAAGAGAGGGGTCCAATGGAGGGGAAAACATACTGAAAGAAAAAGCCGCCGCACCGGCCCTTTACGCCGGAGGGCGGCTTTTTCTTTTGCGGAGGCGCGCCAACCGCCGACCATCACCGTTGGGGCACTCCAAATCCAAATCGGTATCGTTATCAGGATCGAAAAGAAATGACACTTGGACACGATTTGCGGGAGGCCTAAAGCCAGAGCCGTAAGCCTGAACTCGAGCGCATGGCGGTGATGCTCAGCCGTCTGGATGGGCGGGGCTACCAGGTTCGAGAGGTCAGGCGGGCTTTGGCATACGGTAAGAATGTTTGTGATCCCGATTTCGATCCCGATAGCGATTTCGATTTGGACAAAGAACAGCGCCAACCAAGCGTTCCTGGCCAATGTTTGACAGCGACTGCTCGGGCACAGCCACGTCAAAACCACCATGATCTACACTCATGTTTTAAACAGGGGGGTGGCCGGTGTTTGCAGTCCGGTTGATGGACTTTAAGGCTGTCGTGAAGGGGGGATATACGGGTCCGCGTAAAATACCCGGATAAATTTTGCTCCATGTTAACTTCTTGAATAGGTGAGAGTAAATAGGGGACATTAGAAACTGTAAACGCACCTTATCGGGACAGAAATTTAATTTTTGGATTTTATAAGGACCCATCCATTTACTGTTATGTGTCAAATAATACTGAGGATTCCGTATGAGCGCATATCTTGTTGTTGACACGAGGATCAAAAATCCAGAGGCGTATGAAGAGTATAAAAAGCTTGCGAAGCCCATCGCTGAAAAATATGGAGGTGTTTATCGAGTTAGAGGCGGCGCAATGGATGTCAGG
>JAGXHI010000037.1 GCA_024636295.1 Desulfuromonadales bacterium
ATGTCAAAGAACAGAGGTTAAAGCTCTATCTGGACAAAACCCAGGTCGAGGAATTTGATTACAAACTCAGATAACCGTGTTGAGTGTCAGCGATGTCGTGGCACTAAAATCCGTTAGCGATGTACTGGCACTCAACAACTATCGTCTAGCCTGGCCCAGGACACCGGCCTTTCACGCCGGCGACGGGGGTTCGAATCCCCCTGGGGACGCCAAACGAAAGCGCCCCTCCCGATCTTTTGGGGAGGGGCGTTTTTGTTTTGGATCTGTACGCCGGCAAAAACCACTCTCCCCCCTCCCCTGCACCCCCTGGCCTTGTAACCATGACAGCACTCTTTACAGGACACTTAGCCGAGGTCCCGCAGATGTGCGTCTGCGATCTGGCGGCGGCGTTTCAAAGAGGCGGGCCGGCGACTTAAATTCATGTTATCCTTTATGAAACGGGCATGCCGGGAAGATCAATCAACAGAGATGGAGGTGACTTGATGAATGATGATATGATAATCAAAAAGCGGATAAAAGAATCGATAGCCTTGATGATGATCGGCGATGGAGCACTGGTGCTGTTCGATCCATGCAGGCATGTTCTGCTTTGGGCGGATGGACCGAAGCCGTGGCGAAAGGCCATGTCGCCCTTCGTAAAACGACCGGGTCTGACCCGAATGGCGGGAGCCCTGGAACTTGGGCTGGGATTATGGTTGGCCTCACGCCAGAAACCACGGAGTTGATCGGGTGCGATGCCGCGGCAAAAGGAGAAAAAATGATCCGTAAGAAAACCTGGATTTTCGTTGTTTCGGCGGCTCTGCTTCTTTTCATCCAGTTCATCCCCATAGATCGAAGCAACCCCTCGGAGACTGCTGAATTTGCAGCCCCGCGGGAGCTGACGGACATTCTGCGGCGCTCCTGCTACGACTGCCACTCCAATGAAACGATCTGGCCCTGGTACAGTCGAATCGCCCCTGTCTCCTGGCTGGTCGCACATGATGTCCACGAGGGGCGGGAACATCTCAATTTCTCGATCTGGGACGGTTACTCCGAAGAGAAGAAGGCAAAATTACGGAAGGAAATCCAGGAGGAGGCCAGGGAAGGAGAAATGCCGCCGTTCCAGTATTCTTCTATCCATCCGGCTGCGCGTCTGAACGAACGGGACAAAAGGGTCCTCGGTGACTGGATCGAGGGTGAGTCCAAATACATGGGAGATGCCCGCTGACGTTCTCGCGACCATCCAAATAGGGCCGTGGCCTCCAGGCTGGGCCTGCAACTGCAGATAAGGTAATTTTATCAGAGTGTTATTTCGTTTATCGCGACTCCGGCGCCGGATAGCGTCTCGAGAAAACAGGAAGTGAAAACAAAGGAACCTGATGATGAGCAAAAGAAATCCGGAAAGCGGCATGCCAATCGGTCTTACCCTTGAGCCCGGTACATATTACCGCTGTACATGCGGAAAATCGCAGAACCTGCCCTTTTGTGATGAATCGCACAGCGGCTTCGGGCAGTCTCCTGTCGCATTCAAAATCAAAAAGCGCCAGAAAATCTATCTTTGCGGTTGCGGCTTATCCGGGGATCAACCCTTTTGCGATGGAAGCTGCGGGGTCTCCTTGTCGGGGAGGGCGTCAGAGTGAAAACGTCCCCCCTCAAGCCCGCCCGTCCGCGGCGATGGCATCGGCTGCAATAGGTCGGGCTGGACAGTTGGCGCATTTCGGAAGAGAGAAAGAACCCTTAGTCCTCGGCAATTCTGTCGGAAAGAGTCCCTACCGCCACCGCAAATGAAGAGGATCGGTTCCAGGCCAGAAGCGCCCGGAAATTGTCATACACCAGATAAGCCGGGCCGCCGGGGCCATCGGGAGCGATCAAGGAGGCGTCGAGATCGCGTCTTGGAAGGGCCCTGCCGTTGATGCGTCTCACCCCGAGAGACTGCCAGCGCGAGAGCGGAAGACGGGTGTCCAGTCCGGCAAGGGAATAATCGAATTTTTCAGGCAACCTCACCGGCCGCCCCCAGGTCTGGTCGTCCTTCCATCCGGCACGCGCCAGGTAATTGGCGGCCGAGGCCAGCACATCGGGGACCGAGTTCCAGATGTCGATGCGGCGATCGCCGTCCGCATCGACGGCATAGTGGAGAAAGGAGGAGGGCATGAACTGGCATTGCCCCATGGCCCCTGCCCAGGAGCCCTTCATGCGCTCCAATGAAATATGTCCGGCATCGAGGATCCGCAGGGCATTCAGCAGTTCCTTGCGAAAATAGGGGCCGCGGCGCTTGTCATAGGCCAGAGTGACCAGGGACTGAACGACCTGGACATTCCCCATGTTCTCACCGTAATTGGATTCGATCCCCCAAAGCGCCACGAGAAAACGCCTCTGCACTTCGTATTGATCCTCGACCCGACCCAGCCAGGTCGGATAGCGGCTCATCATCCTGCGCCCGTTGGCGATCCGCTTCTCGCTGACTCGGGCCGTCACGTAATCCTCAAGAGTCTGGACGGATTCAGGCTGCTTTCGATCGAGATCGACCACCTGGGGCAACGGCTCTTTGACACCCGACAGCGCCATCTCCAGTGTTTTTTGCGAAATGCCTGCGGAACGGGCCTCTGCCCGGAAATCCTCAAGCCAGGACGCGAACTCGCTCGCCGTGCCCTTCGCCAGGGCGGGAAGTGCCGAAAAACCGCAAACGGTTACAACCGTTAGAAAAAGACTTCTGAAAGATTTCATTTTGAAATTCAACCACTTCCATGGGCGAACTGTCAAGGGGATATCTTCAGCGAATTTGAGAATGGCCCGCCTTGCACCAGGAACCCTGGAACCCTTGTTGCTTGTCGATCCAACTGGTGCGCGGACCATGCTCCGTAGGCTCAATATGATGGCAGCTGCGGCTCATGCCGGAAGGAGGATGAAAAATATTTTTGGGGGCCAGGGTAGGATGATCCCCTGACCGGATTGCCGAATCGTCGCCTTCTGCAAGACCGCCTCATTCACGCCATCGCCGGAGCCGAGCGGTACAGCGCCAAAGTGGCGATTCTGTTTCTGGATCTGGACAATTTCAAAAAAATCAACGATTCCATGGGGCACGGGTTGGGGGATCGTTTTTTGAAAAGCGTTTCCGAGCGGCTCAATTCCATTATCCGCGACTCGGACACCCTTGCCCGATTCGGGGGCGATGAATTCGTGGTCATCCTGGAGGGATCCTGCAAAATCGATGATCTATCTTCCTCCTGTCAGCGCATTCTTGAGGGTTTTGAAGAACCGATTCCCGTGGACGAACACGTTTTTTTCACCTCCTTCAGTATCGGCATCAGCGTTTACCCCGACGATTCGAAAGATCCGGAAGAGCTCTTACGATGCGCCGACAGCGCCATGTATCAGGCAAAGGCGCAGGGAGGGAGCGGCTATTGCTTTTTCACGGCGGATCTCAACTCGCGCACCCGCGAGCGGTTGCTCCTGGAAACCCACCTTCGGAAAGCGCTGGAAAGAGACCAGCTTCGTCTCCATTATCAACCCCAGATCGATCTTTTTTCAGGAAAGATGGTCGGAATGGAAGCGCTGATGCGCTGGGCGCATCCCGAATGGGGGATGATCTCCCCGGGCGAATTCATTCCCCTGGCCGAGGAAACGGGGATGATCGTCGCCTTTGGCGAGTGGGCCCTGCGCACCGCCTGCAAACAGGGGGTGGACTGGCAAAAAAAGGGCCATCCCGCGGTTCGCGTCTCCGTGAATATTTCCGCTCGTCAATTCCGACACGGCAAACTCGTTCAGACAATCAGCGAAATACTGCGCGAAACTGGCTTCGAACCCGGACTTCTGGAGCTGGAGATCACCGAAAGCATGGTCATGGACAATGTGGAAGAGGCCATCCTGACTATGGAAAAAATAACCAGTCTCGGCGTGAATCTCGCTATCGACGATTTCGGCACCGGCTATTCTTCCCTGCAGTACCTGCAGAGATTTCCCGTCAGACGTTTGAAAATCGACCGTTCTTTCATCCAGGGCTCGGCCGACGATCCTCATCACGCCGCAATTACCAGCGCCGTCATCGCCTTGTCGAAAACGTTGGATATGAAAGTTGTGGCCGAAGGGGTGGAGATGATGAAGCACCTGGATTTTCTTCTCACCCGTGAATGCGATCTGGGACAGGGATATTTATTCGCTCCTCCCCTGCCGCCCGAAGAGATTTCTCAAGCCCTGAGGGATTTCGAAGGGAATCACGAATGGAAAAGCCGAATCGAGCAGGTGAACAATACAAGGTAGGCAAAATATCTCCTGAGCGATTTTGCGCCTGGGGGATCGGGAGGAGAAAAGGTCGGCCGAGAGCCTGATTTCAGTTGACAATTGTCATTGTTTTTGCGAGCTTTTACGGAAATTCATAATTATCTGCCAATCCTCATCGTCATCACAGTTCTCTGGAACCAACGCCGCCATTGATGCGGCCTACCGGTCGCTCAATCAACAAGAACAGGAGAAATCGATGTCCACGAAAGAGAATCTTGCCGGCGCCTTCGCCGGCGAGAGCCAGGCCAACCGCAAATATCTCGCCTTCGCCAAACAGGCCGAGATCGATGGTCTTCCCCATGTCGCCAGGCTGTTCCGGGCCGCGGCCCATGCCGAAACCATACACGCTCACGCGCATTTGAGAGCGATGGGGGGAATCAACAAGACTGCTCAGAATCTGGAGTCAGCAATCGAGGGAGAAGGTTTCGAGTTTCAGAGAATGTATCCGCCTTACCTGGAAGAGGCCAAACAGGAGGGGGACCGGATGGCCGAGGTGACCTTCCGCAACGCACTGGCGGTGGAAGAGATTCACCATGACCTCTACTCCAAGGCCCTCGCCGCGGTAAAAAGCGGCGGCGATCTGCCGGCGAGGCAAGTGTACGTCTGTGAGATCTGCGGCAACACCGTCTATGACGAGGCTCCCGAAAAATGCGAGGTCTGCGGTGTTCCCAAAGAGCGCTTTGTTCTGATTGACTGATTGCTCGCTCAAAGGAACCAGGACCCGGGTGAGTATCGCGTCCCGGTCTTTCGGGACAGCCGGCTGGTGGGCGCCACCCTCGTTGGAAATACGGCCATCGCACCCAAACTGAAGAAACTGATCGAATCCCAGACCAATTGCGCCGGCCTGCTGGCGGGCGCCAGCGACGCCGGAGAAATCCGCCAGGCTGTCGGGGACCTTCCCTGAGAATAAACGGATGCTCAAATCCATTTAAATAAATGCACTTTTGATAATCGTAAAGAATTCCTTGACTGCAATGATGAACATGGACTACGTTAGCGATGCTTTAATTTGATATGTTCCATGGAGATTGGAATGATCATTACACGAGCAATTCAATGCAGACACATTAAAAACCGCCCTGATTGGCATGATGCTGACTGGCGGTTTTTTTGTGCTGTACGGTTGCAATTCAACCACAGGAAGGAGAACTCGTATGCCTAATGATTCCAGAGGTGATTACAGTTTCACATTCTTTCCCCCGAAGACCAGCCCGAAGGCGAAGAAACGAGGAATATTTTTCACTGTATTCTTCAGCCTGCTGATTATAATCCAGTGCTGTTACTGGGTTATCGGCAATGCGGCGCTTCCAATCGTGTTGGGCATGCCTTTCGGTATGTTCGTTGTGGTTGCGCTGATCGTGGTGGAATTTGTCGCCCTTCTCGCCCTGTACTTCCTTGAATCTTCCGAAAATGATCAGGAGGTGATGTAATGGATTGGATAATCACGCTTCTGGTTATTGCCGCTTATCTCATTGTCGTCCTTTTTGTCGGGTTCTTGTCCGGAAAGGGGCGGGAGAGCTCAATTCAGGAATATGTCGCCGCCAGCGGAAGCCTCGGGTTCTTCGTAACCTATTTTATGATGGGAGGGGCGATTTTCAGCGCTTTTGCCTTTCTGGGAGGCCCCGGCTGGGCCTATTCCAGGGGCGCCCCGGCATTTTTCATTCTGGCCTATTGCGCGCTGGGTCTCGTTCCGTGGTGGCTGTGGGGTCCCAAGGCATACCGGGCGGGACTGAAATACAAATATGTCACCCAGGCTCAGCTTCTGAGTGATCGGTTTCAGTCCAAGGGATTGTCGATCATCATCGCGATCGTCTCGGTGCTCGCCTTCATCCAGTATATTTCACTTCAGATGAAAGGCTCCGCCTATGTTTTTGAAATCGCTTCGGGCGGCCGTATTCCTTTCTGGGCGGGAGCCTTGATCGCATACCTGGTCGTCCTGGTCTATGTTTTTTATGGAGGGGTGAGGGCGGTGGCCTGGACGAATGTTTTCCAGGGCGTCTTCATGATTTGCACGGCATGGATCCTGGGGCTCTTTTTCGCTTTCAAACTCTACGGCGGACCCGGCAATATGTTCAGGCAGATCGTCGAGATGAAACCGACCCATCTTCTGGTGGGCCCGGAGACCTCGATGAGCTTTGTCGCCTATGCGACCGCGGTTCTGGTTTCCGTCCTGGGTTTCACCATGTGGCCGCACCTGTTCATGAAGGCCTATACGGTCAAGAACGAACGCGTGCTTAAAAAAACCATCGTCATGTATCCGACGTTCGCCATTTTCCTGGTGCCGGTGCTGTTCATCGGATTCGCCGGCATCATGCAGGTGACGCCGGAAGTGCTGGGCGAGCCGGATCGGATTTTGCCATGGATGTTCAGCAACATGAATTTCCCGGCGGTTGCCGTGGGTCTGGTGCTTGCGGCCGCCCTGGCTGCCGCGATGTCCACCCAGGACACCATTACGCATGCCGCGGGCTCGATTTTCGCCCAGGACTTTGTCGAAGTCCTCAAGAAAGAGAAGCATACGGATAAGGAAGCCACCATGTGGGTGAGGATTTCCGTCGTCGGATTCGGCGCGGTCTCTTACCTGATCGCCGTCTTCGGCGGCCAGACCCTGGTTTCTCTTCTGCTTGGAGCCTATGGCTCCATCGTTCAGTTGCTGCCTCTGGTGGCGGCGACCTTCTTTTGGCCACGCGCGACCAAGGCCGGAGCCATCACCGGGGTCCTCGCCGGCGTGGTCTACAATTATCTGGTGGTTTTCGAGGTTGTTCCCAAGCTCTGGGACATCCATGCGGGGATCCAGGGATTGGTCCTTAACTTCATAGTCCTCATCCTGGTATCCTACATGACGAAACCGATGGATAAGGATCATGTTCATAAATTCATTGACTGATGCTTCAGCGAGAGTTCATCCAATGATTGATATCCGCGACTTGATTTCGAAAGAGAGTGAAAAGACCGTCGCCACCCGGCGGGATCTGCATCGGATTCCCGAAACGGCATTCAATGAGCAAAAGACCTCGGTCTTCGTGGCCGAGCGCTTACGTTCCCTGGGATTGGAAGTGCGCACGGGGGTGGCCGGGACAGGGGTCGTTGGTCTGCTTCGGGGGGGCAACCCTGGTCCGACGGTGATGCTTCGGGCGGATATGGATGCTCTGCCGATGGCCGAAGCGACGGGTCTGCCCTTCGCCTCGACCCACGAGGGAGTCATGCACGCCTGCGGGCACGATGGGCATATGGCCATGGCGCTTGGGGCCGCTGCAGTTCTGGCTTCTTTGCGAGAGCAGCTATCCGGCAGCGTTAAATTCGTATTTCAGCCCGCCGAAGAAGGTCCCGGCGGCGCCAGGCCGATGATCGATGAAGGGGTGTTGAAAGATCCCGATGTGGATATCTGTGTCGGCTGCCATCTATGGCCGGGCATGCCCGAAGGCTATGTGGGAGTGAAATCCGGTCCGCTCATGGCCGCCATGGACCGATTTGATCTTACCATCCTCGGCCAGGGTGGACACGGAGCCATGCCGCATCTCTGTGTAGATGCGCTGGAAGTCGGAACTCAGGTGGTCAGCGCCCTTCAGCGCCTGGTGAGCCGCAAGATGGACCCCTTGAGCCCGAACGTCGTCACTGTCGGAAGTTTTCATTCCGGCTCCACGTTCAACGTGATTCCTTCCACAGCCGAACTCGCCGGAACGACAAGGACCTTTGACCGCGAAATCTGGTTGTCCTGGCCGGAAAGAATGGAAACCGTGATCCGAGGCGTATGCGAGGCCATGGGAGCTGAATACGATTTCCGTTATGCTCAAGGCTACCCCCCCACGATCAACGACAAGCAGGTGGCTGCAGAAGTGCATGCCTGTGCGGTCGCTGCGGTCGGCGAGAACTATGTGGTGGAGCCGGCCTCCACGATGGGAGGGGAGGACATGGCGTTTTACCTGGAGCAGGTTCCCGGGTGTTTCTTTTTTATTGGCATCGGAGGGGAAGGGAGGGCGCCTCTGCACAACGCCGCTTTTGATTTTGATGACGGTATTCTCGATACCGGAGTGGAAATCCTTTGCCGGGTCGTTCTCGGACGCTTGAGTTCTCCGGACTGAATTCAACAGAGTCAAGATTCAGGCCATTGCAGCAGGTTCTGATGTCCTTTTTATATTGAAGTCTCTTTCCTGCGCCCCCCTGAATTCTTCAGGGGGGCTTTTTCTGGGGAAATCATCGCTCAAACCTCGTCCATTGCAGCTTACTGCATATACCCTTTCATGCGGTTACTCCCCCATCATGATGCGGATAATCTCCTTGTCGGTTTCCCGCATGCCGTCACGACCAAGGCGACCGATGTTGTTGATCGTATTCTCAACGCCCTTCGTGACAATCCCATCGCCACTGAAAAACTGCTGTCCTCTTTCATACATCAGAAATCCCAGAATCCCGGCATCTACTGAAGCGGCGATTTTAGCTGCGCAGGAGGGCTTGGCTCCGTCGCAGATAATGCCGGAGACCGTCGCCAGGGCATTGACGATCGTATGGGCGACCTCATCAAGGCGCCCCCCGTGCAGCCAGGCTATCCCTGCTCCGGCGCCGCAGCCCGCGCTTACTGCCCCACAGTAGGCGGACAACCGCCCGATGCCGGTTTTTTGAATCTGTCGCATGGTTCCAACAAATCGAAGAATGTTTCTCAACATCCAGACCATGCCTGGGCATGGAAGTCATTCCGCAACCGTTTAATCGGACAACCAATGAGCTTGACGGGCTCAACGGGAGCAGGCTAGATTAGGTTTACCTTATTTTGCTGTATTTCGAGGTTAAATTCGCACGCCGCCGCTGTTGCCTGAATAAGGCCAGGCTGGGTTTTTCTCATCCACAATATTAAAGGTGAAAAATGGCTAAAGTAGCATTTATAGGCTTGGGGAACATGGGAGCTCCCATGGCGATCAACCTGTTGAAGGCTGGTCATTCCTTACGTGTATTCGATCTGTCCGTGGAAGCTGTCAAGCAAGTTGCCGCCAAGGGAGCAACTGGCTGTAAAAGTGCTGTCGAGACAGTGCAGGGCATTGAAATACTGGTGACAATGTTGCCTGCCGGCAATTCTGTCGAGGGGATATTGCGGACCAATGAAGCTTTGTTCGATCATCTGAAGGCGGGAACTCTGATCATCGATGCCAGCACCATTGACGCTGCGACAAGTAAAAAAATGGCTGCTGTCGCAACAGAGCGCAATCTCTCCTTCATCGATGCGCCAGTCTCCGGAGGAACAGCCGGTGCCGCTGCGGGAACCTTATCGTTCATGGTTGGCGGCGCTGAGTCTGACTTCCAACGCGCCTTGCCCGTTCTGCAATGCATGGGAAAAAATATTTTCCATGCCGGTGGGATCGGTTCCGGGCAGGTGGCCAAAGCCTGCAACAATATGCTGCTGGCCATCCTGATGGCGGGGACGTCAGAAGCGCTGAATTTAGGCATTAATAATGGATTGGACCCCCTTGCCCTTTCCGAAATCATGAGCAGAAGTTCAGGCGGCAACTGGGTGCTTGACTGCTACAATCCGGTACCCGGAGTCATGGAGAACGCACCGGCCTCCCGCGACTACCAGGGAGGGTTCTTTGTCGATCTGATGTGCAAGGATCTTGGGCTCGCCATGGATATCAGTCAGACCAGCGGTTCCCCGGTCCCGATGGGATCGATAGCAAAAAGCCTGTTCAATCTTCACCAGACGCAAGGCAAGGGCAGCCTGGATTTTTCCAGTATCGTCCAGTTATTCCAGGGAAAATCCTGAGCAGATTACAGACTCTGACAAATGTTTTGAAGCAGGAGGTCTCCTTCTGGTGAGCCTTGCTCCGCAGAACCCTGCGCTCAAGAACCCGGCCCTGTCCGAACGGAATTCAGAAAACCTCCGAAGATCTCATGGGTGACCGCGATGAAACAATTTGACGCTGACGTTGCTGTAATAGGATCCGGGGGGGCCGGGTTGATGGCCGCCCTGGCCGCCCGGGAGGCGGGCTCGGATGTCCTCGTTCTTGGCAAGGGGCATGTGGGCAAAGGGACATGCACTGCTATGGCGGCAGGATTTTTCAATGCAGCCTCCCCGGACTACGCCACTGAGACCCACCGGGAACAAACCCTGAACGCAGGCCAGGGACTCAATGATCCTCGTCTGGTGGAACTCCTCGTCAACGGCGCTTCGGCGGCACTCAACCACCTGAAAAATATGGGCGCCCCCCTGGTCCCTACCCCTACCGGATTCCGTATCCCGACCGCCGTCGACTCCAGGACGATTCCGGGCAACGACCTGATGAAGACGTTGGCGCAAATTACCCTGGAAAAAGGAGTCCGGACCCTGCCCCGATTTCAAGTCCTTAAAATAATGGTCGAGAAAGGGCGAGCCGTGGGCGTATTCGGGTTCACCGCCGAGGGGGAGGAGGCAATGATCCATGCGCCCTCGATCGTGCTTGCCGCCGGCGGTGGCGGAGCTCTTTATCTCCGCAACGACAATCCCTCGGGGATCAACGGCGAAGGCTATGCCATGGCCCTCCGGGCCGGCTGCCAATTGCAGGACATGGAATTTGTCCAATTCCATCCGATGGGTCTCTGTGAACCCGGGCTGCCTACGGTCCTTATCAACCCTCCCTATCCGGCCAAGGCCCGGATCTACGATAAGGCCGGAAGAGAAGTCCTCGGAGAACTCGGGGATTCGGTAGATATACACCAGGCGACAACCCGCCTCCGAGACCAGGCGTCACTGCTCTTTTTTAAAAAGTATCGTGAGAGAGGTCTTTTTCTGGATTTGACGAATGTTCCAGAGGAGGAATGGAAACGGAACTGGTCACTGCGACTGCTGGAGCGATATCCCTTCGATTTCCGACAACGGCGATGCGGCATCGCACCCATTACTCACTTCTTCATGGGGGGCGTGAGGGTGGATGCTGAAATGCGAACCGGGGTCGATGGATTGTTCGCTGCGGGGGAGGTGACCGGTGGCCTGCACGGGGCGAACCGTCTTGGCGGAAACGCCCTCACGGAGTGTATCGTTGAAGGCGCCGTTGCCGGTAAGACCGCATCCGAATGGGCACGGCATTCCGGTCGGATCGGACCGACCTTGCCGTCCTCCGAGTTTGCGGCGATGGGCAAAATGGAGGCATCCGGACATCTTCGGCAGGAATTCAAATCGCTTTTCGAGGAGATCCGAAAAACGGCTTGGGAGCATATCGGAATCATCAGAAATGAGGCTGGGCTCCGCGGCGGCGCCGAGATCGTCCGTCGCATGGAAGAGGATGCAGAAGTTTTATCGCCCCGCGGTACGATGGAATTTATACATCACAATAGAATCAAAAATGCGCTGCTCGTTCTGCGCTGTTTGCTGGAGGCGAGTCTCACTCGAAAAGAGAGTCGAGGCAGTTTCTTTCGGGAGGATTACCCCGAGACCAATGATGAACACTGGCGTTGTAATATCTGTATTCGTCTCGGAGATAATGATCGGCTGATTCTTGACCGACGGCATCCCGGCTGAGCTCTTCGGGAAGACCATTACTGGCCGTTCTTCTCCGTTTCGCAGCAGGTCGCACCTTGCCCGACTCTGGTGATTTGAAAGTCTCGACAAGAGCCCTGTCCTTGCTTCATACGGACTAAGGAAAAACACCATCCTGCCATTCAGTACATTTTCCGCTCAGGTCTTGATTCGCTTCGGCAGACACAGATTGCCGCCCCGGTCGACCCGCCCTCCGCAGCCGGTGCAGACATATTTTGGATTTTTTCGCAAATCATTCAGCTCGGACCTGGATAGCCTTTTCTTCAGCTGACACAGGTGCTGTTCGTGCTCTTCCGGATGGTTGCAGGTTTTTTCTTCGGTCATTTTCGTAGCCTCCTGCAAAACAACTTACTCCAGGTGGGAAAAACGTCAACCGGACCTGCATCAGGATGAAAATTACTTTTTTCTTTGCGATCATGGAAAATATGCATGAGAATGGCCTTTGGTTTCTGGGCAGGGAGGCTCCTTCTCGCCCGTAAATACGGCAGCAAACCTCAAGGGGAGCTGAAATCCGACCTCGAACATCCAGGTTTTCGCAGCGCCCGGGAAAGATCCACCCGCATCCGATGGAAATTTTCTTATGAAAAGCAGCAGCAAAACTGTCGAGATCTTCAGCGATGGCGCCTGTTCCGGCAATCCCGGGCCGGGGGGCTGGGGGACTATTTTGCGCTGGGGCGACCGGGAAAAGGAACTTTCGGGATTTGAGCCGACGACAACCAACAACCGCATGGAATTGATGGCAGCCATCGCCGGTCTCGAGGCCCTCAGGCGTCCTTGTCCGGTCAAGCTGACCACCGATTCGGAATACCTGAAGAAAGGTATGACCGAATGGATCGAGGGCTGGATCCGCAGGGGATGGAAAAACTCCCAGAAAAAAGATGTGGCCAACCGCGATCTCTGGGAGCGCCTCCTGGAGCTGACCCGCCGGCATCAGGTGGAATGGCGCTGGGTGCGGGGCCATGCCGGACATATCGAAAACGAGCGATGCGATCAGCTGGCGCGCGAAGCGATCCGCCGGGGTAGGGAAAAGCTTTCCCTGTAGCGGGAAAAATACAATTTTAATCCGTCCCTTTCCCGCTGACGACCCTGAATGGATTCGGCCCCCTCCTTCCATATGGACAGCCTTATTTTCTGTGATATCCTTTCTGGCAACCCTATTATCGGCAGGGTTCTTTTTTTGCCATTGCGATTCTGTTCCGGTTTTATTTCAGGGCCAAACTATTATGCCGACTGCATTGTCCCCCACCACCATGCCCACCGCTCCGGCGGGTGGCGAATCGCCCCCTTCCTTCGAGGCTCTTCTTTCCCTGGCATTTTACGTCGGGTTGGCTGTGTTTCTTATTCTCGCCTTGCTCTATCTGGCCCGGGTTCTGGGGCAGAAGACGCATAGCGAAGCCAAGGATGAGGCCTACGAGTCAGGAGTGATTCCCTCCGGTCCGGCCCGCCTTTCGGAACCGGTCCCCTTTTATCTCGTCGCCATCTTCTTCATCGTTTTCGACGTGGAGGTGATATTCGTCGTCTCCTGGGCGGTCGCCTACGATCTGCTGGGATGGGCCGGATTCTTCCAGGTGACCTTCTTCATTGCCATTCTGTTCGTGGGCCTGGTGCATCTGTGGAAAACCGGAGGACTGGAATGGGGCCCCCGCGCCCGGATTCGGCCTCGGCCTCGAAGGGAGGACGTTTAATGAAGGAGGAAATCCCTCAGAACGTCATCCTGACTTCCCTGGACGACGTCATCAATTGGGGCAGAATGAACAGCCTGTGGCCCATGTTCTTTGGACTCTCCTGCTGTTTCGTGGAAATGATGACGAGCATGACCCCCCGCCACGACCTGGCGCGCTTCGGCGCGGAGGTGCTGCGGGGATCGCCCCGGGAAGCGGACCTGATGGTAATCTCCGGAACGCCCTTCAAAAAGATGGGCGCCTCCATTCTCCGTCTTTACGAGCAGATGCCCAACCCCAAATGGGTCGTCTCCATGGGAAGCTGCTCCAACTCCGGCGGAATGTACGACGTGTACAGCGTCATCCAGGGGGTGAACCAGATTCTTCCGGTGGACGTCTATATCCCCGGATGTCCGCCTCGACCCGAAGCGTTCATGGAGGGAATCCTTCTGCTGCGGGAGAAAATCGCAAATTCCGAACGACCCGCCCGCGCCGTTCTCGGGATGCAGGGCGGAACCGAGGGGACGACCGTTCCGATTCTGGTGGACGGGGTGAGCAAAAGCCGCGATACCCGCGGGCCGGGATACGGCAACAGCCCCCTCCGGGGAACTTCCCTGCAGCCCCCCCACTTCAAGGGAAGCCGCTCGGAAATCATGTGGCGTCCGCCCCAGCCGAAGGTCGAATTTCCTTCGTCCACCCCCGACCTCCGTCGCGCTCTCGCGGAGCGCTTCGGTGAGGCGGTGAGCGAGGACGAATCAGCGGACATGCCGACCTTCCGGACCGACGCTGCAAAGGCCCCGGAAATACTTCGCTTCCTCAAGGCGGAAGCGCCCCGCCGCTTCCGCCGCATGGAGGACCTCACCGCGATCGATGAGCGCACCCGGAAACATCCAGTGGACAACGATTTCACTCTGGTCTACCACCTGCTCTCCTTCGAGGATCCCGGTTACATTCGCCTCAAGGTCCCCCTGAGTGGGGAATATCCCGAGGCGCCCTCCATCACAGAGGTGTGGCCTGCCGCCGAGTGGTACGAGCGGGAAGTCTACGACATGTTCGGGATCACCTTTCAGGGAAATCCCGATCTGCGGCGCATCCTCATGCCCGATTCCTGGAAGGGCCATCCCCTGCGCAAGGAGCATCCCTACCGGGGCACTGAAATGCCTCCTTTCACCCGGGAGACGGCGGCAAACATGCTCCCCCGGGATTCGGGCTTATTTTTTCGGAATCGTCCCCTTGCGGAGGGGCAGGAGCGGATGATCCTCAATCTCGGCCCTCATCATCCGGGAACGCACGGGGTGCTTCGACTGGTTCTGCGCCTGGACGGGGAGGAGATTTCGGACGTCGATCCCGACATCGGATACCACCACCGGGCGGCCGAAAAGGTGGGAGAGCGCCAGCACTGGAATCAGTTCATCCCCTACACGGACCGGGTGGATTACCTCTCCGGAGTGCTGAACAACCTGGCCTATCTTCATCCGGTGGAAACGATGCTGGGCATCGAGGCGCCGCAACGGGCGCAGTTCGTGCGAGTGATGCTCTCGGAGCTCTTCCGCATCGCAAACCACCTGGTCTGGCTGGGCACCTATGCCCATGACATCGGAGCCATGAGCCCGGTCTTTTATGCTTTCGACTCCCGGGAGAAAATCTTCGATATCGTGGAAATGATCACGGGCGGGCGGATGCATCCCTCCTGGTTCCGCATCGGCGGAATTCCCCAGGACCTGCCCGAGGGATGGAAGGAAGCGGTGAATGCCTTCACGGAAGGATTCGAGCAGCGTCTGAGGGAGCTCGATCGCCTGCTGACGGACGGGCCGATTTTCAGAGCGCGCACCGAAGGCATCGGGGAGATTTCGCTGGACGAGGCCATCGACTGGGGGGTTTCCGGGCCGAACCTCCGCGCCTGCGATTTCGCCTGGGATCTGAGGCGTTCCATGCCCTACTCGGCCTATGACCAGTTCGATTTCGAGGTAGCGACCGCCAAGGGGGGCGACTGCTTCGCCCGGTATCTCGTCCGCATGGAAGAGATGCGCCAGAGCCTGCGGATCGTCCGGCAGGCCGCCGAGAGGATGCCCGGCGGACGATGGATCATCGACGATTACCGCTACGCCATTCCGAAACGCCGCGACGGCCTGAACGATATCGAAAGCCTGATCCACCACTTTATCAACGTCACCCGTGGAATCGCCCCGCCGCCGGGTGAATGCTACCGGGCCATCGAGTCCTCCAAGGGAGAATGCGGGTATTACGCCGTCAGCGACGGGGGTAACGTGCCGTACCGGATGCGCATCCGCACTCCATCCTTTGCCCACATGCAGACTCTCCCCCTGATGTCGCGAGGCTGGCTGGTGGCGGATATCATAACGATCCTGGGTTCCATCGATTTCGTTCTTTCGGATGTGGACCGGTGAGGAGAACCTTCACCGCAGGTGCAAAGGACGCTGGAAAAAACGAAATGAGCCAAGGCTAAAAACAATGAAAGGCTTCTTGGCGACTTGCGGCTTGAGAGAGCACAGCGAACGGGCATGAGAAGAAGATTGCAAGGATCTGCTTAAAGGATTTTCAGATTTTATGGATCAATTGCTGACAGAAGATCAACTGGATCACTTCCGTACCCTTGCGGCGGAAATCCCCCACCCCCGCGAACTGGTCGTGGATGTTCTGCGGGCGATCCAGAACAACCACGGCTGGGTGCCGGACGAGGGCGTTGAGCTCGCGGGGACGATTCTGGGGCTTTCACCTCTTCAGGTGGAGGAGGTCGCCACGTTTTTCGACAAGATCTATCGTCGACCGGTGGGCAGACGGGTCATCCATGTCTGTGATTCGATCTGCTGCTGGAGCCGGGGCGGTGAGGAAGTGGCCCGCTTGCTCCAGGAAAAACTGGGAATCGGCCTCGGGGAGACGACCGAGGACGGAATCTTTACCCTGCTCCCGACCTGCTGCCTGGGGGCCTGCGGAGAAGCGCCCGCCATGATGATCGGCTTGACCACCTACGGACATCTGACCTCGGACCGGATTGACCTGGTGCTCGAGAGGGAACGCCGGGAGGCCCCATGAAATCGGATCAGCTTCTTTTCAAGAACCGGCGGCCCGGAGAAACGACCTTTCTGAAGGGCTACCTTGAGACCGGGGGGTACGAAGGTCTGAAAAAGGCTTTCACAATGGATCCGGCCCAGGTGAGGGAGATCGTGAAAGCATCCCGACTTCGGGGAAGGGGCGGAGCAGGCTTTCCCACCGGGATGAAATGGTCCTTCTTTCCCGCGGACAAGCCTGGAGAAAAGTACCTGGTCTGCAACGCCGACGAAATGGAACCGGGCACCTACAAGGACCGGGAGCTTCTCCTGGCCGACCCTCATCAGCTGGTCGAGGGGATGATCATTTCCGCCTATGCTCTTCAGGCGCCCACGGGATACATCTTCATCCGGTACGCCTACGAGCGGTGCGCCCGAAATCTGGAGCGGGCCATTATCGAGGCGCGAGAAGCCGGATTTCTGGGGAAGAATATCCGGGGTTCGGGGTTTTCCTGCGAACTCTTCGTACACCGCAGCGCTGGACGATATATCTGCGGCGAGGAGACCGCCCTGCTGAACGCCCTGGAGGGGCGACGGGCCAATCCCCGCTCCAAGCCTCCCTTTCCGGCGGTGCGCGGCCTTTTCGATAAGCCGACCACGGTGAACAACGTGGAGACCCTGGCAAGTATCCAGCACATCATCACGGGGGGTGCGGCCTGGTTCAAGGACCTTGCCGCAACGGTCGAGGGCGCGGGAACCAAACTCTACGGCCTCTCCGGACATCTGGAGAAAACTGAGTGCCATGAATTGCCCATCGGCGTTCCCCTGAGAACGCTGGTGGAGGAATTCGGCGGCGGTGTCTGGAAGGGGCGTCGCTTCAAAGCCTGTCTTCCCGGCGGCGCCTCGACGCCTTATCTCACGGCAGAACACCTGGACGTCTCCATGGATTTCGAGCCCCTTGAAAAGGTCGGCAGTCGTCTGGGAACGGCGGGAGTAACCGTCTTTGATGATACCACCTGCATGGTGGAGGCGACGCTCAATCTCAACCGCTTCTTCGCCAGGGAGAGCTGCGGATGGTGCACCCCCTGCCGCGACGGCCTTCCCTTCGTCAATTGGATTCTGGAGAAGATCGAACGGGGGGACGGGGTCATGGAAGATATTGACATGCTGCGCGATCAGCTCCGGAACATCACCGGCACGACCTTCTGCGCTCTCGCTCAGGGCGCCGTCGGTCCGATCGAGAGCCTGCTGAGACTGTTCGAGGAAGAGGTGGTGGATCACATCAAGCGGGGGAGATGTCCTTTTAATCCGTAGGTGCGTGATTCATCACGCCCAATTTAAGTGAGGAGCGCAATCAATTGCGCCCCTACAAGAACCTATGCCCACACTGACCATAGACAATAAGACCGTCACCGTACCGGAGGGCGCCAATGTCCTCGAGGCGGCGAAGCGTCTCGATATCGTCATCCCCCACTTCTGTTACCACGAGGCCCTGGGATCGGTGGGGGCCTGCCGTCTCTGCGCCATGAAGTTTCTGGAAGGCCCGGCCAAGGGCATCCAGATGGCCTGCATGGTCGAGGCGAAGGACGGGATGGTCGTCTCCACCCAGGACGAGGGCGCCGTTGATCTGCGCAAGCATGTCATCGAATGGCTGATGATGAACCATCCCCACGACTGTCCGGTCTGCGACGAAGGGGGGGAGTGCCAGCTCCAGGATATGACGGTGGCGGGAGGTCACGGCATCCGCCGTTATGGAGGATTGAAAAGGACCTATAACAATCAGTTCCTGGGCCCCTTCGTCTACCATGAGATGAACCGCTGCATCCAGTGCTACCGCTGCGTACGCACCTATCAGGATTATTGCGGCGGGACCGATTTCGGCGTGCTTGGGTGCAATCAGCGCATCTATTTCGGACGTTTCAGGGACGGCCCCCTGGAGAGCGTCTTTTCAGGCAATATCGTGGATGCTTGCCCCACGGGGGTTTTCACGGACAAGACTTTCCGCTTCCACAGCAGGTATTGGGACCTGGAGGAGGCGTCGTCGGTCTGCCCCCACTGCTCCCTGGGATGCGCGACCATCCCCGGGGCCCGCTACCGGGAGCTGCAGAGAGTGCGTGGGGGCGTGAACAAGGAGACCAACGGCTTTTTCATCTGCGACCGTGGACGATTCGGGTATGGGTACGCCAATCATCCCGATCGCCCCCGGATTCCCCGGATCGGTGATCGGGAGGTCTCCTGGGACGATTCCCTGGAGGAGGCCCGCGGACGGCTGGCGGATATCGCCCATCGCCACGGCCCGGCTGCTATCGCCCTTCTCGGGTCTCCCCGAGCTTCGCTGGAAGCCAATTACAGACTACTCACGCTGGCTCACCACCTGGAAACGGACCGGATCGCCTTCGAGGCGCATCCTGAAAGAGACCGGACGGCGCGGGTCGTCGCCGCTCTTTCGGATAAAAATTCCCGCAGTCTGGAGGAAATCCGGAACAGCGACTTCCTTCTTCTGGTCGGAGCGGATCCTCTGAATGAAGCACCCATGATGGCCCTGGCCGTTCGTCAGGCGGTCCGCCGGGGCGCGGGAGCCGCCCTTATCGATCCCCGTCCCGTCGGCCTGCCCTTTCACGCCGTGCACCTGCCCCTTGCCGCCGGACGCCTCTCAGAATTTTTACAGGCGGTGTGCGCTGGAACCTTCGAGAACTTCTCCCGTCAGGAGAGGACCATTCTGGAAGGAATTGCCGAACGGCTGCGCAGGGCCCAACGGCCGATACTGATCGGAGGGGGCGATCTGCTGGGCGCCGCGGGTGTGCGCGATCTCCTCCGGACTTCCGAAAAACTTTCAAAGGAAGACCGCCCCTGCGGGGCCGCGCTTATCCTTGGCGGGCCCAACAGTTACGGAGCCGCACTTCTGTCTGGCGAAACCTCCGATTTCAACGGGATTCTGGACGGGATTTCCGAGGGGCGCATCCGGGCACTGGTCTGTCTGGAAAGTGACCCCTTCACGGATCACCCTGACCTGTCCCGATCCCGATCGGCGCTTGCCAAACTGGATCTGCTGATCGCACTGGATTGCGTTCCCACAACCACCGCCGAAAAGGCGAACATTTTTCTTCCCGTCAAAGCTCCTGCCGAAAGCGCCGGAGTCTACGTGAACAACGAAGGGCGGATGCTGGCTTTCGCCTCCGTTTTCGATCCGGGGACCCCCATCCGGGTAACAGGCGGCGGCGACCATCCCCCGCGGGTCTTCGAGCCGGGCACCCCCCGCAACCCGCCGATGTCTGCCTGGTCCGTTCTCGGCGCTCTTCAGAACCGCCGGGAGTCCCTGAATTCTCTGCGCCGGGAAATGGAAGGGGAACATGCCCGTCTTGCAGGCCTGGCGTCCCTGGACCCGGAAACAGACGGAAGGCGGGTTCTGCCGGGAGGCGGCCGGTTCGAAATCCCCGAAATCCCGGCGATCCCCACCGAGGAGAAGGCCTTCGATCTGATATCGATCCAGTCCCTTTTCGGCTCGGAAACCCTGTCCGCCTTTTCTCCCGTGCTGGATCCGGTGCGCCCCGTCCCCCGATTTCTGATGCATTCCGCGGACGCCGCCGAAATCGGACTGGCTGCGGGAGAAACGCTTCGAGTGACCACGGACCGGGGAGGGTTCGAATTGCCGGTCGCTCTCTCGGAGGTGATGGCGAGAGGATGCCTCTTCATCGCCCATCTGAAAGGGAGTCCGGTTGACCTTCCCTTCCCGGGCGTCCGTTTCGCCGCACGGGTCGACAGGAGGAAAGAATCATGATTGACCTTCTCACTGTCGTCATAATCCTTGTCAAACTGATCCTCATCCTTGGGGTCATTCTCACCCTGGCCGCTTACCTGGTTTTTGCCGAGCGCCGGATTCTCGGCCGCATGCAGCTTCGCCTGGGACCGAACCGTGTCGGTCCTTTCGGACTTCTTCAGCCGCTGGCCGATGTCATCAAGCTTCTGACCAAGGAAGATTTTCTTCCCTCCCAGGCCGACAAATGGCTTTTCCTGCTGGCCCCGGGGATGGCTTCGATCACGGCCATTCTGGCATTCGCCGTGGTTCCCTTCTCTCCGCCGCTGCATCTCTTCGGCCGGGAAATCCCCATGGTGGTCTGTGATCTGAACGTAGGCGTTCTCTACTTTCTGGCGCTTTCTTCCCTCGCGGTCTACGGAGTGGCCCTGGGGGGCTGGGCGTCCAATTCCAAGTACTCCCTGCTGGGTGGAATCCGGGGGCTGGCCCAGCTGATTTCCTACGAGCTTTCCATGGGACTGTCCCTGGTGCCGGTCGTTCTCATGGCCCGCTCTTTTTCTCTGACCGATATCGTCCTGGCCCAGAGTCCTCTGCCCTTTGCGATTTTAAATCCGGTGGCCTTTCTTATTTTCATGATCAGCATCGCCGCCGAATCGAAACGTATTCCCTTCGACATCCCCGAGGCGGAGAACGAACTGGTGGCCGGATACCACACGGAGTATTCGGGAATGCGCTTCGGGCTCTTTTTTGTGGGGGAGTATATCAACGTCATTATTCTGAGTTCGATGACCACGGTATTCTTCCTGGGCGGCTGGAGTGGGCCCCTTCTTCCGCCGCTGATCTGGTTCTTCTTGAAAATGCTGGCCGTATCCTTCTTTTTCATCTGGATGCGGGGGACCCTTCCCCGGCTTCGATACGATCAACTGATGCATTTCGGTTGGAAATTTCTCATCCCTCTGTCCCTGCTCAACGTGATCGCGACGGGGGCGGTATTGCTGGCCATCAGGTGAAAGTCGGTTTCAGGATTTGAGTATTTTAAGTGACAAAAAGCGAATCTGATTATTGGTGAAGGTTTGGATCTCATGAATTTATGGCGCGGGATAAAAGGCAGCATTCAGCCCTTCGGGATCACCTTTCGGAACATTTTCCGCAAGCCCTCGACGATCCAGTACCCGGAGCAGAAGCGCACGCCCGCTCCCCGGTTCAGGGCCCGCATCATTCTGACCCGCGATCCCGACGGCGGAGAGCGCTGCGTGGCCTGCTATCTTTGCAGCGCAGCCTGTCCCGTCGACTGCATCTCCATGCAGTCGGCCGAAAGGCCCGACGGACGCCGGTATGCGACATGGTTTCGCATCAACTTTTCACGCTGCATCTTCTGCGGCATGTGCGCGGAGGCCTGCCCGACTCTGGCCATTCAGATGACTCCGGATTACGAATTCTCCAAGCGGGAGCCCCTGACCCTGGTTTATGAGAAAGAAGATCTGCTTGTCGACCACGGAGGGAAAGATAACGAGTACAACTACTATCGACATGCCGGAATCGGCGTCGTCAATCCCCGGGGGGGGAATCCGGATGAGGCGCCGCCGGTGGATATCAGAACGAATCTGCCATAAACATGGCGGGGCGACCCATGGGTCGCCCCGGGCGGGGCATGCCCCGCCCCTACAGGAAATCCTTATGTCAACGGTTCTTTTCTACATCCTCGGATTTACGGCGCTGGCGGCGACGCTGATGTGCATCACCCGGCGAAATCCGGTCCATGCGGTCATCTATCTGGTCAACGCCTTTTTCGCCCTGGCGCTGCTTTTCTATCTGCTGGGCGCTCCCCTGGTGGCGGCATGGGAGGTCATCATCTACGCCGGAGCAATCATGGTGCTGTTCCTGTTTATCATCATGATGCTGGAACTGGCGCCCATGCATACCCCCGCAGGGCCTGGCTGGAAGCGCTGGGGCCCGGTGGCGGCGCTCTCCCTGATCCTGCTCTGCTGCACGATACTCATGGTGGCGGTGGATACAGGGTCCAGCCAGAGCGTTCCTTTTTTCTACGTCTCTCCCCGGGTATTCGGCACGGTTCTTTTCAAGAAGTATCCCCTGGCGGTGCAGGTGGTATCATTTCAGCTCCTTTTCGCCGCGGTGGGCGCCTACTACGTCGGACGCTCCGAACGGCTTGCGGACCGGGAGGATAAATCATGATCGTTCCCATGTCCCATATCCTCGCTTTTTCGGGAGCCATGTTTTTCATGGGCTTCGCCTGCGTTCTGGCGCAGCGGAATCTGATCATGATACTGATCGGAGTGGAGGTCATGCTCAATGCCGTCGGGTTGACGCTCGTCGGAGCTTCGGCTCTCTGGGGGCAGGTCGACGGGCAGATTTTCGTCATTTTCCTGATGGCCATGACTTCGGCCGAGGTTTCGATCTCCCTGGCGATGGTAGTCTATCTGCATCGGCGCAGCAAAACTCTTGAGGCCGATGCCTTCAGCGGAATGAAAGGATGAACCCGAACCTTCTATTTATCATTCCTCTTCTCCCTCTCGCCGCCGCGGTCGTGAACGCCGTCGCCGGGCAGTTTCTGCCCCGACGGCTCTCGGAGGGGATTGCCGTCGGAGCGGTTGGGTTCTCGACGATTGCGACCCTTCTTCTCTGGCCCCTGGTGGACGCCGAAGGCGTCCGTGCGGAGCTTTATACCTGGATAGCGAGCGGTGATCTGCGGATCCCGGTGGAGATCGTCTTCGATCCCCTTTCGGCCTCCATGACGCTGATGGTGGTTTTCGTCTCTACCCTGATTCATCTCTATGCCGTCGGCTATATGCGGGAAGAGCGCGATTACGCCCGCTTTTTCGCTCTTCTCAATCTCTTTGTCTTCGCCATGCTGACGATCGTGCTGGCCGACAATCTGCTTCTTCTCTTCCTCGGCTGGGAAGGCGTGGGATTCTGCTCCTATGCGCTGATCGGCTATTGGTATCGCGAAAAGAAGAACGCCGACGCCGGCCGCAAGGCTTTTCTGGTCACCCGCACCGGGGACGTTTTTCTCGGCATTGCACTGCTCTGGCTCTTTTCCCTGACGGGGACGCTTTCGATCACCGGGATCAACCAGGCGGCGTTCGACTTCGGGTCCGGCACGCTCCTGCTCCTGACCCTGCTTCTTCTCGCCGGCGCCTGCGGCAAATCCGCCCAACTTCCCCTGATGACCTGGCTTCCCGACGCCATGGCGGGCCCCACTCCCGTATCGGCGCTGATCCATGCCGCGACCATGGTGACTGCCGGCGTTTACCTGCTGGCCCGGCTGTTTCCTCTTGTTTCACTCTCCTCGACGGGGATGGCTGTAATCGCCGCCATCGGCGCGGCCAGCGCTCTTTACGCGGCCTCCTGCGCAGTGGCCCAGCGGGAAATCAAGAAGGTGCTCGCCTACTCCACCATGAGCCAGGTCGGTTTCATGTTCCTCGCGATCGGGGTCGGCGCGGTGGGAGCGGCAATGTTTCACCTTTTCACGCATGCCTTCTTCAAGGCCCTGCTCTTCATGGGCGCGGGCTGCGCCATTCACCTGACCGGAGAGAACGACATCTTCCGCATGGGGGGGCTGGGCCGTCGGGCGCCCCTGGTTTTCTGGACCTTTCTGGCCGGCGCTCTCTGCCTTGCAGGAGCGCCTCTGACGAGCGGTTTTTTCTCGAAGGATGCCATTCTTCTGGCGACTTTTGCTGGGGGAGGGGTTTTTCAGCGGATCCTGTGGGGGGTGGCCGCGGCCACGGCGCTGCTTACCGTCTTTTATACCTTTCGCCTGGTATACCTCGTCTTCGCCGGTTCGCCCCGAGCGGCGGGAGAGGCGCACCGCCTCCCTGGGGTCATGCGCTGGACCCTCCCGCCACTTGCGGTTCTGGCCCTGGCGGGGGGATTGCTGAATCTACCGGTCGCCTGGGGGGGAAGCGGCGTCCTGAACAGCTTTCTCGGGCGATTTGCAGGGAGGGAGATTCATGCTTCGCACGCACTGGAATGGGGGCTGGCTGGGCTGGCCACACTTCTGTTCGTCCTCGGCTGGCTTTTAGCCCGTCTGCGCTACCGTCCCTTTCCGGAAGAGCGGATATCCCCGGCACGGGATTTTCTGCTTCGAGGCTGGGAAGCCGACCGGCTCGTCAGTGCCGTGATCGTGCGCCCTTTTACCTCCCTGGCCCGGATTTTATGGCAACGGGGGGACAGGAAGGGAATCGATGGCTTTCTGGAGGGAACCGGACACCTTCTTATGGCCATGGGCGAGGGCTTGCGTCGGGCCACTACCGGCCGGCTGCACAGCTATCTGGGCGGATTCGCCTGGGGTCTTATCGCCCTGCTCGGATGGATGCTACTGAGGTATGCATTCTGACAAAGGCGTGAGCAGTGCGCAGAAAAGGCTGCTGTAAGCTGTAAGCGAGACTCTTGAACCTTGAACCTTTTAGCGGATCTTTACCTTGAACCTTGAACCGATCACATTTCCCTGGCTGACCCTGCTGATTGTTCTTCCGCTTTTGGCGGCGGCGCTATCGCTGGTCCTGCGAAAGCATCCGGTATTCAGCCGTTGGCTGGCCCTGGGAATCACACTGGCCGTTCTGGCTATAACCATCGGCATCTTCATTGTCGCCGACGGACGAGGGGGATGGCTGCTGTATGAGGATTATCCCTGGATCGCTTCTTTCGGCATCCGGTACACGCTGGGTCTCGATGGCATTTCTCTTCTGTTGGTTCTCCTCACCGCCTTCACCCAGGTGCTGGCCATCCTGATTTCATGGCATCGCAAATATCAGATGGCGGTTTTCTATTCCATGCTGCTGTTCATGGAAGCGGGAATCATGGGCGTCTTTCTCTCCCTCGATCTTTTTCTTTTTTATCTTTTCTGGGAGGTCATGCTCATCCCCATGTTCTTCCTCATCGGAGTCTGGGGACATGAACGACGGGTCTATGCCGCCGTAAAATTCTTCATCTTCACCATGGCCGGAAGTCTGCTGATGCTTCTGGCGATCATCGCTCTTTACCTGCTGCATGGACAGCAGACGGGCGATTACTCCTTCGCTCTTGCCGCCTTGAAGAATACGAGTATTCCGCCGGCTCTGGAGCCATGGCTTTATGCCGCATTTGTCCTCGCCTTTGCCGTGAAGGTGCCTCTGGTTCCGCTGCACACCTGGCTGCCCGACGCCCATACCGAGGCTCCCACCGCCGGATCTCTCGATCTTGCGGGCTTGCTGCTCAAGACGGGGCTCTACGGGCTGATCCGCATTGCCTTTCCCCTCTTTCCGGAGATGGCCGCCGCATCCCTGCCCCTGCTGGCGGCTTTTGCTCTGTTCGGTATTTTCTATGCGGCATGGATCGCCTACGCTCAGATCGATGCCAAAAGGCTGATCGCCTACTCTTCGGTGGCCCATGTCGGCTTCATGGTCCTGGGACTCTGCGCCTGGAATGTGACCGCCATGGAAGGAAGCATCCTGCTGATGTTCAGTCACGGTATCACCACCGGAGCCCTCTTTCTGATGATGGGAATGATCCACCATCGGACCGAATCCCGGGAAATCGGACGGCTCGGAGGCATCTGGGGAAAGGCCCCCGTCCTCTCCGCCTTTTTTCTTTTCTTTGCCCTGGCCTCTCTAGGTCTTCCGGGACTGAATAATTTTGTCGGAGAAATCCTGATTCTTCTCGGCGCCTTCCACGCCAATCCCCTCTGGGGCGCTTTGGCGATGGGAGGGGTGGTTTTCGCCGCAGCCTATATGCTGCGCCTGGTTCAGGGAGTGATCTGGGGCCCCTCGGAGGGGCGAACAGAAGAGATCACCTGGACGGATCTCCATCCGCGGGAGCTCCTCATCCTGGCGCCGCTGGCCGTTCTCGTCCTCTGGATCGGTCTGTATCCTGAAACGTTCCTGGCGCCGATTCGAGAGCCGGTGCGCAACCTTCTTGAGGGCGCCTCCCTGGTGGCCATGAAAGGAGGGCTCCCGTGACCGGCGACGATCTTGCCGCCCTTCTTCCGATCCTCGTTCTGGCCCTTGGCTCGGTTGGCCTGCTTTTGATTGGGGCCTGGTTTCCGCGGCGCCGGACCCTTATCCTGACAGGCGTGGGGATTGCCGTGGCCGCCGCGGCCGCCGCGGCCTTCTACACCCCCCCGGTAGAGGAGATATCGGGGCTGTACGGTTCGGGACTTTACGCCCGATTCTTCACCGTTCTCTGGTCCCTTGTCGCCGCACTCGTCCTTCTTCTTTCGGTCCGCTACGCTGTCGAGCTCGGCTTCGCAGGCGGAGAATACACGGCCCTGGTTCTCTTTGGGGCCGCCGGAATGTCCCTTCTCTCCGCCTCTACCTCACTGGTCGGCTTCTTTCTGGGACTGGAGGCCTTTACGCTCGTTTTTTACATACTGATCGCCTTTCACAAGGGAGATCCCCTGGGTGCGGAGGCGGGGCTGAAATATCTGGTGCTGGGAGCGGTTGCGACAGGATTTATGGCCTTTGGAATCGCCCTGATCTACACCGCTTCAGGTACATTTCATCTGCCGGAAGCGATGGAGGGAATCACCGCCGGAGCCCGTTTTCGGCCGATCGGACTCCTGGGCTGGGGAATGCTTCTGGTGGTGATCGGATTCAAGGTTTCCCTGGTTCCCTTTCACCTGTGGACTCCGGATGTCTATCAGGGCGCTCCCGCGCCTGTAGCCGGCCTGCTCTCTACCGGATCGAAGGGAGCGGTTTTTGCCGCACTGGTGACTCTCCTGGCCGGATTACCCGCCGACCGCTCGGACCTGATTCCCATTCTGTGGGTGCTTTCCGCGATTTCCATGGTGGTGGGGACTCTCAGCGCACTGCGTCAGGACAATGTCAAACGGATGCTGGCCTACTCATCCGTCGTTCATATGGGCTATGTGATGATCGCGCTTCTCTCGGGGGGAGCATCGGGCGGGCGGGCCATTGTTTTTTATCTCGTCGCCTATGCCGCCGCCAATCTGGGGGCCTTCGGGGTGATCGCATCCTTGACCGGAGCAGGGGGAGAGCCACAGACCTACGATGACTTTCAGGGAATAGGATGGCGAAATCCCTTCCGGTGCGCCGCCCTGGCGATTTTCCTCCTTTCACTGGCCGGCATCCCGCCCACCGCTGGTTTTATCGGAAAATTCGGCATCTTCTATGCGGCCATGGAAAGCGGCTACGGAGTGCTCGCTATTCTGGGAATTCTCGCCTCCCTTATATCCCTCTACTACTACCTGCGGGTTGTCGTGCTCATGTTCATGACGTTCGAGTGTGAGGTCGACCACGCCCGCGGCGGCATATCCGAGCACTCCGCCCTGACGATCTGCCTCGGTGCGGTGGTGATCCTTGGAATCCTGCCCGGTCCGCTGCTGGATCTGATCGCCGCCCTTTTCTCCTGACTCGGAACCGGAATAATAAGAGCGGCGCCCTTTGAAAACTTCAGGTGCGCCGCTCTTTTAATGATCGACAATCGGAAAAGCCAGGTCTTCTAGACTCTTGTAATTTTCACCTCCACCAGGTTCTCCCCGGCGGGCATGAGCTTCTGGGCGTCGAGCGCCCTGAAGTGATAGGGAGCGAAGAGGAGGCCCGGAAGGAGATTTTGACTCAGTTTCACCCGTCCCTGAATTTCTCCCAATTCCGAAGAGATCCGCACTGTTTCCCCGTCGGCGATGCCGGAAGCCTTCGCATCGCGGGGATGGATTTCGATGTAGCCCTCCGGAGAGACCTCGAGATTTCCCTCGGCAAATGTTGAGGTTGTTCCGAAATGAAAGAGGATTTTCCCCGTCAGAAGCTGGAGTCCATCGGCGGGCTTTTCCTCACGAACCGGAATATATTGCATGCGCCCCTTTTCCGGCCGAAAGGATTGCCTGCTAAAGAAACGGCGTCCCCTGGAGCCGGCATCTTCGTACAGGGAAGTCAGGACTCCGATCTCCTTGAAAATATCCTCCTGCTTCAGCGGGCCGGGGAAGGCAACGAGGCTCCTGTAAAGCGCTCCGAGAATCTCGAGGTCAGGCCGGGCGTCACCGCGGGGAGAAACCGCCTGTTCAAGGTATCCCGTTCGGTGATCGAGGGAGGTGAAGGAGCCTTTTTTCTCGGCCGACGAGGTCCCGGGCAGGACAACAGAGGCAAGAGCGGTGATATCGGAGACCAGAATATCTTGTACAAGCAGAAAATCGAGTTTCTCCAGAGCCTTTCTCCAGCGTCCACCGTCGGGGAAATTCAGAGGATTGGCGGCAGCCAGGTAGAGAAAGCGGATCTCGCCTTTTTCGATTCCTTCGAGGATTTCAAAGGCGTTTTTTCCCCCTTCGGGAAGCGAGGTCCCCCACGCCGTTCCGAAATCCTTCCGGGCCTCTGCATATTTGCGGTGCCCCGGAAGGGACTCGGGGAATACCCCCATATCCAGCAGACCCTGCATGTTGCCCTTTTCGTCTACCGGGAACAGGCCGCCGGCCTCGCCGTTCAGGACGCCGCACACCAGGGCCAGATTGGCCAGAGCTGCGATCTTCTCCTCGGCATTTCGGCTCTTGGTGATGTCGCCGCCGAAGACCAGCGCCACCGATCCGGCTTGTCCGAGATGAAGCGCCGCCTCCTCAAGAAGCAGGGGGGACAGACCGGTCGCCTCGGCGGTTTTCTCGAGATTGACGTCCTGCAGATCCCTCTGGAGTTGCTTGAAATTTTCCACATGGGATTCAAGGAAAGAAAGGTCGGCCAAGCCGCGATCCAGAAGGATTCGGGTCAGCGCCTTCGCCAGAGCGATTTCGGAACCCGGGCGGTATTGCAGAAAAGAATCCGCATAACGGGAGAGCTTGACCCGCCGCATGTTGGCCAGCACCAGTTTGCCGCTGCGTTTGCGGCAGGCCTGCTCGATCTGCCAGTCGATAGCGGGAGCTTCCGCGGTGGCGTCGCATCCGAACACCAGGACGGCGTCGCTGCGGCCGATATTGTCCAGGGAATGGCTCGATCCCTTCAGCCCCAGAGCGGCATCCAGAGTCAGAAGAGACCTCAGTGCGCCGAACCTCGCTTCCGAATCGATGTTGTTCGTTCCGACCGCTGTCCGGAAAAATTTCTGAAAAAGGTAATTCTCCTCATTGGTCAGACGCGGTGAAGAGAGTCCCGCCAGAGCGTCGGGTCCGAAAGCGGATTTGACCTCCCGGATTTTCCCGGCAACCATCTCCAGGGCCTCGTCCCATCCGGTTTTCCGGGCGATGCCGTCGACCCGCACCAGCGGTCCGGAGAGCCGGTGCTCCGAGTCGATGTACCCATACCCGAATGCCCCGCCGATGCACAGGTTTCCGTCGTTGACCGTTACCCCGTTCGTGGAGGTGACCCTTTGAACCCGGTCATTCTTGACGTTGTATTCAATCTCGCACTGGCTTCCGCAGTACGTGCAGAGGGAGGGGATTTTGGTCATTTCCCAGGGACGCGCCTTGTGCAAAAAGGGCTTGGACAGCAGCGTACCCGTGGGACACTCGGCCACGCAGTTTCCGCAGAACTCGCAATCAAGCGGCCCGCCGTCATGGGTGTCGATGAATGCACGCTCGCCGCGCTCCCGCACCACGATCGCCTGGGCGCCCACCACCTCGTTGCAGACCTTGACGCATTTTTCGCAGAGGATGCAGCGGGAAGGAACCTGCTTGATCAGAGGCCAGGAGTCAATGACCCCATGCGCGACGTCTTCGGCGTGGTAAGGCTGGAAATCCACATCCAGGTCGTGGCAGATGTCCTGGAGGCCGCACTCGCCTCCGGCATCACAGACGGGGCAGTCCAGGGGATGATTGACCAGCAGAAGCTGCACCACCTGCCGACGGATAAGGGCAAGATTCTCGGTCCGGGTCGTAACGACGATTCCCTCTTTGACGGGGGTGTTGCAGGCGGTCATCGGACGATCGAGACCCTCGATCTCAACAACACATGCCCGGCATGCGCCCGTGGGAGAAACCTTTTCAAGCCAGCAGAGAGTCGGAATGTTGATATCAATCTTTCGGGCAGCCTCCAGGATGGTGGAACCCGGGGGGACGCTGACCGTTTTTCCGTCAATTGTCAGATTGACCATTTTCAAAACACCTCACAGTTCCGCGGCAGAACACGCCCTTTATCAAAAGGACGGACGGAGAACGGCAGTCCGGAAGAGCAAACGCACGACTGCGGTAAGTTCGACTCGGTTAAACGGCCACCATGGCCATGCGATAGCACCTCAGGCATCGATCCGCCTCACGCACCGCCTGCTCTTTGGTGAAGCCGAGTTCAACTTCGCTGTAATTCCCGGCGGCGGCGCGCTCCCGCCCGTGGATTTCCGCCTGGTTTTCCCGCGGCGCCGAGTCGAGGACGGAAACGTTTTCCTGGGGATCGTAAACTCCGAAATAGGAAAGGATGTCTTCCATGATCTCGTCGTCGGTCAGATACGATTTTCCCTCCTCAAGCCACCGTTGAATGACCTTGGCGGCCCGGTGGCCGCTCCCCACGCAGGCAACAACGGTCAGGGGACCGATCTCGGCGTCTCCGCCGGCGAAAACCCCGTCCATATCGGTAATCAGGACCCGCGAGAGGGGATTGCCCATCCCGTCTTTCAGATCTTTTCCCGCCGCGTCTTTGAGAGGCAGATACCGGGTAACCACGGTATTCCACTTGGTGACATCGATATTCAGATTTTCCGGTATGAAGGTGAGATCCGGGTCCTGCCCGATGGCGGGAATAACCGTATCGCATTCGATGACGAATTCGCTGCCTTTCACGGGCTGGGGCCTGCGGCGCCCCGAGGCGTCGGGCTCTCCGAGTTCCATGCGTATACATTCGACGCCCGTCACCTGCTCCTTTTCATCGACGATGATTTTCATGGGGAGGACCAGGAATTCGATCCTGACGCCTTCCTCTTCGGCACCATCGACTTCCCAGGCATCGGCGGGCATCTCCTTGCGGGTCCGGCGATAGAGAAGCACCGATTCTTCGGCGCCTTCGCGAAGCGCCACGCGTACGCAGTCGATTGCAGTGTTGCCGCCACCTACCACAACCACTTTTTTGCCCATTCCCGTGGGTTTGCCCATGTAGGCTTCCCGAAGGAAATCGATTCCCCCCTTCAGGAATCCCTTGTAGCCCTTGTCCTCGCCCTCCACTCCCATCGGTTTGGATTTATGAGCTCCCGGGGCGAGAAAAACGGCATCGTATTTCTCCTTAAGTTCGCTCAGAGAAATATCCCGGCCGACCCGGGTGTTGTAGATGATCTCCACCCCCAGGGCACTGATGATGTCGATGTCACGCTGCAGAAGTGGGCGCGGCATACGGTAAGGCGGAATACCGACTGCCACCATGCCGCCTCCGTATCCTTCGGGGAGCGCCTCGTAGATCGTAACGGGATATCCCTCCAGGGCCAGATAGTAAGCCGCCGTCAGACCGGCCGGTCCGGCGCCGACCACTGCCACGGTCCTGTCCTTGCGGGGCTTGGGCGTGACGGGAAGATATCGCTCGTAATAGGCTGTCGGAGCTATCGTTTCTTCCTGGTCGGGATTGGCCGCTTTTCGCGTTTCTTCCGGGGCGAGCATGGGCGGCGTATGGTGGTGCTGCCACTCGTAATCCGAGGCGGAACGCTTGAGGACCATAATGTTGATGGGCTCGTCCACGTTCTTGCGCCGGCAGGCGCTTTCACAGGGATGGGGACAGACTCGGCCGCAGACCGACGGCAGCGGCATGGCGTCACGTACGGCGGCCAGCGAGTGGTCGGGCCGGTAATCCTTGATCGCCTCGATATAGGAAGGGATATCGATATGAGCCGGGCACTTGTCCTGGCAGGGCGCTGTGTACTTGTCGATGAACCTGAAATCCTCTCCGACTTTTCCGGCGCCGGAAAGACGCGCGATAAAATCGTCGCGGAAATAGGTCACCGCATCCAGCACCGGAATGGTTGCGCTCTGGCACATGGTGCACTTGCAGTTCTGGAGAAGAGCGGTCAGATCGGGAATGATCTGAAGGTCCTTCTCGGCGGCGCGGCTTTCGAGAATCGCCTCCAGAAGGTCTGCGAGGACCTTGGTCCCCTTTTTGCCAGGAGTGCATTTGCCGCAACAGTAAAGGGTCTGAACCCTCTTCATATATTCCGCCGTCATGGCCGGAATATCCACTTTGGGATCAAAGACGATAATGCCGTCCCAACCCATGAAGGCAGCCAGGGGACGCTCGCCGTCAAAGCTGATCGGAAGCCTGAAGGAGATTTCTCCGGCCTCCTCGGCGCGGCGGTTGTCCACGATTTTTCGACCCCAGCTGGAAAATACGACCTGAGCCAAACCGAGCCTCCCATTCTCTGCTTCGGAATTCCGGCAGAGCTTTCAGAGAAAAGGGAAAGACCGCTCATTTCCTGCAGTTGTCTTTCCCTATACTGTATACAGTATGCACGTTAATAGCACAGATGCAAACCGCAGATCAAGGAAAATTTCTCTCAAAAGGTTGTCGAAAACTGCTCTCCCGAAGCGCCTCAAGGGAAAGGTGGAAGTGGAGAGATGATGCGCCAGACGGGGGTTCCGGAACCCGCCCCGTGGACAAGGGCCCACTTCTGGGAAAAGCTGATTTTCCTTACGGTGAGGGAAGGGAGGTTGTAAAATTCAACCACCATCCGGACCTTGGCGCGGCTTCCCGGCGGCTCGACCCGGATCGCCTCCGGCCGGACTTCCACGATATGGAGATCCTCCTGATCCCTGAACCGATCCAGGAACTCCTCCTGTAGGGATTCGTCCATGTGCCGGGCCGCCCCCTCATAATCGCTCCACCGCAGGCGAAGAGCGTAATCCCGACTGGCATCCTCCAGATCGACTCCCGGAACGGGAAGCGAAGCGCATCCCCAAAGCCCCAACAGAAGAAATCCCGACAGAAATTGAACCCATTTTAGCGTCCACGGATTTGCAGAAAGGTTTTCAGCGGCTAAAATGGACGGACATTGAATTCTCATCAGGGTCTCACGAATGAAAAACGTGGAAATCTATACGAAAAGCTATTGTTCCTACTGCCACCGTGCAAAAGAGCTGCTTCGTCTCAAAGGCGTGGAATTTACGGAATATGACGTGACGAATGATCCGGGGCGCGAACAGGAAATGCGTCGGCGCTCCGGAAGAACCACTGTTCCGGAAATCTTCATCGAAGGCGAATTGGTGGGGGGTTGCACCGATCTCTTCGATCTTGATGCCCAGGGTGAACTGGACCGCCTTCTCGATTGATGGCCTGGCCACTCTGCGGATTGCGCAAGCACTGAGCTCGCATTCCCCGCATGCCATCGTGGGGGGCCGGGATCGAGCATTTCTCAGGACTTCCGTCGAATCGCCTCCATAAGCTCCAGGGCCAGCTCCACCTTTCCGAAAGGAGGCATCAGGTACCATCCTCCGACCCTCCCCCGAGCGTCTTCCACCAGATCCCGGGCGATCGCCATCCCTTCCCGCACCCCTTCCGGGCCGCTTTTCCCCTTCATGCGGCTTCGCACTTCGTCCGGCAGGGAGATTCCCGGCACTTCATTGTGAAGAAATTCGGCATTGCGTTCACTGACCAGCGGGAGGATCCCGACCAGCACGGGAATATCCAGAGGCTCTGTGGATTCAATCAGCTTGTCCAGCACGGCGGAGGAATAAACGGGCTGAGTCTGGACGAACCGGGCCCCTGCATCAACCTTTCGCCGCAGCTTACGGAGTTGTCCCTCCATCTTCCCGAGACCGGGGTTGAAGGCGGCGCCCAGCAGAAATCCGGTATGCCCCCCCAGGTCGGCCTTGAGAAGGTTTTCTCCCCGATTGAGGCAGGAGAGCAGATCCAGCAGTCCGATGGAATTGAGGTCGAAGACGCTGGTGGCGCCCGATTCCCCTCCCACGGAAACGGGATCTCCCGTGACCGCCAGAATATTCCGAATTCCAAGGAGATGGGCGCCCATCAGCTCCGAATGCAGGCCGATCAGGTTACGGTCACGGCAGGTGACGTGGACGATGACCTCGATCCCCGCCTCTTGCTGAATGCGGCTTCCCAAGGCGATATTTCCCAGGCGGATGCTGGCCAGGGGATTTTCCGCGAGACTGACGGCATCGACCCCCGCCCTGGCGAGCTGTCCCGCCTGGTGGAGAATCCTGCGACAGTCCAGCCCCCGAGGGGGGTCCAACTCCACAGTGACCACCGGTCTCTGTCCCCATTGTTCCAGAAAAGTGCTTCGCCGAACCGGCGCCGGAGTTTCAGGGACTTCAGCCGAAACAGACGCCCGGGAGGGCGTGGGACGGAAGGGCGCCTTTTTTGACCGTATCGCTTCGGCCAGCGCCCGGATGTGCTCCGGAGTCGTTCCGCAGCACCCTCCGACCAGGGAGGCTCCCGCCGAAACCAGATCCGCTCCCCGCGAAGCGAAATATTCCGGGGTGGCGAGGTACATGTAGCGTCCGTCCACATATTCCGGAAGTCCGGAATTGGGGTACACGGCGAGAGGTTGCGAGGAGAATTCCCCCATGCGGGGCAGAATGCGGAGCAGTTCCCTGGGACCCGATCCGCAGTTGGCGCCCAGTACCGCAGCCCCCGCCACAGACAACTGTACGGCGGCCTCTTCGGCTGAGACTCCGTCCCGGGTGCGTCCCCCTTCCAGAAAGGCCATCTGGGCCACGGCGGGACATTGCAATTCATGGGCGATCTTCAGCGCCAGTTCCAGATCCTCCAGTCCGGCAAAAGTCTCCAGGATGAACAGATCGATCCCCTCCTCCGCCAGGGCTTCCATCTGTTCCCGGAGAATTTCATATTTTTCCAAAGCAGACAGCTCGGCCTCTGCTCCCCGGGGCCGAACCAGAGGTCCCACCGCGCCGGCCACAAAAAGGTCGTCTCCCGCGGCTGCCCTGGCCAGGCGGACTCCGGCGCGATTGATCTCCCGCACCTGCCCCTGGAGCCCCACAGCGCTCAGGCGCAGGGCGTTGGCGCCGAAAGTATTTGTTTCCAGCACCTGGGCTCCGACCCGGGCATAATCGACATGAACCTGCTCCACAACAGAGGGCTGCAGCAGGTTCAGATGTTCGAAATTCACCTCCAGGGACATTCCCCGGCTGTAAAGCAGGGTTCCGATGGCCCCGTCGCCGACAAGGACCTCCCCCGAAAGCCGCTCCAGAAAAAGCCGGCCTCGATAATGATATTTTTCCGTATCGCTCATGATGACCTTTGCCGGTCCGTCCCGCTCATTCCGCCGGTCGAGACCAGGCTTCAGGAAGAAATAGCGGAAGGGAACAACGTTATTCCACGGATTCGTTTTCAGAGCCGGGGCTTCGGTCCCGGAGAATGGCGGTGTAAAAGAAATGACCGTCGGAATCGGCAACCGAAAGGGAAAGCTCCAGGAACAGCGGCTCTCCGTCGCGACGGCGGCCGGTTATCCGGTGAATTTTACGAAGCAGGCGCTCCTGATGTTTTTCCAGGTACTCTCCGGTCGCGATTTCCTGAAGTGAGGTGCAGTCCTCGTGGATGAGACGACTTACGGATTCTCCGATCACTTCGGTCTTGCTGTAGCCGAAGATGCGCTCCGCCTGCCGGTTGAAAAGGATGATCTGTCCATTGGCCAGAAAGGAGATGATGCCGTCTCTGGCTGTTTCGGTGAGGGTTCGGAAGCGCCGTTCCGATTCCTCCAGATGCTGTGTTTTTTCCTGGAGATGATCGATCATTTCATTGAAACCCATGATGAGCTTTCCAATTTCATCCCGGCTCTTTCGGGGTATTTTCTCGTACCTTCCGGAATGGACGATATTCCGGATGGCCGCCCCCAACTGATCCAGGGGACCCGTCACCGCCACGCGCGACAATATCCCGAGGCACAGGATCAATGCGAGAAAAACGCCGCTTGAATAAAAAAGATCGTTCCACACATTCCGGGAAATCTGGCGGTAAAGATTGTCCATGGGGATGATCACGGAGGCGGCGCCGATAATCTCTCCGATCTGATAGTTATATGCCTGGTCGTATTCTTCCGGAAAAAGCCTTTTTATATAGTCGGGCGCCGTAGCGGGATCGCCGTGGCATTCCAGGCAGCTCGCCTCCACGGTAAAGGGCTGAAGGTACCGGAAGGCCGGCTCTCCGTTGAATTTGGTGACGGCGAATTGTTCCCTGAGATAAGGATTCTCCCTGAATTCCCCGAGGATGCGGGTCTCAAAGGCGTCCGGAGCATTTTCCGGGTTTCGATACCGGTCGGAAACCTGGCGGATCATGTAGTCCAGATCCTCGGCCACGAGGGCGCCGATCCGGGCGGAGGCGACAACGGGAATCAACCCATATCGATCTTCCGAAAGCTGTATCTTTCCCACCTGCAGCTGATTGGAGATGTATTCACGTGCTCGAATGGCCTCCGAGGAAATAAGACGGGCCTTCTCCACCGACTCCCCGATGATGAATTCTCTGTGCAGACGATAATCTATGAAGGTGGCGAAACCGAAGAAAGAAAGAACGATCGCGGTGACCACCAGGATGATTTTGATCAGCAGGCTGGTGTTTCGAAAAGGATTCATGGCGGAGGGTTCCCTGAACAATGCGAGATGACTGCTATTTTAACGATCTCCACTCCGTTTGCAAGGCTTTGCTCCCGTGGTGTCCGAAATTCCCGCCCGCCTGAGAAACTGTCTCAGGATGGCCGCGGTAAGCCCCCAGATCTCATGCCGCCCCACGGTAAAGAAATGTACCGGATAATAGCGGCCCCGATGGCTCCAGTCTTCTTCCCGAACAAGATCCGGATCAAGCAGCAGCCTCAGTGGAACTTCCAGCACTTCGGCAATTTCCCGTGGATCGGCCTGAAAAGGATACGGATAGGGAAAGGTTCCCACAAAAGGGACGATGTGATAGCCATGAAAGGAGATAAAATCATCCAACCGGCCCAGAATGGTGACGTCCTCCCTTCGGATGCCCATTTCTTCTTCGGTTTCCCGCAGTGCGGTTTCCTGCAGGTCGATGGCTCCGGAATGCCGTTTTCCGCCGGGAAAAGAAATCTCCCCCCGGTGATGGGGCATGTGTTCGGTCCTGCGGGTAAAAAGAAAGTAATCCTCGCCGTCGCGCTGGTAAAAAAGAAGGAGAACCGCTGCAGGCCGCAGTCCGTCATCGTCGATATTCCGGCAGGGAAAACGCGAGAGGCTGGAGTGGATGGAATCGGGATCGAGCATCAGACGGTCAGCGAACTGGCGTTGGTCCGCAGGGCGGCGATGGTTTCGGCATAGTCCAAAGTGCCGAAAACGGCACTTCCCGCAACGAAAACATCGGCGCCGGCGGCGGCGATCCGTCGGATATTGTCAGGCTTGACTCCCCCATCAACCTCGATCTCCGTGGGCAGTCCGCGCCGGTTAATGTCGCGGCGCAGCGCTTCGATCTTGGGGAGACAGGAGTGTATGAAATCCTGCCCTCCGAATCCGGGATTTACCGTCATCACCAGCACCAGATCCAGATCCTCCAGAATCACCTCCAGGCTGCTGACCGGTGTAGCCGGATTGATGGACACACCCGCCTTCTTGCCCAGGCTTCGGATCAGTTGAACAGTGCGATGGAGATGGGAGACCGCCTCCGCATGCACGGTCAGAATATCCGCTCCCGCCCTGGCGAAATCGGGAATGTAAAGATCGGGATTTGCGATCATCAGGTGCACATCCAGCGGCAGGGAGGTTTCCCGGCGCAGAGCGGCCACCACTGGAGGACCGATGGTGATATTTGGCACGAAATGGCCGTCCATCACATCCACGTGGACGTAATCGGCGCCTCCGGCTTCAATCGCCCGGATCTCTTCGCCCAGGCGCCCGAAGTCCGCCGACAGTATGGAAGGAGCAATTTTGATCATTTCATTTCCTGTCCTGAAATTTCGGCTCATCTCAGCAGCCTGGCAATAAAACTATCATGCCCGCACCGCAAAGTTCAATTGAGAAAATATTCCTGCACCTTCATCGCTTCTAGGTCACCGCCTTCGCAGGCGTGCAGCGAAAAAGGCGTCCATTCTTTCGTGACGGTGAGGAACCGTCCGCAGGAAGCCATGGGAATCGAACAGAAGGCGCCAGTGTTCCGGAGCGGTCTCCCGAAGGTCCTCCAGGCCGAACTCGGGCTGGCCGGCCAGAAAATGGCGGACCACATCCGTCGTCTCCTGTGGAGCGATGGTGCAGAGCGAGTAGAGAAGGATTCCATTTTCTCGGACAAAAGGCGCGACATTGTTCAATATGGCAAGCTGCCGCCGGGCCAGTTCCTTCAGGTCTTCCGGCCGCCGTCGCCAGCGGATCTCGGGATTGCGCCGCAGCACTCCGAGACCGCTGCAGGGAGCGTCCACCAAAACGCGGTCCAGGCTCCCGGGCTCAAGAAAATCGGGGGAGAGGGTCAGATCCCATGATTTCGTTTCGATTCCACGGCATCCCAGCCGTCGCGCCCCTTCAGCGATAAGTTCCACTCTCCGGGGATGAATGTCCAACGCCAGAATGGATGCGTCGTTTTCCGAGAGGGCGGCTGTGTGAGTCGTTTTCCCACCCGGTGCTGCGCAGGCGTCCAGAATCCTGTCCCCCTTTTCCGGGGAAAGAAGATGGGCAATGAGCATGCTCGCCTGGTCCTGGACCTGATACCACCCGGCTTCGTCTCCCGGCAGCAGCTCCTCTCCCCTGGCCGTGACGATCACCCCCTCGGGAGCGAATTCCGAAGGGATCGCCTGGTGCCCTGCGGAAGCCAGCTCCTTCAGATAGTCCTCGCGGGAGATGCGAAGGGTATTGACCCGCAAGGTCAGAGGCGCAGGCTCCAGCATGGCGGTGGCCAGGTCGCGGGCTTCTTCCGCTCCCAGTTCGGCGATCCAGCGGCGAGCCAGCCATTCCGGCAGAGACAGAACGTCCCTGAGGTGGGAAAGAGGATCGCGGTCGAATTCGGGCCAGGATAGAGCCTCCTTTTGCCGCACAAGATTTCTCAGCACCCCGTTGAGAAAGCCCGTGGCCCGCGACAGGCCTTCCCGTCGGGCCAGCTCCACGGACTCATTGACCGCAGCCCGATCTGGAACACGATCCAGGTTCAGGATCTGGTAAGCACCGAGGCGTAGCAGCCAGAGAACTCTCGATTCAATTTTTTCCAGAGGCTTGCGACAGAAACGAGAGAGGGCGAAATCGAGCTGTCCGCGTTTTCGCAGAGTGCCGTAAACGAGTTCGGTGGTCAGGCGTCGGTCGCGAACATCTCCGGCTGAACTTTTGCCCAGGGCGACATCGAGAGCCATGTCGGCAAAGGCCCCTTCCTCCACGCGGCAGAGAATTTCGAAAGCCGTCCTGCGCGAATCGAAACGGGAATGATCGTCGGTTCTTTCAGCCATATGTTCTTCTTATCCGGTTGTTTGCGCTTTTCACCGATGGTCAAAAAAAAGGGGGCGCCTCGGTCACGCCCCCGCTACTTTCCTCGATTTTGAGTCTTCGCTACCGCATATTCTCCAGGCGCCGGATCCTCTCCTCGACCGGAGGATGGGTGGAAAACAGGCTTTTCAGTCCCGAGCCGTTCAACGGATTAACGATGAACATATGGGCGGTCGCTTCATTGACCCCCTTCATGGGGATCTGCCGGTTGGCGCTTTCCAGTTTACGCAGGGCGTTGGCAAGGTAAAAAGGATTTCCGACCATCCGGGCGCCGGCCTTGTCGGCCTCATATTCGCGGGAGCGGGATATGGCCATCTGCACTAGCATGGCAGCCAGCGGCGCAACGATCATCATTATGATCAGGACGAAAGGATTGCGGTCCTCGTCGTCCCGACCGAAGCCGCCGAAAATCGCCGCCCACTGTGCCATATGGGCCAGGTAGGAGATGGCTCCTGCGATGGTAGCCGCAATGGTTCCGATGAGGATATCCCGGTTGCCGACGTGGCTCATTTCGTGTGCCATCACCCCCATCAGCTCTTCCCGGGACAGGATCTGCAGGATCCCATCGGTGGCGGCGACCGCCGCATGCTTCGGATTCCGTCCGGTGGCAAAGGCGTTTGGCGTGGATTGGGGAAGGGTATAGACCCGGGGCATGGGAAGGTTGTTTCGCTGACAGATCTCCTGAACGACCTGGAAAAGCGGGCCGTCATTTACCTCTTTGCCCCGATACATTTTCACCACGATTTTGTCGGAAAACCAATAAGAACCGAAGTTCATGACTCCTGCGAAAACCAGCGCGATCATGGCGCCGCCCCGGCCGCCCAGCGCAGCTCCCGCCCAGACCAGGACCAGAGTAAGCAAAATCATGAGAATGATTGTTTTCAGCGTGTTCATCTCTTTGGAAAGCCCTTTCCTAAGTTGTTGCTTCTTTCGGCCTGATGCCGTCACCATTATATCTCAAAATAATTACGGGAGTCGAGGAAATCAAGATCCGGCGACGATGTGTTCGTCGAGGGCCGCTTCGACTTCCTTGAGAATAATGTGGGTGTTGAAGCAGGGCCCGTTGGGGCGCCGGTTCAGAATGCCGATCACCGGAAGGGGATAGGAATCCCGAATTCCGGAAGTCAGATCCCGTTCGCAGGCGACCGCCAGAATGAATCGGGGCTTTTTTTCCACGATGATTTTCCGCGCCAGAGTTCCGCCGGTTGCCACGGCGATTTTGATTCCCCGCTTTCGGGCCAACTCCGCCAGGTCCCGGATGTCGCATTCGCCGCATCGGATGCATTTATCCACGTCCCCCGTGATCTTGATGGCACAGTCGAAGAGCTGTATGCAGTGAGGCAGCAGAATAAGAGCCCGGGAAGTCGGAACGCGGATTTTCCTGGCGCGCACGAGCTGATTGTTCAGAGCGATGAAGGACTGCTGGAGAGTGTCCCGATCGATGCCGAATAGTCGTCCGATGCCGATTATGGCGGGAAAGAGATAGCGGATGACCACTTTGCGCAGCTTTTCGGAAAAGAACAGGTCCTTTCCGGTCACCAGCGTCAGAATCAGAAGGGATAGCCCCGCCGTTACAAGAATGGCCAGTCCCGCCAGGACCGCGCCGAAAAGGATCGGAAGCACGGGATGAATGGAACCGAGACCGACGGAAGGAACCCACCACAGCAGAAAGGCAATCCCCAGCACAAGCGCACAGGCGAGCATGAGCAGGCCGATGAACACCCTTTTGCGGGGCTTGAATTCCTCGTTGTAAGGTGCGGCGGAAGACAAATTCAGGTCTCCAGTCGAGCGCCGGGGGACAGCGACCTGCCTCTCAGAAATTCGGAAGCGGCCAGCCGTTTCTTTCCGGAGATCTGCAATTCGCGGATTCGCAGGATCCCATCGCCGCAGGCAACGCGTATTCCCCCGGTTTCAGAAGAAACGATCTCGCCGGGGTTTGCGGAGGGGCCATTCTCGGGAGAAGTTCGGAAAAGCTTGAGCATGGTTCCGTCCAGAAATGTATAGGCGCCCGGCCAGGGATCGAGGCCTCTGATCTGATTATGAATTTCCCTCGCGCTCCGGCTCCAGTCGATCCGCCCGTCCTCCTTCTTCAGCATGGGAGCATAGCTGCTCCGATCATCGTCCTGCGGCTCCGGCTCGAGAGTTCCCGCACGGAGACGATCCAGAGTCTCGATCAGGGTCTCCCGGCCCAGAAGCGCCAGACGATTATGGAGTTCTCCGGCGGTTTCCTCGGGGCCGATTGAAGTCGATTTCTTCACCAGCATGTCGCCCGTATCGAGGCCGGCCTCCATAAGCATGGTGGTGATCCCGGTCTCCGTCTCCCCTTCTATAATGGCTTTGTTGATGGGCGCCGCGCCACGGTATTGCGGCAGCAGGGAGGCGTGCACGTTGATGCAGCCGAAACGCGGAATGTCCAGGATGCTCTGTGGCAGTATCTGTCCATAGGCGATCACGATAATAAGATCGGGATCCAATGCCCTGAGAGCTTCCACCGCTTCGGTCGCTCTCAATCTCTGGGGCTGCCGAACCGCAATGGCGTGCTCTTCCGCCAGGCTCTTTACCGGGGGAGGCGAAAGCCTCTTGCCCCGTCCGCTCGGGCGGTCGGGCTGGGTATAAACCGCTTTCAGATCCACCCCGTAATCGATCAACCCTTTCAGAGTGGGAAGAGCGAACTCAGGAGTGCCCATAAAAATTGTTCGGATATTTGCGGGTTCTATCAAAGTTGCTCCTGCTGCTGTTCCATGATTTTTTTATATTTCTTCCGGAAAAAACTCTTTTTCAGCGGAGAGAGATGATCGACGAAAAGGATCCCGTCCAGATGATCGATCTCGTGCTGAAAAGCGATGGCGAGAAGATCCGTCGCTTCCCGTTCCACAGGGCGACCCTCAAGATCGAGATAGCGCACCTTCACCCTGGCGCTTCGCGGAATGCTGGCGTAATAACCAGGAATGGAAAGGCAACCTTCCTCCTCGAACACTTCTCCCTCACGCTCTGCGATCTCGGGATTTACGGCGAAAATCAGGCTGCGGTTCTCTTCCCTGGGGGAACAATCAATGACGACAAGGCGGCGGGAAATCCCCACCTGCGGTGCGGCAAGACCCACTCCAGGGGCCGCGTACATGGTTTCAGCCATATCTTCGGCCAGCTTTTTAAGATCGTCGTCAAAGGTTTCGACCGGATCCGCGACTTTTTTCAGGACGGATTCGGGATAGTGATAAATCTGAAGAATGGACATTTTTTCTCCAGGAACCGTTTTTTTGTCTTACCCGGCGGAGGAGTCGCCGGATCGCGCACATCCCCGAATGATACGAGGACTGCTCCGGGAAAGTCAACCGAAAGAGGCAAGTTTCAGGCGTCGTATCCGGTGCGGAGGGGCCTCGGAGAGGAAGGATCTTCAGAGAATTCAAAAGCATGAAAAAAAGGCCTTGCAGGGAAAGAACTCCTCCCGGCAAGGCCACTTTGCTTTGGTTCAGATCAAGCTCAGGGCTTGTAGATCTTCAGAAGAGCTTCGGCCATTTCGGCGGGGCTGTCCGCCACGCTGATGCCGCACTCAGCCAGAGCGGCTTTCTTCTCCTCGGCGCCGCCCTTTCCTCCGGAGATGATCGCCCCGGCATGCCCCATTCGTTTGCCGGAAGGGGCCGTGGCGCCGGCAATGAATGCCGCCACAGGCTTTGTCATGTTTTCCTTGACGAAATGCGCAGCTTCTTCTTCGGCATTTCCGCCGATCTCCCCGATCATGATGACGGCCGTCGTACCGGGATCTTCCTCGAACATGCGAAGGCAGTCCACGAAATTGGTTCCGTTAACGGGGTCGCCGCCGATGCCGACGCAGGTCGACTGGCCGATATCGCGGGTGGTCAATTGCCAGACCGCTTCATAGGTCAGGGTGCCGCTTCGGGATACGATACCGACGGATCCGGGCTTGTGAATGTAGCCGGGCATGATTCCGATTTTGCATTGGCCGGGAGTGATGACGCCCGGGCAATTGGGACCGACAAGACGTGTTTTTTTATCCGCCAGGAAGTGCTTGACCCGGACCATGTCCAGCACCGGAATCCCTTCGGTAATGCAGCACACGAGCTCTATTCCCGCGTCGGCCGCTTCCATAATGGCGTCCGCGGCGCCGACCGGGGGTACATAGATCACCGATGCGCTGGCGCCGGTTTTTTCCACCGCGTCCCGCACGGTATTGAAGACGGGAAATCCGTCGATTTCCGTGCCGCCCTTTCCGGGGGTCACTCCACCGACCATTTTGGTCCCGTACTCGCGGGCCATCTGGGCATGAAACAGGCCGGTGGCGCCGGTAATTCCCTGAGTGATGACTTTGGTTTCTTTATTGACCAGGATACTCATTTTTCAGGACTCCCTCACGTTAGGAAACGGCTTTGACGATTTTTTCCGCGGCGTCGGCCATTCCGTCGGCGGCGATGATGTTCAATCCGCTTTCGGCCAGAATCTTCTTCCCCTTTTCCACATTGGTTCCTTCGAGTCGGACCACCAGGGGAACTTTGATCCCGGTCTGCTTGGCCGCCTCGACGATTCCTGTGGCGATCACGTCGCATTTCATGATGCCGCCGAAGATATTGACCAGAATCCCTTTGACCTTTTCATCGGAGAGGATGATTTTGAAGGCTTCGGTGACCCGCTCGATCGTCGCGCCGCCCCCTACGTCGAGGAAGTTGGCCGGATCGCCGCCGTAATGCTTGATGATGTCCATGGTCGCCATCGCCAGGCCGGCCCCGTTGACGAGGCACCCGATGTTGCCATCGAGAGCGATATAGGAAAGATCGTACTGCGAAGCTTCGATCTCGTTGGGGTCTTCCTCGTCGTAGTCGCGCAGATCACGGATGTTGCGATGACGGAACAGCGCGTTGTCGTCGAAATTGAGTTTGGCGTCAATGCAGAGAAGGTCTCCTTCGGCCGTCACGACCATGGGATTGATCTCGAGCAGTGAGCAGTCCGATTCCACGAAGGCCCGATAGAGACCGGTCAGGATCTGGGTCGCCTGTTTGATCTGCTTGCCTTCGAGACCAAGCCTGAAGGCTACCTTGCGGGCCTGAAAAGGCATCAGCCCAGTCTGGGGATCGATCGCCTCGAAGAAGATTCTTTCGGGAGTCTTGGCCGCCACTTCCTCGATGTCCATGCCGCCTTCGGCCGAGGCCATGAGCGTTACCTTGGAAGTAGCGCGGTCCACCAGCATGGAGACATAGAGCTCACGGGCGATATTGCAACCGTTTTCCACCAGCACGCGCTTGACCACTTTTCCTTCCGGACCGGTCTGGTGGGTGACAAGGGTCATCCCCAGAATGTCCCGGGCAATTGCTTTGACCTCGTCGGGTGTTCTGGCAAGTTTAACCCCGCCCCCTTTGCCCCGTCCTCCGGCATGGATCTGCGCCTTGACGACCCAGGGCCCTTTTTCGTTGAGACGCTTGGCCCAGTCTCTGGCCGAGTTGCTGTTGTAGCAGACTTGGCCGTCGGGCACGACGACCCCGAATTTCCTGAGAATCTCCTTGGCCTGATACTCGTGAATGTTCATGGATCCAGGTTCCTCACATGAAAGTTGGAAAAAAATGACGGCTCTCCCGCAGCGGGACAGCCATGTATGAACTCGAGCCGGCAACCGAATGCCGGCCGTGCCAATCCTCAGCGATCTGGTTCAGAGAGCTGACGACGATATGAGAATGAGAATCAAGAGTCGCCAAGTCGCCAACCGGGGCGGACCTCCTTCTTTCTCAGCAACAGGAAACACCGAGCCTGGAAGACTGGTTTTTGAAGGAGAGGCGAGAGTGGCCCGGTCTTTGTCCTCGGCCGGATTTGCCCGAGAGGTCCGGTTCCGCTTTCCGGAAGGAAAAATAACTCTCATAAATTCAATTGTCAAGCATCCATCGGGAAAAACAGAAATACACCGCCTCGTTTTTATCCTGTGCCGTTCCTGAGAAAATATGGCAAGAGAAAAACAAACTCCAAAGAAGAGTGCTCGGAAGTTTCGTACTTCAGGGCCTGTCGGCTTTTCAGGCGAAGCCTTTAAAAGGCATATCGCTCCATAGAGTGGCCTTTCGGCGACGCCCTTACCGGTTGGCCTTTTCCCAGTCGGCCATGAATTTTTCGATTCCCAGATCGGTCAAGGGATGTCTGGCGAGCTGCTTCATGACCGAGAAGGGAATGGTGCAGATCTCCGCACCGACCAGGGCCGCGCGAAACACGTGCAGGGGACTGCGCACGGATGCTACGATAATCTCGGTTCCATAGCCGTAATTGTCAAAGATGGTTCGGATCTGGTCGACACCTTCGAGCCCATCGTGTCCGACATCGTCCAATCGTCCGACAAAAGGCGAAACGTACGTTGCCCCGGCCTTGGCCGCGAGCAGGGCCTGGAGGGGAGAAAAAACCAGGGTGACATTGGTTTTGATGCCTTCTGTCGCGAAAATATGGGCTGCCTTGAGCCCCTCCTCGGTCATCGGGACCTTGATCACGATACTCCGGGGATTGATCTTGGCCAGTTCCTGACCTTCCCGGACCATTTCAGCCGCCTCATGGGATACGACTTCGGCGGAAATGGGACCATCGACGATTTCGGCGATTTCCGAAATGACGTCCTGAAATTTTCGTCCGCTTTTGGCAATCAGGGAGGGATTGGTGGTTACGCCGTCGACAAGCCCGAGATCATGGGCGGCACGGATTTCTCCGACGTCGGCGGTATCGATGAAAAACTTCATGGAACGAACTCCTTGGAAAAAGTTATTTTCTTTTTATCTGAAAAATCCACTCAATGCCAGAACAAATTAAAACATCTGCAGGAGAATTTCCTGAAAATTCTCCGCGGGAATCATTTTCTGGAAAACGCGTCCCGGCATTCGGGCGAACAGAAGAAATGGATCTGACCTCCGATTCTTTTCTCCAGCGCGTCGCCGCGTGGAAGATAGGTGCCACAGTGGGAGTCGAGAACCATTTCCTCTCCCTTTGGCGTCTTTTCCGGCGGAATCGATTTTCCCGCTCCTCCGGTCAGATAACGGGTGACGGCATGATAAATGGTATAGGCAAGAAAAAAGAGGATGAGAAGAAGAAGCAGACGAATCATGGGATCACCAGGTTCCGGCCAGACGGCGGACCGACTGGGAATTGCGAAGGCTCTCATACAGGCGGTCGATTTTCATCTGCAGCAGGGGATGTACCAGTTCAGGAGCCAGGTCCCGCAAGGGAGCCAGCACGAAACGCCGCTCGTGAAGACGCGGATGGGGAATTTCCAGGCCGGCTTCCCGGCAGATCCTGTCCCCAAAGAAAAGGAGATCGATATCGAGGGTCCGTGGGCCCCACATTTCATTCCTTTTCCGGCCGAAGCAGCCCTCTATGGTCTGACAACTCTCGAGGAGCTGGCGCGGGGAGCAGGAGGTCTCCACCCTCAGAACCGCATTGAAAAAATCAGGCTGGCCGGGCGGCCCGCCAACCGCTTCGGCAAGGTACAGGGGAGAAGCCCCGCACGGTCGCACCAGCCCCGTCTCCGAGAGCGCGGCCCGGGCCCCGGCCAGATGGCCCCGACGATCACCGAGATTGGATCCGAGCCCAAGGTAGGCGATAATGGTGGGAGATTCATTCATATCGGCAATTAGATCACAGGCATCCGAAGAGAGTCAACGATGGGCTCTTCGTTTGCGGAACCATGGAAGGATGCCTTCGCAAAAACACGGACCGATGACAAACACCGGGAAGGAGAATCTCATGCCGTTCACCCTGACACTGGCCGTCCGCGACCTGGATCGTACAGAGCTCTTTTACCGGGACATTCTGGAGCTGCAACCGGAGCGTTTCATTCCTCTTCCGGGCGCCCCTCCGGCCCTTCTTCTGCGGCTGGAAGATGCGGTGATCCTGCTTCGTCCAGCCTCCGTTCTGGAGTCCCGGCACCCCGCTCTTTTTCAAAGCCTGGACCGCCATCCTTTCGGTACGGGAATGATGCTGGAATTCTCTGTACAGAGCCTGACCCCTGTCCTCCGGAATATCACGCGGCGAAAATTGCATATTCTCTATGAACTCGATGACAGGGAATTCGGCATGCGGGAGATATGGCTCCACGATCCGGACGGATATCTGGTGGTCCTCAGGAGCCGGTCGGAGCCTGTTTGAATCTTCCGAGAAAACCGAAAAACCATCGACTGGGTTGACAAGGGCGGCCACGAAAAAATGCCACCCACAAAATTCAACGTGTTCTCATGCAAAAGAATTTACGCATTTCTCGTTGCGCCCTGCTTCTTTTGAGTGAGTGAAGCGAACGGGCGCGAGGTGATTTTCAGAAAGTCCAGGAAAATTCCCGCTGAAATGGTATAGTTTTATTTGCATTTTATAATTAAAGATGTTCGGGATATCCACGTGAAAAACATCCTTTCGAGCGACAGGCCTGTTCCCTTTGCCGGCTCCGAACCGCTGGATGGTCGAAGAGAAATTCTGCACGCGATGGGAACCATCTCGAGCCGGTTCATGCGGGGCAAGGAAGACACCGTCCGTCTGGCTTTCATCGCCCTGTTATCAGGCGGTCACCTGCTTCTGGAGGACATTCCGGGGCTGGGAAAAACCACGCTGGCACTGGCTCTGGCAAACGCCCTTGACCTCTCCTTCGGTCGCATCCAGTGCACCAGCGATCTTCTGCCTTCCGACATCACGGGGCTCTCCATTTTTGATCGGGAAGAAAACCGCTTCCGATTCATCCCCGGTCCCGTATTCAGCCATGTTCTTCTGGCCGACGAAATCAATCGCGCAATGCCGCGGACTCAGAGCGCACTGCTGGAGGCCATGGAAGAGCGACGAGTCACCATCGAGGGGACCACCCATGACCTTCCGGACCCTTTTCTGGTCATCGCGACCCAGAATCCCTGCGAATATGTTGGCACATATTCCCTTCCCGAATCCCAGATGGACCGATTCCTGATCGTCACGGGGCTCGGTTACCCGCCGGAAGACATCGAAAAGGGGATCATCCGAAGCGGGGGGCTCCGGGATGAGATCCGGGGCCTTGCGGCCCTGGTCGGTCGCGAAGATATTTTGCGTGCACGTCGGGCCGTCCGGGAGAGAATCTATCTCTCCGAAAAAATCACCGATTACATTTATTGCATCGTCGCCGCTACCCGGGAGCACCCCCTGATTCTGACCGGAATTTCCACCCGGGGGGCCATTCACCTTGCGGAGGCCGCCCGTGCGGCCGCCTATCTGGAAGGGCGTGAATATGTCCTCCCCGAGGACGTTCGCGATCTTGCCGGAGCGACCGGAGCCCACCGCCTTCTCCTGCGACCGGAGTCTCATGGCCACCGAAAGGGGGAATTATTCGAGTCGATTCTCAAAGACATCCCGCTGCCTCTGGCCTGAGGCCGACCCGGACCGGCATACTTTTCATCCTGATGGCCCTCCTTCTCGGGGTAGCGGCCGTAAACACCGGAAACGGCAATCTCTACCTGATGGTCTCCAGCCTTCTGGGATTCCTGATCGTCTCGGGGCTTCTCGGAAGTAAAAACCTTCTAGAGCTGAAGGTCTGCCTGGACTTTCCCGAGGAAATCCATGACGGGAGGGATGTGGCCGTTCGGATCCGACTTGAAAACCGTCGCCGCTTTCTTCCAGCCTTTCTCATCCAGGTGGAGTTGCAGGAATCGAGAACCTTTTTTACCGCTCTCTCTCCCGGAGAAAAACGCACGGCAACCGCCGTACTTCGTTTCTCGGGGCGGGGGATTCATCACCTCAAAACAGTTCGTATCCGATCCATTTTTCCCGTCGATTTTTTCCTTCGCTGGAGCGATCTGCCCGTGGATCGGCGGGTGATCGTATTTCCCATGCCCCGCGCCTGCGCTCCGATCCGTTTCGGGAAAAAAGGGGATTCCGGAGATGTTCTCGGTCTTCACCGGAGTCAGGAGGGAGAGATCAGCCGAATCGGGGATTACAGGGGAGAGCCGCTCAAGTTTATCCACTGGAAACTTTCGGCCAGGCAGGAGGAGCTGAAAATCAAGGAATTGAGCTCCGATACGGGAGGTTCTCTCATTCTCAATCCCGATCTGCTGCCTGGAAACGGACTGGAAGAGCGTCTGCAGCACGGGGCTTTTCTGATCGAGCACAGCCTGCGAATGAAAATTCCCCTCGGGCTGCAGATCGGAGAAAGGACGATTCCTCCGGCCGTTTCCCGGACCCATGGAATCCGTTTGCTGACTGAACTGGCTCTTTATGGTACGCATTAGCTCCCTTCTCAAGATTACCGTCTGGGGTATCTCCCTGCTCTGTGCGGCCTCCGTCTTTCCGCAATTGGATTCCTCCCTGCGTCTGGTTTTCGCAGGCACAGCGGCGGCCGGAATACTGTTCGATCGACGGGGAAAACATCCCCTCCCGGAAAAGGCTGTCACCGTTATCTCCCTTGTTTTTTTCCTCTTTCAGATCTTCCGAATCACCCGCACCCATCCGATCGAACCGATATCGGAACTTCTCATCCTTCTTCTGGGTCTTCGTCTCCTGACCGAGAAAAACGGACCCAACTGCCGACAGATTTTCGTCCTCGCCCTTCTGGCCATGGCTGCTTCTTTTTTGCAGAATCCCGACGCCTCCCGAATGCTTTTCCTTCTGCCGGTGCTGGCGCTGACACTGGCGGGTCTGATGCTGGCCGCCTTCCAGTCCGCCTCTCCCGGGATGGTCCTCGACGGGCAGAATTTCCGGCCCATCGCCAAAATCGCCCTGGGCCTTCCCGCGGCCTCTCTGCTGCTGATGATTGTCCTTTTTCCTCTTCTGCCCCGGACCCCCTATCCCCTATGGAATTTTTTCCATCCTGATCCTGAGGGCTTGCCTTTCGTTGGGGAGAAGGTCCTTCCCGGCCCAAGATCTCCCCAGGAGACCCCGGGCAGGGTGGTTTTCCGCATCCAGACCGAAGAGCTTCCACCAGAGAACCTCTACTGGAGAAGCATCGTACTTAATACTCCGGAGGGAAACGCATGGGTCCGAAGACCGCCTCCCGCCGGGGAACGCGCCGAGGTCTCTAACGGGCGTTCTCTGGAGCAGACCATCTACGCCAAGGAAAAAGCGGGCAGATTCCTGCCGGCTCTCGATGTCCCTCTGCCCGGGGAAATCTCTCTTGCCCAGGGCAGCTCGGACCGGGTTTTCGCACTACCGGACAATCCGGAAAAGTCCTTTCGCTATCGGACCGTCTCCCGGCGGGGGGGGGAACTGCGGAGCAGGGATATTCAGCTGGATTTCTATCTTCGGACTCCCGATGGAGCCTCGCCCCGGGTGAAAACCGCAGCTGCCAGCCTGGCGGAGAGAGCCGCAACGGCCGGAGAAAAAGTCGACCTTCTCCGCCGCTATTTCCTCGGGCGTCGGCTCACATATTCCAGAGAAGGACTGTCCGTTCAAGACGATCCGGTGGATGCCTTTCTGTTTGCGGATAAACGGGGTTATTGTGAACATTTCGCGGCCTCCTTCACACTCATGCTGCGGCTCATGGGAGTGCCCGCGAGACTGGTCGGCGGCTATCTGGGGGGGGGAATACCAAAGGATCGGAGGATATTACGCCCTCTCGACGGACAACGCCCATGTCTGGACGGAGGCGCTCGTCAGGGACAGCTGGATTCGAATCGATCCCACCCGACTGGCGCAGAACGCGGGGGCGGCGGCAGCTTTGACAGGCCGGCAGATGTCCCTGAGCTCGCGCATCCTGGATGTGGTGGATTTTTACTGGAACCGGGCAGTGATTGCCGGTGGACTGGAGAGGCAGATACGCCTGCTGCAGACCGGTCTGCTTGAACCGGGGAGTTTTTCCGTGCCGAGGAAGATCGCGGGATGGCTCGCTGTCGTCATATTTTTGTGTTTTACCGGGGGCTTTATTCTGTTTCGTCGAAGATGGTCCGGTCCCGAGGAGCGCCTTTTTCGGCGATTCATGGCTCGGGCGGAGAAAAAACACCGATGGGCGCCCTTGTCGAGAAACATGGGCCTTCAGGATCTCTGCAGACGAACGGACGATCCTCTCTGCCGCGAATTCACCGAGATTTACGGCGGCGCGGTCTTTCGGGATCGCAGACTGACACGGAGTGAAAAAAGCCGTCTCCGACTGCTGATCCGCCGTATGCGTCGATCCACCTCGCAGGATGATATTTCCTGAATTTTCGACGGCATGGGGCGGATTGAGAAAGCTTCGGATACCATTCGAAGTCCGGAGCAAAAGGAATCAATGGCCAACGCGCCGCTTGTGCAGAGAAGGAAACGTTGCCCACGGACGCTTAGCCCTCTGTTCAGGAAGGGGATTTTTTCCCTCGCCCGGCGTTTCGCCGTCGAGGTCGCGAATCCCGCCGTTTTGCGGCGGGCCTTTCTCCGCCATCCTCCAGCCCTTCCAGAGCCTTTTTCCAGGAAAGGGGCAGATCCTTTCCCTCTCCGCTCACTTCAGTCCAGAGCGTGAAAAGTTCAAGAGATAATGGCGTGAGCGGATGCCGAAGGAAGCGTTTTTCTCCACGGAAGCCCAGGCCTCGGCTCAGACGGAAAAAGCCGATAAGAAGTTCCCTGGCCTGATGACGGATGCCGTGGGAGATCCGGAAATAGGAAACATGGGGAGAAATGACCAGCCCCGCAATCCGGATCGCGTCGCTGACGGACGTTTCCCCGGTGCAGGGGCACGTTCGGCGAAAACGGGAGAGATAGAGGGCGGCGAGGACGAAGGACTCGTTGACTTCCCGTCCCTGGGAAGTCCGGGCATCCACCCGCTCCAGGAGATCGAAGGTCTCGTCATCCCCTTCGTAACCCGCCAGAAGATGACCGATCAGCCCTATGTTCCGGGCGCTGCGAAGCACTTTGCCGCCCACCCGATGACGAAAGAGCTCCATCACCTCTTCCCGCAGTCGAGCCGGAGCCGCCTCGGCGATGAGGGGCGCTCGTCTGTAAATTGCCTCCCGCACCTCTTCGTCCAGAGAAAAATCGAGCCGCGCGGCGAATTCAAGCGCCCGCAGCATTCGCACAGGATCCTCGACAAAGCGCACCAGAGGATCTCCTATCGCTCGGATCCTCCGGTTCTCCAGATCGTCCAGCCCCCCCACGAAATCAAGAACGGAGAATGACGCTACGTCATAAAAGAGGGCATTGATGGTGAAATCACGCCGGAAGGCATCCTCTGCGGGAGTGCCGAACACGTTTTCGACGACCAGGTGATGCTCCGCCGAATCCTCGGGCAGATCCTCCGATACAGCCTTCCGTCGAAAGGTTGCCACCTCGACGACCTGATTGCCTCCGAAGCGGATATGCGCTAAACGGAACCGCCGCCCCACCAGGAAGCAGTTGCGAAAGATCTTCTTGACCTGGTTCGGCGTGGCGTCCGTGCCCACATCGAAATCCTTGGGGATGCGGTTCAGAAGGAGGTCCCTCACGCTTCCGCCCACCAGATAGGCCTTGTGTCCCTGGCGCTTCAGGCGGTAGAGAACCTTCAGGGTATTCTCGTCGATCCTTTTGCGGGAGATGGAATGTTCCGAACGGGGAAGGACAACGGGCTGATCGGGATCGGGAGCGGCTCTGGATATCATCATTCGTGCGGATTACCTGCAAATTTGAATTTTAAATCAGACTGAATCTATCAGATAAAGCCCGCAAAATAAAGGGTGAAACTCGTCACATGCGGCAAGCGTTGAATTTCTGCCACAAAAAGTCTACATTAGGCCGACAAACTTGGTAGTTTTCGTCTGGAAACGGCCCTTTTCCGCAATCTCCGCGTCAACCCGCGGATTTGATTGTGCGGCGTAAAGTACTACGCCTCCGCTCAAATCCTTGATTTCCTTGATCTTGCGAAAAATGACTCGTTTTCAGATCGAAAACCGCATTTGTGCTTCCCAGGGTTTCCGGATGGGAACCTGGTAAGAAAGTTGAACCTTGAACCTTGAACCTTGAACCTTCCTACAACCTTCTCGTGATTCTCGGCCCCACCGCTTCGGGGAAAACACGCCTCGGTGTAGGGGCCGCCCTCCGTCTTGGTGGAGAAATCATTTCGGCCGACTCCCGTCAGGTCTTCCGGGGAATGGATATCGGCACCGGAAAGGATCTGGAGGAATACGGCTCGGTTCCCTGCCATCTCATCGACATCGCCGATCCCGGCCAAGAATTCAGCGTCTTTGAATTCCAGAGGCGGTTCCTGGAAGTCTTTCAGGAAATTCGCTCCCGCGGCAGACTTCCCCTTCTTGTCGGAGGAACCGGCCTGTACCTTGATGCGGTCCTCCAGGGATATGCTCTGGCGGAGGTCCCGGAAAATCCCGTCCTTCGCTCCGAACTGGAGGGCTTTTCGCACGAAGAGCTGCGCTCACGCCTCCTCTCCCTTCGCCCGAAACAACACAACATCTCCGACCTGCAGGACCGAAACCGCCTGACCCGGGCCATTGAAATCGCTGAAGGCGAGAGAATTGCCGAGGTGGAAATTGCTCTTCCGGAACTGCGTCCAGTTGTTTTTGGCGTTCGGTGGGAGCGTGCCGTTCTGAGACGGCGCATCACTGCCCGCCTGAAAGAGCGACTGGCGCACGGGATGATCGAGGAGGTGAGCCGCCTGCATGAAAAAGGTGCTTCCTGGGAGGCTCTTGAATTCTATGGTCTGGAATATCGTCTTATCGCCCGGCACCTTCAGGGCCATCTGAATCGGAATGACATGTTCCAGAAACTGAACAGCGCCATCCACCAGTTTGCAAAGCGCCAGGAGACCTGGTTTCGACGCATGGAGCGAAACGGAACGATAATCCACTGGGTGGAGGGCGCCGGAGATCCGCTGAAAGAAATGATAGAGACACTGGGGGAAGTCGGCTCCTGATTTTTATCCGCGGACGCGAAAGTTAAAGGCGGGCTCTTGTTCTGCCGGGACTGATTTGAGCAGGGAGTTCCCACTCATTAACGGAAACATGGAAAAATATCTCCGCACCAGAGCCGTCAAAGGCCCCTGGCATCTGGAAGGGGATCTCGCGGGACCTTTTGCCGGTGCAGTGGTCATCCCTTCTCTGGCCGAGGGGGATTCCCTTTTCGCAACCCTGCAGAGCCTGGCACTGAATCCTCCATGTCTTCTTTCGCGGATTCTGATTGTGGTGGTGATCAACCATCGCGAAGATGCGCCCTGCGAAAAGAAATCACGAAACATCCGGGATCTGGAGCGCCTCGCCTCCGGAGAGGTCCCACCATCGATTCGCCTGGCCGTCGTCGATGCCGCCTCGCCCGGCCGGGAAATGCCCTCGAAGAACGGGGGTGTGGGCCTGGCCAGACGGATCGGGCTGGATCTGATTCTGCCTCTGCTGGAGAACGGCAAAGATCATCCGCCCTATCTCGCCTGTCTGGATGCCGATACCCTGGTGGGGCCGGATTACCTCTGCGCTCTGGCGGATCACTTTAAAACGACCTCTCAGGGCGGCGCCGTCCTGCCTTTCCGCCACCAGGCCGGGGAAACTCCCGCTGTTGAAAATGCCATCACCCAGTATGAGATTTTCCTGCGCCATTATGTCCTGGGCCTCTCCCTGTCGGGCTCTCCCTATGCCTTTCACACGGTGGGGAGCGCCATGGCCTGCACCGCCGAATCCTATGTCAGGGCCGACGGAATTCCACCACGGCAGGCCGGAGAGGACTTCTATTTTCTCCAGAAACTCGCCAAAACCACAGGCGTCCGTCAGGTTAAAGGTACAACCGTATACCCCTCTTCCCGCCCCTCCTTCCGTGTCCCTTTCGGCACCGGCCGAATCGTAAGCCGGGTGTTGGCTGGTGAAGAAGCGATCCTTTTTTACCATCCCACCTGCTTTTTTATTCTGAGGGACTGGCTGGGCCTTGTGGGAAGGGGCGAAGATTCGGAAGGCAAAAGGATTATGGCGCAGGCTGGTGAAATATCGCCCCATCTGGCCTCTTGCCTGAATACTCTCGGGTTTTCTTCCGTGTGGCCCCGGATTTTCAAAAATCACCGGGACCAGGCTTCACGACTGAGGGCCTTCCACATTTGGTTCGACGGCCTGAAAACCCGCAAACTCATTCATGCTCTCTCCACCGGACCCTTTCCCCGCGGCTCCTGCGACGCGTCCCTTCCTCCCCTCTTGGAATTAACCGGCCTGACCTCTCCGGAGGATCCTGCCCGACAGCTTGATTTGCTGCGGCGCCTGCAGGGAGGGACGCCGAATGAAAACGGCAAACCGGCAACAAGCCGCTTGCCTTGAATCCGGGAATATTGTAGCCTAGTTTTCGTCCGGAAACGTCCATTTTCCGCAATCTCCGCGTCAACCCGCGGATTTGATTGTGCGGCGTAAAGTACTACGCCTCCGCTCAAATCCTTGATTTCCTTGACCTTGCGAAAAATTATTGGTTTCCAGATCGAAAACTGCATTTGTGCTTTCCGGGGGTTTCCGGTTGAGCACTAGCCCAGGAGGCGATTTAGATCGGAATTCTGCAGTAACTTACGGGAAAATGATGAGAGAAGAGAAGAAAGCAGCGAAGGCGGATGCCAGAAAATCTCTAAGATCGCCGCTTCTGGTCCTGAAGGCAAAAGTGGATCAAGGTCCACGATGCTTCTTCGGATACGCGAAAAACATCAGCCGGGGAGGATTGTTCATCGCTACCGTCAGTCCACGGGAACCCGGGAGCACCTTTCAGGTGGAAATTCCGCTACCTCCTCCACTCAACAACAAAATCCAGTGCCGCTGCGAAGTAGTCTGGAAAAGAGAGTTTTCCAGAAAATCCCCTGTTGAACCCGGAATGGGCTTGAAATTCCTCGATCTTCCCGATGATCAGGCGGTTGCCATCGACGAATGGATCAGGTCCACAACCTGATTCGCCCCCCCCCTTTCCTCTGCCGATCATTTCGGCAACCACCCCAAAGATCCGATTCCCAAAGGGAACCGCTGCCACCATGCCTCGAGAACCTCAATTGACATCAAGACCGTAACAGTTATAATTTGACCTCAAAGGTGATTTTATTACATGGTTCAGTCCCGTTCCGGCGCTCCCGGGCGGGCAAGAAGGGAGGATTTTCATGCCACAGGAATTTAATCTTCAGGAAGCCCTCAAATTGGCCATCCAAACCGAAAAGAACGTTGGCGACTTCTACAAAAAAGCCGCCGAGATCGCCCGGAATGAGCGTGCGCGAAAGGTTTTCGAGCTGTTGGCCCAGGAAGAACGGGAACATGCATCCCACTTTTTTCCTCTCTACAAGGGCGACGATCTGGGTTCGTTCGAGGAATTCATGACACGTCCTCCGAAAAACGATTCGGCCATGCTCAAGGAGTTGAGCCAAGCCATAAACGAGGATATCCATGAACGAAAAGCCATGGAAATCGCCCTCAGGGAAGAGGAGGACCTGGAGAAAAACCTTCGCCTTACCGCCTCCCGCATCATTGACCCGAGCGTCCGCGCCGTTTTCGAGCGTATGGCGCAGGAAACGCGGAACCACTACGAAATAATCGAATCGGAATATGCCCATCTTATGGCCATGGTCCATGAAACGGATGTCGACATCTATGTCCGCGAGTAGGTTTTCCCTCCTCGTTTCGGCACTGATGATCCTCTCCGCGGCGCCGGCCGTATCGCAGGACAAAAACCTGGGCGGCCATTTTCAGGGCGATTCCCCTTTTCGGGCGCCCCGCGAATCCCGGATCCCGGAGGGTGAACTGGAGGAGATAAGGGCCCGCATGCTGGAAAGGGGCGCCATGGATCGTAGAGATCGAGAGGTCCTGGGTCCCTTCTGGGGGCTGTCGCCCTTGGAAGAAAGCGGGACCGGGAAAAAAGATGCCGCGGCGTCCCTCGGATATGAAGAATACCTCCAGATCATCCAGACCCGCTGTATTCTTTGCCATGAACGGGATCGGATCGGTAAGGCCATTGAAGAACAGCTCCCCTTCCTGACCATGGAAGAGATCATGCTGAAACGGCAGGTGATTCTCACCCCCTGGGAAAGGGAGGTCATGAAGACCTTCTGGGGCACTCCTCTCAAATAAGGCGACTCCCCCTCCTGAAAACTCATTTTAATGAGGAAAAGAATTATTCCCTCTGCTATGATGCATGCATCTGTTTTCACAGGGGAGGGGGAAAATGCAAAGAATCAAGGATTGGCCTGCCGAGGAGCGTCCGCGGGAGAAACTTCTGGAGCGGGGGCCCGACGCCCTGACAGATGCCGAGCTTCTGGCCCTGGTGATCCGCACCGGGGATGCGACAAGCCGCACAAGCGCTGTGGATCAGGCCAGACTGCTTCTGCAGCGCTTCGGTTCTCTTCGCGAACTCTCTCGTGCGACAGTGGCCGAGTTGTGCGTTACCCGAGGTATCGGCCCAGCCAAAGCGGCCGAAATTCTTGCCGTATTCCAGATCGCCAGACGTTTTGGCGCCGAAAGCCTGCGGCCAGGGGATCGGTTCACTTCCTCTGCCGACGTCTTCCGCCACTATCACGAGCGACTTCGGGACCACAAGCGGGAGGTCTTTCTCGCGCTTCTCCTCGACGGCAAAAACCGGATCATCCGGGAAGTCCGGGTTTCCGAAGGAAGCCTGAACGCCAGCATCGTCCATCCGCGGGAGGTGTTCGCTCCGGTGATACGAGATTCGGCCGCGGCGGTACTTTTCGTTCATAATCACCCGTCAGGGGACCCGACTCCCAGCCGGGAGGACCTGGAGATCACCACCCGGCTCCGGGAAGCGGGAGAACTCATGGGAGTGCGCGTCCTGGATCACATCATTATCGGCAGCGGCCGCTACATCAGTTTCGTGGACCGGGGGCTGATGGGCTGAGCTGCCGACGAGCTTTGACGCCCCCTGCTGCATCCTGCTTGTGCGAAGATTCTCCCCCGTGATACATTGATGCAAACAGCCTTGAGCCGGGAAATTCCCGGCCCTTTTTTTTCGGATGGCAAATGGAAAGCACCCTGCACAGCCCCGAACTTCTTTCCCCCGCCGGGAGCCTCGAGACCTTTTTCGCCGCCCTGGAAGCCGGAGCCGACGCCGTTTACTGCGGACTGAAAGATTTTTCGGCCCGTGCCCGCGCCCGAAATTTTACCCTCCGGGATCTGGAGCGGATGACCACCTATGCCCACCGGGCAGAGCGGAAGGTGTTCGTCACCCTCAATACCCTGATCAAGGAAAGCGAACTGCCCGCGCTTGCGGAAACACTGGACGCTCTGGAAGCGATGGGGATCGATGCGGTGATTCTCCAGGATCTCGCGGTCTGGCGCCTGGCACGAAGGCATTTTCCCGCCCTGGAGCTCCATGCCTCCACGCAGATGACCATTCATAATTCCGCAGGCGTCCGCATGCTGGAGAATATGGGGTTTTCCCGAGGAATCCTTGCCCGGGAGCTCACCCTCGAAGAAATCGCCACAATCCGGCGAAACACCACCCTGGAACTGGAGCACTTCGTTCACGGCGCCCTGTGCTTCTCCTTTTCGGGGCAGTGCTACTTTTCATCCTGGATGGGTGGACAGAGCGGAAATCGCGGACGCTGCGCGCAGCCCTGCCGGAGACGGTTCCGCTACGGTCGGGAGGAGGGCTATTATTTCTCCACAAGCGATCTCTCCGCCATCGACCTGCTTCCTGAACTGCGCCGGGCCGGTGTGCGCAGCTTCAAGATCGAAGGCCGGATGAAAAGCGCCGAATACGTCTTCAGCGTTGTCTCCGCCTATCGGAAAGTCATCGACGCCCCTGAGGCCCGCCGTCGCGAGAACATCCGCAACGCCAAGGAACTGCTCAAAGGTTCCTTTGGACGCCCCCCCACCCGGGGATTCCTGACAGGCGCCGATCCCTCGGACATTGCCGTTCCCTCCCTCAAGGGCGCCACCGGACGCTTCCTGGGGGAGATCTCCTCGATACGCGGCGCCGCATTTACCTTCACATCAAAAGATCGTCTTCACGTGGGAGACCGGGTGCGGATCCAACCCCGGTCGGATCAGGCCGGAATCGCTTTCACCGTCCGGGAAATCCGGATGGGGACCCGCACGGTAAAGCTTTCCCCCGCAGGCGCGGCAGTTACCCTTTCCTCTCCCCGAGAGGAGTCCTTCCGAGTCGGCGATTCGGTTTTCAAAGTGTCTTCCGAGCAGGCCTTCACCCTCAGCGAGGCCGCCGGACGAAAGAGGCTCGAGGCAACCGCCGCCGAGCCCGATCCGGTCCGACTGCACCTGGAAATGACCGGTGACCGTCTCATCGTCAGTGGACGGGCCGGAAGCGTTTCCCTGATTCAGGAGTATCCGGTGGAGAATTTCCCCGCAGTGGAGAGGCCCCTTTCCGCCTCCACCCTGGAAGGCGTTTTCAGGAAATCGGGCGTGGACCATTTTCACCTGGTGGGGCTGGAAACCGGGAACCTGCCTCCAGTGGTGATCCCGCCCAGTCGGCTGAAAGAGATCCGTCGCGACTTTTACCGCCGCCTGAGGACGTCGGTGACGGAAACCCGCCGAACAGCACGGGGAAAGGGACTGAAGGGAGCAATTTCGGAACTTCTGCGGCCTCGCACCGATGCCCCGCCTCCTGGCAGGCAGATCACCGTCGCCGTCCGGGATCTGCGGGATATGCACATCCTGAACGATCCCCTGGTGGATGATCTTCTTATTCCTCTGTCCCCGGCTACTTTGAGAGGATCGGAGAGACTGACCCGGTCCGCCCGATACATCGAGGGGATTACCTGGGATCTGCCTTTTATCATCTTCGATGACCGCTGGGATTTTTTCGAAGCCGCCGTCAAGGATCTGGTCGCCCGGGGGTTCAAACGGTTTCGCCTCAATAATCCGGGGCAGTTCCTGCTCTTCGAAGGACTCGAGGATCTGCGACTGACCGCCGGGTTTCGACTCTACTCCCTGAACAGTCAGGCGACTCTGGCCTGGCGTGAACTCGGGGCGGGGGAATTCACCGGCCATATCGAGGACGACCGGAACAACCTGAAGGATCTGCTCTCCCGCAACGTGGGCATTCCGGCGGCCCTGGTCGTCTACGACAGGGTTCCGCTGATGACCTCCCGCATCCGAATCCGAGGCGCCCGCTCCGATCGGCCCCTGGTTTCCGGCCGCGGCGAACAGTTTTTCGTCGACGACCGCTCGGGCCTTACGGTGATCACTCCCGAGCAGGACTTCTCTCTTCTTGGAGAGCTTCGCGATCTGCAGAGCCTGGGCTGCGGCCGATTCCTTATCGATCTGCGCGAACCGGGCCCCTTTTCACCGGCAGGAAAAACAGTGATGGCGGCCCTGAGGCAGGAGGCCGACGTTCCGGGGGCCTCTTCCTTCAACTATCGTGGCGGAATGGAATAAAAAAAGCCCGCCATAGGCGGGCTTTTTTCACTCTCATTCATTTCAGAACTTCAGAGGGTGGAATATCAGCAGAGTCCCGCGGATGCCGGAAGAATGATGAATCCCTGGGGCGAATGATCGATGATTCGATCCTGTACGTGGGGACGGACCAGATCATCCATGAGAAAGTCAACTTCATTGATCCGAACCGGCTGATCCTTTTCCTTTGGCTCTTCCAGAGCCAATCCCAGACGGGGACCGCCTCAGCCAAACCCCTGAAAGGACACCCGAAACTTCTTTCCAGGATTCTCGCCCAATATCTTCTGAAGCTCTTTTCTGGCTTCTTCGGTAATTTTCATGATGTCTCCTTTTCGGCAATATCCATATATTTATATTATACTTGAATACTCTGTCAACCCCTTCGCCGGATTTCTCTCCTTCCATGACAGCTTTCACCTTTCCGGCTCTCCCGGTATAATAGCCATGATTATCTGGCCGGCGCCAGCAACAAAGGTGTCAGTGCAGGAATTTCCTGATCCTGAAGAACCAACCTGAGCCAGATGAATAACCGGTCAATAAATTGAAAATAGTGGTTTTTGGAATTTTCATGAAAATACACCGGCTGGAGAAAACGCAATTTATCGGAACTTCGCTGCAGGCAGCCTGGGATTTCTTTTCGGACCCCAGGAATCTTCCTGTGATTACCCCACCGGATCTGGGATTCCGCATCGCCTCGAAACTCCCCGAACGGATGCATCCGGGACTCCTCATCGAATACCGTGTAACTCCCTTCCCACCCGTTTCAGTCAAGTGGATTACGGAAATAACTCACATGGTCGAGCCGATCCTCTTCGTCGATGAACAGCGTTTTGGCCCCTACCGTCTTTGGCACCATCAACACCATTTCCGCGAAACGGCTGAAGGTGTCGAGATTCGGGACCTTGTCACTTATGCTTTACCTTTCGGTGTTTTCGGAGCAGCCGCCGCAGGGTTGGTCAATCGGCGACTGGACGAGATTTTCCGCTTTCGCCAGCAGATCCTGGCGGAAAAAAAAGACTGGCGATAAAAGAAAGAGGTTTCACATGGAGGGAGAAATTGTGTAAAATAGCAGGATAAAACAAAGGTTGAAAAGAAACCAAGGCGGTTTGGAACATGAAATCGTCTTCAGATTAAGGATCCGAGGCTGGAAGGTAGAATGATGAGCTCACTGAAAATACGTCTTGAACAGGCCGTGGAACTTCTGCGCGAGTCCTCCTGCTCCATCGCCTTTACGGGTGCGGGGGTCTCCACCGAATCGGGCCTTTCCGATTTCCGCAGCCCCGGAGGCGTCTGGGAAAAATACAGGACCGTCACTTACCAGGATTTCCTGGCGAGCAGCAAGGACAGGGTGGAATACTGGGCCATGCATCGGGAGCTGAATCGGGATCTGCTCAGGGCGCGACCCAATCCCGGGCATCAGGCGCTGGCGAATATGGAACGTCTGGGCCGGCTCCAAGGCATCATCACCCAGAACATCGACGGGTTGCACCAGCTTGCCGGAAACGCCCGCGTCATCGAGCTCCACGGAACCAACCGCACGGCCCATTGCCTGGATTGCAATCGCGCGTGGGACATCGAAGTTATTCAGAGGCGCCTTGAAGACGGAGCACCCGAGGTGATTTGCGATTTCTGCAGCGGCCTGGTCAAACCGTCGACGGTTTCTTTCGGACAGCCCATGCCGCAACGAGCGCTGACCAAGGCCTTCGCCTGGGCATCCCGCTGCAATCTCATGATCATGATCGGCTCCTCCCTGGAGGTCCACCCGGCAGCCACCGTGCCGGTGACCGCCTGGCAGGAAGGCGCCAAGTTGATCTTCATCAACCGCACGCCCACTCCCTATGACGAGATGGCGACTCTGCGCTTTCCCGAAGGCGCGGGAGAGATCCTTCCCCTCCTCATCAAGGAGCTGGATCTCCCGGATCCTCTCTGATCGGCAGCGGCAGCATCCGATTTCGAAAAATCCCTTCGGCAAGTGAGGACGCCAGAGGAGCGTCATCGGCCTGTTCAGTAGAAAACGGTGAGGGTCCTGTGTCTCGGTGCCCGCCGATACTTCTTCAGATGGCCCCGATGCCACAGAAAATTGTCCAGCACCATGGGGCTCACCAGTCTTCCCCTCCGCCTCAACTCCTCTACCAGAAGTTCCACCCCATGCACAGAGCAGGCCCGGATTTCCACCTCCTCGGCCGATCCTGAAGGAAGAAAATCACCCCGTCCAATGCTTTCCTCCAGGATCCTGCTGTAGCGCAGAATACCATCCACCCTGAGAACATGCGGCACCAGGTTATCCGCGCAGGCGGTGAGTCGATCGATGTCGTCAAAGCGTCCCGGACCTTTTCCCCCGAAAGCGATAAAGAGATCGGCCGCGGCAAGCTGGGCCCGTTTGTAGAAGTGTACGGTCAGATCGCCGTAGGCTTCCGTATCCCGGAAGAGGTGCATTTCGGCAAGGATTTCCATCAGCTTCGCCGCGGAATGTTCCGACGCCCGGACAAGGGCCGCAAAATCCCCCCTGAACCGCTCGGAGAGAAAACGCCCCAGATCATTCAGGCTGCGCGCAAAAAGGCGTGAAAGCTCCCGCGCCGCGGCATTGGCGGGATCAAGGTCGAAAATCCTGCCGCAATCCTCCGGCGCCAGCCGAACCAGAAAATCAGTGGTGGGAACCGCCTGGCTTTCAAAAAACTTCGTGAGCGCCTCGGCGATGGAAAGATAACCGGATCGCTGCCTGGGATAGATTTCAGGAAAATAGCCGGAGCCGAAATTCACAGCATCGAGGATGAGAAAAAAAGCGATCGTCCGATCGCCGTCGTTCAGGACATGGGCGAGGGGGTCCATCTGCAGATCCAGCTTCTCCCCAGAGAGAAATTCCGCATATCGTTGCAGGCCGGTCGGATCGATTTCAACCCACAGGGCTTTTTCCGCCACCGTTCGGCAGGTCCGACGCACCTTCTCCAGGAGGTCCGAATCCGATTTCATTTCTTCCTTTTTCCCCTGCCGAATATCGTGGAATCGGGATCTTTAAATTCTTGCGGGAGATCCTCACGTGCAAAATCAATAGATTTTCCGCCGTGAAAATGTGGAGCCGATGACGCTGAAGGTGTTTTCCACGATGAACAGAGCGTGTGGATCCCGGGTGAAAACGATCTCCTCCAGGCGCTTGAGCTGGATATTGTTGATGATCGCAAGGAGAATTTTTTTCTCCTTTCTGTGGTAAGCGCCGTGGCCCTCCAGGAATGTCGCGCCGATCCTGAGTTTCTGCAGTATTTCATCGGCGATCGCCTGCGAGTGCTCCGAAATGATCATGGTCATTTTTCTCTGGCTGAACATGGAGAGGAAATAATCCACCGCGAGAGAAGAGACGAAAACAAGAATCAAAGAAGCAATCACCAGATCGGTGTCGAGGAACATGAAACCGAAGGTGAAGAGGACGAGGTTGAAAATGAAATAGAATTTGCCCAGTCCGATATTAAACCGCTGCCATAAAATGACTCCAAGCACGTCCAGCCCTCCATTGGAGCCGAAGGAGCGAAGAACTATTCCCGCGCCTGCTCCGGTTAAGGCGCCGCAGCTCACCGCGGCATAAAGCTGGTTCTTAATGCCGAAGTTCACATCCATCAGTGCGTAGGAGATCCCTGTGAGCAGCATGGCGTAGAGGCTGTACCAGAGAAAGCGCCGGCTGATGAAAAACCAGGCGAGGAGGAACATGGGGATGTTCAGGATCATGTACCACAGCCCGGGACCGAGGGTGCCGCTCAGGGTTTTGATCAGCACCGAGACTCCGAACAGACCTGCGGGAATAAAGCCGTGGGGTGCCGCGATTCCCTTCAGGGCAGCGGCGTTGATCAGCGATCCGACGGTGATCAGGATAAGGTTCCAGCCGACGGAATAAGCAAGTTTTTTCTTGGACATTGGGTTCCTTTGAAATTGAATGAAATTTCGAAACATCATCGGACAGTGAACGGCGGATTGTCAACAGGCTCGTGGATTTTTTGCCAGAATCGGTGCTTTTCCTTTTCGGCTCCCCTGGACGTGCGAAAACGTCACGAAGATGATAAAGTGCTAGATCTGACAGGCAGCGAAGGAAGATGCGAGAATGGAACTGGAGGAGTTCGTTCACCAGGGGAAATGGAAGTGAGCGGCAGGCGCCGTTGAGGCGCGCCTGATCGTCTCCTGGAGAAAACCTTGAAAAACCATTACATACGACTGGCCGAAATCGTTCAGGAAGGGCTCACACCGGATCTTGCCGAGATATTTCGCGACCCGGAACGGAAACTGAACCTGGATGAAACCCTTCCCCGACTGGCGGAGATCCGGGCCGCTCACCAGAACCGGGCGGCGGAACTGTGGCGCCGGGACGGTCGGGTCTCCGAAGATCTTAAACGGGAATCGGCCCTGGCGGACCTTTGCGCCTTTTTCGCAGCCTGTATGACCGGCGGCGCGGCCGAGTTTCGCGAAACTGCCGAGGAGGCGATGGAAATCCTTGGATACCCAGGGGAAAAGGATATGGTAAGGCTCCTGGCGCGCAGGAGCCCGTGAATCCGATTTATCTGCGGTCGGCGATCAGCGTGCCGCCCACCGCGACCTGGTCCGGCGAATTTTCGTGTATCAGGACGATGATCTTCTCCTTGGGCATGTCATAGGCTTTTGCCGCGGCGCTCGTCAATCCCTCGACGAGATCGCGGCGGACCCGGCCATCGGGGATGGATGGACCTTCGATGGTGATGATGGGCATGGAAAACCTCCTGTGGATAAAATAGCGGCAGTATCAATTATTTCATGTCGCGGATGCGGACCTCGATTCCGGAGCCTTTGAGCAGCTCCTCGATATGCGAGGTGTCGGACTTGCCGAAATGGTATAGGGATACAGGATCTCCGGCAGCATTGCAAGCGCGGCGTCGGCCACCATCTCCGGAGTCATCTTGTACGGCAGATTTATCGGCGGGAAGGCGATATCGATCTTCTTCGGATTTTTCATCTCAGGAGGGTTCTCCGTATCCCCGCCGCGTCAACCCGTTTGTCGCCGAAGGCGATCACATATCCGTTTCCATTGCCCCTCGGGTGGAACGGCTCTCCTGGTTCAGGCGGACTCCAGACGGCGGATGAATGCGTCGGCTTCCCGGATGGAGGCCTCCATCTCCCGTATCAAGCGCTCGACGTCCCCCTCGATCCGCCCCAGTTCGGGGCGAAGTGAGGCCACGGCACGGGCGTTCAGGTTGTGCTTGAGGAAAAGCACCTGATCCCGGAAGGCGCCAAGGACGGGATCCATACGTTTTTCAGCCCGGTGCATGGTTCGGATCAGGTCGCGGTACAGGAGTCGGGTCTCCGCGAGCTTCTGCCGGCTCGCTTCCCGAAGCCGCTGATCCCGATACTGCTCCAGTTCATCCTCCCATTCATCGAAGAACGCATCGGCGACATCCTCCACCGCTTTGATGCGATCATGAACCTGATCCGCCCGCGCCTCGCTGCGCTCGAAGGTGTCGCGCAGGGTCTCGTATTTTTCTTCCAGCTCTCCCCCTTCGACATTCACTACTGCACGGAAACGCTCCAGTGCTGAGCGGAACTGCTCCCCCGCCTGCTTTTGCGCATTACTCGCCTTCTCCACCCGGCTGGAGAGAATTTCCCTCTTCTGGAACCCGAACTTCTCCATGGCGCCGTAGTAGGCGCTTCGGCAGGCAGGCAGAAAAAGTGCCGGCAGAATAAAAGAAAGTATGATCGCTCCACGCGTGATCGTCCCTGAATTCATCCATTCAGTATGGCAGCGGCAGGGGGGATTGCAAGAGGAGTAAAAACGCCCCGCCTCGAAATCATCGAAGCGGGGACGTTTTGAACATGGCGATCCGGAAAGGCTTTAAACTTCAGGATCAGATGAGTTCAGCATGATCCGATCTGATAAAAAATATTTTTTTCGCTAAGCGAAAAGCTCCGGGAGCTCTTTGGTCAATCCTCGTCTTCAGGGAAAAAATCGATGCGCATTTTCTCTTTTTTCAGCAGGGACTTCAAAATGTTCGACTTTCTTACCCTTACCAGGTGGATGGCCTGATGGGCGTTGCCTTCCGCGACAAGAGATTCTCTCAGCACCGGATTCTGGTGGGTCAGAATGATTGCCCTCTTTTCCGCCTCTTGCGGATTTTTCGCCTTGACGATGCAGCGGGCGTAAAATCCAAACCTCCCGGGCTCGCCATCCTGACTGAACAGGAAATTCTCCCCGTGAAGTTTGACATCGAATTTTTTCATTCTTCCCTGTTCTCGGCCGAAACCGTTCAACCGGACGCAACGGTGCCATTTAAGGGCAACCGATTCGGCCAAGAGCCTGTTTTTAAAATGACGAAGCCCGGATCACCCTGGCGATTCGTCCCGAAGTGCAGGACCCAGAAGAAATCTGCGGCACAGAAACCCTGTCCAGAGAACCTCCATGCAGCAAACAGGCCGAAAAGTCAGGAATTAACCGGCGCCAGACTGTTGGCATCCGGGGGTCCCATGGACTTATGACCTCCTTAATCAGGCTACTTCAGGGCGCCCATCACACCGCGGACGGCCGCGGGCAGATCGGCAGGAAGGAGGAGCGTCTTGCTGTTGGGGCTTTTCCCGAGCTCCTGAAGGGCGGCGATGTACTTTTCTCCGAGCAGGTAGGTGGCAGGAAGCTCGTGAACGCCAATCCCTTCCTGAACCAGCATCATCGCCTGCTTGGTGGCCTCGGCGAGAATAACCTGCGCCAGGGCGCCCTGCTCCGCGGCCTCCTTCTCCCCTTCGGCTCGAAGCACGGCGGCCCGCTTCTCCCCTTCGGCCTTGGTGATTGCGGCCCGGCGGCTCCGCTCGGCCGCGGCCTGGCCTTCCATGGCGGCCTGCATGGTCTCGGAGGGATTGATATCCTGGATCTCCACCCCTTTAATGGTGAGCCCCCATTGCTCTACGTCGTTTTTGGTGGCTTCAACCACACGGGCCTTGATCACCTCGCGCGAAGAGAGCGCCTGATCCAGGTCCATCTCCCCGATGACCGCGCGCAGATTGGTCATCACCAGGTTCTTCACCGCCCGATTGTAATCATCGATGCCGAAGACCGCCTTGTTTGGGGAATGCACCTGGATAAATGCAATGGCGTTGGTGCGGATAACCGCATTGTCTCTTGTGATCACCTCCTGGGGCGGGATCTCCAGTGTCTGATCCATCACCGGCACCTTTCTGGAGATAATATCCAGATAGGGGATGATGACGTTCAGCCCCGGCTGCAGGGTAGTGCGGTACTTGCCCAGACGGGTGATTACGAAATTGTGCCCCTGGGGCACGGTCTTCACCCCGGCGATTACGGTGACGATAATCGCGACCAGCAGCAGGACCATGAGAATCAGTGCAACGTCCATGACAGGATGCCTCCTCGAAATATGACAATGAAAGAGTTAACGAACCTTCTCGACTTTTAGAATGCGGCGGCTTCCTCCGTTGGGCCCGCGCTCGGAAACCAGAACGGCGACCACCCGCACCGGCGTGCCCACGCTGATCGGCTCATCGGCGACGAAATCCCAGATGTCCGCGCCGAGCACGGGCACGACGAATCTCACCCGGCCGATCTCCCCGGGCTCTCCGGCGCCGAAGGTAGTCAAACCGCGCTCGCCGACGGCGGCCGATTCCTCGGTGACGGCGCTCTCACTGCGGAACCTGGAGCGAAAAACACGAAACCAGCCGACCACGCAGACGAGACTGAAGACGCCGAAGAAAGCAAGCTGGCCGGCCAGCGGCAAAGAGGGCCAGACCAGAAGCAGCACGCCGGTGAGAAGCGCGCCAAGTCCGAACCAGAGAATAAAAAAGGCCGGGACGAAAAGCTCCGCCACAACCAGAACGATACCCAGCGCCACCCAATGCCACCACAGAATCATCGTCGTCTCCATTGAATGATCAAAAGGTAAAATCAAACTGACCCAGGGTCTGATTCCCGGATTCAGTTCAAACGCTTTGATATAGCAAAACCGCCCGCGCCAATCCAGGCACAAAGGCGGCCTCTGTTAATCCTCGAATTACATCCACGATTCAAGTAGAATCTTTATTGAATTCAAACAATTGAAGAGATTAATTCAATTGAAAGTAGATGTCAAAGGATTTATCTGGTCGCGTGGGAGAGTAAAGGTTTTCCCGGTGATGGCAGTGCGGATCGAGAGCCGGCTGCTGGTCGACGGCAGTTGGGCTGAAGCCGTGTCGGTGCGGGCCGCCCGTGAGCTCGGCGCCGATTTTGTCATCGCCGTCGATGTCGGCGATTCCGCGTCATTTTCCTATGCGCCGCGAAATACCCTCGACGTCATCGCCCGAGCCGACGCCCTGGTCCGCAGCGCCCTCGTCAAAGAACAGCTCAAATCAGCGGACTTCCTGCTCTGTCCGCAAAACGGCGTGGCACACTGGGCGGATTTCTCCACCGCCGGGCAGGCCATCGTTCGGGGGGAGGAGGAAGTCGACCTGCGACTCGCGGCCTTGCGCCTGGCGGTCGGAAAGGCGAAGTGGAAAAACTGGTGGAACTGGGGTGCGAAAATGATGGAGCGAAACGGTCGGCAGAGGGACCATCTGGAGGTAAAGGCTGAAAAATGGATAGCAATCCCACCCAGCGAAACGAAAAATACGATATAGGATCATTCAGCACATTTCCCGACTTTCTTCATACTGGGTTGGTGGCCGTCGCCGGGGATGGACCCGACTGAACAGGCCAACAATATCGGTCATTTCCTGGCGATCACCCATACGGCATGGATTATTCCCGGTATGTAGCCCAGGAGAGTGAGAATGATATTGATCCAGAAATGCTTTCCCACCCCGACCTGCAGAAAGACCCCCAACGGCGGGAGAATGACTGCGGCGATGATGCGCAGAATATCCATTTCGTCCTCCCCGATATTTTTTGAACTATATCCGTAATCCGGAAGATCACAACCGCCGGCATCATGCTCTTTAAGAACCGCTTCCGCTCCACCGTCCCTGACGGCCACCCGCAACCTGCCTCTCGCAGGAATAAATCTTTTCTTATCGGCGCAAACATACTCTCTTTTTGACCTGCATCAAGGCTCTATTCATCCACAGTCATTACTATGAAAGCGTCCTGTTTCCCACACCACCCCAGGAAGCAAAACGAGACGACAAAAGGAAGAGGTGCGAATCATGACTGCTGCAGAGATGACCAGAGAGAAGGAGATGGAGAAAAAGACCATCGGCGAATACGTTTCCGAAGATTACCGCGTCGCCAGAGTCTTCGAGAAGTACGGAATCGATTTCTGCTGTGGCGGAGGGGTAGCGCTCTCGGCAGCCTGCCGGGAAAAAGAGCTCGAACCCGCCACCGTAACGCGAGAGATCGAGGAGGCCAGGAAAGAGCCGATCGATCGGGGTGAGAACTACCAGGCCTGGACGCTTTCCTTTCTGGCGGACTACATCGTCAACACCCACCATTCCTGGCTCAACGGGAATACCGGGCAGATCGCAGCCTACGCGCGTAAAATCGCCGAGGTCCATGGCGAACGACATCCCGAGGCGATCGAGATCGCAACCCTCTTCGAGAAGATGGCCACCGACATGACGGGTCATCTCCGGGAGGAAGAGGACGTCCTCTTCCCGGCCATCAAACGCATCGATGCGGCGGGAAAGGGGAGAGGCATACCAGAGACCGAGGATCGCGAGGCGATCAAGGCCTCCCTCGAGACACTGCACCGCCAACACGAGGAAATCGGCGATTCGGTCCACCGGATCCGTCACCTGTCCCGGGATTACGCGATACCCGAGGATGTCTGCAACACCTTTGCTCTCACCTACCGCAGGCTCAGGGAATTCGAGGACGATCTGCACAAGCACGTTCATCTTGAAAACAACATCCTCTTTCCAAAGGCGGCACAAATTTAACCGATGATTAAGAGGCCACACCCTTTCATTCAAAAGGAGAGAAAACTGATGGACAGAAAATCGCTGATGAAGCTGGGAATGATTCTGGCTCTGGGAATAGGGCTGATGCTTCCGGGGCAGGCTGAGGCCCACTGCGACGCCCTCGATGGACCGTTGATTACCGAGGCGCGGGCCGCCCTGGAAAAGGGGGATGTCACCCCGTTGCTCAAATGGGTCACGGAGGACGATGAGAAAGCGATCCGCGAGTCTTTCGCCGAAACGCAGGCAGTGCGCAAGCTCAACTCCGAGGCGCAGGAGCTGGCCGACAGGTATTTCTTTGAAACTCTGGTGCGCAAACACCGTGCCGGAGAGGGCGCCCCCTATACCGGGCTCAAGGCCGCCGGAAATATCGAACCTGTAGTCGCCAGGGCCGATCAGGCTCTGGAGAAGGGCTCTGTCGACGATCTGGCCGGGGCCATCGTCGCCCACACCGAAAAAGGGATCCGCGAACGCTTTCAACATGCCCTCGAAACCAAACGGCATGCTGCTAACAGCGTGCAGGAGGGCCGCGAATCCGTCCAGGCCTACGTGGTCTACGTCCATTACGTGGAGGGGATCGCCCAGGCCGTTCATGCCGACCCGCACCATACCGAAAAAGCCGCGCCGGCCGCTCACGGGCACTGATCCGGGCTCCCGCGGGTGCTTGCGGAAAATCGATCCTCTTCGATGTTTCCCTCACAATCGACCGGGGGGAGATCGTCTGCCTGTTGGGGCGCAACGGAGCAGGCAAGAGCACGACCATGAAAAGCATCATGGGGATAACCCCGCCCAGAGCCGGCCGCAACGAGTTCAATGGGGAGGCGATCACCGGAAAACCGGCCTACCAGCTCTGCCGCAAAGAAATCGGCTTCGTCCCGGACGACCGGCGGGTCTTCGCCGACCTGACGGTGGGGGAGAACCTGGAAATCTCGGAGAGGCGGATCAAGGGAAAGGACGTGTGGGACAGGAAGCGGGCGTACGCCTTCTTCCCCCCTCTTCGCGGCCTCGCCGGACGCCGGGCGGGCGTGCTGCAGCAGATGCTCACCATCGGCCGCGCCCTGAACCCCAATTCCGGGAGATCCGAAACGGCGCAATCGCCGGCAGCGGCGGGAAGCCGGCATCGAAATCGACGAACTCACCTGGCAGGAGATCGCCGAGGCGGCCCGCTCCGTCGGCCTTGATCTGTAATCCCGACCTCGGTTTCAGTCCCTCCCGCCTTTGGATCTTTCCCCCTGGAAGCGCTGATCCAAAACGTGCCTCACAGCCGGGATGCCTCATTCTTGTGGTAAAGATCGAAGAAGATCACCGAATGATCATCGACTTCCGGACAGAAGCCGCAGCGGTCCTCGAGTTTGCTGTTCTCCTTCCGGCACAGCTCGCACCAGTGGTAGATCAGCCGATAATTGCGCCGGCCGACGTATTTCTTCAAGCGGCGGTGGTGGACCCCGTGCATCCAGCCGTCGGCGTCGTCTGGTTTCTCCAACAGTCGGTCGATCACGGCGAGAATGCGGCCGTGGCCCGGCGGGTCGTGCTTTTCGATCTTGGCCAGCTTGGCGCTGAATCCGGGGGTGGGGAAGAAATTGTATTTTGCCATCGCTTCAATCCTTTTTTCCTGCCGGAAGCCGACCTCCTCCGACCTGATTTCCGAAATTTCATCTCATCCTGATAATTTCCTCTGGTTTCGAACCAGAGGTGAGACGCTCAGGGACTTGTCGCCGCAATTCAGCCAGATCTCCCCATCCTGAACCGTGCACTGCAACTGCATGCTGCGCTGCACCAGACTCGCCAGTCCTCTGCTCGCTTCTTCGGGAAACTCGATAACGCTGAGATTGTCGAAGCGCTGCAGCTTTTCGGCGTTTCGCTGCCACCACAGCCCGGCAGCACGGCCGCCGTAGAGATAGAGACAGACCTGCGCGGCCCGATTGCATGCTTTGCGCACCCGGCGCTCATCGGGCAGACCGACATCGATCCACAGCTCAATTTCGCCGGTCAGACTCTTCCGCCAGAGATCCGGTTCATCGTCGGCGCACAATCCCCGGGTGAAATTCAGGCGTTCATCGGCGTGCAGGGCAAAGGCGAGCAGCCGTGCCATCATCCTCTCGTCGGTTTCCGAGGGATGGCGCGCCAGAGTCAGCTGGTGCTCGCCGTAATAGGGGCGATCCAGATCGGAGATCTGCAGGTTGGCCTTGAAGATGGTGGCGGTCAGGGCCATCGGATTTCCTCGGTCATTTTCATCCCCCGGCCCGCTTGACGGTCCAACCCTGCTTCTTGAGCTCCGCCACCAGCAGATCGCAGTGATCTCCCTGGATCTCGATGATCCCGGCCTTGACCGAGCCGCCCGAGCCGCACTGCTGCTTCAGACGCGTAGCCAGCGCCTTGAGGCCCGCGGCATCCAGGGGAACGCCGATGATAAGGGTCACCCCTTTTCCCTTTCGACCCTTGGTCTGGCGCGACACCCGCACCACGCCGTCCGAGGGCGGCGCGGTCTGCTCTCCGGCGCAGGCGCATTCTTTTTGCGGCCGGCTGCAACCCGGGCACATGCGCCCCTGCTCGCTGGAATAGACCAGCCCGCCATCTCTTTTCTTTAATGCCATGGCCTTCTCTCCCCTGAAAATTCAGGGTGCCAATGTACCATGTCTCCTCTCACTTTTGGAGAAAAGACAATCTGGAATACGGAAGCCTTGAATCGCTCACCTGCGAAGTCCATCCCTCCGAGGATGGCCGAAACGCCTGAGAGCCCGGGAGATTTTGCTCCGGACCCGCCGCCGTTCCTCTCCGTCGGTCGAGGGCGGGCCCGGGGTTTCCTGATTCGGCTGGTAGTGAAGAGCGGCCATGAAGGGAAAATGATCGGAGCCGAACCCCGGCAGCCGATCGGCCCGGCGGTTGCTCATCTTCACATTGGTGACCATCAGGCGCAGCGTATTCTCCGGCCGGGGAGAACGCGCGGACGGCGCCTCCCGGCGGGCGAGTCGGGTATAGGGGCGGATCCGGATCCCCTGGCGAAGGGCGGCAGCGGCCACCAGCGCCAGGATCGAGGCGTCCGTCAGGCTCCCCCGACGTCGAAGGGGAAGCAGTGCGGCCAGGGTGGCTCCCTGGAGAGCGAATATCTGCATCCGGGGGAAGCCAAAACCCTTGATCCACCAGGCGCTGCGGCGGACCATCGGCAGGAGCGTGGCGGCAACAGTCGCCAGCCCGACCAGGGACAGGCCCGCTCGCGCGGCATCAACCGACGAAAACCGGGTGAGTGAAAAATGACGAACGTTCATAATAAGATATTACCAGCGAATCCCGGCACCGTCACGGAAGCTCGTTCCGTTTCTTTTCCTCACTTAAAAATTCGTCCGCCGCCTGTTTCTCCTTGGCGGGGATGGGATTTCCCGGTGTGCCATCAAGCCGGGTGCACGATTTTTGAGGCCTGCTCACCAGAGTTATGCCCGCAAGCACCAGCAGGGCCCCGATGGCGAACCAGGCATCGATCGGCTCGTGAAGCAGAAGTACGCCGAAGGCGACCCCGAACAGGGGGGAGAGGAAGGAGAAGACGGAAAGCCTCGAGGCGAGGTACCTGCGCAGCAGGGCGAACCAGACGAGGTAACTGGCGAAGGTGACGATGATCCCCTGAAACAGCACGCTGGTCCATGCGATTCCGGTCATCGATACCTTGTCGGACTGCCCGGAAACCACGGCATAGGCCAGCAGCAGAACGAAGGCGCCGACAAGCTGGTAGAGGAGCGTTTTGGCCGGATGGGCTTCGGATAACCGGGTGCTGCGGATGGTCACGGTACAGGCGCCCCAACAGACCCCCGCCAGGATTCCCAGGACATCCCCCCACAGCATCTCCAGACTGAAATCCGCACTGATGGAGCCCCCCATGAAGGCGAGTGCGATACCGACAAAAGCGACAGCGATACCCGACCACTGTTGCGGGCGAAGTCGCTCGGCAGGCAGAAACCATTGCAGCCCCAGGGCGGTAAAGACAGGGGCCGTATAGAGAAAGACCGACATATGCGATGCGGAGGTGAAACGCAGCCCCTCCGCCACGAAGATGAATTCGACGGCAAACAGGACACCGATGACGATTCCCGGCAGCAAGGTGCCGTCCGGGAGGAAAAACCGCTCCCGGCTGCAGCAGATGACGACGCCGACCAGCAGGGCGCTGAGGCCGGAGCGAAGCGCTATCTGCATGATGGGCGCTATATCGGGGGCCGCCGCCTTGATCGCGACCTGATGCAGACCCCAGATGGCGCAGAGCAGCAGCATCATTCCTGCCGCGGAGCCGTCCAATTGTTTCCGTTCAGAAATCATTTTTCATCCTTCAATTTTCATCCCTGCCGTCTGAAACAATATGACGTCCCAAGAGCGATGGCTTATATTACCGCAAACCACCGATCAGGAGCGGAAAATGAAGTAAACGGCTCCGAGAAAGGCAGAGACCTGCCCAAAGGTAATCGAGTTTCAGCGGCTGCCGGTGACCCTGGTTATCCCCTTTGAGAGCCGCCTCATCCGAAGCTGCAGAAGGTCCGGCGCCCGGAGCGAGAAAAAAAGCCAGAACCAGAATGAACTACAATGCCAGTTTCATACAAATCTGGCCCCCTGATCCCAAATCCCGTCTCCCCTCGATGCCTTGCAGCGAAAAAGCCCCGATCGCAGGATCGGGGCTTCACGTCTCCGGATTTCCATTGGCATTTTTCCGCCGTTTTTTATTCGAACTGTTTCAGAAACCGCCCGTACCCCTCCTCCTCCAGCTTGTCCTTGGGAACGAACCGGAGCGCCGCCGAGTTGAGGCAGTAACGCAGGCCCGTGGGCGGAGGGCCGTCCTTGAAGACATGTCCCAGGTGGGAGTCCGCGTGGCGGCTGCGCACTTCGGTGCGAATGGTGAACCAGGCCCGGTCCTCTTTTTCCACGATATTCTCCGGAACCAGCGGTCGGGTAAAGCTCGGCCATCCCGTTCCTGACTTGAACTTATCCCTCGAGCTGAAGAGCGGTTCGCCGGAGATGATATCGACGTAGATTCCCTCTTCCTTGTTGTCCCAGTAGGCGTTATTAAAAGGCGGCTCGGTGTCGTCCTTACGGGTGACCTCGTACTGCAGCGGCGAAAGACGGCGACGCAGTTCCTCGTCGTCTGGGATGATGTACGTCTTTTCCTTCTCCATCCCCGCGGCGGCGCTCATCTCCGATTCCTTCGACATGTTCATCGCGTCGGATTTCATCTTTCCTCCGGCCTCCGGAATCGATTCGGGAGACTGTTCACCCCAGACTTTTTCCAGAAACTGGTCGCGCCCCGAATTGAAGCGGTACCAGTGGTAGCGGATGGGATTCTTCTCGTAATAGTCCTGGTGGTACTCCTCGGCACGATAGAATTCCCCCAGCGGCAGGATCTCGGTCACAATGTCCTTATCGAAGCGCCCCGAGGCGGCCAGTTCCTTTTTCGAGGCCTCCGCCAGACGGCGCTGCTCTTCGTCGGCAGTGAAGATGACGCTGCGGTACTGCTCCCCCCGGTCGACGAACTGGCCGCCGCCGTCCGTGGGATCCACATGGCGCCAGAACCAGGTCAGAAGCTGCCCGTAGGTGACCCGCCTCGGATCATAGACCACCTCGACGGCCTCGACGTGACCGGTGCCGCCGGCCGAGGTCTGTTCGTAGGTCGGGTTCTTCACGTGCCCTCCCGTGTACCCCGAAACGGCCTCGATCACTCCGGGGACCTTCTCGAAATCGGATTCGGTGCACCAGAAGCAGCCGCCGGCAAAGACCGCCGTCCGCGTCTCCCCGGACATCTCCTCCATCTTCTTGTTATTTTCTTCATTCATCCCCCGGCTCTGCTGGCAGCCGAAGAGAGTGAGCGTCAGAACGGCAAGTGCCGTGAATAGCGTTTTCATGGACGCCTCCTTTCCGTATGAATGCCTGGTCTCTAGTCTTTCGATTTTCTTGGTTTCATCATAATCCAAAAGGATAAAGGTCGTTTAAGTTCAGTATAAAGATTGGGTAAAGATTCGCCCTTCGCAAGGAAGGCAAAGACGCAGCCGGACGGGACGAGGGGACAGGGTTGGTCTGGACCGTTGATTTTCTAATGGTTGGGGGAAGAGAATTTTTATACTGGGAATCGCCAAACGAAACCGCCATCTGGCAAGAAGCTCGGCACGCGATCAGGTAGATATGGCTGGACCCGGTTGCCGTATCTGTTTCCAGCCAAACATAAAGCACCACTCTCAGAGGTCGAGCATCACAGGACTGCGGGCTCGCTGTTGTCAACAAGTCACGTCCGTCCCTGACAAGCCTGTCCGAATTTTACCCCGGAGCGTCTCTTAACCTTCAGCTGAATTTTGTCCCACGAGGTCTGACGGCGCAACACAGCAGATCATGGGTGCTGGTCGAAAATCTCTGCAAATAGGGGTGCGATTTTCGCAAAGGTATTAAGGAGTGCCGGATCAAAATGTTCCGGAAGGGTCCGGCCGTCACCCTCGGTGATAATCTTGAACGTCTTGGCGTGATCAAAGGCCGGTTTGTAGGGCCGAACGCATCGGAGCGCGTCATACTGATCGGCCAGCATGACGATCCTGCCTGCCAGCAGCGTTTCTTCACCCTTGAGCCCTCTTGGATAGCCACTGCCGTCCCAGCGTTCGTGATGGGTCAAAGCAATGGCGGCCGCCAATTGAATACTCGGAAAGCTCGAACCCGAGAGGATCTTCGCGCCCATTGTCGAGTGGGTCTTCATGGTCTCGAATTCATCCGGGGTCAAAGGGCCTGGCTTCAGGAGGATGCTGTCAAGGATGCCGATCTTGCCGATGTCGTGCAGGGAACTGGCAAAGGTTAGCGTCTCGATGAAGTCTATCGGCATATCCATGGCTTCAGCCATCTTGCCGGCATAAAGTCCGATCCTGGCAATATGAGCGCCGGTGTCCGTGTCCCGAAATTCCGCCACGGCCGTCAGCTTTTGCACCATCTCGTAGCTCATATTTTTAAGGTCCTGCGTTCTTTCCCGCACTTTCTCTTCCAGGGTCTGATTATGCCTCTGCATGAAGTCATCGAAGGCTTTGATCTTCAGCAGGTTCCGGACCCGAATGGTTAATTCGGACTGATCGACCGGTTTGGGAAGAAAATCATTGGCCTCGACCGATAGCCCCTCGATTTTTGCTTTCCGATCGTACCGTGCCGTCACCATGATGATCGGGATGTTCTTGGTCTTCACATCTTTTTTTAAAATCCGGCAGGCCTCGTAGCCATCCATGACCGGCATCGAGATATCGAGGATGATCAGGTCGGGTTTGTCCTCCCTGGCCTTGTTCACCGCCTCCTCGCCGTTCAAGGCATAGAGGACATCATAGCCCAGTGGCACCAACCATTGGGTGAGTAGCCCGAGATTGCTTTCCTCGTCATCGACCAGCAATATTTTTTCATTCATTTATCCAGGACCTCCCGCACCTTGAGCAACAGATCTTGCGACGGGAAAGGTTTTTGGATGAAGTCAAAACCTGCCGTGATTAAGTCATCGCTCTTGACTATATTCCCTGGATATCCACTGGTTGAAAGGATTTTAATCCCGGGGTCGATTTTGCTGATCTCCGCAGCGACTTCTTTGCCGCTTTTCCTCGGCAGGATCATATCCAGCAATAGAAGGTTGATCCGTTGCCGGTTTTGCATGAATTGAGCGAGCGCCTCTTCACCATCCTTCGCTGTGATGACAGAGTAACCGAAGGATTCCAAGGTGATTCTGATCAAGTTCAGCATGTTGGGATCATCCTCGGCAATAAGGATTGTCTCATTGCCTCCCTTAACCCGGCTGCGGGTTGTCGCCCCCCAGTCCGGAGAAGCTGTTTCTTCACTGAGCGGCAGGAAGATATCGAACACCGTGCCCTGTCCCGGTTTGCTGTGGACCCAGATATAGCCGTGATTCTGTTTGATGATCCCATAGGAAATCGCCAGGCCGAGCCCCGACCCTCGGCCCGCCTCTTTGGTGGTGAAAAAAGGCTCGAATATCTTCTTCTGAGTTTCCGCATCCATCCCCGATCCGCTATCGGCAACTGTGATCAGCGCATATTTCCCGGGCTTTGCATATCCTTCCATCGTCAGAAAATCGTCATCGATTTCCTTCAGGCCGGTTCCAATCGTCAAGCGTCCCCCCTCCAGCATGGCGTCCCGGGCATTGGTCACCAGGTTCATCAGCACCTGCTCGATCAACCCGGCGTCACCCAGCACCTGCAACGGCAGGTCCACCAGGTTCAGCTGCAACTCGATACTTTCCCTGAGAATCCGGTCAAGCATCTTCCGCAGCTCGAGGATAAGTTCATTGAGGAAAAAAGGCTTCAGGTTAACGGGCTCTTTTCTGCTGAAAACCAACAGCCTTCTGGTGAGAACCGCAGCCTTGTCAGCGGCCTGGAGCACTAACTGCATATCCTCTCTTGGCTTGCTGCCGACCGCCAGCTTGTCAAGGACCATGGCGCCATACCCCATAATCACATTGAGGATATTATTGAAATCGTGGGCGATCCCCCCGGTCAGGGTGCCGACAGCTTCCATTTTCTGGGCGTGTTGGAGTTGGGCTTCGAGCTTTTGGCGCTCGGTGATGTCACTGAAGATACCTAATAAATATTGTTTGCCTGATAGTTCGACCGGTGACGTTTGGACATCAGCATAAAAAACGCTACCGCCTTTTCTTTTTACGGGCAGAGCCGGTGAAACGCTGATTTCATTTCTGAATTGTTTTGCAAATTGTTCCATAACAGAGGGAAGAGCTTTCTCGGGATGAATGTCCATGACGCCGAGATTGTTGATTTCTTCCCGAGAATAGCCCAACATGCGGCAAATCGATGCATTGGCAAAATGGAATTTCTTACTTTCAGCATCCGCGAGGAGTATCCCGTCATACGTGTTGTCAAAAATAATTCTGAATTTTTCTTCCGAGGTTCTGATCTCCGCTTCACTCAGCCGGTGTTCAATGATGTGCCCCAGAAGATCGGTGATTGTATCGAGAAGGCTCCTTTCTTCCTTGAGAAAAGGTCCCTCATCCTCAGTGGGCTCTTCCTCAAGATAACAGATTGTCACCGTGCCGAATTTCTTCCTGTGAACCAGTATATCCGCTTTTTGACGCCATTCCGTCTCCCGGAAATTCGCTGTCTTGAATTCTGTCGAATTCAGCGTTATTCGGGCAGCACAAATCTCCGGATACTGCCAGCCGGAAGGCAAGAGGCCAACCGCTTGCCGCACGAATTCTTCAATCGATAGCCCGAATTTAGTAGTGAGTCGGGAGATAGCATTTATGCATCCAAGCTCCTTGATTCGCTCATGAAGCACATGCTCCGTATATTTTCGCACGGTGATGTCCCGACCCACACCGCTGAACCCTATGGGTCTGCCGTGTGAATCACTCAGCAGCATGCCATTGAAGTCGTAGGGAATCTGCCCGCCTTCCTTGGTCACGAGCAGCGTTTCCAGAGAAATACTGCCTTGTTGAAGCGCTGTTTGGAGGACACCATCGAGCCGTTCCCGATCCGCTTCTCCGACAAAATCCCGGGGATTCATCATGGCAATTTCCGGATCGAGATAACCGGTCACCCGATTCAGGGCCTTATTCCAGCGAAGGAATCGTCCCTTCAGATCAATGACAAAGAAGATGTCCTCCAGGCTATTGAGTGCCTTCTTGGTAAAGGTCTGCTCTTCGCTCAGTTTTTCCTGTAGCCTCTCTCTGGAGAGGGCAATCCCGATGCTGCTTGCCAAACCTTCGAAAAAAAGAATCATTTCCGGCGTGAACTGGTCAGGTCGATGATCGTTGAATTGCATCAGGCCGATGATTTCCTCACCGATCCGCAGGGGGATGAGCGCCACCGATTCATAGCCTTGATCATGGCAATAGTTGCAGGTGCGTCCCTGGCGGTCCGCTTCGGACCTCGGGGTCAGCAGTTGGCTGGTACAGTTGGTCCAGAAGGTGCCCTCTGCGGTGAAGTGAGGCAGATCCGGGTTGGTTCGGCCGCGGAGGATGTTGCCGCACATACATCCGAGCATCGGATTTCCGCTGCCGTCGCCCTCAAGATCTACGACCCCGTTGCAGATGGATAAAAACCGCTCCGAGCTCAGGAAGTCCTCACTAAAACCGTCGGAGGCGAAATAGGGATAGTCATCGCCATCACGCAGGCGAATGGCCACGGCATCAACGAATTTGTTCTTTTTGATTACGGCCAGAACCTCGCGTATCATTTCTTTAGCGCTTGACCGGCGGTTCAGTAAGGTCAGAATTTGATGGGCGAGGCGTTGCTGTTCTTCCATCTTTTTACGCGCAGTGATGTCCCGCAGGGAAAGCAGGAAGGCTTTTGCTCCCTCCCACTCGATCTCAACCAGGCGCATTGCTGCGACTTTCAAGAATCCTTTCGGCGTGAGCACCTCGATCTCGGTGCTCTCTTCCCCGCCGGCCAGAAATCCGATCTCGGCGCCCAGCATTTCAGCTACCGGACGTTCGAACAGTGTTTCTGTCGCCGGGTTGGCATAAAGGAGGATGCCGTCCGGGGAAATTGTCAGCAAGGCATCGGGAGACTTCTCGATGATCAGCTGCAGGCTTTCCTCGCTGGCAATCCTTTTCCGTTCTTCAATCATAATGACGTCCCTTGGGGAGTAGTGCCGGCTATGCTCATGGCCTTAAGCCCCGCGTTGCAAACATCAGACCGCCCCGGAGAGGCTTAGGTTTCATCCGCTGACTCTTTTTTCGTCCATGACTCCAACTTTCCACCGACGGGCCGCAGGTCAAGCCCGACCAGCACCCGTTCGGTGTTCGAGAGATCGCCGATAATCTTGCGGATCGGTTCCGGCAGCTTCCTGATCAGGGTCGGAATCGCCAGAATCTGGTCTCCGGCGGCCAACTGTAGGTGCTCCAGATGGTCGATGACCTCGATGCGGAATTTCCCCGGTATATGCTCCTCGCAGAGTTTCTTGAGGTTGGTAAAGGCGGTCAGGGACTTGGTGGTCTGGCCCGCGACATAGAGTTTGAGGTCCCATTGGACGGTGTCGGTCGTTTCTTTTTCCGGCCCGTCTCCTGATTTCGGAGCTGCTGCTGGGGGCGTCGACGACTCGCCCTGGTTATTTTTCGTCGTCATAAGTATCCTTTAAGTCGCTCTTGGGTTGCTTTTTCGGCGCCCTGCTCTCTTTTGACGGGTCCGCCTGGCGGATATCGGCGATCACACGGCGATCCGCGGCCAGAATCTGATTCTGTCGCTCCTGGTCTTTCAGCATGGCCAGCACTTCATCTTCGGCGGTGGAGAAATCCGAACGGATTTCATTGATCTTCGCCTCCATGATCAGCCGCTTCTTCTCCAGCAGCCGTTGTGCTCTTTGCAGTTCTTCCTGGCGCTCTTCGGCGTCCAGCGCTTCCTTCATCTCCTGAACCTTGCGCGCCGTGCCGGTCAGGACCAGTCCCCGCCCCACGTACACGTCGTTGAGATCGATGCCCCTGTCGGTGATCAGAAATTCACGGATCTGGTTGGAATGGGACATCCCTCTGGATTTGAGGACGTACAGCACTCGCGTTCGTTCGCCGTTATATTCGATCTGCCGGACCAGCAGCCAGGTATCGACGAGAGACGTCACCGCGACCTGGGTCTGCTCCAGGTCCCCGTCACCATGGGTCAGGCTGGTGCAGAGGGTGGTGATGTCGTTGTTTTTCAGCATGTCGATCATGCGCAGCAACATATTTTTGATTTCATCCACGGTGCCGATATTCGTCAGGCTGGATATCGGGTCGATCACCGCGATGGCCGGCCGAAATTCCTCCATCTGTTTGTGGACAGTGAGGAGGTGCATCTCCAGACCGGTATAGGTCGGCCGTGCCACGTGAAAGCGCAGCAACCCCTTCTTCACCCAGGGTTGAAGATTTATGCCGATGGACCGGCCATTGCGCATGACCTGGTCGGCCGATTCCTCCGAGGCGATATAAAGGCAGCGTTCGCCCCGGGCGCAGGCTGCGTTGACCAAATGAACGGCCAGACTGGTTTTGCCGGTACCGGCGGTGCCGGAAACCAGGATACTGCTGCCGCGGTAATAACCCTTGCCGCCGAGCATGGTGTCAAGCCGCGGAACACCACTCGATACCCGCCCGGTTGTCGCCTTATGGTTCAGTCCGACGGCGGTAACCGGCAAGACCGAGATACCGCTCGCATCGATCAGGAAGGGATATTCGTTGGTGCCGTGCAGGGCGCCTCGATATTTGACGATTCGCAGGCGGCGTGTGGCTCTCTGGTCGGCCACCCGGTGGTCGAGCATGATGACACAATCGGCGACGTATTCTTCGAGACCGTGTCGGGTGAGAGTCTCTTCGCCCTGTTCACCAGTGATGATCGCGGTGACCCCCTGGTCCTTCAACCAGCGGAACAGCCGACGGAGCTCCGCCCGCAGGATACTGGCGTTCGCCAGCCCGGAAAAAAGCACCTCGATGGTGTCGAGCACGACCCGCTTGGCGCCGATCGATCTGATGGCATGGCCCAGCCGGATGAACAACCCTTCCAGGTCATAGTCGCCTGTCTCCGCAAATTCGCTCCGTTCGATGAAAACGTGGTCGACCATGAGCTTCTTTTTTTCGATCAGATCCGTAAGATCGAAGCCGAGAGAGGCGACATTCTTGGTCAGTTCCTCCACATTCTCCTCAAAAGCGAGAAAGACGCCCGGTTCGTTAAACTGGACCGCGCCGCGCACCAGAAACTCCATGGAAAACAGGGTCTTGCCGCAACCGGCGCCGCCGCAAAGCAGTGTGGGACGACCGGCCGGTAGCCCGCCGCCCGTGATCTGGTCGAATCCGGTGATCCCAGTCGGCGCTTTCGACAGTGATGCCGGCAGAACCTGCCGGGCTTTAGACATGGTCTTTTTCCGCATCATCGGTCTCCTCTGCGATCACCACTCGATCTTTTCCGCTTCTCTTGGCGTGATAAAGTGCCGCGTCGGCTTTTTCAACGAGGGTTTGATGGGTTCTTGTCGTCGTCCCGCATGAGGCCACGCCGATACTTACGGTCACTGTCCGGCCATCAGGCAGCCGACCTCTCAGCGCCGTTCTCAGCCGGTTGGCAAAAATCCCGGCTGCCTGGCGATCAGTCAAAGGCAGGATGACGGCGAACTCCTCCCCGCCGTAACGACAACAGACATTCGAACTGCGAGACTTCAGCAAAAGGGTTTTTCCCAGCGAGGCCAGAATTCGTTCACCTTCCCGGTGTCCATAACTGTCATTGACCTGTTTGAAGACCTGTTTGAAATCGTCGATATCTATCATCATCAGGGAGAGGAGCGTGCCATACCGCACAAAACGCCTGACCTCCAGGTCGATCTGTTGATAAAAGCAGGTATGATTGAAGAGGCCTGTCAGGCCATCGTGCAAGGACAAGCCGATGATTTTTTCGCACCCCGTCAAATAAAGTCGATTATACTGTTATTGTGTAACTTCATGGGAAAATATATTTTGCCGACCTGCATGAGGTTAGGTAGTTCTAACCATTGTTGAAGGAGCGGCCGGAATATGCACCTATCCGACTCACATTCAGCATCAGGGGAAAAGTTGCTCCAGCAGCTCATCCCTCGTGAGACCGTGGTGTGATAATGGAAGCAAGAGTGCCGATCTTGAGCGGATTGTGAGCGGGGATCGTGATGTGTGGTGCTCGTCCGTTGGAGTGGTGGCGGTCAGCCTGAGATGGCTGCCTGTCTGGCGGTTGATATGGTAATCGAGGCTGCTGAGGGCTTTCGCCAGCGCATTTCCGTTGAGGTCGCGCGGGAGCTTCATACCGCGAGGACTTCCTCGTGGACAAAATGACAACTCCCAGTGTCCGCACGAATTGCGCAACACCCATTCAGTCTCAAGAATCACGGTTTCGGGGATGAAAATCTCGGGAGCGGTGAAGATCTCCCGTGCCTGTGCCATCTGGATCTGGTCGCCGCCCGTCAGTAACCTTACAACGATGTTGGTGTCAACGGCTATCTCCCTGGCGCCTCTGCGGATCGCCTCCTCCTTCTTTATCAGGCCGAATGTGGCCTCTTATAGCGTTTCGATGGCAAGCCGAACCTGCTGCCGCCCTGGCAGAGCCTGACTTGCAGAAGCAGGGAGACAGACATGAGTAAACACTCCTCGCCGCGTAGCTCTTGTGAACAATTTTCGGACCGGGCTTTTGAGAAAATGCAGCTCGAAGAGGAAATGCGCCATCTGTTGCGCAGTTGCTACCGGGAAGTGAGCTTTGAATTACCGCTGAAACGCGATGACGGGTCCATTGCACTGTTCAATGGCTACCGGGTCCAGCACGATCAGAGCCGCGGGCCGACCAAGGGTGGGCTGCGTTATCATCCCGATGTTGATCTTGACCATTTCGTCGCTCTGGCTACATTGACCGGCTGATCAAAACCGTGAACGAGACCAACCGGCCGGCGTCCTTGAAAGGGACGGATGGCTTCGGCGATGACATCAGTAACGAGAAGTTGCTCGAACTGGAGGTCGACATCCTGATCCCGGCAGCCATCGGACAAGTCATCACCGGTAAAAATGCCGCGCAGATTCAGGCCGGGTTGATTGTGGAAGCCGCCCATATGCCGATCGACTGTGAAGGTGACACGGCGCTTCGTGAGCGGGGAGTTATGGTTGTCCCCGACATTCTCGCCAATGCCGGTGGTGTGACTGTCTCTTACCTCGAGTGGGTTCAGAACCGTCATCGCTACCAGTGGGGCGAAAAACAGGTCAACGACGAACTGGAGCAGCGCCTTGAACATGCCTGGCAGGATGTTTGCGAGCAGGCGAGCGAGGATAATGTGGATTTGCGCCTGGCAGCCTATATGATCGCCATCGAACGCATCGCCAAGGCTATCCACCTCAGGGGATTCTAAAGCAGTCAACGGTTTGCCTGAAACGCAGAGGTCCTGCCCGGGAATAGGTTTTGAGCTATAGCCTCGAATTCAAGGAATCGGCCCGGCTCAAGGGAATGGCCGACTGCTATAAGATCAAGCTGAAAAATGCCGGCTTTCGGCTGGTCTATCAGGTAGATGACAGCCGGGTGGTGGTCATTGTCTTGGCGGTGGGAAAGCGGGAGAATCTGACAGTGTACAAGGTGGCGTTAACGGCACCAGCCCGCCATTTCCAAATTGCAGTCTTTCAGGTCCGACCTGCTTGCTGCGCACCATTCAATAAAAAACATGCATGTAAGATATCGATCTAGAAGGTGAATTCGAGAACCGTCCCCCATATGAACCAAGTATTTACTTTTATGTTCAAGCTGGTTGGCTCGGTCCGACCCGCCTACACGGGCTGGAAGCCAGCTCTAGGGGATATCAAGCCAGGGGGTGCCCGGTTCCCGTTCAATGCGAAGCGGCTCTCGACGGGCCGGATTCCAGAAATATGTCAGATAGCAGAAATCACGGGTGTTTGAAAGAACCCTTTCTGTGAAGATGGCTGCATTGATACCATCGCAACGGGTCGACGTCACCAGCAGACCGTTCTGCCCCTGGTCATGCAAGTATCTGCCGATCGCCTGAGTAAATGCGTAGTCCATTGGATCCAACAGGGCGGGATAGTCTGCTTCTTTTCCGACAAGGTTGATCAGAACACCCTGGCACAAGATCAACACCACACGGCGGTCAGCCGAGATGTCGATATCTTCTCCGGCAAAAGAGTCCTCCACAAAACGACGCCAGTGGTAGACCGTCTCGAAGATAGTGGTTTCCATTTCGGTCGATCCGTACCACACTCCATAGAGTCGTCCATCGCTGAACCGGGTTTCCTGCCAGTTGTCAGGGATGAAAGGATAGGCGATCGCCACGCCGTAATCGAATGGTCGCGTGACCATTGGAGCATGCGAAGGGGTGTGGCCGACCATTTCCGCCGCCACGGCAATTTCAGTGTCCAGACCTCCATCACCGAGGTCATCATAGCAGTCGATGGACTCTCTGGCAGTTTTTATGTTGCGATACAGATCGCCGCGAAAGTCGGTGATCGTCGTCAGCAATTCGGGAAACATCGATCAGCGCCCTCTTTCGAAGTCAAGGTAGCGGCGAACTGCCAGAAGCCCCTCATAGCCCTGTTTCATAATATCCAGAGGAGCGGCGTTGCCGAATCGGCGGTTCGGCTGCGAAACCCAACGATAAGCAAGGTCTATGTTGTGCGGGAAAATTAGTCGCAACGACTTGTGGATACCCAGCAGATGTCCCGCACGGCCAAGCAGATCCTGATTGTCGGCAAAGGCGTGGCCTCTGCGGTAGCGTGACAATGTCGTGCGCCCTTGCGTGGAGAGTCCGAGCAGGGCGGCCTGGTCTCTGGGTGTCAAACTCCAGTGGTCAAACAGGCCGATAATCATCTGCGTTAAACGTCGTCGGTTATCGGCGTCATGCAGATCCATGGGGGCCTGGACGAGTGGGCGTGTCATAGGAACCTCCTTTGTCTGTAACATATGTTACGATAATTGTAACTTTCATTAAGGAGGAGTCAAGAAAAATCATCCATCCGCGAGCTTTGAGGGATTTTATCGCTATCGAAATCGCTATCGGGATTGAAATCGGATTCCAGGCTATACGCGGATTCCAGGCTATACGTAGCTTTCGATCCGGGTTCTGTAAGAGGTGAGTGTTTTTAGGTGAAGAGGATCTCGTCGGTGTAGGAGGCTCTTAGAGTGGCGATTTTGATGCTGAAAACAGACCTGTAAGGCTGTTTTGGGCAGGTGTTTTCATGGATTCTATTTTGATTACAGTGAGTTGGCCAGGTCCGACCCCGGTCATCATCCCGCAAAGGGATGTGCATCTGATATCGCCCGCAAAAGGCTGAAACAATGAAGGCAGCAGGCGATGTTCACACCTTCCCCACGGGGGCGAGATAGACGGCGAACTCCTCCGTCCCGTCCACATCCAACAGCGCGTCCGTGAGATCCTGATCGTAGGCGGCGATGGCGCAGGTGCCGGCGCTGATCGCTTCACAGGCCAGGTAGAGGTTCTGGCAGAGGTGACCGGCATCGAGGGCGATGACCTTGGCTGAAGCCTCCGCGTAGCGCCACTCCGTACGGGCAGGAAGCGCCGTCCAGATGAAGGTGACGGCCCCCTGTGCGGCAAAGCGCTGCCCGCGGGCGGCCTCGGCGAGCCGGGAGGGAAGATCAGGAACGTCCCGCTCCAGGACAAGGGCATGATCGAGGGGGAGGTAGCGGTAGAGCGCGGGGGAGAGGCCCTCGATATTGAGCGCCGCCAGGTACGTCTCGAAGGGGTGGCGGCACCCGGCCGAGGGGACGGTGCGCAGCACCGCCGCCTCATGCAGCCGCGCCCGCACCCCCTGCACCGACCAGAGCAGGAAGGCCAGCTCCGCCAGGGGCAGCGGCTCGGAGCGAAAGCGGCGGCGGCTTTCACGGTGGGCCATGGCGTCGAGCAGGTCGCAGGGGGGGATCTGCCATGATTTGCGGGGAGGCAAGGGGATGAGCGTCGCTCCATCCGGTGCGGGCTTCTGGACGGGAGGCGGCGCCACACCTCGCGCCTGGGGCGTGCCGCGCCAGTCGACCTCGCGCCTGATGCGGTCGGTCAGGAAGTGGCGGCCCGATTCACGGGTGATCGACGGAGGGGCAGCGCGTTTCATAGGGTCACCTGTCCGGGGTGCAGAGGGGCGATTTGCGGATTGAAAGATCAATTTTACTCGATTCGGTGCGATCCGCTGTGTATTCCGGTGAAAGTGGGCCAGTGATTCCGATTTAAACTGGACCACCTGTTCCGCCGGAAAGTGGTCCACCTATCGGAGCGAAGCGACGCTGGAGTTTTTTTGTAAATCGACTGTCAGTTTTGGTCAAGGGAAATGGCATTTTTTCTCATCGATTCTCCTTTCAATTCGATTTTGTGGGCATTGTGGACCAGCCGATCCAGAATGGCGTCCGCGAGCGTCGGATCTCCGATCGCCTCATGCCATGAAGAGACCGGCAACTGACTGGTGACGATGGTAGACTTTTTGCCGTAGCGATCCTCCAGCAGCTCAAGCAGATCCCTGCGCTGCAGATCGGAGATGGGCGTCAGGCCCCAATCGTCCAGAACCAGCAGATCGGTTTTGGCGTAGCCGAGCATCAGCTTTCCGTAGCGGCCGTCGGCCTTGGCCAGTCGCAGCTCCTCGAACATTTTCGGCAAACGCAGATAAAGAACCGAGTAGCCTTCGAGGCAGGCTTTATGAGAGAGGGCGCAGGCCAGATAACTTTTGCCGACGCCGGTCGGACCGCACATCAGGACGTTGATTCCCCTGGCGATCCATGTGCAGGCGGCAAGGCTCAGAATCAGAGCCTTGTCCAGTCCCCGGGAGGATCTGAAGTCAAGGTCCTCAAGGCAGGCGGATTGCCTGAGCTTGGCTTTTTTCAATCGGGTGGACAGCCGGCGATTCTCTCGCTCGGTGATTTCCCGATCCACCAGCAGGCCAAGCCGCTCTTCGAATCCGAGGCTTTCAACCTGCGGGATTTTTTGCTGCTCCTCAAGCGCCTTGAGCATGCCGGCAAAGCGAAGGCAGCGGAGTTTTTCCAAAGTGGGATGGTTCAACATCGGTGTATTCTCCTTTTGTCAGTGGTAGTAGCGGCCGCCGCGAATATTGTCATGATGAATCGTCTCGGCAGAGGGGAGATTTTGTTCTCGGGGCTGCTGATCAAGGCCGGTTGAGAGGATCGACTTGACACTTTTATAGCTGGTCGCCTTGCCCTCCAAGGCCAGATCGCAAGCGGCCTCCAGTCGCTGCGGCCCGTAGATTTTGCCCAGCCGGATCAGGCCCATGGCCGAGCGAAAAGCCTGCTGGGGATGCTGGCGCGAGGCCAGGATCGTCTCTGTCATGGCGGCGGTTCGGGGGCCGGTCGCAGAGGCCCAGCGAATCAGCCGCTGCGGCGTCCAGTCGGCATAATCCCTGTGGGCCTTGGGCATGTGAGCGGCGACAGTGGAGTGTTGTCCTTTTCTGAAGGAGCGCAGGTGGGAGGCGACCCGTTTGCGCTGATCAAAGCACTCGATGCACTGCGCTGTGATCCGGATATCGAGTTGCCGACCCCGCAGTTGATAGGGAACCGAGTAGTAGTGGCCGTCGACTTCGACGTGATAGTCGATATTGACGCGGGCCTTCTTCCACTGGGCGAACACGTAAGGCTGTGCGGGAAGCGGCTTGAGGGCCGGCCGGTCCAGGGTCTCAAATGCCTGCCGGCGTGAACCGGGCAGCTTCTTGAACGGACGGTTGTTCAGATCCTGCAGCAGCTCGCCGATAGCGGCATTGGCCTCGGCCAGAGAGAAGAATGTGCGGTTTCGCAATCGGGCCAGAATCCAGCGCTCGACCACTTGGACGCCGGCTTCGGCCTTGGCCTTGTCCTTGGGTTTACGCACCCGGGCTGGAATGACCGCGGCGCCGTAATGCTCGGCCAGATCCTGGTAGCTGGGGTTGAGATCCGGATCGTACCGGCAGGGCTTTGCCACCGCTCTTTTGAGATTGTCAGGGACGATGATCGAGGGAACTCCGCCGAAGAACTCAAGCGCCCGTCGATGAGAGCCGAGCCAGTCGGATAGAGACTGACTCCGTGTCGCCTCGGCAAAGGTGTAGTTGCTGGCGCCCAGCACCGCGACGAAGATCTGGGCTTCATGGATCTCGCCGGTGTGAGGATTGACGATCGGAAGGCTTTGTCCGGCGTAGTCGACGAACAGCTTCTCTCCCGCTTTATGGATCTGGCGCATGGAAATTCTCTGCTTGCCGGCCCACTGCCGGTAAAGCTCGCAGAAATGGCTGTAGCGATACGTCTGATCAGAGCCGCTCTGGTATTCCTCCCGGAGCAGCATCAGGGTGACCCCGTCGCGTTTCAATTCGGTATGGATGTGAGCCCAGTCCGGAACACGGCGGCCGGTTGCGGAAATCATCGCCGATGGCGGGAAAAGACGATGATAGATTTGCTGCTCAGAGAGCGAATTGGGAAGAGGCCAGCTAAGACCCGCCGCCGTGGCGCGCCGCAGGTAATCGCCGACCGTGGTGCGAGATAAACCTAGAGCGCGACCGATCGGGCGCTGCCCGAGGCCGCTTTCGAAGTGAAGACGCAGAACTTCTTTGATTTTGCGCATGGATAACCTCGTATTTGCCAACGGTGCACCTCCTGGAGAATTGAATTCCCAGGGTTGTACACCAGGTTATCCAGCGCCGCTTCAGTTTTCCGATTCAAACTGGTCCACACATTCCGTTTTTGCCGGAAAAAGTGGCCCACTTTGGATCGGATTCAGTGGACCAGTTTCCAGCGGAATGGGTGGCCCAGTTTGTTCCGGAGCAGGTGGTCCACTTTGCAGCGGAATCGGTGGTCGGATTCCGCCGGAATACGCAATCCGCACGCCTGCGCTATCGTCTTGATTTCTCGGGCCTGCAGCGGGGCCATCGTTGATTCCAATATTGAAGCCGTCGGGGATGGAGGTGCTTTCCTCATGGGAATGAGAGGGAGTCGGCGCAGAAGGGGCGTGGTGGTCTCGTCAAGCACTTGATTTTCTTATTCCATGTGCCTTTCTTCTGACAAAAGGAAATCCTGAACGCAGAAAGGTTCCATCAAAGCCGCCACTCCCTCCGATGCTCGGCGGGAGAAATTCGGGACCTGCCCTCGAATAACCACAGAAATCAGGGATGCCGGACCTTGCATTGGAACGAACCGGCGGCGGCGCGCACAAACTTTTTATCGAAGGTGAAAAGCTCCGAGCAGTGACCGCAAAGGGCAAGATGCAGGGCGTCGACGAAATCCATGCCCGAGCGATAGCCCTCGAGTGCCTGAGAAACCGCGCGGGCATCGCGCAGGACGACATTGGGGAGCCCGAAAAGTTTCAGAAAGCCTTCGCGAATCGTTGCCGGAGAAAGGTCATAGGCGTAGCGCAGCACCCATTCGGTTTCAAGAATCACGGTTTCGGGGATGAAAATCTCAGTGGCGGTGAAGATCTCCCGTGCCTGTGCCATCTGGGTCTGGTCGTCGCCCATCAGCAATCTTACAACGATGTTGGTGTCAACGGCTATCACGATCCGACTCCCTGGCGCCCCTGCGGATCGCCTCCTCCATTTCTTCGATCGTTCTGGCTTTGCCGTGATACCCGAGAGAGGCGACCACTTCGTCCAGGGTGGTTTCGGAAAATGGCTTTTTTGGTTTCAGAAGCACTCCGTCGCCAACATCGACCACTTCCAACTCCTGTCCACTTTTCCAATTATGCGCCGCCCGCACCTGACGGGGGATGATCACCTGCCCTTTGCTTGAAAGCCTGGTCGTGGTTCCCACGCTGTCCTCCTCTGAAGTAAGACGAATGTAAGATAGAGTACGCCACAGAGGAGGTTGTGTCAATCATTCAACCCGGTGGCACAAAAAGGGCAAAAAAAGGGATGATGTGGGCGTGGCACGGGGAGGTGGGGGATGAGCACTTGACAGACAACCATCTATGTTGTATTTAAACATACAAGATTTTGTATTTTTTCGTACAAGGAATTGTATTTAATGGTACAAATTGAATACAGACTCGACAGAGATGAGCTCCTCGACAACCTGCGGGCATGGAATCGCGTCTTGCGACGTAAGGTCCGCCTGATCGCCTGCGGCGGCACTGCCATGACATTGCTGGGGGTAAAGGCATCTACAAAAGATGTCGACTTCATGATCCCCGACATCAGGGAATACGATTATCTGACGAAGCAACTGCCAGCAATGGGTTACACGCAGACAAAAGGCCATGGATGGCAGCGAAGGGGAGACGTTTTCCACTTCGATCTATTCCGGGGAAACAACATCCATACGACTGGGCTCCTGCAATCGCCCCTGGAAGAGGGCCGGAACCGTCTGCTGGTCGAATTCTCGCATCTTTACATCGGAATCCTGAACGATTACGACCTGATCGCCAGCAAGCTGATGCGCGGCACCAGGGTTGACTTTGAAGACTGTGTGACACTGGCAACAGCACATCAAGACGAACTGAATATCGAGCGACTTGTCGCCCACTTTCACGAGATGGTGGGCTATGACGTCGCAGAAGAACGATTAAGACCAAACATAGACCACTTCCTTGACCTTCTGAAAGAGGCTGAAAATGGCTGATGACAAATTCCTCAAAAGTCTATCCAAACTTGGCTTTCCGATGTTCGAGCCAAGTGAAGAATTGGATGTGAACGAGACTTTGGCAGAAGTGGTCAAGAGCAATGATACCCGTCTTTGGGAAGGATTCCCCGTCCTGCTGGCCAATGCAGGCGAAAGTTACCAGTTTTCGTCCGATCTGGTTGAAAGGCTGCTCTCCACGGAGGAACTTCAGGAGCAATACCACCGGCTACTACTCCTCTCAGTCGCCGTCTATGATTATTATCATTTGTCCTTTTCATGGCTGAACAAACTAAAAAGAGACTTCTCCAGCGATGACAAAAATCGCGTGAAGGGCTGGCGCAACGCACTGACTCACAACCAAACCCCCAATTGGGTGGCGAACGAATTCGACCCCGAGAGGGTTAAAGGGCTTTTTGAATTATATTACGAGCAGAAGGCTGAAAAAAATCGAAGGCGGAAGGATCGATACGAAGAGTTCTCACTTGAGTATGCTTTGTCTCAGGTATTCTCGCCGAAGCAGAAGGAGCTATTCAGAAAGAAGCTTGAAGGCGATCCCCTGAACAAGACGGAACAGGAATATTACTCTCGCACTGTCAAAAAAAAGGTGGTTGCCCTGGCTAATTCGGAACTGCATAGCCTCGCCAGAAAATTGTTGGAGCAGTAGTGCTTTGGAGAAGATGTGACGCTGACAAGGGTGCGGCCGGGTGTAAGGGGAAGGCGTCGGGGGATGGCGAGGGCGTGGCTGTTGGTGGATATTACCCGGGACTGGTCGTGTGGCAGAAGGGGCAGGTGGTCATATGCTGGGTCGCAAAATGAATTGCTGGGATTGGCAAGGTCGCCATTTCACCCTCAAAAATCGGCTTATAAGCCCTTTTTAGGGGACGATTTCAAAGGTTTTCTCTTTCAATTTCATGCACTTTGTTCGGTCCGACCCCAGAAACTCTAAGAGGATCTCGTCGGTGTAGGAGGCTCTTAGAGTGGCGATTTTGATGCTGAAAACAGACCTGTAAGGCTGTTTTTGACAGGTGTTTTCATGGATTCTGTTTTGATTACAGTGAGTTGGCCAGGTCCGACCCCGGTCATGAAATGTTGAACTTGACCCCGCTGGGCTCCCCAAACCGAGTCAAAGCAAACTTAGCCGCCGCAAAGCGGCTTCAATCATGTCCACCGCCTCGGCAATGTGTTCCTCAGTCGTGAATCGTCCTAAGCTAAACCGGACTGACGCAGCAGCATCCTCTTCGGACAGACCTATTGCCTTCAAAACATATGACGCCTCGGGTATACCTGATGCACACGCCGAGCCGCTTGATGCTGCAAGCCGTGGCTGCAAAGCAGCAATAATATCTTGGGCGACAAAGTCCTTGAAACATACATTAAGGTTGCCGGGATGTCTTTTTCCGAATTCCGATCCATTGAGGTGGATATCAAAACCTAGGGTCGTTAGGCTTCCCCAAAACTTATTTCTAAGTTGGCCCAGACGGGATTGCTCTTCCTTAGCCTCTGATCCGGACATCAACTTGGCAGCTGCGGCCATGCCTACACACAAAGGCACAGGTATTGTCCCAGGCCGGAGGCCTCCTTGTTGTGCACCGCCATACAACAAAGGCCGAATATGGTTTTGCAGTTCTCTCCGAACAAACAGTGCTCCAATTCCTTGTGGCCCATATATTTTATGGCTTGAAAGACTTAAGAGGTCCACATGCTCACTAATGGCATCAAGGTTCATTGCACAGGGGGCTTGAGCTGCATCACAATGGAAAGGTATTCCTAATCTAGAAGTCAACATTCCGATCTGTCCGACTTCCTGCATAGAACCAATCTCATTGTTTACTGCCATTACTGAAACTAACGCGACATCGTCACCAAGGTTATTCTCTAAATAATTCAAATCAATTGTGCCATTTTTATCTACAGGGATGAGTTCAGTTCGATATTTCCGATTTTTATTGAGAAAATGAGCTATTTCTAGGACTGATTTATGTTCTATACCACTAACCATTATTCGTCTCTTAATGTTTAATGGCTTTTCACATAGCCCTAGGATGCCTAAATTGTTCGATTCAGTAGCACCAGATGTAAAAAAGACCTCATCGGGGTCGGCCCCGACCATGCTTGCAATATCTGATCTAGCTGTATCAACAGCATTTGCAGCCCGCCATCCGACAGCATGCTCGCCAGAATGAGGATTGCCAAATTGAGAAGAAAAAAATGGCTTCATCTGCTCAAAAACTCTTAAATCCACAGGAGTTGTTGCCTGATGGTCTAAATAAATAGTTTTGCCAATTTTCATAGATCCTCACGACGTATTCTGTCACGGACTCCCGTTACCTTGTTACATAGGAAGCGCTGGAACTTAACTCCAGGAAATGTTTGACAGTACCATAACTATACGTTAGTGTCGATCTGGAACTACTCTCCAGGCGAGGATAAGATGTCACGAGGACCATTATACGAAGAAAACTATCGCCCACAGTTTTCTGGGCACGAAACCTTCCCTCTGCGCTATGGGTGGCTAAAAAAAGCCTTTGATTCCATTGCTGTATCGTCTGAAACTGTCGATAATCGTTCAGTTTTCCTTGGTGAAGATGCTATCGCAAGATTCGGAGTCGGCAAAAATATGGTTGCTGCAATCCGGCATTGGGCCTCTTCGGTCGGCGTCATCAAAGAGGATCAAAAATCCGGCAAGATTCTGCCAAACACCCTTGGAGAGCTTCTTTTTGGCTCCACTGAAACAGAAGGTCTCGATCCATATCTAGAGGATCCCACAAGTCTTTGGGTAATACATTGGCAGCTTTGCGGACGCGCCACAAAAACGACATGGTATTGGACCTTCAACCTTTTTCCCAATGACCTATTTGACCGTCACCACATCTCTGACGGCCTGGAGAAACTAGCATCCGATCGAAAATGGGTAAGAACATCGCCAGCGACAATCAAACGTGACGTTGAGTGCTTTGTACGCACCTATGTTGCACGTCCAGCCGCAGGAAAATCAACTCCAGAAGATACCTTAGAATCACCCCTTGCCGAATTAGGCCTTATCAAACCCGTTGGGAGGCGAGATGGCTTTAGACTTGTGCGCGGCAGCAAGCCTTCACTTGGAAGTGGCGTCTTTCTTTTTGCCCTTGTCGACTTCTGGTTGAATTCCACCTATTCAGAACTCAATCAACTTCCTTTTGATGCAATCGCTAGGGCACCTGGTTCCCCGGGTCGTGTTTTTCTGCTGGACGAAAATGAACTTGCCGGCCGTCTCATGGATATTGAAGAAACCTCTAAAGGTGTCTTAGCTTGGTCCGAAACTTCCGGCGTTAAAGGCATCATCAAAAAGCCTAGTCGAGCGTTTAGGGATCAGCCAGTGTTTTATATTCGCGACGATTACAAGTAATGGGGGCGCACTCAATGTATTTAAAAAACCAAGTCTCTATTGCAAATCGATTTCAGCGTGCAATTCGCATTGATGCCGATCTTGGCTCCATAGATGCGGCTAGAGGCTTTATTTGCCCAAAATCATCGGCCGATGCCCTACTATCCATGACCCGCCACATCAGCGCAACAAAACAAGGAGCATTCACCTGGACTGGACCTTATGGAAGCGGCAAATCGAGTCTGGTTGTCGCCTTGGGAAGCCTGCTTAGCGCCGATGAACTTTGCCGAAACATAGCTATCGAGGCAATGGGGCGAGAAGTCGCCAAAGAAATACTCGAAATCCTGCCAACTAAAAGTAGTGGGTGGAAAATCATGCCAATCGTGGGTCGCAGAGAAAACCCGGTGCAAGTGATTGGCGATGCGTTAAGTAATTTAGAAATAAACACCCCTTATAACCACCAGGAGTGGTCTGAATCTGCACTTATCGCTGCTCTCCTTGATGCGGCAAATGCCTCCCCGGAGACACAAGGCGGTCTGATTATCTTCATTGATGAAATGGGCAAATTTCTGGAAGGAGCAGCCCAAGAGGGCACAGATATTTACTTCTTTCAGCAATTAGCTGAAGCGGCTTCACGAAGCAATAAGCGCCTTATTGTCATCGGCATTCTTCACCAGGCCTTTGAAGATTATGCTCATCGATTGTCACGTGAAATGCGTGACGAATGGTCTAAAATTCAAGGGCGATTCATTGATCTACCGATTAACGTTGCCGGCGAGGAGCAACTTGATCTCCTCTCTCGTGCAATCGTTACAAGTGGCGTCCCCAAAACCATCGTATCTTTAGCCCATAAAATTACTGCAATTGTTCAGGCAAACAAACGCGGAGCATCGCCAACCCTCGCTTCACTGCTTATCGATTGTTGGCCCTTGCACCCTACAGTGGCCTGTCTTCTCGGCCCCATATCCCGGCGTCGCTTTGGCCAAAACCAACGCAGCCTTTTCGGCTTTTTAAACTCTGCCGAACCCTACGCCTTCCAGGATTTTTTAGCACACTCAAAAGGGGACGATCTCTACACCCTAGAACAATTATGGGATTATCTGCGTGTCAATATTGAGCCATCTATTCTCGCCTCCCCGGATGGTCATCGATGGTCTCTTGCAGTAGAGGCGGTTGAGCGGTGTGAAACCCAAACTGACCACGCACTTCATCTCGCAATTCTCAAAACCATAGCCCTAGTTGATCTCTTCAAATCAAATTCAGGCCTTGTTGCTAACTTAGAATTACTGGAAGCGTGCTTCCCTAAACGCTCCAGGAGCATGTTAAGTAAAGTTGCCAATGATTTAAAAAGCTGGTCCTTTGTACTTTTTAAAAAACATCTCGGTGCCTTTTCAATCTATGCTGGAAGTGATTTTGATATTGACGATGCCGTTGCCAAGGCTCGTGAAGAAACCAATACGATTGACTTTCAAGAACTCAAGAAACTTGCCGGATTACAGCCAATCCTTGCTAAGCGCCACTATCACAGCACTGGCACCCTGCGCTGGTTCGATGTAGAACTTGTGCCGTTGGCAGATACTTTTCAAGCTGCTGCTAACTTCAAGCCAGACCATGGAACAATCGGACAGTTTCTGCTTGCCGTCCCCACTGAAAATGAGAACGGGGACACTGCTGAAAAAATATGCGAGCAGGCCAGCCAGCAATGCACAAATTGGGACATCGTTGTCGGCCTGTCTGAACACTCCTGGAGAATAAAAGATTTTTCTCTCGAAATCCTAGCACTTCAAAAGGTCTACAATGAAAGCAGTGATCTAGGAGGGGACTCCGTTGCGAGAAGAGAAATTAGAGCCCGCCTAGTCGCACACCAAGCTCAGCTTGAATCGGAACTCAATCGCGTCTTTGATCACGCATTTTGGTTCCGCAAAGCCTCTGCCCCTGCGTACCTTACCCGAAAGGGGCTTAGCATCTTAGCCTCAGATCTGGCGGACGCACGATTTGCTCTGTCTCCTACGATCCACAACGAACTCCTTAACCGAATTAAGCCCTCAAGCAACGCCGTCGCAGCCCAAAATGCTCTGCTAAAAAGAATGGTCATGAGTGAGGGGAAACGGCGCTTGGGCATTGGAGGCTTCCCTGCCGAGGGGGGGCTATTCTCCGCAATCCTTGAAACAACTAAACTCTATAACGATGATCAAGGGGCGTTCATTGCACCATCGCAAAATCGAGAAGATCCTGGTAACCTTCGCCATATTTGGCAGGTTGCCACTAAATACCTCAAGGACAATTCCAATCGCACAGTAACCGTTGATGAAGTTTATGATGTCTGGCGGTTACCACCCTACGGCGTTCGAGATGGTCTCCTGCCGGTACTTGCCGTAGCCTATCTTCTCTCTGAGCGGAGCAACCTAGCATTTTATCGGGAAGGCATCTTCCAGAGTCGCCTCAGGGATATTGATATTGAAATCCTTGTTAAAGACCCAAGCGCAATTCAACTTCGTTATATCAACCTATCGGAGGTCTCTAAGAAACTCCTCTCTGGGATGGCAGAGACAGTGCGCGAACTTGATCCCGATAATACACTCAAGCATCTTGAGCCGATCGATGTTGCACGGGGGCTCGTTGCCGTTTTTGACAAAGTGCATCCATGGGCAGAGCGCACAATGCATCTCTCCAAGGATGCGATCCGCATCCGTAACCTGTTCAAAAAAGCTAATGACCCGAACAAATTTTTGTTCGATGATATACCCGGCCTACTTGAAGAGAGTGGTTTCAACCTGAATAATGTAAACACAATCAACCATGCCAGTGAACTTGTTTACAATGGGCTCAAGGAACTCAAAGACGCCTATCCAGGGGAGCTCAACCGCCTTCGAGAGATCATGCTGGCGGAACTACAGGTCCCCAATCTTTCACCACAAACATTAGCGGAGCTTCGAGAGCGTGCAGCAAACATTAAACAGCTCTCTGGGGATTTTCGCCTTGAGGCCTTTGTCGTTAGACTAGGTGATTTCGCGGGGACAAATGCAGACATGGAGGGGATCGCGAGCCTTGCGACCAACAAGCCTCCCAAAATGTGGGTGGATAATGATGTGGCCCGAGCAAAAGTAGAGATCACTGCATTAGCACAGAAATTTATCCGTGCCGAGGCATACGCTAGGGTTAAAGGAAGGAAGGACAAGCGCCAATCTCTCTCAGTTGTCGTTGGCAGAAAGGGGAGACCCACGCCGGTCCATCATGACTTTGAGGTGGTGGATGGTGATCGCAAGGAAATCGACTCACTAGTTGCTAAAATCGAGGGATCTATCCAAAAGGAATGTGGTAGCAAAAAAAACATAATCCTCGCTGCGTTAGCCGAGCTAAGCGCGCGTTACATTGAATCAAACAGCGAAGATGAAGACATCAACCAAGAGAAGGCCATTCCCTGATGGATAGAGAAAAGCATGTACTCGGGATTTCTGGGGGACGCGACAGTGCTGCACTTGCAGTATATATGCGCCAGAACCATCCCGAATTGGATATTGACTATTTCTTCACTGATACCGGAAAAGAGCTTCCAGAGGTATATGAGTTTCTTGGGAAACTTGAAGGTTTTCTCGGCAAACCAATTCTTTACCTGAACCCAGACCGTGACTTCGACTTCTGGCTAAGGCAATTTAACAATTTTCTCCCATCTCCCCAGACTCGCTGGTGCACCCGACAGCTCAAGCTTCGTCCTTTTGAGCAATGGGTAAAGCCGATGCTCGATTCGGGTAGGAGAGTATACAGTTACGTGGCGATTCGGGCAGACGAAGAATATCGCGAGGCCTACAATTCAAAGAATGAGAACCTTGTCATTCGTCTTCCTTTCAAGGAAGAAGGGATCGACAAAACAGGAGTGCAAGACCTATTAGAAATGAGCGACCTCGGCCTACCTTCTTACTACGAATGGCGCACCCGAAGCGGCTGTACCTTTTGCTTTTACCAGCAAAAAATTGAATGGGTAGGGCTGATGGAGCGGCATGGAGATGCATTTAAAGAGGCCATGGCTTATGAGAAAGTTGCCACTGAGAGTGGGTCGCCATTTACTTGGTCTCAGGGCGAGTCCTTGGCCGCGTTAGCGAAGCCTGAAAGGGTCCTTGAAATTAAAGAGGAACATGCCAGACGTATTGAGAGACTTCGGGCTCGGCGTCCGGAAAACCCATTACGACCGAAAGCCGAGCCCGTTGATATGGATGAACTTTATGGTCAATCAAAAAGCTGCATTGCTTGCCATAAATAAGTAAAAATACATAAATGACCAACAGTTGAAAAATCCGGTGTAACCTGGACAGCAAATCCGATTTGAACTGGACACCCAATCCGGTCCGCACTGGACACCTAATCCGATTATATCTGGACACTTTTTTTGAATTTCCGGATTCGGTGTCCAGATACTTTCGGACTAAAAAGAGTTAATTTCCCTCCTGCTCTTCAAACCACTATCCTGCCCTCAAAAATACATTTTGGGGTGACAGGATGAAATCGAAAGGCAGGAGAACCTCCGTGCGAAAAATCAAAGAAATATTGCGGCTTCATTTTGAACATCAGCAAGGCCGACGGGCCATTGCCAGGGCCTGCCAGGTTTCCCCGACCACAGTCTCTGACTTCATCGCCAAAGCTCAGCAGCTCGGTCTTGACGCCCCGGGGCTGAGGGACTTGGCCGATGAAGATCTTCCCCGGCTGTTTTTTCCGGAAACACCAGTGATTGCCCCGAAAAAGGTTTTACCTGATTTCCAGACTCTGCAGAAAGAGCTCACGAAAAAGACAGTTACCCTGCAACTGCTCTGGGAGGAATATCGCTCTGTCCACCCAGAAGGTTACGGCCGAAGCCAGTTTTTCAAACTGTATCGTGATTTTGCCAAGACCCTCCATCCCGTCATGCGCCTGGAGCACAAGGCGGGCGAGAAGCTTTTTGTCGATTTCTCCGGAGAGCGGCCCGCTTACGTGGACAAGACCACTGGTGAAATCGTCATGGCAGAGCTTTTTGTCGCCGTTCTGGGGGCGGGGTCGCGCACCTTTGCCGTGGCGGTGCCCGACCAGAAAATTCCCAGTTGGATCAAGGCCCACATTCAGGCCTTTGAATACTATGACGGATTGCCCGCCATCGTCGTCCCGGATAATCTGCGCTCCGGAGTCAAGAGCGCCTGCATTTACGATCCGGAGATCAACCCCGTCTACGCGGCGCTTGCGGCCCATTACCAGGTGGCGGTGCTGCCGGCCAGAGCCTACAAGCCGCGGGACAAGGCCAAAGCGGAAAACGGCGTGCTTCACGTGCAACGACGCATTCTGGCGGCCCTGCGCCACCACACCTTCTTCAGCCTGAACGAACTCAACGCCGCTATTGCCGAGGAGCTGGAGAAGCTCAATGCCAAGCCGATGCAGGGGATTGGCAAATCCCGCCAGGAGCTTTTTGTCGAGATTGATCGGCCGGCCTTAAAGCCGCTGCCACCCACGCGCTTTGAGATCTACACCTGGAAAACGGCCAAGGTGCACATCGACTACCACATTG
>JAGXHI010000038.1 GCA_024636295.1 Desulfuromonadales bacterium
ATCGCACGAAACCAGCCAAACCTGTTTGCACATTGGGGGTTGTTGTATGCATCGGCTGGGCAATAGGAGCCGGATGAGCGGAGACGTTCATGTCCGGTTCTGTGAGAGCCTGAGGGGGAGGTTCCCTCGGGCTACTCGACTCGTCATCTGCTTCCAGTACCAGATGGATGCAGAGAGATTTCGGCGGGAGCTGAGAATGCGGCTGGAGAGGTTCGGACTCGAAGTGGAGCCGACCAAGACCAGGGTGGTGGAGTTTGGGCGGTACGCCGTTCAGAACGCCAAGGCAAGAGGGGAGAGGCCGGGCACCTTCGATTTTCTCGGCTTCACCCACTACTGCGGCACCAGGAGGAACGGCACCGGATTCCGGATGAAGCGGGTCACGGCCCGCAAGAGGTTTACCGCCAAGCTGAAAGCCTTCAAGGAATGGCTCAAGAAAGCCAGAACCCTGAAGACTGCGGAGCTGTGGGAGACAGCCAAAGCCAAGCTGAAAGGCCACTACGCCTATTACGGCGTGACGGACAATCTGCGAGGGATCAAGAGATTCGCAGAGGAGGTGAAGAAACTCCTGTTCAAGTGGCTCAATCGGCGCGGCAAGAGAAACTGTCTCCGCTGGGAAAAGTTCTGCGAAATGCTGGAGCGGTTTCCGCTACCGCAGCCGGGAATCAAGGTCCGAATGTTCGAACGCTCCGTGAAGTCGACCGTGTGAGGAGCCGTGTGCGTAAATAGCGCAAGCACGGTTCTGAGAGGGGCCGGGGCCAACCGGGGTATGGTTGAAATATTGTGGCACCGTCGGGAAACCAGGCGGCAACAGAGAAAACAAACATCAACCTACAGCATCGGAAGAAACCGGTCTACTCGACCATTGGACAAACGGCATAGAGATGACCCTCTTGCCTCTGACATCAGTTTGTAGATTTGGCTGCAAAAAAGTGATACTATAATGTCACTTTAGCCATGGAGTAATCAAATGAAAGTAGAGTTAGTAACAAATCTGAAGCGCCAAGCCACTAAAATTCTTGCAGATCTGCACAAAAGTAAAGAAGCGGTCCTGATCACGGAGCACGGCCAGCCATCCGCTTACCTTGTCGATGTTCAGGATTATGAATTTATGCAGCGCAGGCTGGCGCTGCTTGAGGGATTGTCCAAAGGAGAAAGGGCAATTCTGGAGGGTAAAAGGACCTCCCATGCCCAGGCCAAGGAGCGGATGCAGAAGTGGCTGAAATAGTCTGGGCAAACCCTGCACTGGATCAGTTAGAAGAGATCGCGGAATACATAGCCTTGGACAAACCGGAGGCCTCCTCTCGCCTCGTTAATGAGATATTCTCAACTGTCGAACGCCTTGAGCGGTTTCCAGATTCCGGCCACCTCCCATCCGAGCTACCCAATTCGATTTACCGCGAGCTGTATGTAAAGCCATGTCGCATCTTCTACCGGCGCGAAGGCAGCACTGTTTTTATTGTTCACGTAATGAGAGAGGAACAACAGCTGCGCCAGTTTCTTTTGGATGTTGAACTGGACAGCTAACAGTTAAGCAACCGGACGGAAAATACCTCTGTGATAAATGGAAAAACAAAATCTTATTGTTGTAAACGCGTAACAGGTTTTCGGCTGGCATTGTCTTCAGCCATGCGGATGTTATAGAATGACCGAATGGCCAAATTCCGTATACAAACCGAATACACGCCCCGCGGCGACCAGCCCCGGGCCATTGCCGAACTGACCGAGGGTATCCGCCGCGGCGATGCCCACCAGGTTCTCCTGGGGGTCACCGGCTCAGGCAAGACTTTCACGATGGCCAACGTGGTGGAGCAGGTCCAGCGGCCCACCCTCGTTCTGGCCCATAATAAAACGCTGGCCGCCCAGCTCTACGGGGAGTTCAAGGAGCTTTTTCCGGAGAACGCCGTCGAGTACTTCGTCTCCTACTACGATTATTATCAACCCGAAGCCTACGTCCCCTCCACCGATACGTTCATTGAAAAGGATTCCTCCATCAACGAGGAGATTGACAAGCTTCGCCACAGCGCCACACGGAGTCTGCTCTCCCGGCGGGACGTTCTGATCGTTGCATCCGTCTCCTGCATCTACGGCCTGGGTTCGCCCGAGGCCTACTACGGCCTGCTGGTTCGCCTCGAAGAAGGGATGGAACTCGAGCGCAACGCCCTTCTCCGGCATCTGGTTGATATCCAGTACACCCGGAACGACATCGATTTTCACCGGGGCACTTTCCGGGTCCGGGGGGATGTGGTGGAGATATTTCCACCCTACGAGGAAAAGCGGGCTCTTCGGATCGAATTCTTTGGGGACGAAATAGAGGCGATCAGCGAAATTGAGCCGATCCGGGGGCGGGTGATCGACCGCATCCCCCGAACGGCTCTCTTTCCCGCGAGCCATTACGTGGCCACGCGGCCCACCCTCGACAGGGCGATCCGGGAAATCCAGGAGGAACTGCGGGAGCAGCTGCAGTATTTCCGGGAGCGGAACATGGTGCTGGAAGCCCAGCGCCTCGAGCAGCGCACGCTCTTTGATATTGAAATGATCGAAGAAATGGGTTTTTGCCAGGGAATCGAGAACTACTCGAGGTTTCTTGACGGGAGAAAGCCCGGCGAGCCACCGGCCACCCTGATCGACTATTTTCCCAAGGACGCTCTCCTTTTCATTGATGAAAGCCATGTTTCAGTTTCCCAGATCGGAGCCATGTACAGAGGGGACCGATCCCGGAAGGAAACCCTGGTGAATTTCGGTTTCCGCCTTCCCTCGGCCCTGGACAATCGACCCCTGACTTTCGAAGAATTCGAGGGGAAGAAGCTGCAGACGACCTACGTCTCGGCCACCCCCGCCGATTACGAACTGCGGAAGTCGGAAGGCGTGGTAGTGGAGCAAATTGTGCGACCCACGGGGCTGATCGATCCTCCCATCGAGGTCCGACCCGCACGGGAGCAGGTGGATGATCTGATTCATGAGATCCGCAAGACGGTCCGGTCGAAATTCCGGGTGCTGGTCACCACCCTCACCAAGCGCATGGCCGAAGACCTGACCTCCTACCTGGAAGAGCTGAAGATCCGGATTCGATATCTCCACTCGGATATCCCCACCATGGAACGTATGGAGATCATCCGTGACCTGCGCAAGGGAGAATTCGACGTTCTGGTCGGGATCAACCTGCTGCGCGAGGGACTGGATATCCCCGAAGTGGCTCTCGTGGCGATTCTGGATGCCGACAAGGAAGGATTTCTGCGCAGCGAGCGCTCCCTCATCCAGACCTGCGGCCGGGCGGCCCGAAACGTCGAAGGCCGTGTGATCATGTACGCCGACAGGGTCACCCGCTCCATGCAGGCATGTCTCGACGAGACGGAGCGAAGGCGCGCGACCCAGCTCGAGTACAACCGGGAGCACGGCATCACACCGGTGACGGTGAAAAAATCGATGCGCTCCATTCTTGAGGATATTTCCGAAAAGGGTGATTATCTGCTTTCCAAAGTGGCGGAAGAGGAGGAAGAATACAGAACGCCGAAGGATCTCCGCCGGGAAATCGCAAAAGTCCGGGAGGCAATGCTCGCCGCCGCCGCCGATCTTGATTTCGAAAAGGCGGCCGAGCTTCGGGACCGGATGCTGTCTCTGGAAAAAAAGGAGCTGGCGATCCAGTAACCTGCTTCCGAGGATGTCGAAAAGAAAAACCTCTTCCCTCCCCGACGCCGATATCGCTCACGAATCCGGAGATCCCCTCCCTCGTTTGAAATCACTTTCTTCCCGGGTATTCTTGAAAATACCATGGAACCCCGCTCCCTGAGTTATGCCGTCGAGGCGGACAATCTGCAGAACGGCGACCATACTGATTCTTTTTCCCCTTGCGCTTTTTCGCATGGAGCGTCGATTGATCCGATAATTCAGCCGGAAGACCAGCAAAAACAGGTGTTCCCACCTTTTCGGCATTGACGCGAGGTTGGCGCAGACCGTATTATGGGCGAAGCGTCTTATTTTAATGGGAAGATTTCTCATGGATTTTTCCAAACATCCTCAATACATCGAATCCTTTCAGCGGGCCGACTCCATCGAGGAGATTCATGCCGTTTGCGGAGAATTGGCCGGAGATCTCGGATTCGGGGGATTTCTCTATGGCGCCCGGCTTCCCACCTCTCTGGCCGACGCCGCCACCATCATCATCACCAGTTATCCCGAGGGGTGGCGCGAGCGATATGAAGAAAAAAGATACATTCACGTTGATCCCACCATCACCCACACGCATAACAATGTCACTCCCCTGACCTGGGACCGCATTTCCTATTCCGGGAAAAATGGAGAGAAGATACGGCAATTCATGAATGAGGCGACCGAATTCGGCCTCCATGCCGGAGCCACTCTCCCGGTTCACAGCGGACAAGGGGAGGCCGCCATGCTCAATGTCTTCTCCGATTCAAGTTCCAATAAGGAACAGCAAAGGATTCTCTCTTCTCTCCCGCACCTGCAGATGCTCGCCACCTATGCGCACGAATCGGTGCGTCGGATCATAGAGATCCGGGAGATTGCCCCTGCCGCACCCGTTCTGACCACACGAGAGAGGGAATGCCTTCTGTGGACCGCCGAGGGCAAGACCTCCTGGGAAATCGGCCAGATCCTTGGCATTTCGGAGCGAACGGTCATCTTCCACCTTCAGAACGCCGGCGACAAACTCAACGTCTCCAACCGACGCCATGCAGTGGCCCGAGCCATTTCCATGGGTCTTCTCGCCCCCCATATCGCCTGATTCTTGCCTGATTCAGCAAGTCCCTGTTTCCAAGCCCCTGTCTCGAAATCTCCTTTGGTCAAATTTTTGCGCCGAAATCCGAACCTGTAAGAACTGACAGTTATTTCTGCCGTCTTTCCATGCTTTACTCCCTCTCACACTTGAGAAAGGAGAAAGTTATGATGAGTGAGATTCTACTGGCACGTTCTGAAGATCCCGGTCTCGATCGGGAGACCCTCCATGGGATGTATCATCTTCGGCACCGAATCTTTCGCGAACGCCTGGGCTGGGAGGTGGAAAGTCGCAATGAAATGGAGATTGATATTTTCGATGAGAGCAACCCCGTCTACGTCCTCTCGCGCAAAAAGAAAGAGGTGGACGGCTGTTGGCGAATCCTCCCGACCACCGGACCTTACATGCTGAAAGATACCTTTCCAGAGCTTTTGAGGGGGGAATCCGCTCCTCGAGACAGCAAAATCTGGGAACTCAGCCGATTTGCCGTGCATGGCGGCGGAAAAGGGGACCTGGCGCAGGGCGCTGTGAATGAGACGACTTTCAGGATGATGCAGAAGATCGTCGACTTCGCCCTGGAACAAGGAATTCAAAGTTATGTGACCGTGACCAGCGTGGCGATGGAGAGACTCTTCCGGCGGATCGGACTGCCCAGCCGGCGTTTCGGAGATGGAAAGGCCCAGAGGGTGGGAAAAGTGCTCACCGTCGCATGCTGGCTCGATGTCAACGAGGAAAGCTACCGGGCGGTTCACCAGCAACTCGGCCGGAAGGAGGCCGCATGAGGCTTCTGGTGGCTGGATCGACGTTCCGAACAAAGGTTCTTTATCGCTGGCTTCGTCGCGCGAACTCCGGGGCTGTGGCTTATTTTCCCGATGGCCAAAAGGCGGTTGCCGCTCTCAAAAAGAAAGTGGAGAGGTTCGATTACGCCTTGCTGGAGGAGGGGGTCGAAGAGCCGGAGGGCCGGGAAATCGTCCGGCGCCTCCGGACGGTGAATTCGCGGATCGGGATCGCCTATCTGGCTCCATCCGCTCCGGAAGAGCGCCTGAACACCACGGCAGTGCCGAAACTGGTCGGTTTTTTCGAGCGATCGAAAAAGGGAAAAAAGCTGTTGAGCTGCCAGTTGAGCGAAACGCGTACTGCCGGAAACGGCGCAAAACGGCCTTTTCCGGAAACCATCACCTACGAATACCGGGCGGACTGCCCCAGGAAAAAAGCAGGGAATGAGTAACGTGAGAAAATCGGAAACTCTCGACATCGAATTCGCGTCCTTCTTCCAGAAGAGTTTTCTGGCCATGGCCCTTCTGTCCCCTCAATGGGACATTCTTCGGGTCAATCCAGCTTTCTGCAAGCTGCTGGATTACGCGGAAGAGGATACGACGGCCTTTCCTTTTATTCACCTGCTGCACCCTCAGGAAACGGCCAGGGCGGAGGAGCTGTTCGGGAGAATGATTTCCGGCCTGGCGATGAAATCCGTGGAAACCGTCTGTCTCAACAGTGAGGGGCGACCCGTGCCTGTTCTGCTCTCTCTCTGTCCCGCATCCGAGCGAAAAGTGGGTGAGGATATCCTGGTCCTGACCCTCGAGGACCTGTCCTTTCAGAAACAGGTTCAGAATCGGCTGGAATATCTGACCAATTATGACTGTGTCACCGGCCTGATAAAAGCCACCATGTTTCGCGACCGTCTGGAGCATGCCATCTCCCGGGCTTCCAGGGAAAAAACACGCCTGGGGCTTGTCATGTTGAGCCTCAGGCGCTTCAAGAAACTGAACGAGTCCTTCGGACGGCGCGCCGGCAATCTCATCCTGAAAGAGGTCGCAGGGCGACTGGGCGCCTGCCTGCGGGAGAGCGATACCATCTGCCGTCAGAGGGGCGATAAATTTTTACTTCTTCTGGAAAAAATTGAGGAAACCCCCCAGATCATGGTGGTGCTGGAGAAGATTTTTCGGGAGCTGGAAATGCCTTTTTTCTTTGAGGAACTGGAATTTTTCCTCGTGCCTCGTGTCGGAATCGCTCTTTATCCCGAAGATGGGGAAACCGCGGATCATCTTATGGAGAATGTCGAAACGGCCATGAATCGATCGAGGCAGGAAGGTCGATGCAAATTTCAGTTTTACACACGGAAAATGCATTCCCGAGCCCGTGAACGTCTTGAACTGGAAGGCTCTCTGCACCGGGCGCTGGAATGGGGTGAATTCGTGATTCACTATCAGCCCCAACTGGAGCTGAAAAGTGGTGTGATAACGGCCGTGGAGGCTCTTTTGCGGTGGAATCATCCTGAAAGGGGTCTGGTTGCGCCTAATGATTTCATTCCCGCTCTGGAAGAGACGGGGCTCATTACTTCGGTGGGCGAATGGACGCTCCAAAAAGCCTGTGCCCAGGCGGCCCTCTGGGGAGGAGATCAGGATCCGCCCCTTCGCCTCGCCATTAACATCTCGGCCCGGCAATTTCTGGAAAGGGATTTTCTGGCTATTGTGAAAAAAGCTCTCGATGACTCCGGACTGCCGCCACATCAGCTGGAGATGGAAATCACGGAGAGCATCCTGATCAAGGACATCGAAGAGAGCGCCTCTATTCTTTCAGGACTCTCGAGAATGGGTATACGTATTTCAATTGATGATTTCGGCACCGGATATTCCTCCCTGGTGTTTCTTCAGCGCTTTCCACTTCAGGCCCTCAAGATCGATCGAAGCTTCATCCGGGGCGTACCGAGGCACGGAGAAAGCACGGCCATTGCCTGCGGGATTCTCTCCCTGGCCAGGAATCTCGGTCTGGAGGTAACCGCCGAGGGCGTGGAAAGGCAGGAGCAGCTCAGGTGTTTGAAGGATTGGGGATGCCAGCAGATCCAGGGATTCCTGCTGGCGCCTCCCCTTTCATCTGAAGATTTCCATCAGTGGATGAAAAATGAATGGCCGCAACTGAAGGACCGGATCTTCTGTCCGAGTTCCCAAAGGATTTTTTGCGGAAAGTAAATAAGAATGCAGAAGACGCTCAGAGGGGAAGAGGGAATGCTGCGAAGGGATTTTCGTCCAGATGCCGGAGCAGTTTGCCCAGATCGAGGCTCGGAGCCGCATTAAGATAGAAACACCAGTTGCCCTGTCCATCCGGGTAATGAAGCGTCCACTGGTTCAATTCGGGAACAAAGCGGAATCTTGCCACGGAAGTCGATTTCCAGCACTCGATGAAAAGCGGTGAGGTCTGCACAAAAAGGATGGCCCCATGCGTATCGAGAACAAAGTCCAGTTGAATCCGGCGATCGATGCTGGAAAATGTCTTTTCCCGGCAGTAATCGGAGAGGATTTTTTCCCCGGACCGGCGAATCAGTTCAGGCATGGCCATTTTTCAGATTATCCCGTGGAGAATTCCGCCAGGCGCGCCAAGGGCGTCCACTTTCTTCTCTACTTGGGGGTCCTCGATGAGAGGGGGGGCGTGATGCGGCTTGCTGCGGGCGTCGATAATCAGGGCGCCCGAACAGCCCCAGTGTTTGGAATCCGTAGAGGCGCCGATCCCGTATAGGTCCTCTGCGGGGTTGGAGCGGGTAAAGGTGGCCCAGAGAAAGTTATCGAGAGTGCGTGAGGCGAACTCGCTATCATCCACGACCACCAGAAGAGGAAAGGCATTGATCGGATGATCGACCCGAAAGAACCTGCAGAAGGAATCCATCGCTGTCCTGCCGCAATCCGATGCGGGGGGACCCTGGAGAACAAGGACGCCGGGGAAGGCGATTCGGGGTTCGGAAAATCTTTCCGGCAATTCGAGATCTCCGGGAAACTCCACGGGAAGCTCCCGCTGTTTCGACCCGACGGCAGCGATCACCACCTTGGAGCCCTCGTGAAGAGCGGTTCCCGAATAATCGAGAGTATCGATGGTGGTTCGGGTCTGAAAATGCAGGTCCCGACGCCAGTCGGCCCTCTCCAGGAGGTGGCGGAAAAAGGCTTCGATATCGTGGATGTCCAGACCCGGTTGATCCTCCCGCGCCGCGATAAACAGGTACTTGGCAAGGGAGAGCTGCCCCTGCCCGAGTATGGCGTTGGCCTGGGTGAGCAGCTCCTGCGGGCGGCGACGCTCGACATACGGAGTATACCGCTCACTGCCGATGGCCAGCAGCAGGGGGTGGACTCCCGCCGCATCCACTGCATGGACAGCATGCACTCCGGGCAGAATCGTCGGGATCAGCGGGCCGGTCAATTCATGAATGAAGGCCCCGAACGTGGTGTCTTCCTGAGGCGGCCGGCCTACGGCAGTAAATGGCCAGATCGCGCCCTCCCGATGGTAGACCGCATCCACCCTGAGAGCCGGAAAATCATGCTTCAGACTGTAATATCCAAGATGGTCGCCGAAGGGTCCCTCGGGGAGCTTGCGGACGGGGTCCACCGTTCCGCAAATGCAGAAGTCGGCTTCGGCAGGAATCGGCAGATTGCCGGAAGAGCGAACCAGCCGCAGTCGTCGTCCCCCCAGGATTCCAGCAAAATAAAGTTCCGAGAAACCTTCCGGCAGAGGCATCACGGCTGCCAGTGTCAGGCTGGGCGGCCCTCCTACAAAAATGTTGACTCGAAAGGGTGTGTCCTGTTCAAGGGCCTCGGCATGGTGAATGCCGATGCCTCGATGTATCTGATAGTGAAGACCGATCTCCTCGTTGGTGCGGTACCGGTTGCCGGAAAGCTGGACCCGGTACATGCCAAGGTTCGAAGCGCGGATTCCCGGTCGGGATACGCTTTCCGAGTAGACCTGCGGAAGAGTGATAAAGGCGCCGCCGTCTTCCGGCCAGAACTTCAACTGTGGAAGCTGATCGATGGTCGTGCGGTGGTCCAGCACCGGTCCGGTTCTGCAGGTGCGGGGAAGGGCGGAAGCGAGGCTCACCATCGCTCCGGCTCCGGATGCCGGATGCCGAAGAAGAGAGGCGGGATTTTCCTTCATTTCCCTGAGGCGAAGGATGGAATCAAGTGTGTCCCGGAACAGAAAACGGGTCCGTTCCAGAGTTCCAAAGAGATTTCCCAGAAGGGGAAAGCGGCAGCCTTTCACATTAGTGAAAAGAAGCGCCGGCCCGCCGGTCCGATAGACGCGCCGCTGGATGGCCGCAACCTCCAGGTCAGGGCTGACTTCCTGATCAACTCGCAGCAATTGCCCGTTTTTTTCCAGGTCACGGACACATTCGGAAAGATTTCGGTATCCCATGGAATTCTCGCTCACTCCAGCCTACGGGGTACGGCATCATAAACAACCGCGGCAGAAAAAACAACCCGACCTCTCTTCCGGCAAGTTCGCACAGGAAGTAACAGAACAGAATTTTCAGGGCCTTAGAAGAGGTGAAAGGCATTAAGACATGATCAGTGCATCCGTTACTCAGGGGGAAGAAGTCAAGATCGTTTTTGTGGATGATCATGAGATCTTTCATGATTGCATCCGGCATCTCTTCGACCTCCAGGAAAACATGCTGATGCTGGGGGTGGCCAATAATGGATGGACAGCCATCAAGGTGGTCAGGGAGAGCTCTCCCGATGTTGTGGTGATGGATATCTCCATGCCGGGACTGAATGGCATCGACGCTACTCGAAGAATTCTTTCTGAAAATCCCGACATCAGGATCATCGCGCTCTCCATGCATTCTGATCGGGAGATGATCCTGCAGATTCTGAAGGCAGGCGCCAGGGGGTACGTGCTCAAGGACTGCGCTTTCCAGGATCTGGTCACCGCCATAAAGGCGGTCACCAAGGATCAAATGTACCTCAGTCCCAAAATAACCGGTTACATACTAAACGATTTTTTGAACGCCGCGGAGCAGGAAAGCTCCTTTGAAATACTGAGTCCCAGAGAACGAGAAGTGCTGCAGCTAGTCACCGAGGGCAGGGCGACGAGGCAGGTCGCCGAGCATCTGAATGTGAGCATCAAAACGGTGGAGACTCACCGTTCCCAGATCATGAGGAAGCTTAACTTGAAGAGTCTGCCCGAACTGACCAAATATGCTCTGCGTGAGGGCCTGACCAGTCTTGACTTCTGATCTATTTGAACGCCAGCCGAAATTCAGGTTTTGCGAGAAGGTAAATCAGGGTTTCCCTGATAGTATTCCGCGGCCTTCTCCCATACAATGTTCCCTGGTAAAAAACTTCCCTGGAGCAGCACTCCATGGTCCATTGCGCAGAGAACGTCGGATTGCTTTAAATTTCCGGAAGTAGATTTCAAATCCGGTAACCGTCGAGGAGGGGGCGACGGTTGCAGTCTTCTGCGCAATGGACCATGGGGTGCTGCCGGTCTCAAGCCGTATCGCTCTTCCTCCCGACCACTGGCCTGTTCAGAAATGCCGCATTTGACCTTTCATCTGCCCATCGGCCTTTTCCGGCCTTTTAAACAGGTATTCATTACTTTTCAATCCTGTTGACGCCGGCGAATATTCTCCCGGGCCGCCAGATGCAGGCCTTCGCTGAGGGTGGGGTAGACATGAACGGTGGAGGCCAGATCATACACGGTCAATCCATGGCGCACCGCCAGGGTTGCTTCGTGGATGATGTCGGCGGCACGGGGGGTCAGCATCTGCACGCCGAGAATCCGGCCCGATTCCCTTTCGGTCCACATCAGAATCCCTCCCTTCCTGCCGCCCATGACATGGGATTTGGCAACGTGTTGAAGGTCCAGATAGGTTTCCACCACCTCTTCTCCCCGAGCATCGGCCTCGGCGGGGCTGATTCCTACCGATGCGGCCTCTGGATCGGTAAAGACCGCCATGGGAGTATGCCGATGATCGATCCTCCGGTGGGCAGAAGGATCAAACATGTTTGTCACCGCCGCTTCCGCTTCCAGTGCTCCCGCAGGGGCGATGAGTGGAGGACCTGTGCAGTCTCCCGCCGCCCATATCCCTTCTGTGGAGGTTCGCTGCTGTTCATCGACGAGAATGAATCCCCCATCGTTCACCTTCACTCCCGCCTCCTCCAGCCCGATGCCCCCGGTGGCCGGGGCAGTGCCGATGGCAAGCATGATCTGATCGGCTGAAAAAATTCTTTCTTCTCCCTCAATATCGGTCAGGAGCCGGCATGTTCCATTCTCCCGAAAGGCTTTCCGAAGCTCCACCCCGAATTCCATTGTTGCACCCTCTGCCCTGAACAGGTCCTGGAAAAGAGATGAGAGGCGAGGATCAAATTCTTTCAGAACCCGGTCTCCCCTTTCAAGAACGGTCACCTCCGTTCCGAAGCGGAGAAACATCTGTCCCATTTCGAGGGCAATGACTCCCCCTCCGACCATGATCAGCGAGCGAGGAAAGCATGTAAGGTGAAGGGCGGAATAACTGGTGAGATATCCGACCTCCGCCAGTCCGGGAATGCGCAGAGTCCGGGGAACCCCGCCGCAGGCGATCAGAAATCGATCGCTGACCAGGATTTCCGCGCCGACCTGCATTTCCCGTGGGGATATAAAACGTCCGTGGCCCTGGAACACCTCGATCTGCTCGACGGAATCCAGCTTCTGCTGGTAGTGTTCGTGACGGACGATATCCACCGCCGCACGTTTGGCGGACATGAGCTGTTCACAATGCAAGGGCCCCGCACGGAGATTGAGTCCGAAAGGCTCTCCGCGACGGGCCTCGAAATAGGCTTCAGCCTTGTGGATGAGTGTTTTGCTGGGAATGCAGCCCCAGTTGACGCACGTCCCTCCCAGTTGGCTCTGCTCCACCATGAGAACCCTGGCCCCGAGCTCGGCCGCCTTAAGAGCGCCGGCAAAGGCCGTGGTTCCGGATCCGAGAATAGTCAAATCATAATGAAGTGTCATGGTTACCCATCTGATTCATCAGGTGAAAGGAATTGTTTACACTCCCCATCCCGATAGCGATCTCTGCCAGAACATCCGTCCGATTGACCTCCAGGGCAATCCGCGTCAGCACATCCATATCGTGACGTTCTCCCTGCCTTTGCTGACATTCTCGAAAAGTATAACAGGAAAACGGAACCGTTTTTGCAACTGGAAGAACGGCCGAAGTTTTTGCTCCAGATAAATGATATTGAAAATAGATTTTTCGATTGAAAAACTATTTAGAATATTAAAATAGTTTCAGTTAGTAAGTTTGCAAAAGAAAGAAGTACTAAATACTGGAAAAGAGAGCAAAATTATTGCTCTGGATAAATTTTCATGATAATAAATCTCTGAATTTATATTTTATGTAAATAACAGGAGGAAAAAATGAAGCGGTTTATAACTCTGGCAATTGTTTTATTGCTTTCCCTTTCTTCACAATCCATGGCCGGGCTTTTCGGGCCGGCGACCTCGCTGACCGAGCCCGGTAGTTTCTATCTGGGCGGCGGTTACACCTATTTTCCCGCAGACATAAAAAGGGGCAATCTCCGGGAGCTGGAAACGAAGCAGAATCAGCTTTTTATCCAGGGCGGTATGGGCCTGACCGGCGGATGGGAGGTTTATGTGCGAGGTGGAATCGCTGACTGGCAGGTGGAGAACGGATATCTGAACAGTGGTGACGAATCGGACAGCGGCGTTCTGCCCTTTGGCTCGGTGGGGGTGAAGGGGCCTGTTTATATCGGTAAATATCTGACGATAGGCCCTTTTTTCCAGGCGAGTTACTTCTCGCTTTATGATGACGATATATCCGTCGGAACCGTGGATGTCGTAGTAGACGGAACCAGCACGGAAATCACCAATGCGTCTGAAAAGATCTATTTCGACAATCTCTGGGAGTTCAATGCGGGAATCACCCTGCAGATGATGATGGAGGGGGCCTACCTTTACGGCGGTCCTTTTTACTATGTGGCCTCCTCGGAATACCGAAGCGTGATCAGCGGCGACCAGGGTTCTTTTCGCGTCGCGGATACGGACCTGGAAGAGGACAAAAACATCGGCGCCTTCATCGGAGTCCGGTGGCCTCTGAAAAACGGGCTCAGCATCGATTTCGAAGGTCTTTACAAGAGCGATTTCTCTCTCGGCGCCGCGGTTCATTACGCATTTTAACGGCAAAAAAGAACAATTTTTGACAGGGCGGTGTCGGTTTTCGACTTATTTTTGAGGGAAGCCTCAGGTGTTGCGGAGGGCATGATGAAAAAGTTTTCGGCTATTGCTTTAATTTTTTTCACGGCGATTTCTTTCGGTCTGACCGGCTGTGGCGGCGGCAGCGGAAGCGATGCTCCGAGCGGCACGTTAAATCCCGCTCCGGATCCGACTCCCGGAGGAGGCGGGGATGGGGGCGGGGATGGAGGAACCGGAGGCGGTGGGGGAACGACGGATCCGACAATAGGTCCGCCCGCCAGCATTGTGTTGACACACTCCCTGGATGGCAGCGTTCTCTCCAAGGGCGGTCAGCTCACCGTAACCGCAACCATCACCGATTCCGAAGGTAGCTATGTAGCCAATGGTACGGAGGTGAATTTCACCGCAAGCGCCGGCTCCATTACCTCTTCCGCAATAACCAACGGAGGCAAGGCTGAAGTCGTTTTTAACGCCGGGACCTCGGGAGGCACCATCAAAATCACCGCTACGACCGGGGTGAATCTTGCGGCAAGCCTTTCGCTTCAGGTGGCTACCGGGGAAGTTGCGTCCATTGTAAAGGAAAGCATCACTCCCACTACCATCGGGGTGAAAGGGAGTGGAAACGAGGAGATCGCCAGTATTCTTTTCAAGGTTCTGGATGGGAACGCCAACCCGGCATCCGACGGGACGCTGGTTAATTTCGTGATCAGCACACCCCTGAACGGGGGTGAGAACCTTTCGGTGGCCTCGGCGGAAACCGCGGGTGGTCTCGTGGGAGTTTCCCTCCAGAGCGGCACGGTTTCGGGAACGGTCAAGATAAAGGCCACCATTGACGGCACCAATATTTCCACCGAGGCCTCGGTGACCATCGCCAGCGGATTGCCGGATGCCGAGCACATCAGCATTGCCGCTGAATTTCTTAACATGGCCGGAGGGGTGCGGTTCGGATTGCAGGATACCATCACGGCCTTCGCGGGGGACCGCTATGGAAATGTGGTGCCCGATGGCACACCCATCAGTTTCATTTCCGAATGCGGAACCATTGGAACGAGTGACGGGTTCACGACTTCCACCAACTTCGGAGAGGCTACCGGGGTATTGCAAACATCCAACCCCACTACCCCGAATCTTTCTGGCCCGAGCGGCTCGGGCAATCCCGGTTTCTGCCAGATCGTTGCCTATACGCCAGGGCGGGAGACTTTCGAGGATCTGAACGGCAATGGCATCTATGATGAAGGGACGGACTCCTGTCGTACCGATTTGGAGGAGCCGTATATCGATGCGAATGACAATGGCCGGTGGGATCCGGGAGAAACCTATATAGACGCAAACAACAGCGGCACGTTTGATGGTCCCAACGGTACCTGTGACGACAGTTCAATGATCTGGACCGGCATGAACGTGCTCATGTCCGATTACTCCGGGCCGATCAATCTTCAGCCCAGCAGCTTCGGCATCGAGGTCGGAGACAGTCAGACATTCACATTTGATTTTAAGGATCTGGTCGGGAATGCCCTCGTCGCCGGTTCAACCGTGCAGGTGGAAACAACGGCCGGGACCTTGATGGGAATCGAGGAATATACCCAGGCGGATACAGTCGGGCCCGGGGCCTCGCTTTCTTTTGCACTTTACAGTGATCTAAATGCCACCGATCCTGAATTGGCCCAAGTCACCGTTACCATTTCTCCTCCCGCTCAGCCCGGTCCCCCTCACAATAACGGGGCGGTTGTTTTTGAATATGCCATTGGCTGGATCAATCTGCCACCCGCATCCACGGGCACCCAGATGGTGAAGGAAGTCCAGATAACCCTCGGCGCGGAGAGTTTAGTAGCCGATAATCTCGCCGGCGTAACGGTGCGTGCCCAGGTCATTGACGTAAACGATCAACCGGTTGGCAACTCTCCAGTTTACTTCGCTTCAACCCTTGGGACGATCAGTACTGATCCCGTGTACACGGATGCCAACGGCTATGCTCAAACCACTCTTACCGCTGGCAGCAGCACCGGTACGGCAACCGTCAGCGCGACTGCCGGAGGTTTCTCCAAGACCGCCGAGCTGCCATTCGTTGCAGGTCCGCCGGATATCGTGACGATTACCGCGGCGCCCAACGAGGTCAAACCTACCGGAACATCCACCATCACCGTGACCATTACGGATAAAAATTCCAACCCTGTGGCGGGAGAAACCGTCAACTTCTCCATTCCTGCCGCACAGAACTCCAGCGGCGGCACGGTGGAAGTCTCGGCCGAAACCAACAGCAGCGGCCAGGCGATCGTCACCTATACGGCGGGCAACAGCGTGGGCGCGGATACCGTCAAAGCGATCGCCGCCAGCAACGGCGAATCGATGACCACCTCCATTAACGTCACAACCGCCGCCGCCGCTCTGGATACTCTTGAGCTGTTCGCGGGGAGCACCTCCCTGGCCATCGGTTCCCAAAGCGTGCTGCTTCAGGCTACCGTCAAGGATACGGAGGGGAATCCCGTTCCGAGTCAAAAGGTGGTTTTTGCTGCTACGCTTGGAGAGCTGTCCGGCACTTCGGAGACAAAATCCGCAGATGCAGGAGCTGTTCTGGAGGCCTTAACGAATAATGACGGGATCGCAAAAGTCTACCTCTTCACCGGAACATCCACCGGTTCGGCGACCGTAACGGCCAACGCAAGCGGACTCATAGACAGCGAAACCATTGCCGTGCTCGCCGGACCTCCGGCTCTGGTTGATGTCACAGCGGCGCCTGAAACGATCAAGCCCACAGGGTCCTCCAAGATCACAGCCCTGGTCACCGACAGCTTTGGCAATGCGGTCGTCGGCGAGACGTTAAACTTCATCGTCCCCGCGGCCACCAGCGAAAGTGGTGGAAGCGTAGGCGTTTCTGCCGTAACCAACGGAAGCGGGCAGGCGACTGTCACTTATACGGCCGGAGACCGCGTCGGCACGGAAGTCATAAAGGCGACTGCCGCCAGCAACGGGATTTCGGGAACGAAGTCCATCGTCGTGACCACCACCGCAGCCGCACTGGATTCCATCGACCTTTTCGTCGGAAGTTCCTCTCTCGCTGTGGGTGGATCCGAAAGCGTCCTTTTGCAGGCAACCGTGAAGGATACGGACGGCAATCCCGTTCCGAGTCAGGAAGTGGTTTTTTCCGTCTCACTGGGACTTCTCTCGAACAGTCCTACTGCCGCGCCAGCGCCCGGTACCCAAAAGATCACTCTCAGCACCAACGCAACAGGAGTGGCGAAGGCTTACCTGTATGCGGGAACAACGACAGGCGCCGCCGGTGTCACTGTCAATGCCAGCGGATTGATCGACACCGACAATGTGGCTTTTATTGCCGGGCCTCCTGATACGGTTATCGTCACCTCGGCGCCAAACACTGTAAAACCCACCGGTTCGACGAAAATTACCGCAACGGTCGCGGATATCAATGGAAATCCTGTCGTCGGCGAAACGGTTAACTTCAAGATACCGGTCGCAAATAATGAAAGCGCCGGAACAGTGGAAGCGGCGGCGGTGACAAACGCGAACGGTCAGGCCGTAGTCACCTATACCGCAGGAAACGCCACCGGAACGGATCGGGTGGAGGCAACAGCAGGAAGCAACGGGCAATCCGGGTCGGTAGATATTCTCGTCAGTACCCTGGCGGCGGACCTTGACACTATCGAACTGTTCGCCGGCAGCACCACTCTTCAGGTCGGAGGACATTATGTCCTTCTGCGGGCCACCATTAAGGATACCGAGGGCAACCCGGTGACCAGCCAGCCGGTGGATTTTTCCACGACACTTGGAGATCTGGGGGCAGACCCTGCCGTTCCGCCCGGCGCCGGTACCAGTTCGACTCTCTCCGTCAATACGGATAACAACGGGGTTGCACGCGTTTACCTGTTCTCCGCCGATGATATCGGCACTGCCAATGTGCGGGCAAATGCCAGTGGGCTTATTGACGATGTGGTCATCAATTTCATCGCTGGTCCTCCGGCAACCGTTTCGGTCAATGCTGCTCCGAATGTAATCAAACCCACGGGCTCCAGTCGAATCACCGCCACGGTGACCGATTCGGAAGGTAATCCGGTGGTGGGCGAGATCGTCAATTTCAATGTGTCGACCAACACCTCCAACGGCAGTCTGAGTCCGGCTTCCACGATTACCGATGCCAACGGGCAGGCCACCGTTCTTTATACCGCGGGCGATGGAACGGGAACAGATACCATAAAGGCGACCGCCAGCAGCAATACCCGGAGCGGTACGGTTGATATCGACGTCAGCACCCTTGCGGCCGACCTGAACTCTATCGAACTGTTCGCTGGCAGCACCATTCTCCCGGTGGGAGGCAACCAGGTTCTCCTGCGGGCAACCATCAAGGATACCGAGGGTAATCCGGTGACAAGCCAGCCCGTCGATATCAGTACGAGTTTAGGATCTCTGGCTGCGACCCCCTCCGGACCGGGTGCGGGAACCTCCCTGACCGTCAATACGGACAGCAACGGGGTTGCCCGTGCCTATCTCTTCTCCGGCGACGTTACGGGAACTGCAAATGTTCGGGCCAACGCCAGCGGCCTAATCGACGATGTAACAGTTCAGATCGTGGCCGGTTCACCAGCCACAGTAGAGGTGACTGCTTCCCCGGAAATTATCAAACCGACGGGTTCTTCAACAGTAACCGCCACCGTCCTGGACAGTCTTGGTAACTGGGTGGTGGGTGAAACGGTGGTCTTCAATATAACTTCCAATTCCAGCGGCGGCAGTCTGGGATCGGTGACCGCTCCCACCAACGCCAGTGGGCAGGCAAAAATAACATACACTGCCGGAGCCGGTCTGGGTATCGATACAGTTTCGGCCACAACATCCAGCAACACTAAGACCGGTACGGTAGACATCAGCGTAGACCCCGGCACTTCCGGCTTCCTCCAGTCCATCCAATTGACCACCGGGGGGCAAACTATCGTAGCCGATGGATCCAGTGAGGTCTTGCTTCGTGCGACAGTTCTCGATTCGGACGGGAATCCGGCACCCAGTCAGACGGTTTCTTTCAAAGCTACGGCTGGCACACTTTCGTCAGGCACCGGTGTAACCGATCAGAACGGAATCGCCGAGGTTTTCCTTACCGCACCTCCCAATCTCGGAACTGCACTGGTCATCGCCACGGTAGGCGGAATCAACGACAGCGCCACTGTCGGTTTCGTGGCGGGCGAGGTCGCTTCCATCACCCTGACCTCCAGTCCAAATACCGTCGGCTCGGGCGGTCAGGCCACCCTTTCCGCCTTTGTCACCGATGCAAACGACAATCCCGTTGCTGAGGAATCGATTCAGTTCTATTTCGCAGATCCAGCAGATAACATCAGCGGCGGAATACTGGAGACGGTTTTCGGAACCACGGATGTAAACGGGCGTATCAGAGTCGTTTACACCGCTGGTTCCAACCCCGGCACGGATACCGTATCCGTCCGGGCGACAAACGGCACCCTCGATTCGGTGAATATCACCGTCAGCGACACTGTGGCCAATATCGGGTCTCTGGACCTGATGGCGGTCAGTGAAATCATTACAGCAGACGGAATAAGCACCAGCCTTATCCAGGCAATCGTACTTGGAACCGATGGGCTGCCCAAAGCGGGGATAACCGTCGACTTCGCAACGACTCAAGGTGTATTTCAAAGTACGGGAGATTCTGATACTTCCGTTCCTACGGATTCCAACGGAATAGCGGCTGTCGAACTGCAATCTCTGGTGAAACCCGCTCTGGCCTACATAACCGCCTCTACGGCCGGATTCAATGCCCAAGCTCAGGTGAGATTCGTGCCCGGCGGCCCTGTTGAGGAATATTCCAGTATCACGGCCAACCCCAGCACCATCCCCGCCGATCCTGGTTTTTCAACAACGGTGACCGTTTTCCTCGCCGACGCCAATAATAATGCGGTGGAGGACGGGACCTTGGTCACCCTGCGGTCAACAGCCGGAACAATCCTGGAACCAACCGCCTCCACAACCGTTTCAGGAAGGGCGACTTTTATCCTCCAGGCACCGTCATTTCAGGAAACTGCCGATCTGACGATCAGCGAAGTGGCAGGGCTACTGGGAACGGTTACTTTCGGCTCCCAGCCACCAGGAGATCCGGCTAACATTCTTCTGGAAGTCACTGATCAACATCTTTTCGTCGCCGGAGTCGGGCAGGTTGAGAACACTACCATTACGGCTACGGTAACGGACGCCGAGGGGAATCCGATCAATGAGTCGGAATACAGCAATCCGGATCAGGACAATCTTCGGGTCAGTTTCATCACCAGCCCTCACGGTGGGGAATATTTGACGGGGACGAATTGGGATGGGGTTGCAGTCACCGCAGGGGCCGACGAGCAGATGACCGTTCGCACCCGAGACGGTATCGCAACTCTCAACCTGCAGTCAGGGACCTTGCCAGGGGTAGTGGAAATACTCTTTGAAGCGCTCCTTGATGTTGATGGAAACGCAGTCATTCCGCCACAGGTGGTGGCGTCCCTGCCGCAGGTGACCATTGCCTCTGGATCGCCCCATACAATACGCCTGGCTTCGCCCTTCGCCAGCGTGGAGGACCTTGCAAATGGATTTTACCGGAGGCAGGGGACCGCGGTGGTCACCGATCGGTACGGAAACAGTGTGCCGGACGGGACGATTATTAACCTGGGATTGATGGATTCCATCATTGCAGAAGGGACCGCAACCACGACTGAAGGTTCCGCCGAACTTAATGCCGTCGATGTATTCCTGGCTGACGACAATCCCGCGAATTTCCTGAATGCCTTTATCACGCGCAACAATACCGAGCGTTTCATTCAGAAGGATGATCGCGTTCTTCTTTTGAATGCGCAGGCGGGAGACAAGAGCCGGTTTGTGGCCCAGGGACTGACTGGAGCGACGGCCGACGATCTGCTGGTTCAGACATTCTATAACAACAGTGGCGTAAACAGGGAATTCGTCGTCGGCGCAGCATTGCTCGGCGGCCATATCGCAGGGTTCACCGATGAAGGAGCCCTGCCACCAGGCCTTGGCGAGACCAAGGATGGCCTGGCGCCATTCCGAATCACGTATCCCGCCGATGAGACTACCATCCTAGTTGGATGCGGCAGCAATCTTGCGGCACGTGACGTCAGACATCTGCCCCGCAACTCGGCCCGGGTCTATGTCACCGCCAGCTCGAGCGATCGTAGCGCTTCAACCATCAGCGAGGATTTCTGCTTCACGGCTCTGGCGCCGGCCACATATTCAGCAACGCCCGCGGCTCTCAATCTGGGAGCAGGAACCTACTTTGTGGATATTTCCGTGGTGGACGCCACCAATATCCCGCTCTCCTTCCTCGATATTCCCTATGCCGTGGGGTATGATTCCATCGGTCGCTTTGACGCCTGCGCCGACAGGGACCAGGCATTATATGTCGACGCCGCTTCCTGCGAAGGCGACGGCTTGATGTGGTACGGCGATGCCGGCAATGGCTTCTGTATCGATCCGTACATCAACGAGGAAGGCGCCTGCGGGGATGAAGCGGATCCCACTAATCCGTGGCGATGGTTGACCGAAATGATGAGTGATTTCGGTGTAGAGGTCTTTATCGGATATGAGGCGAGCCTGGACCCGGATGATGACGGAGACCTGTTACCGGAGGACAATGATCCCGACGTGGATCGGGCCCAGGCGGTCCTGCTGGATACCGACGGTGACGGAACGGATGATTTCTATCATTATCCCTATACTCTTTATCCTCCCACCGTGACCTACCCTGGCCATGCGACCGCGAAGGTGATCGTTTCCGGGGATTTCGTCCAGCAAGGCGATACGGCCACCATCAACTTCGGCGGCGCGGAAGTCACTGTCACCATCCCCTGATTCAGCAGGACAACGTGAACAAAAAAAGCAGCCACATATTATTATGTGGCTGCCTTTTTTTTTAAGTTGTTAAAAATTATGTGATGATTATTCCCTCGAAAGCCACTCCTGCACCTTTTCCGGATTCTCCTTCACCCACCGGCGGGCGGTTTCAGCCGGATCGGCGCCTTCTTCCCGGTTCCAGACCATGACCTGCTGCATCTCTTCCGGCGTCCACTGAAAACGGTCGAGGATGGCGTACGCTTCAGGCATATCCCCTTTGAGTCCCTTGCGGACGATGGTGTGGATCTCCTCTTCGCCGCCGTAGACGTTTTCGGGATCTTTCAGGTATTTCAGGTCCCATCGGGCGAATTTCCAGTGGGGAGTCCATCCGGTGACCGCAACCCATTTCTGGTTGCCGATGGCATCCGCCAGAACGGCTGTCATGGTGGCGCCGCTGCCCCCCATGAGTTCGAATTTCTCTTCCAGATTATATTTTTTTATGGCTGTTTCGGTTTTGGACATGATCCCGGCACCGGGATCGATTCCGATGATCTGGCCGTCGAACTTTTCGGCATGGGCGTTCAGTTCCCCGATGGAATCGATGGTGACATAACTCGGAACCACCAGGCCTATCCGGGTCCCGACCAGGTTGGCGCCGAGATCGACGACGTCCTGTTTCATTTTCTCAAGATAATGGCCATGGGTGGTGGGCAGCCAGGCCGCCACCATCCCGTCGGCGTCACCGCTGGAGATCGCCTGCCACATGATGGCGGCGCTGACAGGCGTGATTTCCACCTCATACCCGGCTTTCTCGAGAACGGTTTTTATGACATTGGTGCTTGCCACCTCGGAGGACCATTCCACGTACGTCAGTTCAAGCCGGCCTCCTTCGGCCTTTTTCTCGCTCGACGCGTCCTGGGGGGCCTCTTCGGATTTTTTATCGCAACCTGTCAGCATCAAAAATAAAATCGTCATTGCGACGAAAGATGTACGGATAAGAATATTTCTCATCATTTTCCTCCTTTTTTCAGGCTAGTGAAGTTTTCGCGAGGTTCCTATCTTCTGTGTAATTCGATCCAGCACGATGGCTACGATGACAACACCGATTCCCGCCTCAAAGCCCGCGCCCGGTTGAAAGCGCTGGATGGCTTTCCAGACCTCCCCACCCAGCCCTTTCGCTCCGATCATGGCGGCAATGACCACCATCGACAGCGAAAGCATGATCGTCTGATTGATGCCGGCCATAATGGTGGGGGAAGCCAGGGGAATCTGAAGTTTGGTGAGTTTCTGCCATCGGTTGGAGCCGAAGGCGTCCGCCGCCTCAATCAATTCCCCGGGCACCTGCTGGATCCCCAGGCAGGTAAGTCGAATAGCCGGCGGCATGGCGAAGATGACGGTGCTGAAGATCGCCGACACCTTGCCGAGACCGAAAAAGGGGATGGCCGGGATCAGGTAGACGAAAGCGGGCATGGTCTGCATAAAATCCAGGATCGGCATGACCACACGATGGATTCCGTGGAACAGGGCCGCCAGAATTCCAACAGGAATGCCGATCGTCACGGCGATCAGGGTAGCGATAAGAACCAGGGCGATGGTGGAAACGGTGGCTTCCCACAGGCCGAGATTCCAGATCAACAGAAATCCGAAAAGGGTGAAAATCGCTATTCGCCTGCTGCTTAACCGCCAGGCGATGCCGGCCAGGATCAGAATCATCAGCCAGGGGGGAAGAAAAAGCATGACCCCGTCCAACAGCTCGAGCCCGGCTTTGACGAATCCGGAAAAAGCTTTGGTGATGAAAGCAAAATTGTCGGTCAGAAAATCAAGAATCGATTCAATGGCCCCGCCGAGGGGTATTCTTGGTAAAGGCATATCCATCAGGCCCTCCTTTCCGCCAGGGCTGCGAGAAGAGCGCCGCGGATGACCAGACCGCAGAGCTGCTCGGACTCGTCAATAACGGCGACCGGAAAAGTCTCGAAGGCGAAAAGCTCGTTGATACCGGTATCCCGGTGAACCGAAGGGACGTCTTCGGTGATGATTGCAGCCAGGGACTTCTCATTTTCCCGCGCCAGTCGAGAGGCGTCCTCCGCGGATACTCTCCCGATGAGCTTGCGGTCGGAATCGACCACCAGAATGCTGGAGATGCCGACCTCCTTCATCTTGTGCAGAGCGGTCTTGGGACCATCCTTCGGGTGGGTCACGCTGGAAGCCTTGTGCATCACGGCTCCGGCGGTGAGCACCTTGGATAGGTCGACATCTTCGACGAATTTTTCCACGTATTCGGTGGCCGGGTTCGTCAGGATCTCCTCCGGTGTGCCCTGCTGAACGATCGATCCATCCTTCATGATGATGATCTTGTCGCCGAGCTTGAGGGCTTCGTCGAGGTCATGGGTGATGAAAATAATGGTTTTTTTGACCCGGCTCTGAAGGGCGAGGAGTTCATCCTGCATCTCGCGTCGGATGAGAGGGTCCAGGGCGCTGAAGGCTTCGTCCATCAGCAGTATGTCGGGATCGACGGCAAGCGCCCGGGCCAGTCCGACCCGCTGCTGCATGCCTCCGGAGAGTCGTTCGGGATAACTGTCCTCCCATCCGGCAAGGCCGACGAGCTCCAGAGCCTCCCGCGCCTTTTTTCCCCGAGTTGCCGGGTCGACCTTCTGAATCTCGAGACCGAATTCGGTATTCTGCAAAACGGTCCGGTGAGGAAGAAGCGCAAACCGCTGAAAGACCATGCCGAACTTTTTCATTCTCAGAAGACGCAGATCCTCCCCAGGGAGGGTGGTCACGTCCATTCCGTCCACGAACACTTTGCCGGAAGTCGGTTCGATCAGACGGTTTATGCACCGCAGAAGAGTTGATTTTCCGCTGCCGGAAAGCCCCATGATCACCAGGAGTTCACCTTGAACAATCTCAAAAGAGGCGTTGTTGACTCCCACCGCAAGGCGCGTCTCTTCCATGATCTTCTCTTTGCTCCAGCCCTGGTCGAGAAGCTGAACAGCCTTCTCCGGGTCCCGTCCGAAGATCTTGGAAATATTTTCCACTTTAATTTTTGGTTCCATATCCAATCCGGATTCGGCCGGGGCGAAGTCGCCCCGGCATGAAATGCAATAATCAGAAGTAATATCCGAAGTTGATGTTGAGCCTCGTGTTGCGGCCGTGGCTGGCATCTGTATCTCCGACCATGTCGCCGCCCATGAAGATCATGTCCTCGGCGCTGATGACATCGATATAGGTGTAAATGGGTCCGGAAGCCACCATCATGCCGACCACGTTCTGCCAGATGGCGTCGAAACGATCCTCATCCGGCTCGATGACCGTGTTGTCGGAGTAGAAGGTGAGGCTGTCGATGGGGCCCCAGTTCACCGGGAGGTTGTAGGACAGGTTGGCGATGCCGATGCCGGCCTCGGCGGGCACACCCCAGGAGAAGCTGTAGGCGCCCATGGTGATGATGTCATCGTCGAATCCTGAGGGATTTTCGGGATCGTACTCGTACTTGGCATATTCAAGCTGAAGGTTCCATTGACCGTAGTTGCCGACCAGGTGGACGGCCCCGGCCCAGTGGTCTCCCTTGTCGGTGGTGGTGTTGTTGTAGAGCTGGCCCCATTGGCCCGACAGCCCAACTTCCGTATTGCCCAGGTCGCCATGATCGAACGTGTACGCCACTCGAGCGTTAACCTGGTTGGTTTCCTCGTTTCCGGCCGCCTGCGCGCCGGCATACCCACCATCGGCGTTGCTGATCACATCCACGGAATAGCGTCCGGCGTTCCCGGAGTCGCCCAGTTCGGCGTTTTTGTAAAACGCGAGGGCGAGATCCCAGGGGCCGCGTTCATAGAGCGCTTTGACGCCCAGGTCGTAATCGTCCTCCAGACCGACGTAATAGGCGCCGCTGAACCAGTAATTATGGGAGGCATAGGGCTGAATGCCGAAAGGCGCCTGCTGAATCCCGATCTGTCCCTGAAGATTTTCAGTGAAGTTGTAACCGAACCAGCCATGGTGGGGCGTGTGAAAGTCGTATTGGGGGTAGAAACGGTATTCGGCCGAAAAAAGAAAATCACCGAGCGTTCCATCCATGTTCAGGCGAAATGTGTCGAAAGCGAAATCGCCGCCTCTTTCATCATCGCCGTCGTCCCAGTCGAGATAGCTGTAGTTGACCCTGAAAGCGCCGCCGAAGGAGATCCCCCTCTCTTCTTCAGATACGTATTCCTCTGCGGCGACCCGCGGCCTGGTTTCTTGTTCCGTAAGACGTTTTTCCAAATCCTCAATCTGTTGCCTCAGGCTCTCCAGTTCAGTTTCGGAGGCCATAACGGGCGCCGATAAAATGAGAGCGACCATGAATATCATGGCAATTGAAATGAATGTTGCGGTTTTCTCCAGCATTTCTCCTCCTTCTCATGAGTTCAAAGGATAAAAAGTCGTACCGCGCCCCTTGACGCCTCTGATTTCCCTCCATCCGGCAAAGAATTGATTTGCCGGTTTCGGTTGAAAACCTCTGAATAGTCGTATGCCTTGCGGGATTGGTTTTCAGAGGCGGCAGGACCCTTCAGGCGCCATACCCTATAGTGAAAAAAAGGACATGTCAAATCAGGCAAAATGGGAAGTGATGACTTGCGGGTGTCATTTTTTCTGCTGAAGCCGAACCTTGACCTTTTCGGAGATCGACTCGGGTGAAAACCCGAAATGCTCCATGAGATCGTCTCCGGGAGCACTGGCGCCGAAACTTGTCATTCCGACAACCGCTGAGCCGTCCCGGACGTAGCGTTCCCATCCGAAGGGGGAAGCCGCCTCCACGGCGACACGCATGGTGCAGGAAGGGGGGAGAACATGGTGTCGGTAATCCGTCGCCTGAGATTCAAAAAGTTCCCAGCAGGGCAGGGAGACCACCCGCGTACCGATCCCCTCCCGCTGCAGAATCTCCCGGGCCGCAAGGGCGGGATGAATCTCCGACCCGCTGGCGAGGAGGATGGCGTTTAATTCGCCCTCCTCCTTGGCGAGGATGTATCCGCCTCGCTGCAACCCTTCGGGGGGCGCGAATCTGTTGCGGTCAAGCACCGGCAGGTCCTGGCGGGTCAGAACGAGCGCGGTCGGTCCCTGGCGGTTCCGGATGGCCGCTTTCCATGCTTCGGCTGTTTCATTGGCATCGCAAGGGCGGATCACAGTCAGGTTGGGAACCGAACGCAGGCCGGTTAGCTGCTCCACCGGCTGGTGAGTGGGTCCATCCTCTCCCAGTCCGATCGAATCGTGAGTGAAAACATAGATGGGCCCGATCCCCATGAGGGCCGCGAGCCGCATGGGAGGGCGCATGTAGTCGGAGAAGATCAGGAACGTTGCACCGAAGGGGATCAGTCCCGGGGTGTGGACAAGACCGTTGAGCACGGCTCCCATGGCGTGCTCCCGCACGCCGAAATGGAAATTCCGGCCACTGTGCTCCGGAGTGAAGGAGGCTTCTCCCCGCAGCAGGGTATTCGTGGACGGAGCCAGATCGGCCGAGCCTCCCATCAGCAAAGGAAGCCTGGCGGCAAGGGCATTGAGAACGATGCCGCTCGCCTTGCGGGTGGCCAGCGGGCCGTCCGAAGACTCGAAGGCGGGAAGGTCCTGATCCCAACCGTCCGGCAGCCCCGTGATGCTCTGAAGCCAGGGCGTCAGAGAAGTGTCGGGAAGCTCTGCACGTTTTTCGAAGCGCTCTTTCCACTGAGTTTCAAGAACCTGTCCCCTGGTCGTCGCCTCGCTCATGTGCTCGCGGACTTCATTGGAAACCGCAAAATGATCATCCGGATCGCGCCCCAGCATCTCTTTTATGAGCCGAACCTCCGCCGCTCCGAGGGGAGAACCATGTGCGGCGGCGGTACCGCGTTTATTGGGCGACCCCTCGGCAATATGCGTGCGTGCGATGACCAGGGAAGGGCGGTCCCCTGACCCGGCACGTCTCAATACCTCATCCATTTCCTGCAGATTTTCTCCTTCGGCGCGCTCCACATTCCATCCGTAGGCTAGAAAGCGTGTGGCGACTTCCTCACTGAACGCTAGGCGCGTTTCTCCCTCGATGGTGATGTAGTTGTCGAGATAGATGCATATCAGATTTCCAAGCCGCAGGTGGCCGGCGAGAGAGGCCGCCTCCGCGGCAACCCCCTCCATCATGTCCCCGTCGGAGCAAAGCACATAGGTCCTGTAGCCAAAGAGCTCCCTGTCGACATGCTCCGCCAGATATCGGGCGCCAAGGGCCATTCCCACTCCAACCGCGAAACCCTGCCCCAGAGGTCCCGTGGTGGTCTCCACGCCGGGCGTTTCACCGTATTCGGGGTGTCCGGGAGTGCGGCTTCCGAGCTGTCGGAATCTTTTCAGATCCTCGATGGAGAGATCGTATCCGGTCAGATGCAGAATCCCGTACAGCAGCATCGAAGCATGTCCGCAGGAAAGAATGAACCGGTCCCGGCCGGGCCATTCAGGATTTTCCGGGTTGTGCCGCAGGTGTCGTGTGAAAAGAAGATAAGCGATCGGCGCCGCCTCCATGGGGGTTCCCGGGTGTCCCGAGGCGGCCTTTTCCACCGCATCCACCGCCAGCAGACGCAAGGTATCAATCGATTCTCCAGCCAGCCTAATGTCGATTTCCCTCATCCTGAGATTCTTCCTTCCGGGTCAAAAGACAATTTCATAATCTGAGTTAAGATTAAGTATATCGCATTCATCCGGAAAAATCAGACGGCTCCCGGAGTGGGAAGGAGGACTCGATGTACTATTTTGCATACGCCGATAATATGGACGAAGAAAAACTTGCCCAGCGGGGAATTGAGTTCAAAAAAGTCATCACCGGACGAATAAAAGGAATGCGGCTTGTGTTTCACAAGCCGGGAGAAGACGGTACGGGCAAGGCTGACATGCAGAGTGATCGGGGAAATTTTGTGGAAGGGGTGATCTGGGACGTTCCGGAAGCCGCTCTGGATAATCTGGATATGTATGAAGGTGTGGATAGAGGCCATTATCGAAGGCAGACGGTCACCGTACAGACTTCACGGGGTGAGCTGGAGTGCGTCACCTATGGGGCCGCCAAATTTCGACAGGGACTGAAACCCGGCCCGGAGTACCTGGAGAGCATTATTCGAGGGGCGGGGTCTCATCGGCTTTCGCCGGAATACATCCGTTTTCTGAAATCTCACGATACCACAGTCCCACAAGCCTAGCTCCAGACTCTAAAGAGATGGGGTCTGAAGAGGCTGAGCAGTGGTCTTCGACCCCATCTCTTTTGATTGATGGGGATTTCAGATTTTTTTCAATCCAGTCCTTTGCGGAAATCCCCGTGATCCAGAAGCATCTTCCATTTTTCGAGGCGGGAACCTGTCCAGTTCCGGAGGATCCTTTCGGCAAGAGTGACTCCGCTTTCGGCGATTTCCGAGATACCGTCCATATAGATCGTTTCATCAAGCCCGTTTGCGTTCAATTTTTCTTGTCTGGCCAGTCCTTCTCGCGCGAGAGCGATAATTTCCAGAGACACCTCCCTCAACGTCCTGTTTCCCATCCGCGCTTTGAGCCCGATTCGCCAGGAATTCCGATAGGTTTCCAGCCGATCCTCCTCGGTTTGATTTTCGAAAATTGACCAGACGGCCTCCCGCGCCTGTGTATCGTAGAGAATCCCCTTGGCCAGAGCGGCCACGCCCAGGGTCAGGTGAGGTGGCAGGCTGTCTGCGCACCGCAGCTCGATCTGGGGGCGCAGTCTGGCTTCGGTAAAAAGGGTGGAGAGATGCAGATCCCAATCCGAAATCGTGGCGCGGCAGCCTCCGTAACCTTCAGCCAGGTAGCGTCGGAAGGTTATTCTCTCTTGCGTGAAATCCAGATATCGCCCATCTCGTACGACGAAATACATGGGAACATCCAGAGCGATTTCCACATATGTGGCAAATCCCGCATCCTTCCGGAAGATCGGTAGAAGAAGTCCGGTACGGTCCGGATCGGTTCTTGACCATATTTCTCCCCGTGTTGAAAGATATCCGGTGGGCGCCCCTTCCATGATGGGGGAGTTGGCGAAAAGGGCGTAGAAAAGTGGAGAGAGCGCAAGACCCGTTCGCAGCTTCTCGATGCAGTCGGCTTCGTCCTCGAAATCGAGATTGACCTGCAGCCCTGCGGTCTGCTTCATCATGCGCTGGCCCATGTCTCCTGTGCGAAGCATATAGGGCCCCATGATTTCGTACCGGGATTTGGGAAGCCAGCTGATCTCTTCCAGGGAGGTGAAGGGCTGAACTCCCAGCCCCAGAAAGCAAAGACCAAGGGGTTCGGCCTGCCGGCCTATCTGGGAGATATGGCGGGAGAAATCGCCATGGGAGCAGTGGATGTCGGGACAGAGTGCACCCGAGAGTTCAAGCTGCCCTCCGGGCTCAAGGGTTATTGAGGAGGACTCTCCCTGCAGGCCGAGCAAGCGCCCATTCTCCCGGAATCCTCGCCATTTCGTCTCCCTTTCTATGCTCTCCAGAAGGGCTTCGATGCGTGAGAAAGGCGCTGCTTCACCAGTTCGGATATCCAGGACGAGTTTTTCCATCTCCGCTCCGATGCCCCAGTTTTCACGGGGCCTCGCCCCTCGGGCCAGATAATCGATCAGGTCTTGAACGGAGTTTACGGGACTGTCCAGATCGGGTTTTACAAAAGTGGTCATGGTTTTAAGAGTAGCACCTTGTGTCTGTTTTTGAAGAAGAGCAAAAGCAAAAGCCGGCAATGCGGACCGGCTTTTTCCTCCAGCATCAGGATTCCAGATAGGCGGTGATACTCTCTCCGATCATTTGAAAAATTCTTGCGAATTCCTCCTCATTTCTTTCCAGCAATGTGATGCGGAAACCCAGCTCCGGGGTGCAGAACGAGGAGATGGGCACCACGCAGACGCCGGTTGAGGCGAGGAGATAGTACACGAAACGCTTGTCCAGGGAGACCCGTGGCGGGGAGACGAGTTCCTCGACCAGTTTGCGGACCTCACCGTTTTCTATGGGAAGCGTCTGGCTGTCATTCAGGCGCCCTCTCTCGAAAACAACGCTCATGTAGAACGCGCCGTTGGTCCGGTTCACCTTGATCCCGGGTATCTTTTTCAGAAGATCGTAGGCGGTATTGGAGTTCCTTTCGTACAGATTTCTCCTCTCCTCGAGATAGTTCGGATAGTCGGGATGGCTCAGGATGAGAGGAATGGCTTTCTGGGGAAGAGTCGTGGAGCAGACTTCGACCATTTTGGAATTCAGAACACTCTGCACGTATTGATCGAAGAGGGGATCCTTGTCGGAATTATAGACCTCAATCCAGCCGCAGCGCGCTCCCGGCCAGGGAAACTCCTTGCTGATCCCTTTCATGGATATCGCCGGCACATCGCCCACCAGATCGGAAATCGGCTTTGTGGCCTGTCCATTGAAGACCAGATTATGATAAATTTCATCGGCGATGATGAACAGGTCGTACTCCCGGGCGATGGCGATCATCTCCCGGAGAATGCGCTCTGGATAGACCGCTCCGGTGGGATTGTCCGGATTGATGATCAGAATGCCTGAAATGGCAGGATTGTACTGGACCGACAGGCGCAGGTCATCAAGATCGGGATACCAGTTGTCATCCGGGTCGAGTCTGTAAGATACGGGCTTCTGCCCCGCATGGGCGGCCTCAGCCGAAGAGTGGGTGGAGTAGGTGGGCGAAGGACCGATCACCCGGGCCTCTCGGCGCAAAAAGCCGTAGACCTTCTGGATGGCATCACCCAGTCCATTGAAAAAAATGACGTTTTCCTCGTTGATCTGAACCTTGCCGCGGAGATTGGTGAGATTCGCCAGAAATCGACGGGTTTCAAGCAGGCCCTTCGTCGCACTGTAGCCGTAAGAGCAATCCTGCATGACGAGATCCGCCACAATTTCCTTCATCCATTGCGGGATTTTTTCGCCCTTCGCTACCGGATCCCCGATATTCTCCATGTTGGTCTTGAGACCGAGGCGGTTCATCTTCTCCGCGATCTCCACGATGGCCCGGATTTCGTAAGTCAGTTCTCCGGCTCCGATATGAACGATATTGTTGCGCATGACTTTTTCCCCGTGCTTTGTTGTATTTGGAGCGCCGGATTCTCCGGCGATAAGAGCAGATATAAAAAAGGCCATGGGCAATCACCCATGGCCTCGGAATTTGGATCAGATACGTCTAAAGAGAGTGCCCCAGGCAATGGACGATAACAATGCGTGCAACGGCTGCCGCCTTGCGCGCTCGTCCAGTCGGGGCGGTCGTCTGGTGTATTTTGCGAGTGCCTGAAGCAGGCATGATAGCCTCCCTGAAAATGCTTTCGATGAGTAACACAGGGAAAGGGTAAAGTCAAATACGATTTCAGCTCATTCCGCTGGGAGTAAATGGGATGTCCGAATTGGTCATCCCAATTTCATCCGGAAACGACTCTTTGCCGCCTGTAGTTATTTCTCTGAGGTTGCCCGAGAAAAAACGACGCCGGAAACCGACGTCGTTTTTCTTTACAGGTCCGGACAGCAGGAATCAATCAGGGGTTGGACGCCTCCGGTCCCTTGCGCGAATAAGCCGAGGGATTTCCTGGAACGGGAATCTGCGCCATTCCCGATTTGTCGGACCCCACGACTGCCGTTTCGGAACGCTTCTGGAAAATGAAATCGTTCAGGATATGAAGAACCTCCTTCACGTAAGGATCCTCGGAAACGGATTTAATCCATTTCTCCCGCCTCTCGTCATCGCTGAGGGGTTTTTCCTTTTCTCCGGAATCCGAGCCGGCATGGAAGTTCTCTTGCGAATCGGCATCCTCTTTTCCGAAAAGTTTTGCCTCTTCCCGTTCCCGTTGAATATCCTCGATATCGAGTGACTGGAGGGTATTCTCACTTTTCTTCCCCACCAGTGCGGTTTCTTCCCGGATCTCCAGAAAGTCAGGATCGGATTCGATCCTGTCCCGGCTCAGGGATGCGAGGGTTTCCTTTTCCATATCCTTCCGGCTCCAGGGCCGGTAATTGGTTGGCTCGACTTTGTCCCAGGGCAGTGAAAAATCCAAATGCCGCTCCCCGCTTTTGAGGTGCCGGAAACGGTCCGGCAGTATGATATCGGGAACAACCCCGCGATACTGGGTGGAATCTCCGCTGACCCGGTAGAACTTCTGGATGGTCACCTTCAGTGCGCCCAGCGGTTTGTATTTGTTCATATTGGGAAAGGGAATGGTGCGATCCAGATCCATCATTGCCTGAACCGTTCCTTTCCCGTGGGTGTGTTCACTTCCGACAATCAGCGCACGATTATAGTCCTGCAGGGCGCCCGCAAGGATTTCCGAGGCCGAGGCGCTGAAACGATTGACCAGAATCACCACGGGCCCATCATAGACCACCTGGGAATCCTCATCCTCCAGCACATGGATGTCTCCATCGCTGTCCTTGACCTGTACGACCGGTCCTTTCTCGATGAAGAGCCCCGCGATGGCCACGGCGTCAGTAAGCGCCCCGCCACCGTTATTTCGCAGGTCCAGAACCAGGCCTTTAATTCCCTGTTCTTTGAGCTTCAACAGCTCGGCCCGGGTGTCTTCGGTGGAATTGCGCCCGGCGCCGTCGTTCTGAATTTTTTCGAAATCGCGGTAAAAAGCGGGAATTTTGATGTAGCCGTAAGCCGAATTGACCGAATCGTCTTTTAAAATAGTGGATTTGACGAATGTTTCCTCGATCTGGACCACGTCACGGACGATAGGAATGACTTTGCGGATGCCATCCGCCTTCCGGACCGTCAGGCGAACCTCTGTCCCCTTTTTGCCCCGGATCAGCTTCACCGCATCCCGAATGCGGGTGTCAGTGATGTCGACAGGTTCGCCGTCCTTTTCTCCCACCATGAGAATGAGATCCCCCGATTCGAGATCGCCCTGGCGGTATGCGGCGCTTCCGGGGATGATCCGGACCACCTTGATGTAGCCGTCCTCCTCCTGCAGAGTGGCGCCGATTCCCTCGAGAGAACCTCGCATCCCGATATCAAAATCTTCTTTCTGGGTGGGAGGGAGATAGTTGGTGTGGGGGTCGAACGCCCGGGTGACCGCATTGAAGAAGCGGTCGTAATGGTCCTGCTCATCTTCTTCAAGGATACGTTCAAAAAAGCTCCTGTAACTTTTGCGAACTTTTTCCAGGGCCTCCGCCCGGAGTTCATCCTTTGTCCTGGCGGAAGCCTTCTCCGATTCTGGGTTCCCGTCTTTCGATTCCTCGTCCTCCATAAGATTCAGGTAGCGGACCATCACCTGATATTTCAAGGTTTTTCGCCAGCGCTCCCTGAGTTCCTCCTGGTTTGTGCAGAAGACGATTTTCTCGGGATCGGTCTCCAGTGACTCTTCCCGGGTGAAATCAAAATCCCCCTTCAGAAGGTCTCCAACCGTATCCTCCGCCCATTTCACTCGATCGCGAAGTATGCGGGCGCCGACAAGGGGCAGTTCGATTTCGCCCTTGTTGAGTTCATCGTCAATCTTGTCGGAATATTTTTCCAGCAGAGCGACGTCTTCTTCCAGAAGAAAACGCTTCTGGGCATCCAACTGCTTCAGATAAAGATCAAAAGCCGCCTCGGAAAACTGGTCGTCCATACTTTTGTGGCTGAAATGGTTGACAGCAAGCTGCTGGCGAAGCACATATCCCAGCAGTTTGGCCCTGTTGGAATCATAATCCGTCAGTACCGAAGACTGCCCCGTCCCGGGAAGCAGCCAGATCAGGGTCACCAGGGCGCCGGCGAGCAGCCGAATTCCTGTTGTTGTTCTGAAATTATGTAAAAAGCCGGGGGAAAATCTCATGTGCGGCATCCTCTCTTTCAAATTCTCGCGGGGATCAGAACCCTGGATTATCCTTTGAATCCTATCACGACCGACTCCCCCATGGTCAAGGGCCGAAGCAAAAAACAGTCCGACTCAAATAATTTAACTCGTGCCCGTCTGGAAACCCCGGGAAGCACAAATGCAGTTTTCGATCCGGATACGAATCATTTTTCGCAAGATCAAGGAAATCAAGGATTTGAGCGGAGGCGTAGACCTTTACGCCGCACAATCAAATCCGCGGGTTGACGCGGAGATTGCGGAAAAGGGCCGTTTCCGGACGAAAACTAACTCGGATCACTTCTGCCGAACCTGCTTTAGAACCCGGCAGAATTCTCGACCGGCGGTCAGAGCCTCTTCCAGGAATTCAGGATGATTCAGAATTTCGCCCCGATCCTCGATTCCCGGATAGAGAAAGGATTTCCAGAGATCCATATCGAAAACATCCAGAAAATACCGGACACTGAGCAGAGCGCCATCGAACAGGCGCTTGCCCTGACCTGCGGCCGCCGCGATGAACAGTCCTTTGCGAAGAGGATTTCTGCTTTGCAGGGGCGCTTTCTCAATACAGTATTTCTGAACCCAGAATGACTGGCAACGATCCATGAATATTTTTGTGTGGGCGCTTACAGCATAGAAGAAGATGGGTGACGCCAGCATGATTCCGTTGCACGTCAGTAATCGATCATGGAGAGGCGAGAAATCATCCAGAATGATACAGCGGCCATTCCTTTTGCATCCGTAATACTCCATACAGGGCGAAATATCCATATCTCGAAGAACGACCCGTTCCACCTCAGCCCCTTCTTCAAGAGCGCCTTGTACGGCCCGGTCCAGAAGAAGGGAAGTATTTCCTTCCCGTCGGGGACTGCCGTAAATCGCGAGAATCTGAATTTCTCTCTCGGGAATTTTTCTGGTCAATTCCTTACCCGTTCGGTCCGAAAGGGCATCATCCCGGGCGTTCGCATTTTTCCTGTTGGAAAGGAATTTTTTTTGCTCACAAGGTTTCGAATGCTCGGGAAATGCCGAGTTTCTTGGGAAAAGATGTTTTGTTCAATGGGGACCTGCTCCGATTCGGGCTGATTGGGCAGATTGTCCGCCATGCGAACGGGGATCATTTGTACGCTTCCGCTCCGGCAGGAAAGGGACTATTCCGATTCGTGATTGGAAGCGCGATGAGGCTCCAGCTGTTTTCGGACTTGCCGCAGCCGGTCCATAATGGCCGTGGGATCATTGTGCTTGACCATGTGCCAGATGTCCCCTTCGATTCCCTTTAACTCATTGACCAGCATTTCGATATTGATTCTTGACATTTTTGGGCCCATTGCGGTGGAGACCGGGGAGCCAAACCCGACAGGAGAAACTCCTGCGGGGAGAAGGATTGCCGGTCTTCAGGGGAGTATTGTCACTGCCTCCTCGGGGACAAAGAGCAGGGCCCGAATCGGCGATCAAGAACGAGCAGGATCCTTTCCTGTCTACAGGGCAGGAAAGCACAGATCGTTCCAACTTTATAACTAACTGAAAACACGTTTAATTTATGTTTTCTGTTTTTTCCGATTCTTACGTTGTAAGAAAGGGCGACAGTTGCCGGGAGAAAAATGTCAGGGGTTTCGACGGACAGAAAAAAAGACAACTGTCCAGGAATTACTTCGTGCCCATCCGGAAACCCCGGGAAACACAAATGCAGTTTTCGATCTGGAAACGAGCAATTTTTCGCAAGGTCAAGGAAATCAAGGATTTGAGCTGAGGCGTAGTACTTTACGCCGCACAATCAAATCCGCGGATTGACGCCGGGATTGCGGAAAAGGGCCGTTTCCGGACGAAAACTACTTCGGAAAGCGGATCGTTCACGGATTGATTGTCGGGGAAGTGATTTTAATTGAAAAGGGATCAATATTCGGGAGGGGCATAAAAGTTCAATGGTTCCAGGGGCCGGTCTCCTGTATTATGAATTTCGTGGGTCTCGCCAGCTTCTATCAATAACAACATTCCCGGATTCAGGGAAAAGTTTTCACTCTGAACGGTGGCGACGCCCCGGCCCGAAAGGACGAAGAGCCACTGATCGTTATGTTTGTGGGTGTTATCCGGGCCGCCGGTGGACTCCCCCGGCGCGAGAACCATGGTGACGGCTTCAGAGCGTTCTGTCCCTGCCGGGACCTTGAAGCCCTGTTCGGGATGGGTTCATTTCGCCTTTGATTCTATCGGCGCAGTGCGACTCGAATTCAGGTGGAAGAAAAAAGCCCTGGAGTTCTATGCCCCGACTTCTTCCTTTTTAACTGTTTCTTCTCTTTTCCGCTTGCGGGCTGCGCGAGCCTTGGCAAGGTTTTCGCCCAGATCCCGATCAACGGCCATCTGGCGACGCCTCTCCGAATAATTCCGCGCAGCCAGAGGCTGAGTCCTCGGAATATCGAACTGTTTGCGGTATTCCTTGGGCGTTGTCTGGTGCGAAGTCCTCAGGTGGCGGGCCAGAGTTTTCATCTCTTTGCCGCAGATCAGGCAGACGACCTTGTTCTTGCCGAAAGCTTTCTTCTTGGGAATGGCCGGATAGGCGCCCAGGCCTTCACCTTCACCGAGATGAACCGGTTCGCCTTTATCCAACTTCAGAAGGGTCTGGTAGACTTCACTGAGTTCCGTTACAAGTTCATTTCTGCTCATTGCCGTGGTTGCAGCATGAGATGACACGATTTCGGCCGCCATTTCGATCAATTTAGACATACTGTTCTCCTTTTAAAAATTTCTAATAATATACCCTCACTATTTGTATTTTTCAATTTTTTATTTTCTGTCGGTTCTTTTTTCGTAAAAAAAATTTGCAACGGGCGAGGTTGGTGTTCAGCTGTTGTATTTTATCCGATTGGAAAAATGAGCGATGGAAAAGGGTCGGAAAGCAGAAAAGATAAATGAATTTCGCGGTGTGGGGCTTCTAATTTTGACGGCGCTTGTCAGAAGGATGGCGGCATTCGGAAAAAAAATGTTCGATTTCCTTTATTACATCCTCCGCCGGAGCTGCGAACACCCGCACTTCAGGCAAAGAGCGCAGGAAAATGCGTCCATATCCTTTTTTAACCGCGCGGCTGTCCAGCAGAAGAACAACACCACGGTCCTCCCGATGACGGATCAGTCGCCCGAATCCCTGCCGGAACTTGATGACTGCCTGAGGAACGGTGAATTCCAAAAAAGGATCCCCACCGGCCAGGGTGATCGCTTCGGCGCGGGCTTCGCGGATCGGTTCGGTGGGCACCTTGAAGGGAAGTCGGGCGATGATCACCTGCTCAAGGGCGGCGCCTGGCACATCCACTCCCTCCCAGAAAGAGTCGGTGGCGAAGAGAATGCTGGTGGGGTCGGCGGCGAATTGCTTCAACAGCAGGTGTCGATTTTTTTCTCCCTGGCGCAGGCACTGGTATCCACGGGCTGTCATAATCGGAGCGATCTCGGCAAAGACTCGCCTCAGGAGGGAGTAGGCGGTGAAGAGGACAAAGGTGCGGCCATCCGCGGCCAGAAGGCTTCTTTCCGTCAGATCCCTGATACTCTCAGGATATCCGGTCCGCCCCGGTTCGGGAATATCCGTGGGAACCGCGACAAGCGCCTGGGTGCTGAAATCAAACGGTGAAGCGAGAAGAAGTTCCTGGATGCGGTGTGTTTCGGCATGGTCCAGCCCCACGCGGCGCCTGAAATAATCGAAGCGTCCGCTGACCGTCAGGGTGGCGCTGGTCATGACCACCGTTTTGAATCGCTCGTAAAGGGCCTCCTTCAGGCCGCCGGCCACTTCCAGCGGCGCGGTGCAGAGTCGGGTGACTATTCCATGGCCTCGGCCGATTCGACCCCGGATCACTTCGATCCAGGCGCATGTTTGCTCATCCCCGGCGATGAACCCGGCAAGATCGGCGGCGATCCCCTCCAGGCGAAGGCCGATGCCGCGCAGGTCCGTCAGGGGAGACGCAAGTTTTTCGAACGACTCGTCCGGAACACGGCCGCAGGCTTTAAGAAACTGTTGAATTTCCTCCGAGAGCAGCCCCGCCTGACGCGAGAGGTTCTTCACCTGCGCAGAGATGGTTTCCCAGGTATCGCTCTCGACAAACGCGGGGACGATTCGGAAGCGAATTTCCTCCCTCTCGACGATTTCCCGCGCCAGGGCCGCCGCCAGATCGATCCCGATCTCCTCCAGAATTTTCTGAGATTTCTCCAGCAGGTCCTGCCGTGCGGCAAGGATCGATTCAATCCTCCCGTGCAGTTCGCGGTAAAGGTCGTCCTGTGAATCGGGAAGTTCGCGGGCAAGTCCCGAAAGAAGCCGTGGGAGCAGCCCCTTGTCGGGCTTGCGGGGGTGGCGCAGTTTATTCAGAACCCGTGAGAACGTGAAACGCGTAACCTGAGAGGAGAAATAGCTGGTGGCCACATCCTCCAGATGGTGGGCCTCATCCAGAATGATGCGGTCGAAGGGGGGAAGTACGGCGGTGGCTGAATAATTGTCCGTCATCCGGCGCAGGGCGAGATCGGAAAGAAGCAGTGCGTGGTTTACCACGAGAAGGTGGGCCTGGCTGGCCCGTCGCCGCGCCCTGTGGAAGAAGCATTCCTGAAAATGGCTGCACCGCACTCGCCCACACTGATCGATTTCGCAGCGGACCTCCTCCCATACCTGCTCGGAAGGTAGAAATGAAAGCTCCTCCCGGGACCCATCCTCGGTCTGATTTGACCATTCGATAATGGCCTGGAATTCTCCCGTTTTTTCGGTGTCGAACAGATCGGGTTCCGCCGTTGCCGAATCGAGCCGGCGACGGCAGAGGTAATTCGTCCGTCCCTTTACCAGAACCGCCCGAAAAGCCAGTCCGGCGGATCGCTCGAGAAAAGGCAGATCCTTTCGGATCAGCTGTTCCTGGAGGTTGATCGTATTTGTGGAGATGACAACCCGCTCCCCGTTTTCCAGGGCCCATAGGATGGCTGGAACGAGGTAGGCAAGGCTTTTTCCCGTGCCGGTCCCCGCCTCTATGATCGAGAGCCGGCTTCGATTGAAGGCTTCACCCACAGCAAAAGCCATGCGCAGCTGCTCCGGGCGATCCTCATATCCGGGGAGGGATTGCGCCACATTTCCTTTCGGCCCGAGGATATCGGTCAGCCGCTGAGGATGGATCTCTTTTTCCTCTGCAGGAGCGAATGGCTCAACCACCCGATACACATTTCCCACATGGTTATCCACAATGTAAAAACCCACCCCCAGAGACCCCAGACTCGAGGCGACAGCGAGATCGGCCTCGGAAGGATGCAACTCCCCGGAGGGATGGTTGTGGATAACCACATCGCCATAATCACAGACCTGAAGAATTGCCGGAACGGCCTTCGAGGAACCCCGGGCCAGCACCTCAACCTCCACCACGCGACGCTGTGCATCGGTGCGGCCAAGAAAAAAGACTTCATTTTCCGCTGCCCCTGAAATGGCCTCACGCATATGACTTCGGGCCGCGGGTGAAAAGCTCTGATCCAAAATTGATCCTCTTCCATTAGGTAGTTTTCGTCCGGAAACGGCCCTTTTCCGCAATCCCGGCGTCAATCCGCGGATTTGATTGTGCGGCGTAAAGTACTACGCCTCCGCTCAAATCCTTGATTTCCTTGACCTTGCTAAAAATTGCTCGTTTCCAGATCGAAAACTGCATTTGTGCTTCCCGGGGTTTCCGGACGGGCATAGGTGCCGAATCACACAGATACAGGGTCACACAAAAACAGCATATGCATTGTCGCTATGATCTCGGGAGACTTGCAAATCCACCGATTATAGGAGAAGGCGAAATAAAAAGAAACGGGAATGGGAAATCACTTCCGCAGATAGCGCGCGATTCCTTGGGGAAAAGGGCGAGGCTTTATGTCGAAGGTCTCAGACCATTCGCTCGGATCGCAGACGTTTCCCTCCAGAAGCATGGTAAGCTGAGCGGAAGTGATGGGAAACCAAGAGAAATTGCCCAGAAGCCGGACCGCAGGTTTTACAGTGAATACGGGCTGATGGATTTTAAGCACCCGACCTTTTCCGAGCGCCCGCCCAATCGTGTCCAGCACTTCATTGTAGGAATAGCTTTCGGGACCGCAGCAGAAGAATGTCCGGTTCGCGGCCTGCGAAACGGTCAGAGCCCGCACGAATCCGGCGGCTACATCTTCCACCGCCACCGGCGACATGCGGTAGCGCCCGTCACCGATCACCGGCACTATGGGGAGTCGGCGAATAAGATTGGACAGCATGGTCACAAATTCATCCCCAGGTCCGAAAATAAGAGAGGGACGAAAAATCGTCCATTGCAGGGGCGAAGCACGGACGGCTTCCTCCCCGCGCCATTTTGTCTGGTGATAGGGAGATGCGGCGTCCTTCCGCGTTCCGTTGGCGCTCATATGCAGGAATTGTCCGACGCCCTGCGCCTGTGCAGCTTCCACCATATGAAGGGCTCCCTCGAAGTGGACCTTTTCGAAGGTAATCTCCCGGGCGGGAACTTCCCGAATGATTCCCACCAGGTGAATGACTGCATCGCATCCTTCCAGCGAACCCTTCAGGGACTCGGGATCCATCGCATCTCCGATCCGGACTTCCACCCCCTCCCGGACGGCAAGCTTGTCTTCGGAGCCCTGGCGCACCAGGCATCGGGCGATATGACCCGCCTGGGTCAGTTGACGAATGATTTCCGTTCCGACGAATCCCGTCCCTCCGGTCACAAAAACCTTCATACTTCTCATCCTCCAATCAGCCTTTGACAACTGCCAGCGGCCGGAGTCGGGCTACGATCTTTCCGATTCCCGCCTGCTGAACAACTCCCACGACTTCCATTACATCTTTGTAGGCCTCTGAAATCTCCTCGGCCACGGTGGCTCGTCCGGCCGCCCGCACCAGGATTCCCCTGGCGGCCAGCTGGCCGATTATATCCCGCCCGCGGGCGAGCTTCTTCGCCGCGTGGCGCGAGAGCACCCTGCCCGCTCCGTGGCAGGTGGATCCGAAGGTTTCCTCATAGGCCGCCTGGGTTCCAACGAGTACGTAGGAGTAGCGACCCATATCCCCGGGAATGAGTACCGGCTGCCCCACATGGCGGTACATGTCGGGAACGTCGGGATGCCCTGGAGGAAACGCGCGGGTGGCGCCCTTGCGATGAACGCAGAGGCGACGCTCCTTGCCCCCGACACGATGGGTCTCCCATTTGGCGATATTGTGGCAGACATCGTAAATGACGGAAAGCTGGTTTTCAGCGGGCCGCCTGCCCAGGACCTGTTCGAAGGTTTCCCGCACCCAGTCCGTGATGAGCTGGCGGTTGGCGAATGCGAAATTGGCGGCGCAGGCCATGGCAGAGAGGTACTGTCGGGCTTCGGGGCTGCTCAAGGGGGCGCTGCAGAGCTGGGGGTCGGGCAGTTCGATACCATACTTCCGGCTGGCCCGGCGCATGACTCCGATATAATCGTCGCAGATCTGATATCCCAATCCCCGGCTGCCCGTATGAATGGTGACGGTGACCTGCCCGGGGGAGAGGCCAAGGGTTTGGGCGGCCTCCTCGTCTCGGATCTCCTCCACCTCCTGAACTTCCAGAAAATGGTTGCCCGATCCGAGCGTACCCAATTGGGATTGTCCCCTCTCCAGGGCCCGATCGGAGACGATATCCGGATCGGCCCCCGACAGGCGTCCTGTCTCCTCGATGTGAAGAAGGTCGTTTTCCGTTCCGAAGCCTCGCTCCACAGCCCAGAGTGCGCCTTTTTGCAGAACCTGTTTTTCCTCCTGAAGGGTCAGCTTCAGGTCCTTTCGCCGGGATCCGACCCCCGAGGGGATATTCCGGAAGAGCCCGTCTGCAAGTTCCTTCAGCCGAGGCCGGATTTCATCCGCATTCAGGGCCGAACGTAGAAGCCGCACACCGCAGTTGATATCGTATCCGACTCCCCCCGGAGACACGACACCTCCTTCGTTCTCATCAAATGCCGCCACTCCGCCGATGGGAAAACCGTACCCCCAGTGGATATCGGGCATGGCGATGGATGGCCCCATGATTCCGGGCAGTGTGGCGACGTTCCGAACCTGCTCGAGCGCCTGCTCCTGCCGGATCGCCTCCATCATGTCATCCGTGGCGAAGACCAGGCCCTCGGTTCGCATCTTCCCCTCCTGGGGGAGGCGCCAGCGGCAGACGCCGATTTTTTCCATCGGTAGGGCCATACAGGCCTCCCGCAAAGACTTAAAGATCCAAATAGATCCGGGCTCGCCATTCGTTTCCGGACTTCTCCACTTTCAACTGGTGGTAGGTGACGGCTTTTACCTCACGCTCGACCCTGTGCCGATTCGAATCAAATTGCTCCCCCATGACCCGCGCCCGAAGAAAATGATCCTCCAATACCATTATTTCGAATTCCCCCGGGAAAAATCCCCTACTTTCGAAGAGGAAGAGAATTTCATTGAGCCAGCGGATCAGAATCTCTTCGAAATCTTCTCCCCGGATTTCAATGAGTCTCTCTTCCCCGAGCGTTTCGGTCTCTCCTCCAATGATGTCCATGAGACCACGGGCGGCCTGGACGAACATCTCCCCCGAGGATTCTCCCCAGGCTTCGATCCCCATGTCGGCGGTGTGCTCCAGGATTTGATAATTTCCCATTCAGGAATCCATAGAGTGGGAGAAGAAGTCTTCTTACTCCTGGCGCTCCCAGTTGACCCGGCAGAGGGAATGATCGTCGCTCCACTGAACTTCGAGCTCCCCCTGATGCGCCTTGTGAAGGGCGCGTCCGATATGCTCGGCCAGTTTCTCCTCTGTGGTTTCGATAAGCAGGGAGTCCCCTTCCGGTTGAATGCGCATGATGCGCGCGAGCGGGTTTTTGGCCATGGCGTTGTTTTCGGTGCTTCGCAGGATATTGATGATTTCCTCTTCGTGATGCCAGAGGTAGTCGCCGCGAAGGGTGACGACGCCTTCCGGATAGAGCTGGTGCATTTTCTGGCACGCCGGGCATTTGACCTGATTCACATCCTCGCCGCTTTGAATTTCCGCGAACTCCTTTTCCTTGAGATACCATCTTTTATTGCGGTAAATGGCATGGCAGACGGTGCACACAGCCGGTTCCTTGAGTCCTTCATCTGAGATGTAGGGATCTTCGTTCCGGACAGGGCGACCCCGCTTGGCATCTACATCGAACTGGAATTTATTTCCGCTTCTATCCATAACCTGGTCTTTTTTGGATGGCATTGCGCTTCCTCCTTTCCTGATCGACAGGTAAATTCCGTTGCGCTGGCAGGCTGTCGGACGATTTTCGCCGCGCCAGCATATTCCTCATTTTCCGACGACCTTTTAGTTCAGTATAACATCAATCCATTTCCTGCAAAGCTTGCCCGGGAAGCCCTCCATGGAACAAGAATTGTTTTGGTTTTCAATGTAATTTATCCTGAATTCCAAAGGTTGGGAGTAAATTCTGTCGTCTGATATATAATTACGTCTGAAGGGGCGAAGTGCGGAAGCGGACACAGGAAAAGGAGATACCGCAATGGCGGTCCTTATCCTCGGGCCGGGCAACACCCTGATGAGGGACGACGGTCTGGGGCCCGGGTCACGGATATGCAGAAAGAACTCCGGCAGGCAGGTTCAGATCGCCGGGTTTCGTTGAAAGTCCGGCCCCGTTTCCGGCTTCATCCATGAATCTTCGGGAAGGCGGCTTCGGGAGGGCTCTTCTTTTATCCTATACATTCCCGCTTTTTCGGGTGAAAATAACCCCATGTGTCTCATTCTTGTTGCATTGGGAAATCACCCTGATTATCCCCTGGTCCTGGCTGCCAACCGGGATGAGTTCTATGATCGGCCGACAGCCACTGCCGACTTCTGGGAAGATGCCCCCGAAGTCCTGGGGGGGCGTGATCTGGAGGCGGGGGGCACCTGGCTGGGGATAACCCGTACAGGCCGATGGGCTGCCGTAACCAATTTCCGCGATCCTCCCCAAAAAAGCGCGGCCGGGGCCTCCCGGGGATACCTGGTCAGCGATTATCTCAAAGGGACCGGTACGCCCGGCGAATATATGGAAAAGATACATGAGCGCCGGAAGTCTTACCGAGGTTTCAACCTTCTGGCGGGGACCGCGCATGAAGCCTGGTACTTTTCCAACAAGGGCGGCGAAGTACGAAAGCTTCAGGCGGGCATCTACGGCCTCAGCAATCATTTTCTGGATACGCCCTGGCCGAAGGTCGTCTCCGGCAGAGAGGCCCTGGCGTCGGAGCTGGAGAGGGCAAAGCCCGATCCCTGGAAGCTTTTCACCCTGCTGGGAGACAGGGCCGTGGTTCCCGACCACCTTCTGCCCGAGACCGGGGTCGGCCTCGAGTGGGAACGTCTCCTTTCTTCCCGGTTCATTGCCTCGCCCCGTTACGGCACGCGCGCCTCGACCGTTCTGATGATAGATCAAAGTGGCAAGGCATTGTTTCTCGAGCGAAACTTCTTTCCCGGGCGGAAGGAAGGTGCGGAGGTTCGGGTGGAATTCCAGATCGAGGGCGCGGCGGGGCGTGAGGTGCTCTCTCGCTCTGACGGTTAACGTTCTGGACAATGCTGGATGCATTTTGTATGTTCGAAGAAGTCGAAGGCGCGTTTGCCTGTGTATGTTTTTTTGCCTTCAATGGAGGAAGATTTGGACAAATCCGTCCAGGACAACGATATACAGATTCCCGAAGAGCTCCCCCTGCTGCCCGTACGGGATGTGGTCATCTTTCCTTATATGATTCTGCCTCTCTTTGTGGGGAGGGATAAATCGATTGCCGCCGTCGATGCCGCACTTTCGCGGAACCGATTGATATTCCTCGCCTCTCAGAAAGAAGTGGCCGAGGAGGAGCCCGATCCGGAGGAGATCTACAAGATCGGCACCGTGGCGATGATTATGCGCATGCTCAAGCTGCCCGACGGCCGCATCAAGGTTCTGGTCCAGGGATTGGCCAAAGGCCGCATCCGCCAATTCGAGCAGCAGACCCCCTATTATTCCGTGACGGTGGAACGCCTGCAGGAAGATCGGGTGACGGAGATCTCCCTGGAGGTCGAGGCCACCATGCGCACTATCCGGGAGCAGCTTGCCGAGATCCTCAGTCTGGGAAAGGCGCTTCCACCCGAAGTCATGATGGTGGTGGAAAACGTAGAGGACCCCGGGAGCCTTGCGGACCTTGTGGCCAGCAACATCGGGCTTAAGGTGTCCCAGGCACAGGACCTGATGGAGATCATCGATCCCCTGGAGCGCCTGCGTCGGGTGAAGGATCTTCTCGCAAAAGAACTGGAGGTCGTGACGGTCCAGCAGCGAATCCAGTCTCAGGCCAAGGAGGAGATGGGAAAGACCCAGCGGGAGTATTATCTGCGGGAGCAGCTGCGGGCTATTCAGAGCGAACTGGGCGAGGCGGACCCGCGGGCGGAGGAGGTGGCCGACCTCAGGGAAAGAATGAACAAGGCCAAGCTTCCCGAAGAGGCGCGCTCCGAGGCCGAAAAGCAACTGCGGCGCCTGGAGACAATGCATCCCGAGGCAGCCGAATACTCCATGCTCAGAACCTACATGGACTGGCTGGTCGATCTCCCCTGGAGCCGCTCCACGCGGGACAACCTTGACCTGAAAAAAGCGCGAAAAGTTCTCGACGAGGATCATTACGACCTGGAGCAGATCAAGGAGAGGATTCTTGAGTATCTGGCCGTTCGCAAGCTCAACCGGGAGATGAAGGGGCCCGTCCTTTGCTTTATCGGTCCTCCCGGCGTTGGGAAAACGAGCCTAGGCAAGTCGATCGCCCGGGCCCTGGGACGGAAATTCGTCCGGGTTTCGCTGGGAGGCATCCGCGACGAGGCGGAAATCCGCGGTCACCGTCGCACCTATGTCGGTGCGCTGCCGGGAAGAATCATCCAGGGGATCAAGCAGGCGGGAACCAACAATCCCGTTTTCATGCTGGACGAACTGGACAAGGTGGGCGCCGATTTTCGGGGAGATCCTTCCGCGGCCCTCCTTGAACTTCTCGACCCCGAGCAGAACCATTCCTTTTCCGATCACTACATCAATCTACCCTTCGACCTTTCGAACGTGATGTTCGTCGCCACAGCCAATATCCTGGACCCGGTGCCCTCCGCCCTTAAGGATCGGCTTGAGGTCATTCGCCTCTCCGGCTACAGCCCCGACGAGAAACTCTCCATCGCCCGGACCTACCTCATTCCCCGGCAGATAAAAAACAACGGGCTCAAACAGGGCGCACTGCGGATTTCGGAGATGGCGCTGACAAAACTCATTACCGAATACACCTCGGAAGCAGGCCTGCGGAACCTGGAGAGGGAATTGGGCAGCATCTGCCGAAAAGTCGCCCGACGCTTCGCGGAAGGAAAAACGAAGCCGGTTCTGGTTACCGAAACCTCCATCGCCAGATTCCTTGGACCCCCGAGATTTCTCCGGGAAAAAGAAAGGGAGGAAGACGAGGTGGGAGTGGCGACCGGTCTGGCCTGGACGGAGGTGGGCGGGGAAATCCTCAATGTCGAGGTCAATGTCATGAAAGGCAAGGAAGGGCTGATGCTCACCGGGCAATTGGGGGATGTGATGAAGGAGAGCGCCCATGCGGCTCTCTCTTATGCACGGGCCCATGCCGAGGATCTTGGTATTGACCCCGACTTTTTTGAAGGAAAATCGATTCATATTCATGTGCCCGCCGGAGCCATTCCAAAGGATGGCCCCAGCGCCGGAGTGACCATGGCGACCGCCCTTATCTCGGCCCTTTCCGGACGACCGGTGAGCAAGGACGTGGCGATGACGGGGGAAATCACGCTGCGGGGAAAAGTGCTTCCGGTGGGTGGATTGAAAGAAAAAGTCCTCGCCGCGGTCCAGGCGCATATTTCCGAGGTGATCATCCCCGAGCTCAATGAAAAGGATCTGGAGGAAATACCCCGTCATCTGCGCAAGAAGGTTCGCTTCATCCCGGCTGGAAACATGTCCGCCGTGCTCGAGGCGGCCATGAAATCAGGATTATGAAACTGGCGGAGCTCGGAGAATTCGGATTCATCGACCGGATAAGGAAGGCCGCTTCCCCCGGTGAGGACATTCAAAGAGGCATCGGGGATGACTGCGCCGTCGTCCGTCCTGCGCAGGGATCTTTTCAGTTGACCACCACCGACCTTTTGATCGAGGGCGTTCATTTCCGCCGGGATTGGACCGATCCTCGAAAGTTGGGCCGAAAGAGCGTGGCGGTGAACGTCAGCGACATCGCTGCCATGGGGGGTTACCCCCGGCATCTTTACCTCGCGCTGGGGATTCCGGCGGATTATCCTGTTTCGGATCTGGACGCGTTCATGAAAGGGTTTCTGGAGGCGGCCGACCGGTATTGCGCCTCCCTCGCGGGAGGGGATACCTGCCGATCTCCGGGCCCCCTTTTTATTTCCGTGGTCGCCGAAGGGGCTGTTCCCGAGGAAGAGGTGATTTATCGTGACGGGGCGCGACCAGGAGACGTTCTCTATGTCTCGGGAACCCTGGGGGACAGCGCTCTGGCGCTTCGGATGATGGAGGAGGGACGGAAGCCGGATTCTTTCCTCGAGCGGCGGCATCACGATCCCGAGGCGCGGGACCGGCTGGGAAGGGCCCTCGCATTCGCCCGGGTTCCTTCGGCCATGATCGATCTTTCCGACGGTCTGCTGAGCGACCTGAAACACCTGTTGAACGCTTCCAACGCCGGAGCCCGTCTCGATCGGGACGCATTGCCCCTGTCCGATTCTTTCCGCAGGCATCAGGGTGAACGTCCCGAGTGGCGTGATCTTGCTTTGAACGGGGGGGAAGACTATGAGCTTCTCTTTACCGTTCCCCCCTCGCGGGAAGGGGCGCTGGCGGAAATAGCCGGGACGCAGGGGATTTCTCTCGCCAGAATTGGCACAATCGTTCCGCCGGATGACGGAATCGGTGTCAAGGACTGTCAGGGACATGACCTTGTTTTGTCATGGGGAGGGTACGACCATTTCGTCCGCCCGTCACTTGATGCCTGAAAAATTGCGACGGGGGCGGGAAGGTGCTGATCTCCGGAGATATTTTTCGGAGTTTATTGAATTTGGATTGATATTTGCTAGGGAAGGGAGCAGGGGGTGAACGATCCGGCAAAAGGGCTGCTGGGAGCGGCGCCCTTCGTGGGAAGCGAATTCCCCGAGGAGGAATTCGGCCGGCTGAGAACCATTCTCCTGGAAAAACGCGGTTTCGACCTGGCCCGGTACAAGGACAACTGCGTAAAACGGCGGATAGCAGCCCGGATACGGTCCTGCGGATTCAGCGAGGCAGGGCCTTATATCGAGCTTCTTCGACGCGAAGAAGCCGAAATCGACCTGTTGCTGGCCTCGGTCACGATTCACGTCTCTCAGTTCTTCCGCAATCCCTCTACATTTCATGCTTTGAAAGATTCCGTCCTGCCGGGGATGGTGCGCCAGGCGCTCGGGGAGGGTTCTCGGAAACTTCGATTCTGGAGCGTCGGATGCGCCGGAGGGGAGGAAGTCTATTCTCTAGCCTTTCTGCTGGAGGGGATTCCTCCCGAGATCCAGGTTTCAATTCTGGGGACCGATATCAGCCACTCTGTCCTGCAGCGGGCCCGGGAAGGCCGTTTCGAATCCCTGAGGCTGAGCAATGTGCCCCAGGAGATAATAGAGCGTTTTTTTCAGAAAGATGGGGGCAGGCTCAGAATTGAGAACCGGATCCGTGAAAAAGTTCATTTCCGACACCATGATGTGTTGTCCGATGCGGAATTCCCCGCAGCTGATCTCATACTGTGCCGAAACGTTCTTATCTATTTTTCCCGGAAAGACCAGAAAAAGATTCTGGAGCGGTTTTCCCGCTCGATGCTTCCAGGAGGGCGGCTAGTCCTGGGAAAAGCGGAAATCCTCACCGGAAGTGCCCGTAACTTGTTTGAGGCCGAAGATCCGGCGGAACGAATTTATCGTCTCAAGGAGAGGGCAGGCTGAAAGGGAAGGGATCGTCCCTGTATTTGATTCAATTGATTGAAAATGCCCAAAGGAGCGGACCATGAGGGTTGAAATCAGCTACAAGTTCATCATGGGATTCATCATTGTCGTGGGGTCCATCGTTCTCCTGGATGCGGCGGTTCCCTCCCTGGGAATTCCTCAGGAATGGCAGATGCTCTTCACCATGGCCTGTGCTCTGCTTGTGGGGCTGGTCCTCGGATGGTTCTTTTCCAAAAAATTCACCGCCAATATCCGGCTTTTGAGAAAGTCCGCGGAGAATCTCGGCGAAGGAGACATTTCCCAGGAAATCCAGTTGCGCCGCACTCTCTTTCCCGATGAGACGGAGGACCTGGGGGCTTCCCTCAATCTGGTGATCCGCAATCTGCAGGAACTGGTCGGCACTATCCGTTCCTCTTCCATGAGGGTGGCCGATTCGGCGCAGAGCCTTTCCGCCACTTCACAGGAGATGACCGCTTCGGGCCATGAAGTGGCTTATGCGATTGAACATATCAGCCACGGCGCCGAAACCCAGGCTGAAATGGTGGAGCGCTCCAGCCGCTTGATCAGGGAGATGGCAGTGTCCATCGACCTGATCGCAGCCTCATCAAAGAAGGTCGCCTCCTCGGCCCGGGAATCCGCCGGCACGGCCGAAAAAGGCGGAGAGACCGTCAAGCTCACCATGGAACAGATGAAGAAGGTTCTGGAGATGGTGAAGGATAACGGGCAGCAGATCGTCTCCTTCGGAGATCAGGTCCAGAAGATCGGAAAGATCGTGGAGGTCATCACCGGCATCGCCCAGAAAACCAATCTGCTCTCCCTCAATGCCACAATCGAAGCGGCCCGGGCGGGAGAATACGGCAGGGGATTCGCCGTTGTGGCCGATGAAATAAGCAAGCTGGCCGAGTCCACCGGCAAGTCCGCCGGCGAGATCACCTCTCTCATCGGGGCCATTCAGGAGGAAAGCCGCCACATTCAGAATTCCATGCAGAAAAGTATCCTTGAGCTGGATGCGGGACGAACGGCTATCGATACCACCGGAAGCGCGTTCGAGGAAATCATCCAGACCGCCCTGACCACACAGACCAAGGCCGGAAGCATTGCGGAGCTGGCGGAAAAACAAACCGACGGAGCTAAAAGCATGGTGGGGGCGATCGAGGAAATTTCGCGCGTGGTAACGGACAATGCCGCGGCAACTCAGGAGGTTTCGGCATCCACCCAGCAGCAATCGGCCTCACTGGAAGAGATGGCCCATGCCGCCCGGGATCTCTCTGTCCTGGCGGATCAGCTCCTCGACAGCGTCAGGCGATTCAAGCTTGGCGGTGAAGTGAACGAATGACGACGGAGCTCATTCTCATCTTCGAAGTCGGAGGCGAGCGATTCGGTCTCACGGTGAAGCACGTCCAGGAAATTCTCGAATCTCCGGAACTTCATTTCATCCCTCGCGCACCTGGAATTTTTCCGGGCGCGGTTAATTTTCACGGGCATATCCTGCCAGTAGTTGATCTCGCCGCCTTTCTGGGCTATACCCCGAAAACGGAGCTTGTCCGGGTGGTGGTGCTGTCCCTGGAACTCGGAGCACTGGCCCTTGGGGTGGATGCCGCGGGAAGGATCATCCGGCTGGAGGAGGAACCTCATCCGGCACCGTACGAAGAGAAAAATCCCTATGTCAGTGCATGGCTGGAGGATGAGGGCGGCGCCATAAAGATGATCGATGCGGCAAAGCTTCTTGCCGATTTCGAAAAGATGTGAAATGGAAGAGGAGGAGATGATGAACCCCAGAATTCTGATCGTGGACGATGCTCTCTTCATGCGCAACATGTTGAAGGACATTTTTGTTAAGGCCGGGTACGAGATCGCCGGTGAAGCTGCCAACGGTGTGGAAGCGGTGGAGAAATACAGCGATCTTCGACCGGACCTGGTCACCATGGACATCATCATGCCCCTTAAAAGCGGAATCGAGGCTCTTGAGGAGATCATGGCAGGCAACCCCGAGGCCCGCGTGGTCATGTGCAGCGCCCTCGGTCAGGATGCCCTGGTGATCGAGGCCGTTGAGGCCGGAGCGAAGGATTTTATTGTCAAACCTTTCAAGGAAGAGAGGGTCATAGAGGTCGTCCGACGCGTAACGGGGCAAACCGCGGCCTGAAGTTTTCTTGGGAAACGGACCGGAGCCTCAAATCTCCGCAGGTGTGGATTTTGCCATGGATATGTCCAAGTACAAGGGAATGTTCCTTGCCGAGGCGCGGGAGCACCTGCAAAACATGGGCGCTCTGCTGTTGGCGATCGAAAAAGATCCCGGCAATACCGATGATACCGAATCCCTCTTCAGAGAGGCGCATTCCATTAAAGGAATGGCGGCTTCCATGGGATACGTCCGGACGGCGGAGTTGGCCCATTGCCTGGAAGATCTGATGAGTGGATTTCGCAGAAGCGGAACCGTCCCCGCCTCTGCGGTGGATCGCCTGCTGGCCGGAATCGATCTTTTGGAGGGCCTCCTGGAGGATATCTCCTCCGGACGGGAAGAGAGGGAGATCGGAGAATTTTTCTCGGGGCAGGAACCGGGGAAATCCGCTCCTGAGCAGCCGTCGGCTCCTTCCGAACCCCGGGACAGTGCAGAATTTAAAGGCAAGGAACAGGACCTTCGCCTGTCGGTGGAATTTAATTCTGATGCGGCCGCTCCGGCCGCACGCGCACTGCTGATCCTCCGTGAATTGGCCGGATGGGGACGGGTTTTCTCCAGCAGCCCTTCCGAGGAGGACCTCCGGAAAGGAGCAATATCCGGACGCATGGAAGTGCAGCTTGCCACAAAACGATCTTCTGAAGACCTGCGTCTCCTGATCGGATCCATGTCCGACGTGAAGAAGGTCGATTTCTCGGAACCTTCTTCGCAAAAGCTTCCTGCCCCCCCACGCCCTTTGAAGGAGAATTCCCGCACTGTAAGGGTGCGGACAGCGCTGCTCGATCGGCTCATTAATCTGACGGGAGAACTCATCACCAACCGCTATATGCTGGAGACGGCCTTCAGGGACGATCGGGAAACCGACGTGCAGGAGGGCCTGCATCGTCTGAAGCGACTGATTTCAGAGCTTCAGCACCAGGTCCTTCAGGCCCGGATGATGCCACTGGAGAGCATCACCGGCCATCTTCCGCGCCTTGTACGGACGTACTGCCGGAAAACAGGCAAGAAAATCGCCCTGCGAATTCAGGGGGAGGAAGTTGAACTGGACCGGGCGATTCTGGAGACCCTCTCCGATCCGTTGATGCACATGGTGCGCAATGCGATCGATCACGGGATCGAGAAGGAGGGCGAAGTCCGGATTCTGGCCTATCGTGAAAAAGATATGGTCATCCTGGAGATCTCGGATGACGGCCGGGGCATGGATCCGGCGACGATCCGCGATAAATCCGTGGAAAAAGGGCTGCTTAACCCCGAGCAGGCCCTGGTTCTGCGGGAGAGGGATATTCTGCAGTTGATCTGTCGTTCCGGCTTCAGTACCGCCTCCCAGGTGACGGAAACCTCCGGGCGCGGGGTGGGGATGGACGTGGTCAAATCCTCGGTGGAAAACCTTGGGGGGAGCCTGGATATCTTCTCCTCCAAAAATCATGGCACCCGTTTCCTTCTGAAATTTCCCCTGTCCGTCGCCATCATCCAAATTCTTCTCGTAGAGTGCAGCGGGCATCTTCTGGGAATTCCCATCACCCGTATTCACCGGACCCAGGAATTCTCGCGGCGGCAGGTGAGCGCCTCCGGAGGGGGACTGAAGGTTTCAATGACGGAAATCCGGGAGGGTGAAGTGGTCCGAGAGAAGGTGCCGCTTCTGTCCATGCGAAAAATGCTGGATATGCCCCCGCGACCTCCTTCGGATTCGATCTCCGTGGTCATCTCCGATATCATGGGCCGCAAGGTCGGTCTCGTCGTCGACCGGCTGGTCGGCCATCGGGAGGTTTTCGTCAAATCTCTGGCTCCTCCTCTGGACCGTTTCGGCGGTCTGGCCGGAGCCACCATCCTGGGGGACGGAAGTGTGATTTTCATTGTCGATCCGCCTTCCCTTCTGGAGAAGCGGACTTCGGTTTCTTCAGCCCGTACAGCAGGAGCCGCCTGATGCCATTGGATCGCCTCTCGGAAGGACAGCTCGACGCCCTGAAGGAAATCAGCAATATCGGCATGGGTCATGCCGCCACCGCCCTCTCTCAGCTGGTCGGGGACAGAGTAGATCTCCGGGTGCCGAAAATCACAATAGCCCGAATCGGAGAGGTGCCCGATCTTCTGGGTGGCGCGGAAAGGGTCGTCATCGGGGTGGTCCTGCAGATCCTCGGGGGGGCGCGGGGAAATATTCTGCTCATTTTCCCCCGTGAGAGTGCTTTCCGGCTCCTTTCCGTTCTGTTGGATCGGGAGGAAAAAGGCGACGTCCTGAACGAACTGGCGTCCTCCACTCTCAGGGAGGTCGGCAACATCCTTGCCTCCGCATATCTGGGTGCGCTGGGAAGTTTGCTGGGAATGACGCTGATTCCCTCCGTTCCCTTGCTGGCTCACGATATGGCAGGCGCGGTGGTGGACCACATCCTGATTGAACTCAGCCGGACGGGAGACCAGGCGCTGATCGTGGAAACGGAATTCAGCGGAGAACGGTCCTCGCATCCGAGCATCAAGGGTCATTTTCTGCTGCTCCCCGACCCCCTTTCCCTTGAGCTGGTGCTGCAGGCTGCCGGAGGCGTCCCATGATCGAGAGAAGGCGGGTCGGAATCTCCGAGTGTCTGGTTGCCCGGGGGCCCTCTGTGCTGATAACATATGGATTGGGCTCCTGTCTGGGGATTGCTCTCTACGACCCGAAACAACGTCTCGGAGGACTTGCCCATAGTCTGCTGCCCTCTCCTCCCCGCGGAGCAAAAAGGGTGAAGGAGACGAAATTCGTGGAAACGGCCATCCGGCATATGACGGATGAATTGACCGTGCTGGGGGCGGAACGAGAAGATATGATTGCAAAGATCGTCGGAGGGGCTAACATGTTCCATCTCCTTCACACCCGACCCGAGGATGGCGTCGGCGCCCGGAACGTAAGGAAGGCCCGTGAGTTACTGGAGAGCCTGGGGATCTTTCTGGCGGCGGAGGATACGGGAGGCGATTACGGCCGAACGGTTGAATTCGATCTCGCCACCGGAGAGGTGCGGGTACGCACCGTCCGTTCCGATGACCTTCTTCTCTGACTAATCTCCAGGTCATTCCCGATTTTCTTGCCCATAAGGATGAATACTTGATGAAAATTGTTCTCGTGATAGCCCTTGCGCTTTTCACCGGTTTTTCGGCAAGTGCGGCCGAGACCGAAGAAAAAACCTCTCTCGACCGTGTAATTGAGGCTCTGGAGACCCCTTTCCGTCTGGAAGGCGGGCGGGGAATCTCCGATTTTGAGGCGGACTTCTTTCAGCTCTCCCGCCTGAGTTCCCTTGACCGGGAGCAAAAAGCGCATGGCGTGGTGATGGTGAAATTCGGAAAAGAGGGAGAATTGCCCCGTTTCCGATGGAACTACCTGGAACCCGATCCCCAGGAGATCGTCTCCAACGGCGCCACCATGTGGGTCTATGTTCCGGATAACCGACAGGTGATCCGCTCCGACTTGAGCCGGGACCTGAAAAGAGCGGAGGAGGATCCCCTCCTTTTTCTCACCGGCCTGGGCCGGCTGACCCGGGATTTCACTCTCAGCCGGAATGAGCCCTTTCTTGACGAAGAGGGGAATTTCATTCTGGATCTGAAGCCTCGGAATCCTTCTCCCTACATTCAGCGGCTGAAGATGGTCGTCCGAAAGGAGGCCCTTGCCGAAAAAGCGACCGGAAGCCCCGTTTTCCCTCTTCTTTCATCCACGGTCATCGATCCGGCGGGAAATGTCACCACCATCGAATTCCGCAATGTCCGGGTAAACCGGGGAATTCCAGAGGACCGCTTCACTTTTTCCGTGCCCGAGGGAGTGGATGTTCTCGATTCGGCCGATGCGCTGAATTTCTGATTGACTCACCGGATGGTCGCAAACTTTCATTTTTCCCCGGAAGTGTGTTATATCTGGCGTTTGTTTCGGATAATAGAGCCCAGACAGGAGGAAACCGGAATCATGCCCAGTTTCGATATCGTCTCAAAGGTCGACCTTCAGGAAATTGACAATGCGGTGAATCAGACCGTCAAGGAAGTCGCTCAGCGTTATGATTTTAAAGGAACCCACAACGAAATAAATCTGGAAGAGAATGAACTGATTCTCCTTGGAGCCGACGACTACAAGCTCGAGGCGATGATCGATATTCTCAAGGGCAAGCTGGCGCGAAGAGGCGTTTCCCCGCGAAATCTGGATTACGGCCGCAAAGAGCCGGCATCAGGAGGGGCGGTGCGCCAGCGGGTGGCGATTGTCCAGGGAGTTTCCAAGGAAAAGGCAAAAGAGATTATCAAGGTGGTCAAGGACACCAAGCTCAAGGTTCAGCCCCAGATCATGGAAGATCAGGTGCGGGTCACCGGCAAAAAGATCGATGATCTCCAGGAGATCATTGCCTTTCTCAAAGAAAAAGATCTGGGGCTCGAGCTCCAGTTTGTCAACATGCGGTCCTGAATCGGGGATTTCTCCAACGGACAAGGATTATCGCCAGTGGAAAAACAAAAGGTCAGTCTCGTCAGCTTGGGATGTCCCAAGAATCTGGTCGATGCGGAAGTCATGCTGGGCCATCTGCCCGGTGATCGCTTTGAAATTATCACCGACGAGACGAAGGCGGATATCATCATCGTCAACACCTGCTCCTTTATCCGCGAGGCCAAGGAAGAATCGGTAGAGACGATTCTCGAACTTGCGGATCTCAAGAACAGCGGGCGCTGCCGCACGCTTGTGGTCTCGGGATGTCTGCCTCAGCGCTACGGTGAGGAACTGATGAGGGAGCTTCCGGAAATCGATCTGTTTCTGGGGACCGGAGACATGCATCGCATTGCTGAGCTCCTCGACGCGCCCGCTGGAGACGACCGGTTCGGAAGCATCGAACTGCCTGATTATCTTTACGATCACGCAACGCCCCGGCTGCGCTCCTCCCCTTTTTATTCCACCTACGTGAAAATCGCCGAAGGCTGCGCCAATCGCTGTTCGTACTGCGTGATTCCCGACATTCGCGGATCTCTTCGCTCCCGCTCCATTTCCTCCGTCGTGGAGGAGGTGCATCGCCTGGTCGACGAAGGTGTCCAGGAAATCAACCTGATCGCCCAGGACATTACGGCCTTCGGCGCAGACCGCGAGGACGGCGCGGGTCTGGAGAAGCTTCTGCGCGAATTGACCCGGATCGAGGGCCTGCAGTGGCTGCGGCTGTTGTACGCCTATCCGGACGGAATCAGCGATGAACTCCTTGACCTGATCGCCTCTGAGGAAAAGATCTGTAATTATCTGGACATCCCCCTTCAGCATATCGACGATCGAATTCTCTCCATGATGAACCGACGGGTCAGCGAGAGCGATGTTCGGGCGCTGGTCAGAAAAGTGCGCGACCGCATTCCGAACGTCACACTGCGCACCTCCTTTATTGTCGGATTTCCCGGTGAAACGGACGAGGAGTTCGCGCGTCTGCTCGAATTTGTCCGTGAAGGACATTTTGAGAGGGTGGGAGTCTTCCGCTATTCCCGAGAGGAAGGAACCGCCGCGGCAAAACTTGAAGATCAGATTCCCGAGCGGACAAAGAAGGCCCGTTATCAGAAATTGATGAGGGCGCAGAACCGGGTTTCCTTCCGCAAGAACCGCGCGCTGGTAGGGAGAGTCGATCCCGTCCTGGTGGAAGGTTTCAGTGAGGAAACCGATCTGCTGCTGCGTGGTCGCAGCATCCGTCAGGCCCCCGACGTGGACGGGCTGGTCTACATTACCGCCGGACAGGCCGACATCGGCGATATCGTTCCCCTGCGGATCACCGACTCCTCCGAATATGACCTGATCGGCGAAATCGTCTCCGAAGATTAACTCCATTGCGCTACTCACGTTTTTTCATCCTTCTTCTTCCCGCGGCCGCTTTGGCGGCTTTTCTTTTCTGGCGCTTCGGTGCCGCAGGCGAGGAGAGTGTCGTCCGGCGGCAGTTCCTGATGGGGACGCTGGTAGAGATCACCGTGCCCGCAGCCCCCAGCGGGACTGCCGATGCCGTAGACCGTGCGTTCGCTGAAATGCGGCGGGTCGAGGAGCTCATGCGTCCCGACGGCCCCGGCAGCGAAGCGGCCGCAATCACGGCCGCGGAAGGTCCCATCGAGGTGGGGTCGGAAACGGCGGAAGTCATCGCCTTGGGCATGAAGGTCGCCCGGCTCAGCGGGGGTGGCTTCGACATGGGCCTGGGGCGGCTGAAAACCCTCTGGGGGATTGAAACCGAGCATCCCCGTGTTCCGAAACCGGAAGAGATCCTGTCCGCGCTGGAGGGAACGGGGCCGGAGGACCTGATGACGGACGGCAACCGCGTCCTCAAAAGCGATCCCCGCCTCGCCGTGGACCTGGGGGCGATCGCCAAAGGCTTCGCCATTGACCGGGCGGCGGAGATTCTGCGTAATTCGGGAGTGACTAGGGCGGTGGTCAATGCCGGGGGGGATCTTTGCGTGATCGGGGACAGGGGCGATCGGCCCTGGCGGATCGGCATTCAGCACCCCCGCGACCCGGGAGCCTTGCTGGCCACCCTGTCGCTGGAAAATGTCTCCGTGGTCACCTCCGGAGATTACGAGCGCTTCTTCGAGGCGCAGGGGCAAAGGTATCATCATCTGTTCGATCCCCGAACGGGATACCCGGCCGGTCTCGCCCAAAGCATGACCGTAGTGGCCCCCAGCGCGGCTCTCGCCGATGCCCTGGCCACGGCGGCCTTCGTGCTCGGTCCCGAGCAGGGGCTGGCCCTTCTGAAGGAGTTTTCACAGGTGGAGGGACTTTTGGTTGCCGCCGACGGGACGATTTTCATTTCCGAGGGACTGCGGGAGAAAGTCGAATGGCCCTGAAATCCGTACTGCGCCGGATGACCCTGCTGGACCGGGCGATCGTCATGGTCCTTGGGATGTTCGCGGGTTCTCTCCTTCTGGGGATAAACTCCCGTGCGCCGGGCGAAAATATCCTCGTGGAGCGGGAAGGAAAAATCATCTTCACCGCTCCTCTGAAAGAGGAGCGGGAAATTCGGCTGAAGGGGATTCGGGGAGAGGCGGTTCTAATAGTCCGGGAGGGAGGGGCGGAAATGATCGAAGCTCCATGCCCCCGGAAGGTCTGCATGGGAATGGGCCGGATCGATCAGGACGGAGAGATTATCGCCTGCGTCCCCAACGGACTTCTGGTGCGGATTGAAGGCGGAAATGAGCCGGAAAAGACCTATGACGTTCTCAGTCGCTGAATCTTCAGACCTGGAGCGGGCCAGAAGAAGGATCTTTCTGGCCCTCTTCACCGCCCTTGCGGTGGCCCTGAACACGGTTGAGGTCCTTCTGCCTTCGCCCGTCCCCTGGTTCCGCCTCGGGCTGGCGAATATCCTCACCGTCACGGTCCTTCTTCTCTACGGGCCCCGGGCAGCCTGGGCCGTTACACTGGGGCGAATAATTGTCGGTTCTCTTCTCCTGGGGCGCCTCTTTTCACCGGGTTTCTTTCTCTCCCTCGGCGGAGGAGCTGCGGCCGTCGCGGTGATGACGGCTGCGTGGAAGTTGTGCGGAGCGCGCATCGGACCTGTCGGGATCTCCTGCCTTGGCGCCGCGGCGCATGCCGCCGGACAGATGCTGCTCGCCTGGGCCATCCTGGTGCGGCATGACGCCCTGTGGCAGCTCTTTCCCCTTCTTCTCCTGGCTTCCCTTGTTACGGGGGTCCTGAACGGGGCGGTAGCGGACATGCTTCTCGAAACTCTGAAGGGCCATCCCGCTTTCGCAGGACTTCGTGATGCCGGCAGGAAAAATAGCTCCCGCTAACCCTTCAGGGATTCAAGTTCTTTTCGGGTGAAGACGTAGGTCTCCTTGCAGAACTCGCAGGTCACCAGTGTTTCCTCCTCCCTTTTCAGTTCTTCAAACTCCTCCTTACCCAGCATGAGAAGCATCCGACCGACCTGGTCCCGACTGCATCCGCAGTGGAAGGCCAGATCCGTCTTCTGGATGACCGAAAAGGGAATGCCTTCAAAAATCCGCTCCAGGATATCCGTGGCACCCTTCCCCTCCCGCACCAGAGTCGTCGAAGGCGGCAAATCCGAGAGTCGTTCTTCCAGAAGGGGAACCATGGTCTCATCCCCGTCCGGAAGCATTTGGAGAAGAAATCCTCCGGCAGCCGAAACCCGCCCTTCGGGCTCTACGTAAACACCCAGTGCAACGGTGGATGGGGTTTGTTCAGAAGTGGTGAAGTAATAGGCGAGGTCGGTCGCGATCTCGCTCGTCTGCAGCTGAACCATTCCGCGGTAGGGATCCTTCAATCCCAGATCCTTGATCACGTGAAGAAATCCCGCCCGCCCGACCGCTTCGGCCACTTTCAGGTTTCCGGGCGTGGGCTGGACTCCGCTCAGGGGCTCCTTCACCGACCCGCGGACCCGCCCGAAGGCATCCGCCTCTGCGTGAAGTTTCTTCAAAGGACCGTTTGCCTCCACCATGAGGGCCACCCGTTGGGGAGCTTTCAGAAGGCTTCCCATCAGGGCGGCGCCGGTCACAAGTCGCCCCAGGGCCACGGCGGCCACGGGGTCTGTCCCCTGGCGGCTGCAGATTTCTTCCGTCAATCGGGTGGTCACGGCGGCCACGCCCCGCAACGAGCCGTCTTTGGTGAGTATCCGTACAAGATGATCCTTCATGAGCCACTCTCCATGCCTGTTTGCGAAAATCCGTTCATCGTTAACTTGTTCTTACTTTCCAATTCAGGTATGATCCTGATTTTGAACTTGTCCTGGCGTTTATCCATGCATCAGGATCCGCCGTGCGGATTTACCATAAAAACGAAATAGGAGGAAGGACATATGAAAATCATCCTGCCTGTCGCGGGCAAGGGCACGCGACTGAGGCCGCATACCCACACCCGGGCGAAATCCCTGGTCAGCGTGGCCGGAAAAACGGTTCTCGAGCATATCATCAGCCGCCTGGTTCCCCTTTCGCCCAGCGAATACATTTTCATCACCGACGAGAACGGATTGCAGATCGAGGATTTCATGAAAGAGAAATTCCCCGGACTGCCGTGCGCCTATATCGTACAAAAAGAGCGCCTCGGGCCGGCCCACGCCGTGTATCTGGCCGCTCCCCGCATCGAGGCGGATGACGATGTTCTGGTGGTCTTCAATGATACCATTTTCGTGACGGACCTTTCGCGGATTCCTCAATTGAGTCAGGACTGCGACGGTCTCATTTATTCAAAGGAGGTGGAGGATTATCAGCGTTTCGGCGTCAATGTGGTGAAAGACGGTTTCATTGTCGATATGGTGGAAAAGCCCGAGACTCCCGTTTCCCGCCTGGCACAGGTGGGATTATACTACCTCCGGGACGGTCGCCGTTTTATGGATTACCTGGATCGATCCATCACCGAAGGCGATACCGTCAAGGGGGAATACTACCTGCCTGCCGTTTTCATGCGCATGATCGGGGACGGAATGAAATTGAAAGCTCCGGAAATTGATGCCTGGCTCGATTGCGGCAAACCGGAGACGCTCCTTGAGACCAATCGGTACCTGCTGAATGAGCGCAATCACGTCCATGGAGAGGTGGAAAATTCCGTTCTCATCGAACCGGTCCACATCGGTCATGGCGTGGTGATCCGGAATTCTATCGTCGGGCCCGACGTATCCGTGGCGGCGGGAAGCGTGATCGAGGAAAGCATCATCCGGAATTCGATTATCAACGCCAACAGCCAGGTGCGGGAGATGATTCTGGAAGGGACCATTCTCGGAGATTCGGTGAGGCTGTGCGGGGGACCCCGCCGGATGAATATCGGCGATCACTCCCTGATCGAAATGGAAGCATGATCCAGCGATTCAGGGATGTTTCGAAGCGATTGCTGAATATCCGCAGCATAGAGCCGCATAAATGCGGGCGGCCGCTTCCACCTCGATCATAGACGTCTGTTCGTCAGGGGTATGGGCTGTCTCCAGCGCGCCGGGTCCGAGAATCACGGGATTGACGCCTGCCTGGAAAAAGAGATTGCCGTCCGAATGGGACCGGAAAGAGTCGAACCGGAGCGGAAGGTTTTCCCGTTCGAAAATTTCCCGCAGAAGATCGGCCGGGGCGTTTTCCGTGCCGAGGTCGAATCCCCTGGAAGAAAAGTTAAAATCCACTTCCAGGTTCAGCTCGGGAATGAAGCGGCTCGATGAAGCCGCCCTCCGACGGATCGATTCTTCGATAAGGGAGGGATCGGCGCCGGGGGGCAGGTGCAGATCGATCCAGGACTCGCAGCGGTCCGGCACCACGAAACCCGCCTGGGCCGAGCCCATTTCCCGAATCGAATAGACGATTCCCGAATTTTTGCGTTTGAAAAGGGGATCCCGGCCCAGGTGCAGAAGAACCCGGAGCATGGATTCCACGGCGTTGTGACCCAGTTCCGGCAGGGAAGAGTGAGTGCGCCGGCCCCGTGTCACGAAGCCGGCTTCCAGGTAGCCGAAATGACTGAAGCAGGCCGCCATGGAGGTGGGCTCTCCGATCACTACCCATTCGGGACGGTGCTCTTCAAGAAAGCGTGCGCTCCCATCCCCGTTTTCCTCTTCGCCGACCGCCAGTAGAAGTCCCACCGACGGTCGCTCCTCGGGTGTAAAAACGGAGGCCAGCGCCAGAAAGGCTTCCACCATGGCGGCGCAGCCGCCTTTCATGTCGGCGCTTCCCAGGCCCCGGACGATATCTCCTTCTTCCCTGGGGCCGAATTCTTCCAGGTCCCATGCCGCAACCGTATCAACGTGCCCCACCAGGTAAATCCCGGGTTCCTCCCGTCCCATGGTGATCCGCAGATTGTATCTGTCCTCCTCCACGGCCTGACGCTGCACGGCAAAACCCTCCCGGTGGAAGAGGTCTTCCAGGTAAAGCTGCACATCCTCTTCTTTTCCGGAGGGGGAATAAATGTCAAGCAGGTCAAGTAGAATAGTTCTCAAACGGGCCGAATTGATTTCTTCCCGGATTTCTTTTCGACGATCATTCACGGCTTTTTCTCAGTCTTTCTGGTTTTTCGCGTCAGGTTGAGGGTCATGTAGACGTGCTTCTGGATATTCCCGAAACCCTGCTTCTGGAAAAATCGTATTCCGGCCTCGTTCTCCGCATCGGTGTCGATGATGATGATTCTCACACCCTGCTCTTTCATGCGCCGCCGGATTTCCCGGAAAAGCTTGACCCCCACTTTACTCTTCTGAAGAGTTTTCCGGACGCCAAGCCAGACCAGGTAGCCGTACTTCCATGGGGAATGATGCTTGTGCACCGTGGTGCCCAGCGCAAACCCCAGCAGGGCATCTCCACTTTCAGCCACCAGGCAGAGTTCACTGTCCGAATTGAAAAGAGTGGTGATCTCATACTCATCCCAGGTCCGGTACAGACTGGGCGAATATTCTGCGGTGAAGATTTCCTCCCCGATATGAAATACTTCGGAAAGATCATCGATAGTCATTTCCCGGATTCGGATTTTTTCCTCGGGAAGGACGTCGTCATCGGGCATACTGGACCTCGTCTGTAATAAAATGATTTGAAAGCCTTTGATCGGCCGGCTGTTTCGTCCACCTTGCGTCTTCCGCGGAATCCGTTTATGATTTCCGGCGAAAAGGACCTTAAGGAAAGTGTACTTGGTCCGGACCTGGGATGAAAGCGCTTTTTCACTCCCGATCTTCTACAAAAGGATATCCCTGAATGCCGCTCATGGAATATCTTCCCTATCTCGCCCCTCCCATCCTTGGGGCCTTTATCGGATATCTTACGAACCACATCGCCATCCGAATGCTCTTTCGGCCACTGAAGCCGTGGCGCATTTTTGGCGTTCGCCTTCCTCTCACCCCGGGAATCATCCCGTCGAAACGATTTCTCCTGGCTGAAAAGATGGGCGACATGGTGGGAAGCCATCTTCTCACCTCCGATGATGTAGGACGGGCTCTGGAGAAGGAGACTTTCCGAAGGGAGCTGCGCATCGCGGTGGCTGAAAAGCTGGGGGGATTTCTGAACAGAGATCTGGGACCGGCAGACTCTCTTGTCCCCGCCGAATACCGAAAGCGTTTTCGGGATTTGATCGACCTGCTGCGCTGGAAAGCCGTCAAAGCGATTTTTGCTTATGTGGAAAGCGAGGAATTCGAAAGGACGCTGCGCGACTACCTGCGGCGAAAGGGGGATGACCTTCTTGCGCGGGATCTGGAGAGTTTTCTCACTCCGGAGCGCTACCAGAAAGCGAAGGGGCACCTCGACGAGCGGCTTTCCGATTTGCTGCGTTCTGAAGCAATGGGCCGTTCGGTAACCGGTTTCGTAGATCAAAAAACCGAGCAGTGGCTCACCTCGGATCGTACTATCCGGGAGCTGTTGCCGTCCGATCTGGTGGAGGTTATTCTTCTGCAGCTCAAGAAGGAAATTCCGCACCTTCTGGAAAAGTTCGGCGGTATGCTTTACGACCCGGATTTTCGGGAGAGGCTGGTCAAGAAAGGCAAGGAGGGGATTGAGAGTTTCCTGGATACGCTGGGAGGATTCTCCGGGCTGATGGCCGGTTTCATCAACATGGAAAAAGTCTATGACCGGCTACCCGAGTTTCTCGATCGAGCGGGCGACGAGATCGCCCGGTGGCTGCGCGAGGAAAAAACTCAGGACCAGGTCGCCGAGATGCTCCAGGAGCGTATCGATCATTTTCTCGACCGACCGGTCCGGACATTTCTGGAGAAGGTTCCTTATGAGAAAGTGGCCGGGGTGCGGAAATTCATTCGGGTCCGTGTCATTGAGGCCGTTCGCAGCCGACGTGCTGCCGAAAGCCTGCTAGGGTTGATCGAGAGGAGCGTGGATCGGCTCAAGGACAGATCTTTCGGCGCCCTGCTGGAGAAAGCCCTTCCCGATGGAGGTCCCGAACGGGGGAGAGAGATGATCGCCGACAGGTTGCTGGAGGTATTGCGTTCGCCTGGAGCGCGGCAGGCCCTGGAGCGGATTTTGGCCGAAAAACTCGAGCAGTGGCTTTTCCGGACCCCTCTGGGAAAACTCTCCGCCCGTCTTCCCGCTGACCTTCGCGAGGAATTGAACGAGGGACTCTGCCGCCAGCTTTCGGAAGTATTGAAAAAAGAGGTTCCCCCCCTGGTGGAGACCCTCAACGTGCGGCGCATGGTTACGGAAAAAGTGAACAGTCTCGACATTCTGAAGGTTGAGGACCTTCTCATGGGTATCATGCAGGAGCAGTTCAAATACATCAATCTGTTCGGCGCTCTTCTCGGATTTCTCATTGGTCTGCTCAACCTTCTGGTTCTGCAGTGGACCTGATCGGGAGTGAACTCAGGGAGGGAAGGGCTGAAGGACATGACTTTTTCACCCCGATAGGAATATACTGGCAACATACAGAGCGTCCCACAAATGGATGGGGCTCATCATCAGAAATCAGGATTCTAAAATGCCTTCTAGACCTTTGCGACACATCCCCGTCCCGGAGCTGACCGATCTTCCCTCTCTCGGGCTGGATACTGAAAGTCTCTCTGAAGACTTCCGCCGTTATTATACCTACAACCTGGGGCGCGATCGCTCCTGCCGCTCCGTGCACTATGTCTACACGGCCCTGGCCCTGACTGTACGGGATCGTCTGATGGAGCGGTGGAAAAATACCCGTTACACCTATGACGAGAAGCGCTGCAAGAGAGCTTATTATCTTTCTCTGGAGTTTTTGCTCGGAAGGACGCTGGGAAACGCCGTCATGAATCTCGGCATCAACGAGAATCTTTCCGAGGCGGTGAGACGACTCGGGCTTCGGATGGAGGAGCTGGCCGACTCCGAACAGGATGCCGGACTCGGCAACGGAGGCCTTGGACGGCTGGCCGCCTGTTTTCTGGACAGTTGCGCAACCCTGCAGCTTCCGGTTCAGGGATATGGCATCCGTTATGCGTACGGCATGTTCCGTCAGACCATCGAGGGCGGAGAGCAGGTCGAGGAGACCGACCACTGGCTGCGGGAGGGGCATCCCTGGGAAATCGAACGTCCGGAGTATACCCAGCGCGTGCGGTTCGGCGGCCGAACCGAATTCTACAGGGACGGGGAAAACAGGTTGAGAGCGCGTTGGGCTGATACCCATGATGTTCTTGCCGTTCCCTACGACATCCCGATTCCCGGTTACAGGAATGGAACGGTCAATACTCTTCGGCTCTGGAGGGCGGCCGCCACGGATGAGTTCGACCTGGAGGAATTCAATGCGGGCAGCTACACCGAATCGGTCGCAGCGAAGAACGCAGCCGAGCACATCACCATGGTTCTCTATCCCAATGACGCCAGTGAAAGCGGCAAGGAGCTGCGCCTGCGCCAGCAGTATTTTCTTGCATCCGCCAGCCTGCAGGACGTGCTGGATCGGTGGGTGGGCGTTTACGGTTCCGATTTCGGGCGCTTTGTGGAAGAAAACTCTTTTCAGCTCAACGACACCCACCCGAGTTGCGCTGTTCCGGAGCTGATGCGTCTGCTGATGGACAGGCAGGGGATGGCCTGGGATTCCGCCTGGGAGATCACCCGGTGCACCACCGCCTACACCAATCACACCCTGCTGCCGGAGGCGCTGGAGAAATGGCCTGTGCGTTTGTTCCGGCAGCTGCTCCCTCGCCTTCTGGAAATTATTTATGAAATCAACGCCCGGTTTCTCGCCGAGGTGGGGCGACGCTGGCCGGGAGATACCGAGAGACAGCGCCGCATGTCCCTCATCGAGGAGGGACATGAGCCGATGGTGCGCATGGCGCATCTCGCCATTGTGGGAAGCTCATCCGTCAACGGAGTGGCTGCGCTTCACTCGCGGCTCCTTACCAAAGGACTGTTTCGCGACTTTTTTGAGTTGTGGCCCGAAAAATTCAACAACAAAACAAATGGAGTGACTCCCCGCAGATGGCTCGCGTTATGCAATCCGGGTCTGAGCGGACTGATCAGCAAAACGATCGGAGAGGGATGGGTAACCGATCTCAGTCGGCTTCGCCAACTGGAACCCCATGCCGAAGATCCCGTATTCCGCCGCCGCTGGCATGAAGTAAAGAAGGAGAATAAGCGGAGGCTCGCCGAGCTGGTCGCCTCGGAAACGGGAGTCCACTTCAACCCCGATTCCCTCTACGACGTGCAGGTCAAAAGGATTCACGAGTACAAAAGGCAGCTGCTGAACATCCTGCATGTGATTCATCTGTACGACAGGATCAAGCGGGGGGATGCCGCCGAGTGGACCAACCGCTGCGTTCTCATCGGGGGCAAGGCCGCTCCGGGATATTTCATGGCCAAACGGATCATCAAGTTGATCAACAACGTGGCTGGAGTGGTGAACGGAGATCCGGAAGTAGGCGATCGGCTGAAAGTGGTTTTCATGCCTAACTATCGGGTTACCGCCATGGAAATCATCTGTCCTGGAACGGATCTTTCCGAGCAGATTTCGACTGCGGGAAAGGAGGCCTCGGGAACCGGCAATATGAAATTCATGATGAACGGCGCGGTTACCATCGGAACCCTCGACGGCGCCAATATCGAGATCCTTGAGGAGGTCGGTGAGGAAAATTTCTTTCTTTTCGGTTTGAATTCCGAAGAGGTAGCGGCAGGCCGCCCGGACTACGATCCTCTCTCCATCATACAGAAGGACGAGGACTTGCGGCGTGTCATTCACCTGCTGGCGAGCAGCCATTTCAACCAGTTCGAGCCGGGAATTTTCGATTCCATTCTGCAGGCGATCACCGATCCCCAGGATTCCTGGATGATCGCAGCCGATTTCCGCAGCTACCTGCAGGCGCAGGAAAGGGCCGCAGCCGCTTATCGCGATATGGAAGGATGGATACGGATGAGCATCGCCAATACGGCGTCGAGCGGACGGTTTTCTACCGACCGCACCATAAAAGAATACAGCGAGGAGATCTGGGAGCTGGAATCCGTTCCGGTTGCCGGCGGCCTGGGCTGATTCGCTGTACAACACGCCCAACGCTGTACAACACGCCCAATGAAAGGATATTCCATGTTACGGAACTTCTTCCGAACCGGGGCGGTTTCCCTGGTTGTTTTCCTGGTCTTGATGGCGGGAGGCACGGCCATGGCCGAGCGGCCGGAGGCCAAGGCGCTGATCGGGACTCCCTCGCCCATCTTTTCTCTTCCGGGATCCCACGACAGGCTGGTTAATTATCAGAAGGATTATTATGGAAAGCATGCCTTGGTGTTGACCTTCGTGCCGGCGGCTTTCACCCCCGTTTGAACGGGGGAAATGGAGGGCCATCAGAGAAATCTTTATCTCTATGAGCGCTTCAACGCCCGCGTCGCGGGTGTCAGTCGGGACGATGTGACCACATTGAAATACTGGGCCCAATCCCTTGGCCTTTCCTTTCCCCTGATGTCCAATATCAGCGGATACCTGGGATTGAATCTCGGGGCTCTTGCCCAGGGAAGCCCGGTTTTTTCCAGACGTACCGTCATTATTGACCGCCAGGGAATGATACGCTACGCCAAGGACGGATCTCCGAATTACAGAGAGATTTTGGAAGTGCTGAAAAAACTGCACGAGGAGGACGGATCATGAAAATTCCTTTTTTATTCCTTCTTCTTCTTTTTCTTCAGGGCTGCGCGGGAACGAGTGCGGAAAAGAACAACGAACTCGATCCTATTTCGAAAAATGATCTGATGGTATCACAGAAGGAATACGCCTTCACCCCTCCCTCCGAAAAATGGCGGCCCCTGCCCACCGAAGGGGATATAACCGTGGGTTTCTACATGACCGAGGGGAAAAATATCTCCAATCAGACCTCCTTTGCCTACCACGAGGAACCCTATGGCTACTCAAGAAATCTGGGACAGAGGATGGGAGAATTTTACAAACGTTTTCTCTGGGCCAGCCGAGTCACCTGGGAAACCCCTCGGACCCGTGGCATCAACATCCTCGGACGAGAAGGTCTGGAAGCGACGGCCATCGGAACGGATCCGGTACAGGGAAACAAGGTCTTCAGCAGGGTGATTTTCACGCATCGCGGTGAAAGGATCGTGGCCTTCTATTTCACCCAATGGCGGGATATCAAGGATCCCTTCGATTCTTCCGTGGAAGCGGAATTTCAGAAATTTCTCAATTCCTTCCACTTTCTGAAACCGTCCTTTTATGAAGAACTGTAAGCGGGAGAGGGGCTTCCACGAATTATGATCGTTTTTTGAGAAGGACATGAAAACGAAACGCCCCAAAGTCCGATGTGTGCCGTTCGCTGAACTTACCAAACTCCAGGGCGAAGTCGACCGTGAAGTTGATGCAGTAAACTGGCTGCTCAGGCATATGGCCGAAAATCTCCCCGAGGCAGCCCCCACCGCCAAGGCGGTGCAAAGGGCGGCTCCCTGGGAGGAAATTCTTCAAATCGCCCGGTGGGATGGGAATCTAGAAATTGCGGCATTGTTGGAGGATGCTCTGAAGACCCTCTTTTCGGACGGTTCATTTCGCCGGGAGCGCAGGTCCATGCCGTCCCGCTGACATCGTCTCAAAAATGGCTTCTCGCGGTGAAGTCGGATCGACTTGATCTCCGACGGCGGCTTTGGCAGTCAAGTGCATCCTCCCTTCCTGCGCAGCGGGAAAAGTGAAGGTGATGGGCGATTCGAGTACGACCGGGCGCTGCGACATCTCTCCACCTTTTCATTCGGGAATTTTTTATGTTGGTATATGCCGGCATCGACGAGGCGGGCTACGGGCCGATGTTTGGTCCACTGGTCATCGCCCGAACCGTTTTCCTGTTCGATAAACGTGATTCTCTCGATCCCCTCCCGTCTCTGTGGCAGGTCCTGCGGGGCGCGGTCTGCCGTCAGCCCGGCGATTCCCGGGGACGGATCGCCGTAAATGACTCCAAGCGACTTTATTCCCCCGCCGTCGGGCTCGGACATCTGGAGCGGGGGGTTCTTTCTTTTCTCCATTTTCTCGACTGCGCCCCCAATTGCCTGGAGACCCTTCTGGCTCGGCTGGGATTCGACGAGGATTCCCGCTCTTTTGAGCATCCCTGCTATGTCGGCCAGGAAGATCCCCTGATCCCGGTGCGGCTTTCCGTAGGGGAGCTCGGCGATTCAATAGATCGCCTCTCCGGTGCGGGGAAGCGAACGGGAACGCGACTTGTGGACGCGAAGGCCGCGGTTGTCCTGGAAGACCGCTTCAACACCCTGGTCGCCTCCTCGGGAAACAAAGCCCTCTGCGCCTGGAAATTCGTTGGAGGCCATCTGCGGGACATCTGGGAGGATTTCGGCGCCTATCGCCCCCAGGTGGTGATCGACCGGCAGGGCGGTCGCATCTATTATCTCAAGCTGCTGAGTGCACTTTTTCCAGGAGCACGGCTGTGCGTTCATGAGGAGACTCCGGCTATGAGTCGGTACGAGATCATCGACGGCGACCATTCAATGATCGTGACGGTACAGATCGGGGCCGAGGAGCGGCATCTCCCCGCAGCGCTGGCTGCCATGACGGCCAAATACATCCGCGAACTCCTGATGCTGCGCTTTCGGGCCTTCTGGCGACTGCACGCCCCGAATGTCCGTCCCACTTACGGGTATTACGGCGATGGGGGCCGTTTCCTGCGTGAAATAGAAACACTGATACCGAGCCTTCGGCTCGATCCACGGCAGATTGTACGGTGCTGCTGACTTGTCGGAGTTTCTTGCCATTTCCGAGAATCGGGTTATATTTAATGAAACCTCAGGGAGGCAGGCATGCGCAAAAGCGTCATTCAAATTTTTCCACTGGTCATCGGTGTTCTTTTCGTATTCTTCACTCTGGCGGGTTGCGGACAGCAAGGTCCCGCCGAGAAGGCGGGGTCTCAGCTCGATGCCACGGTGAACAAATGGCAGGGCGAGGTAAACAAGGCTCGCGAGGACATTAAAAACGCCAGGGAACAGATCCAGAAATGGGAAGAGAGACTGGAGAAGGCCCGGGCAGAGGAAAGGGAAGCGCTGCAGCAGCTTGACCAGGCGAAAAGAGAGCGGCAGCAGGCCCTGGAGGAAATGAAAAAAGCCATACAGCCGCAACAACAACCACAGCAGCAATCAGATCCGCAGCCTGAGTCGCAGCCTGAACAACCGCCCGGACAATTGGAGCAGCAGCCGATTTCTCCGAATCAGCAGGGTTCATTCACGGGAAAGAAGTGAAGCCGCTCGGGATCGAATCCCAGATGAATTCTTTCCCCCACTTTCCTGTCCTCCTCGATCAGGGCCCGCAGCTCTTTGCCCCCGATATCCGCATAAACCAGATTTTCCCTGCCCAACGGTTCAATATCGACAATCAGTCCCGAAAAAGTCTGGCCAGTCGGTTTGTCCCGGAGAAATAGATGCTCCGGACGGATGCCGACCAGCACTTCAGCCGGCCCGCCGCCTTTCACCTTTCCCATTTCCGATTTTGACAGCTCCAGAACGGCGTCCGCCGTTTCGATCTCGGTCCCGTTATTCCCCTCGCGCATCCGGGCAGGGAGCAGGTTCATGGGTGGAGAACCGATGAATGTGGCGGCAAAGGGGGTGCCGGGATGATCGTAAAGTTCACGGGGCGCTCCGACCTGCACGATTTTCCCCTCGTTCAGAAGGGCGATCCGGTCCCCGAGGGTCATGGCCTCCGTCTGATCGTGGGTGACATACAATGTAGTGATTCCCAGTTCCCGCTGAAGGCGCTTGAGTTCGGCGCGGGTATCGGTTCTCAACTGGACATCCAGGTTCGAAAGGGGCTCGTCCAGCAGGAAGATCTCCGGGCGACGGACCAGCGCCCGGGCCATGGCGACTCGCTGGCGCTGCCCGCCCGAGAGCTCCCCCGGGCGACGGTCCAGCAGGTCGGTAATCTTGAGCAGGGCGGCGGTCTCCTTCACGGAATCGTCGATCTTCCCCTTTTTCCCACCCGCAATCCGCAGGGGAAAGGCGATAATGTCATATACACTCAAGTGAGGATAAAGGGCGTAACTCTGGAAGACCATGGCGACATTGCGCGCTCCGGGAGGCAGAAAGATCTTCTCCCCGGGGAGGGCGACCGGCCTGCTTCCGAAGCGGATCTCCCCCGAGGTCGGTCTCTCCAGGCCTGCAACAAGGTTAAGGAGTGTTGACTTGCCACAGCCGCTGGGACCGAGAAGAACGAAAAACTCCCCCTCGGCGATCTCCAGCGAAATATCCCGAACGGCTTCCACGGTGCCTCGCAGAGTCAGAAAGCGTTTTTCCACACGGTCCAGGACGAGTTTCATTCCTTCACCGCCCCTCGGGTCAGGCCCTGGACGATGCGGCGCTGAAAAAAGAGCGCCAGAAGGACCACGGGAAGGATGGTCAGACATGCCGCAGCCATGATTTCCCCCCAGGGGGTCTGCCCGTGCAGCCCCTGGAAAAGAGCGATCCCCACCGGTACCGTCCGGGCGGAGTAGTCGGTGGTCAGCATCAGGGCAAAGAGGAATTCATTGAAGGCGAAGATGAAGGCCAGAAGAAGTGTGGCGAAGATTCCCGGCGCGGCTGTCGGAAAAATAATTTTCAGAAGGATCTGCAGCCGTGAGCAGCCGTCGATCAGCCCCGCCCGATCGAGATCCCGGGGAATCCGGGTGAAATAACTGACGAGAATCCACACCGACAGCGGAAGGGTCCATGCCACGTAAGGAAGGATCAGAGCAGGGTAGGTGTTGATCCATCCGATGCTTGCCATGATCCGGTAAAGATAGCCGACGAGGCTCACTGGAGGAAACATGGAAACGGCAAGGATCAGGAGCAAAAGGGCGCCTCTGCCCGGAAGCGACATGCGGGTCAGAGCATAAGCGGCCAGGGAAGCCAGAAAAACCGCCACCACAGCGCTTGCCGCCGATACGAGCAGGCTGTTGCGCAGGTATTCCGGAAAATGAATCGCTTCACTTGTCAGAACCGCTCGCAGATGATCCACGGTCCAGGCCAGGGGGACTTCGGGGCGAAGGAAATCCGGCCGGCCGGCCAGGGCGGTCAGCACCATGACTCCGATCGGCGCCAGACAGAAGACCGCTGTCAAAATGGCGCCGCCAACGGTCAGTATTTTCCCGAGACGGTCCTCTTTCATCGGATCTCCCTGGAAAAGCCGCCCAACTTCAGGTAGACAAGCGAAAGAAGAAAAGCGATTCCGAAAAGAATCACGGTGGCGGCAGAGGCGTAGCCGAAATCGCCTGCCGAAAAATACCGGTAGCCGAAAAGGGACAGAGAGGTCGTCGCGCCCCCCGGACCCCCGCCGGTAAGGACGTAGAGAATGTCGAAAACCCGCAGGGCGTCCACAGTGCGGAAAAGAAGCGTCACGATCAGCACCGGCCTGAGAAGGGGGAGGGTGATCCGGAAGAATCTCTGGAAAGTCCCCGCCCTATCCACTCGTGCTTGTCGGTAAAGGTCTTCCGGGATGGCGGAGAGGCCCGCCAGGAGGATGATTGCCGCAAAGGGTGTCGTCTTCCAGGCATCGGCGGCGACGACCCCCAGAAAGGCGCCGGATGCGCTGCCCAGCCAGTTGGCGGGCTCCATGTGCAGAAGCGCCAGCATCCGGTTTGCCGCCCCGTAGCTATAATTGTAGATCAGTTCGAAGATGCGCCCCGATACTGCCGCAGGCACTGCCCAGGGTATCAGTACGGCGGCTCTCAGCATCCCCCGGCCAGCAAAGACCTGATTCAGCACCAGTGCGATCCCGAGGCCGAAAACCGTCTCCAGGGGAACCGAGACGAGGACAAAAAGAAGGGTGAACATGAGAGATCGCCAGAAGGCCGGGTCGTTCAGCAGAGAGACATAGTTGGCGGCTCCAATGAAAGTCTTGGGCAGGTAGGGAACGTCCCGGAAAACGCTTGTCGCTATCGTCCCGGCGACAGGCACCAGGATCAGACCGATCAGGCACAGCAGAAGAGGTGCCAGAAATCCGATTCCCGCCCGCGTTTCCCGGTCGATATGAAAACTTGTTTTCTTCATCTTCATTCTCCAGGCTCGGTCCGTGCGGGCTTCCCGTAACGAATCAGCAGTGCCGCGATTTCCCGTTCGGCCCTGATAAGCGCTTCTCCCGCATCTATATGTCCTGCAAGAGCGCTGTTGATCTGCCGCTGGGCAATATTCGAGATCTGCGGATAATAAGGAACCATGGGCCTGGGTCGTGCCTGACGGAAAACATCCTTCAGCTCCGCCAGATAGGGCAGGGCCGCAAGTATCTCGGGATCGAAATACAGGTCCTGCCGTCCGGGGTTCCAACCCAGCCTGAGAACCATCTTTTTCTGTCCTTGAGAGGAGGTGACATACCGTACAAAAGCCATGGCCTGCGGTTTGACATTGGAGAACCGGGAGACCCCGATGTGCCACCCACCGAGAGTGGAAACCGCCTCTTCACCGGCGGGAGAGGGAAGAGCTCGGATTCCCGTCTTCCCGCGAACCGGAGAGCCGGGGCTCTGATGAAGGCTCCATGCATAGGGCCAGTTGCGTTCGTAGAGCGCATCTCCCTGCTGAAAATAGAGGCGCGCCTGCTCTTCGCGCATCTCGGTGTAGGTGCTCGGGGGCGAGACGCGGTATTTGCGGATAAGATCGCGCATGTACTCCAGCGCCCGGCGATTGGCCGGAAGATCGAGAAGGATCCTGCCGTCTCGCAGCAGAAATCCCCCTTCGCTGCCGGCGAATTCGAGAAAGTTCGTGATCAGACCCTCGTACTGGGCGCCCTGCCAGACGAAACCGTAAAAATCGGGATTTTTCTCACGCAAAACATTCTGCACCCGAAGGGACGATTTCAGAAGTTCCGCCCACGTTTCCGGAGGCCGCAGACCGAACCGGTCAAGAAGATCGCGACGGTAATAGAGAACGCCTCCGTCCATATAGACGGGCAGAGCGACAAGCTTCCCTTCGTGAAGATCGACCGTTTCGATGACGCTCTGAAAAAAGGGACCTGGATCGAATCCATCCAGCGGTTCCAGCCAGCCCGATTCGGCAAACAGGGAGACCCATACGACATCCATGAGGAAAACGTCCGGATGGCTCAATCCGGCATTCAGGGCCAGGATCAGGCTCTGCCGCTGCTGGTCGGTATCGGCGGGACGCCGGAGGATTTCCACCCGTATTCCGGTTTCCCGGGTGAAATCGGCGGCCAGTTCCTCCCAGGCCTCGAGTTCAGAAGGAGCGCCTCCCACCGCAAAGACCACCCGGTCGGAGCAGGCCTCATCGCAACCTGCCGCGGATAAAAACATGAGCAGAATGCCAGCAGAAAAAAGGAAACGGAGCATAATCGAAATGTTAGCGCATCGACACCGATTCTCAACCCTCATTAAATGGACAGGAGGGGCAATCTCACGCGAAGACGCGAAGGCGCGAAGAGAGAATCAGATAAGAAAGAACAAAAAACTTGGGATGAAAGCATTAGATCGAGCACAGATAACATTGGATAAAAGCGGATGGAATTCAGGGTCTTGCTCCGATTTTAATAGAGCTTGTTCCGAAGTTTCTTGGTTCCTGGAAAATCCCTTCACTATAACCAGTTCTCTGGGTTTATCTTCGCGTACTTCGCGACTTGGGGTGAGGCCGCTTCTGGTTTCTGATTTTCAATAAGTGATCTTCTCCGTTTACCTGCGAAGCGACAGAAAGTGTGCTAGGCTTTTCAGCATGGAAGATATCAGAATTTATGAGGAAATCATCCGCCTGATGAAGGAGCGGCGTCCGGCGGCCTTGGCCATAGTCATAGAAAGCAGCGGATCGACTCCGCGCAAGGCAGGAGCGAAAATGCTGGTGGACGAGAAGGGTCTTCTGATGGGCACAGTGGGGGGCGGACCGTCGGAGGTGGAAGTCCTCCGGCTTGCGGGGGAGACCATCAGGGACAGAAAAAGCAGAACGCTGACCTTTCACCTGGATGAAAAAAGCGGATATGTGTGCGGAGGGAGCGTGACCTTTTATGTTGAACCTGTTTCTGTGCCGCCGCAAGTCGTGATCGTGGGCGCCGGTCACGTGGGACGGGCATTGGCCGAGGCGGCGGAACATGCGGGCTTTCTGACGCGTCTCATTGACGTGGAGGGGAAAGAAAAATTCCTGAAGGAAGTGCCGGTGGACCGCGCCAGCTATATCGTGATCGTCACCCGGGGGCATAACCTCGATTTTCTCGCCGCCCGGGAGGCCCTGGAGACGGACGCCGCCTACATCGGCATGGTGGGCAGCCGCCGGAAACGGGTGGCCATGGAAAAGATTTTCTCGGAGGAGGGGATTTCGCGGGAGGAGTTGGAGAGGATTATTTCGCCGGCCGGACTGCCGATCGGTGCCGAGACCCCCCGGGAGATCGCGGTAAGCATCGTCGCTCAGTTGATTCAGGTGAGGAGGCGGCATGAAGATCGTGGCGTTGGCGCCAGCGGCGGGACATTCCAGGAGAATGGGTCGATGCAAGCACCTTCTCCCCCTGGGTGACCGTCCGGTCATCAGCCGCTTTCTCGAAGCGCTGCAGAAGGGTGGGGCGGAAGAAATCGTCCTGGTTCTGAGCCCGAGAGGTGCGGAAATCAGGGAGGCGATCCGGGACCTGCCGGTGACGGTGGTCTGGAACCTCGATCCCGAAGCCGATATGGCATCCTCCCTGCGCATCGGCCTGAAGTCGCTTCCCGCGGATTGCGAAGGCATCCTCACAGGTCCCGGCGATCTTCCGCTTCTTACCTCCGGAACAGTTTCCCTTCTGATCGAACGCTTCCGGGGGGACCTCGGCAGGATCATCCAGCCTGTCTTTCGCGGGAAAAAAGGCCATCCCCTCCTGTTTCCAAGAGCTGTCCTGGAAGAATTGCACGATCTGCCCACCCTCCGGGAAGTCATCGGCCGAGATCCCGGGCGCGTGGTTCGCATACCGGTCGAAGATACCGGGGTGGTATCGGATATCGATACCCCTGAGGATTATGAGCGGGCGAAAAAGATGTGGAGATGGCGAAGTGGACTTTGACAATTAAGATGGCTTCTCGGATTTTACCCCGTTCAAGCACCTGAAAATAGCTCTTTTCTCTCCCCTCGGCGATCAGGGGGGTGACTATATGCCATTCCAGGTTTTCATCCCCTTCCAGCCAGTTTGCCCAATTCCTCCTCCAACATCCCCTTGAAAAGGGAAATCTTGTACCCGTTTTCACGAAGGGGGCGGGCATTTTCCATCGCTGCGGCAGCGGCTTTCCGGATCGTCTCTTCGGTCAGCGCCCTGCCTCGCAGGGCCTCTTCGGCTTCACGGGAGCGCCAGGAGACGGGGGCGGCGCCGCTGAGAACCACACGGCAGTCCTTCACCGTATTTCCCTCCATCTGCAGGGTCAGAGCCGATCCGGCCAGAGCGAAATCCCAGGCCTGACGGGCGCGCACCTTTCGGTAGCGGCTCCGCATCCCCTTCGGAGGCGAGGGAATCAGGATTTCCGTGACGATTTCCCCCTGCTCCAGAACCGTTTCCCTTTGGGGGTCTTCCGCGGGAGGGACGTGGAATTCAGCCACGGGTACCATTCGGGATCCCTTCGATCCCACGATCCGCACTTCGGCATCCAGGGCCATCAGGGCCGGCGCGGTGTCGGAGGGATGCACGATAAAACACCGGCTGCCTCCCAGGATGCAGTGGAACTGGTTCTCTCCGCCGATGGCGAAGCACTTCTCCCCTCCCTTGCGAAGGCAATGAAATTCCCCGCGATAATACCAGCAGCGCGGCTTCTGGCAGAGATTCCCGCCAATCGTTCCCTGATGGCGCAGCTGAGGACTCGCCACCTCGGAGGCCGCCTGGGACAGCACGGGATAAAGCTCCTTCACCCGGGAGTCTCTTTCCACCTCGGTGATGGTGGTCAGGGCGCCGATTCGCAGAGCGCTTCCGTTTTGGCGGATGCCTGAAAGCTCCTTCAGCCCCTGGAGGCTCACCACCTTTTCGGCCCCGAAAACACCATCGTGCAGGCATCCCAGAAGATCGGTGCCACCGGCGTGAACCCTTGTTCCGTCCGAGGCGAGCTGCCTGTGGACCTCCTTGAGCGATTCCGGACGGATATAGGAGAAATTCGGCAGCATCTCAGCCCTCCTTTCTTGCTTCGGACAGCAGGCGGATGAGCCGCGGCGGGTTGATGGGCGTTTCGGTGACCCGGATACCCACGGCGTCATAGACAGCGTTCGCAAAAGCAGGCGCGGTGGGGATGGTGACCGGCTCTCCAAGGCCCTTGGCGCCGCTCGAATTCGCCTCGGGGTCAGACATGTCGATCGCAACCGAAACCATTTCCGGGGGTACATCCAGTGCGGTGGGCAGCTTGTAATCGTGCCAGTTTCTGTTCACCATCTTACCCGTCTGCCGAGCATCCAGCACACGGAACTCCGTGGCGCCCAGACCGATTCCCATCGTGATTCCACCGAAAACCTGATTGTCGAACGTCATACGGTTCATCACCCTGCCGCTTTCGTTGGCGCCGAGATAACGGAGGATGCGGACCTCGCCGGTCCGCGTGTTCACTTCTACCTCGCAGAACTGGGCGGCGAAGGGATTGACCGTCTTCTTTTCGGGATTGGGCCCGCGATACCCGATCCCGACAACCTCTCCCCGTTTCTTCAGCCTGGTGATGTCGGTGATGCGGACCGATCGGGAGGTATCGGAAGCGACTACGATTTCGGCGCTCCTGTATTCCAACTCTCCGGGGTCCGCCTCCAGGTCCTCGGCGGCCATCTCCAGCAGCTTTCTCTTGACGTCGATGGCGGCCGCGCGCACCGCCGGGGCCTCGGTGGGAACCGTTTTGCTCCCTCCGCTCGGTGTCGCGTACTGGGTGGTTCCCGTGTCGGCGTTTTCGATCTGGATGAGGTCGGGTTTTATGCCCAGCTCCTCACCCACCACCATGGCCATGATGGTCTTGGTGCCGGTTCCGATATCGCTCGCCCCCATGTTGAGGTTGACGCTGCCGTCGGAGAAAAGCTTGACGATGACGGTGGACGGCGGGCTTCCCGCCCCGGCGAACCAGAGACAGCTCGCCATTCCTACCCCACGGCGAAGATGTCCCTCCTTTCCTGTAGATTTCCTGCGGATCTCCTCCCAGCCGAACTCTTCGGCGCCCCGCACCAGGCATTCGCGCAGGCCGGTGGTGGTGTAGGGGGGATTTCCCTCCCGTCCCTGGCTCACTTCGGGAATGTTCTTCAGGCGAAGCTGAACCGGATCCATATCGATCTCTTGGGCCAGGGCATCCATCATCTGCTCCAGCGCCCAGGAGGCCTGGGGATGGCCCGGCGCCCGGAAGGGTCTGGCCGGACCGGCATTGATATAGACGTCGGTCACCTCCGTGCGCACGTTGGGGCAGAGATAAAGATCTCGGATGAGCCAGTCGAGCAGGGAAGTGCCCCCAGCGGGATAAGCGCCTCCGGTGCCGAGGCCCGAGAAAGAGAGGGCGGTGAGGGTCCCGTCCTTCTTCGCTCCCGCTTTCATTTTCATGCGGGTGGGCGGACGGTTGCCAACGGCAAGGAACGTCTCTTCCCGCGTGAGGAAAAGTTTGACGGGACGGGCGGCCTTTTTGGCCAGGACAGCGGCTATGACCGTGTATTTTCCCGCCTGCAGCTTGCTGCCGAATCCACCGCCCAGGTAATGTCCGATAACCCGCACCTTCGAGAGCGGCAGGCCAAGCACCTGCGCCAGTCGGGACTGGACAGCGTAGACGCCCTGGGTCGACTCCCATACGTTGAGCCGGTCGCCATCCCAGGAGGCCACGCAGCCATGAAGCTCCAGGGGAGTGTGAAGCTCGCAGGCGGTGGTGTATTCCGCCTCCAGAACCACATCCGCCTCCGAAAAACCTTTTTCCACATCTCCCCGCTCGTGGGTCTCGCTCTTGACCTTGTTTCCCCCGGAGTGGATCTTCGTCGCTCTGGAATCGAGGGCCTTGTTTTCCTCGACCAGAAAAGGAAGAATCTCGTATTCTACGTCCACAGCCCGGGCGGCGTCCCAGGCCTGGTAATAGGTATCCGCCGCTACCGCCGCCACAGTTTCCCCCTCGAAACGGCAGTGGGGATCGAACAGTTTCGTTTTCACTTTCCCTGAATACGGCCACTGCAGGTCGGCGCCGGAGGAGTTGCCGGAGATCACGGCGCGTACCCCCGGCATTTTTTCCGCCCTGGAGGTGTCCACTTTTTTCACCTGCGCATGGGGATGGGGACAGCGAACGATCGCTCCGTAAATCATTCCCGGCAGAACCTCATCGGATGGATATACGGCCGTGCCGCTGACCCTCTCATAGCCATCGACCCGCGGCCGCGGCTCTCCTATGACTCGTGTTTTGCCCCAGGGCTTCGGCTCCTCGCCCGCCGGAGGTGTCTCCGGCACGGCAATCCCCTTGACGTAATACATATCTTTTTCTTCGGCCATCACGCACCTCCCTGGCCGCGCCGGTCCGAGGCCTTTTGCGCCGCGCGGAAGATATTCACGTAAGCCCCGCAGCGGCAGAGATTCCCGCTGACTCCCCTCCGGATCTCCTCCATGCTTGGCCGGGGCGTCTCCCGAAGCAGCCCTTCCACCGCCATGATCTGTCCGGGAGTGCAGTAACCGCACTGGTAGGCGTCCTCCGCGAGGAAGGCTTGCTGGACAGGCCCGAGATCCTCGCCCCTCATAAGCCCTTCCAGTGTGGTGATCCTGCATCCTTCGGCTTCCACCGCCAGGGTCAGGCAGGCGTAGCGCGGAACATCATCGATCAGCACCGTGCAGGCGCCGCACTCTCCTCGCCCGCAGCCGAATTTGGTTCCCGTCAGATCCAGGTGTTCGCGCAAAACATAGAGAAGAGGCCAGCGGGGCTCGACCAGAAGTCGATAGCTCTTCCCGTTGATGTTCAGATTCACCCGGGCCATCTCCTCAGGGTTCATGACCTGGTTTTCGGCGGCGTGTCCCGCGGATACCCGCCCGGAGACGGCCACGGCCATGGCGCCCACGCTCACCGTGGTGATGAATCCGCGGCGGGACACTTCAGGGCGACACGAGCAGTTCTTCTCCTTTTTTTCTTCGGTCATGGCGATTACCCTCCTTTTAGGACGTAATTCCAAGATTAGGCCGGATTTTCTTCTTGTCAAACCTGCAGACCGACAACCGGCGTGGTTTGCGTGCGAAGGGTTGGAAAAGTGATGCAGGATGGGAGGCAAAAACGAATAAAAAAAAGGTAGGTCGGTGGCGGATCAGGGAAGCTTCCTTTAGAATGAAAGGAGGCGACAGTAGGAAAGGATCATCAGGCGGGAGAAGCTTCATGGGTGACTTAAACGTGCAGGACAACCATTATAACTACTGTACTCTTCCCGAGGAACATCGAGATCACATTTGCCATCTGATGGATCGGGGAATGACTGCCGAGATCCGGCAGCGAACAGAAAATCCCAAATTTTTTTGTGGGAACTGCGGCGCAGTGGCCAATGCAATAGAAGATCTCTGTAATCCCAGGCCGCTGAAAGACCCGGGATAGGTTCGCAAACGGGAGCTGGTCAAATCTTTATCCCGCTTTTGGAACACCGGAGATGAGCCGTGAACGAGCGGCAAACAGGATGGCTAGGAATTCGTGATGCGCCAGAGGTGGGGAGGTTTGCTGTTTCTGCACTGGCCGGTCCCGTCGGAAAGCCGGTCGCTCGAAATCAATGTTCCCACTTACGTCCGTCTGGGGAATTTATCGGGAATCTGGTTTTGTCTCTGGATGCCGCCAACCCACTGGTGGTTTACGGCGCCCGTGTGTCGGCGGATTTTCTGTCTTGTTTTCCCATTGTTTCCATGATAAAAAAACAGGTTCCGAACGATAAGGGACTTCCTCAGGGGAGGATCTGCCGCTAAGCATCTGATGCTATCCGTGATTTCTGAAGACGCACACAATGGCTTCATGCAGGAGGCCCTGCTGGAAGCCGAAGCCGCCGCACGCTTGGGCGAGGTTCCCATCGGGGCGGTCATCGTTACGGATGGAAGGATCATTTCGCGGGCTCACAACCTGAGGGAAACCCTGCAGGACCCCGTCGCCCACGCCGAGATGATCGCCATCCGGCAGGCGGCCGAGGACCTCGGATCCTGGCGGCTGCTGGACAGCACGCTGTACGTAACCCTGGAACCCTGCACCATGTGCATGGGGGCGGTCATCCTGGCCCGGATTCCTCACCTCGTATTCGGCTGCCGCGATCCGCGCGCCGGTGCGGTCGGCTCCATTTATGATTTTTCCGTGGATGAACGCTTCAACCATCGGGTGGAAGTCACCGAAGGGATTCTCGTTGGCGAGTGCAGCGAATTGCTGACTGGTTTCTTCCGGAGACTGCGAGAGCAGAAAAAACGGTTTAAAGAACAAATCAGATAACCCTTTGGAGGGGTGTCCGAGAGGTCGAAGGTGACAGACTCGAAATCTGTTGTACCGCAAGGTACCGTGGGTTCGAATCCCACCCCCTCCGCCATTAAAAACAGGTAGTTAGGGAGAACTTTCCTGGAACTTTCCTGGAGCGAACGGCCGCTTCGAGCCATCGGAGTGGCCGTTCGTCTTTTATTCCCCCCAGTAATCCTCACCATAATATTCCATAACCGCCTGACGGTCTCTTTCCAAAAAGTTGACATATTTTCCGTACACTCGATCAACCAATTCCTTGTTCTCGTGCCCCATCAGACCAATGATTCGCTGCTTGTCGATGCCCTTGAGTTCCAAATAGGCCACAAAACAATGCCTGAGACCGTATGGGACGTGAGGTTCTATACCGACTTTGTCGCATGCCTTTTGCCAGGCCTCCCTGAATTCCCGGTTCCTGAAAAGCTGACCATCCTTCCTGAGAAATACAAAAATCGAATCCGGATTTTGTCTGGTAGCCGCGTCAATTGCTCTGTTCAGGGCATTTGTAAGACTTTCTCGTTGTGCCAACCAGGTAATGCATTTGCATTGACAAGACAATGCGCCTGCATTACAATTAGCTCAAAGATCTGAACCGGAGGTAACACGATGGCCACTTATCTTAAAACAGAATCAACTCTGACTGATCGTTATCAGACCACCGTGCCGGAAATGGTTCGCCAAGCACTCAATCTCGGCAAGCGTGACAAGATCCGGTACACGATCCGGCCCAATGGCCAAGTGATCCTTTCTCGCGGTCCCAAGGCTCCTGAGCAAGATGACCCGGCGCTTGAGCCGTTTCTCGACTTCCTTGCGCACGATATCGCCAGCCATCCGGAACGGCTTCAGGCGGTCGACGCCGGACTGGTCGAACGTTTACAGACCCTGGTCGGCGCGGCAGAGGTGGATCTCGATGCTCCTCTCTCGGATGAAGACGAATGACGGGCAAGGTGTCGCCCCTTGTCGTCAACGGATGGACGATCTTGGCGCATCCACTTTTTCTTGACCAGCTTGAGACGCTGAATCGTCAGGTGGAGGCCCGCAAGAAGAAAGATCCTAACAACTACCTCAAGAAAAACGCCGCAAAGCGTCTCGCCGCCATTAATAAACTGGCCTTTGAAGTGATACCCCAGGACCCGTCAAGGCCCGAATACCGGCAAGGCCATACACTGGGCGAGGCGCATAGGCATTGGTTTCGAGCCAGCTTCTTTCAACAGTATCGTTTATTCTACCGTTATCATGCGGCGAGCAAGGTGATCGTCTATGCGTGGGTGAACGACGAGAACACAAAGCGAGCCTATGAAAGCGATGACGATGCCTACCGGGTGTTCCGCAAGATGCTTGAAAGCGGACACCCACCCGGAGACTGGGATCAACTTCTTGCTGAGGCACGCGTCGCAGCGGCAAGGCTCCAGAGAGTTGCCTCTGGACCCACAGAACCCTTCTAATCCGAAACAGACAGTCCCGCTTAAAGTTTCGTCTCCGGCGCAAGGATTTGTTGCCGGTAGAGCCAAGTTTGACCATCAAGGCCCGGTGTCAATCGGCGTTGAAATTTGACCACCATCGGCGTCGAATTTTGGAAATAGTTTCCACTGTCAGCATCTCCTTCAGGCAGTCCCTCCTTCAGCAATTTTTCTGCAGGATGAAGGAGGTGCTCGGGGGGTCAATTTTGGATGCCGATTTACAGAGATGAACCGCAGGACTCCGCCAAACGCCCATTCTTTTTGCATCAACGCTCGATGGAAAACGGGTTCAGGAATTGATGTCCCCACAAAAGATTTTCATCCACCTGGCTCAGATCAGCATCTTCGCAGACCATCTCCCAATTCTCACGAATGACCGTCTCGATCCGATCGATAACGTCGACAGCGGCCTGTTCGGAAAGCAGGAAGTGATGTGCTGCGGCAAGGCATGTTTTTAGCTGACTGAAACGGTTCTCGTCGGTAATGAACATGGCCTGGGTCGCTTCATTGCCGGTGCGGCCTTGCGGGCAGATATCATACGCCGGGGTCAACTTCAGCTCTTTCCCATCCCAAAAAGCCGCATGATTGCGCGCGTGATCATCGGTATTGCCGCACAGGACATTAAAGACCAGCCGGCCGTAAAGCTCGTTGAGGGTTTCCCTCGGTTCAGCAAACCGATGTCGAATGATCTCCGCGAAGTCTTCATAGCTGGCATAACGCGCCGTCATGTCGCTCAAGCCGAACAGGGTCAGGGCGGAAACCATGGATTTGCGCGCCCAGCCGGAATCGAGCGGAACTCGGTCGAAGCGCTGAATCAACAAAACATCTTTACCGGCAGCTTTAACCAGTTTGACCGGAGCAGCATCCAGCCCTGCCATTGCGGCTAATTTCATGGCAATGTATTCAGCTTTGACGATGCTATAGACGTCACTGTTAGAAGAAAATTTCGCAATGTACTTAGTGCCTTGTTCTTCTATCAAGGCCTTGGGGCGTGCACCACCGATGGAACTGCCATGAAAGAGCGCCTGATCCAGTTCGGGGGTTAGGGGCACACCTTTTTCAACCCGTTCGGCGGATTCCAGCAATTCTTCCAGCCCGGCGTTATTGGGAGATCTGGGGATGAATTCCGTTGGCGAACGCTGGAAATCGAGCGCACCGATCCGATCGGATCCCGACTCCAACAGATAGGTGAGCTCATCCAGGCGGCCAGTATCCGTATCCCGACCTCTCACCCCTAACTGCTTGTTGATGATCACGCGTCGCCCCCAGGCATCGGGCGCGGCATCCCGAATGCAGCTCGGCATCTCCAGGTCGTAGAGCAGGGGCAAGACCCCGGCCCGCAACGGCAATTCCGGCTCATATATCGGAATGGCAGGGTTCTCGTCGTCTGTGCGATCAAGATAGCTCTTGCCATAATTGAAATGAATCGTATTGTCGGCCTCCAGCTTGCCGGCGACGACGGGTTGCGTTTCTCCGGGAAGCCAAATCCAGACATAGGCCTCTTTATTCTGCGGATCAGAAGTCATCGTCTACAGCCTTTGTCCGGGTTTTGATCCGTTTGGGAAGGAGGGCGATTTTGCTCTGGGTCAGCTCGATGCTGGTTGCAAGCGCCCGGCTGTCCTGCTCGAAGAGGGGAACGCCTACCAGCGCGGCGACCTCGAAGACGAGTCCGATGGATGGAGACGTTTCACCGGCCTCTATCTTCTGGAGTGTCGCCCTGGAGATGCCGGCCCGGGTCGCGAGGTTTTGCTCAGACCATCTGCGGCTTTTGCGCCGGAGCTTGATTTGCTGACCGAGCAAGAAAGCGGCTTCCCTTGCGTATTTCGAATAGGCTCTTTGTTTCGCCATAGTCCACCCATCATGAATTGACCGGAATAATATGCATTAATACTATTAAGGATCATTATAATGGTCATATGTGGAGACATCAAGAGACAATTACGAATTGAACATAATAATATTCACAATTGTGATTAAAGCCTAATATATTAGTCAATATCTCGGCTGTGCCTTAGTTGGAAGCGGCACATCCATTGCGGCCAGCGGGCAGAGGGGGCCGGAGCCGAAGGAAAGAAGAGAGATAAATTCCCGTTGTTCTGAGACATCACGAATTTTCATACAGGGCATACTGCTCTCTTTCCAGGAGTCCGAGATGTTATCTCAAAAGGCAGTCTTAATTGCTCTATGGAAATTTAAGAAAATTATCATAGTTAAGATTTGGCCACTGCCCGGTTCGTCTGTTGCAATCCGCCGTTGATTTGCTGGCCCCTGTTTGGGCATTTTCAGATCAGATTAGACGAGAGTGGCCTTCTCTGCTATTCCTCCCAGTAGTCCTCACCGAAAAAGTTCTGGATGGCCTGTCGGTCTTTCTCCAGAAAGTTGATACTTTCCGTAGACCCTGTCGATCATTTCCAGGCCGGTTACGCCCGGCCCGCGAACCACGACTCCCTCGAAGACATTGACATGTTCGAACGGATATATTCTCTTGACTTTGGCCTTTAAAAAAGAAAAAATATCCGAGCGGACATAATTTGAAAATTTGGCTGCATTTCACGTTTGATTTTTCCGAACGGACATATTTGGCCGCCTGAAGGGTTTTGTGGATGAAAAATGTCCGTACGAACAAATTATTAGGAGAAAAAAATGAATAACACCTCAGAAAAAAAACCCTCGTTCGGTCGCATAAAAACGACCAAGGATATCGGGGAGGCGGTTCGCCGTAAGCGGAAGGAGCAGGGAATACTTCAGGAGAAAGCCGCAGGACTCTCTGGCGTGGGGACGAAATTTTTGTCGCAGTTGGAAAACGGAAAAGAAACCGCAGAGATCGGCAAGATTATGCAGGTGCTGCGTACCCTCGGCCTGGAAATCTATATTTATCCCCGCTCGCAAAGCCCATTCAAGGATCAATAGATGCCTCATTTGGATGTGTACTTAAACAACACCTGGGTCGGACAACTGTTTCAGGACAATAAGGGGCAACTCGGGTTTTCTTATCGAGAGGAGTTTCTGGGGTCCCCGAAAGCGGCACCGCTTTCGCGCCATCTTCCGCTGGGCACGCAAGTCTTTAGCGATGAACCGACCCGGGCCTTTTTCGCCAATCTGCTGCCCGAAGGCGATGTTTTGGAGCAGACCGTTCGGCGCTTGGGAATACCCAAAGAGAACTCATTCGCTCTTCTCGAAAGAATGGGTGGTGATTGTGCCGGTGCGGTCTCGGTCCGCCTGCCAGGGCATACTCCGGCTACCGAAGGCGTTTACCGGAGGATCGCAGGGGAGGAGCTGGGCACATTATTGAAGGAATTGCCCGCGCATCCCTTCCTGGCCGATGAAGAGGGAGTACGGCTTTCTCTCGCTGGCGCCCAGAACAAGTTGCCGGTCTTTTATGACGGCGGGAGTTTCCATATCCCGGAAGGGGGGGCGCCTTCCTCCCATATTCTGAAGACAGCCATACAGAAACTTGAGGGTACAGTTGGCAACGAAGCATTCTGTATGAAACTTGCCCGGGCAGTTGGCATTTCTGTTCCCTCGGTCGACATTGTCGAGCTGGGGGGGGAGCCTGTGTATATGGTCGAACGCTACGATCGCCGCCGGTCGCCAGGCGATGTGACGCTTCGTATCCACCAAGAGGATTTCTGCCAAGCGCTCGGGGTGGTGCCCGCGCTTAAATATGAGGCACACGGGGGACCGGGGTTTCAGGACGTCTTTCATCTCGTTCGCGAATGGAGTACCGAGCCTTTGCCTGACACGGACGCACTCCTTAGCTGGGCACTGTTTAACTTCCTGATTGGCAATGCTGACGCTCACGGCAAAAATCTCTCTTTTATCTATGACAAGGGAGCGGTGCGACTTGCCCCCTTCTATGATCTTCTCTCGACTGCTGCTTATGAGGGACAGGTGAATAACAAGTTCGCCATGCGCATGGGCAAGCAGAAAGATCCCCGCTATTTGTCCGTCTCGAACCTGGAGGAGTTTGCCCAACAGGCGGGAATTGGGAAGCGAGCAGTCTTTACTGAATTGAAACGACTGGCCGACCGAACAGAGACGAAGGCCAAGTTGTTGATAGATTCTTTTGTCGAGAATGGTCTGCACCGCGTTATCGCATTGCGCATCGACCATGTGATAACGGCGCGAATTGCCAAAGCGAGGCATCTGTTGCAAGGGGCAAAATAAGGGGCTGTATCGCTTTTCGGAAAGGCAATGGCCCACTGCAAAATTGCCGCTGTATCGTGCTGGCATTTCGTTGGTGGCCCGTCCATGGAATGGTCGCGGCCGCACAAAACTTTCCTGAAACTTTCCTGGAAAGGCCGGATCTGCGCGGGGAAATACGGGGACACGAGGCAGAAGCGATCCTTCTGTGAATCTCGCAGCCTAATGATTCACATAGCTTTATTCTGGAAGGTCTTTCATTGGGTGCTGCCATGGAGGGGGTTCGAATCCCACCCCGTCAATGGCCCTGTTCAGGGCATTTGTTATAGGAATCTCTCGGGGTGTGGCGCCGGTCCCCGCTGACGGCCAGCTCCTGTTACGCACCCTGTACCTCTCACTTGATCCGTACATGCGCGGTCGGATGAGCGGTGCACCGTCCTACGCTCCGCCTGTAGCGGTCGGGGCCGAGATGATCGGCGGCACCGCCTCCCGCGTCGAAAGCTCCCTTCATCGGATTATCAAGCGGAGGACCTGGAGCTCGGCTTCAATGGCTGGCAGGACTACGCCGTCTCTGAGGGCAGCGGACTCACCAAGCTGGACCCCGCATGCGCAACAATGCAGGGGTTCATTATCTTTGACGATTACGGCCATCGTTACGGTGAGTTCTATAGCCAGATGAGCACCTGGCTCAACGAGGGCAAAATCCCGCGTCCTCCGAACCGGCGGCCAAGGCACTGCTGTCAAAGTTGGTCTGAGCTATCAGCAAGATGAGGCGGCTAAAGGGACCTTGTTCAAATCACGCTAAATAGCAAAGAGAAAAAACCTGCAATATTCGCGATTCGCGAATAAAAGATGTCGACGTCATCGTTGAGCTGACTACGACTGCTGGATATCAACCGGATAGCAGAACAATTTCGAAAGCGGGGATGTACTGGGATACGCAAACGGCTTCAAAGCCGGCGTGCAACTGTTCTTTTCCATACAGGAGTAAGCGGACCAGGTGAGTAAAATTGATCCTGCTCCATCCGTCAAAACAGGGACTTGGCCGACGTGGTCGAGTCCCTGTATCTTTTTAATTTTCATACTATCGGTGTCAAAAAAGGCCGGAGCGGCTTCAAAGTCCAATGTCCAAATGGTGGAGGGGACTTTATAGAAGAACAAAAGGGATTCCGCCTGAAATTTGAATTATGATTTAATTTGTGCTAATGGAAGAGGAGTCGTTTATTCCTTCAGCTCGGAAAGTGATCTGAATATGCAAAAAACAAGAACAGTCTGCAATCAGGAGACCATTGCTGCCGCCGGGAATTTCAATGGAGAGAACTTCAGATGGGAATGATAAATTCTGTTGATAAGAAGGATTCTGGCTGTGAAGGAGCACCATGATCGACAAGACAGTCCTCATTGATTCGGCCCTGGAGGATATCCGCGACGGCCACACCATCATGGTGGGTGGATTCGGCGGACCGGGAACGCCTTTCATTCTGCTGAAGCGGTTGCTGGACCGGGGTGTTCGGGAACTGACCCTGGTGAAAAACGATGCGAGCGAAGCGGGTATGGGACTTTCCATTCTCCTGGAAGCAGACCGCGTGAAGACCCTTATCGCTTCTCATATCGGCCTCAATCCCATAGCGGTTTCCATGATGAACCGTGGAGAGATAGAAGTTCAGCTCTTTCCGCAGGGAATTCTGGCAGAGAAGATTCGCGCCGGCGGGGCGGGACTTCTCGGCTTTCTCACGGATATCGGCGTGGACACCATCCTTCGTGAGAACCGCATGATCATCGAGGTGGACGGACGGGAGACCATCCTGGAAAAAGCCCTTCGCGCGGATGCGGCGCTGATACACGCGAAGTATGCGGATCGCTCAGGAAATCTCATTTTCGAAAAGAGCGCGCGGAATTTCTGCCCCCTCATGGCCACGGCAGCCGATCTGGTGATTGTGGAGGCCGAAGAGATCGTGCCCGTCGGTTCCCTCGATCCGGACGGAATTCACTTGCCGGGCGCCTTCGTCGATCGCCTGGTGCTTCTTGAAGAACTTACACCCGAATATGGAATTCTGCCCCAACATGTCTTATAAGGAGAAAATCGCCGCCCGTGCGGCCAGAGAGATCCGACCCGGACAGGTGATCAACCTGGGCATCGGCATTCCGACCATGATTCCCGACTACCTTCCCGCGGATGCCGAGGTCTCTATCCTGTCGGAAAACGGCATCCTGGGCATCGGCCCGCGCTGCCGGGGCGCCGAGGACCGGAATCTCATCGATGCGGGCGCCAATTATGTGACCCTGCGTCCAGGCGCCGCTTTCTTCGACAGCGCCACTTCCTTTGCGATTATCCGGGGTGGGCGGGTCGACGTCTGCTTTCTGGGGACTCTGGAGGTATCCGCACAAGGAGATATCGCCAACTGGATCATTCCCGGAAAAATGGCTCCGGGAATTGGAGGCGGCATGGAATTGGCGCAGAAGTCCCGCCGGGTGGTGGTGACCACCTCCCATACCACCCGGGAAGGCGCACCCAAGATCCTCGAAGAATGCACCCTTCCCCTGACCGCCAGAAGCTGCGTGAACACCATCATAACAGAGCTGGCGGTGATCGATGTGACGCCCGCGGGACTGAAGGTCCTTGAGATCGCCCGCGAATCGAGCCCGGAGGAAATCCGGAAGAAAACGGCTGCGCCGCTGATATTTCCAAAAGGGGAAATCCCGATATACTAGTGAGCTTCTGTCCAGAGGGGAGGGACCGGAGCCAGGAGGTTATGATGGATAGCCGCGAAAAGAAAATTCTTTCCGCCGTCGATTCTCTTTCCGACGACATCCTCGATCTGACCTGCCGACTGGTGCGGCAGCCGAGTACGCTGGGCAATGAAGCCTGTGCCATGAAAGTCATGGAGGGAGAACTGAAAAACATTGGTTTGTCTCCTCACCGAGTCGCCATGGACAGCGATGTCTTGAAGAAGCATCCCGGCTTTGCGCCCGTGCCGTGGAGCATGGAGGGACGCTATAATCTGGCAGCTGTTCGGGAGGCGGACGCCTCCGACGGCAGAAGCCTGCTTCTCAACGGTCACCTGGATGTGGTCAGTCCCGAACCCCGGGAGTTCTGGGACAGCGATCCGTTCTCAGCGGAAATCCGCGAGGGCTGGATATACGGTCGGGGGGCCGGGGATATGAAATCGGGAGTCGCCGCCATGACCTATGCGCTCCATGCGGTGGAAAAGGCCGGTCTGGGCCTGCGGGCGCCGGTTACCCTTGAGGCGGTGATCGAGGAGGAATGCTCGGGAAACGGCGCGCTGGCCTGCATGGCCTCGGGCTATGACGCCGACGCGGTTCTGATTCCCGAGCCCTTCGGGTCCACCGTGTACATCGCCCAGGTGGGGGTTCTCTGGTTCAAGGTCAGCCTACGCGGAGTTTCAGGACACGTCCTGAATACCGCCGCGGGAAAAAACGCTATCGAGAAAATCTCGCCGATCATTGACGCTCTGCGTCGGTTGGAAGCGGCGATGAACAAGGAGAAGCGCCCGCCGGCATACCAGGACATTCCTCATCCGCTTAACCTCAATATCGGCATCATCAAGGGAGGCGACTGGCCCTCGAGCGTTCCTTCGGCCGCCGAATTTCATGGCCGACTCTCGTTTTTCCCCGGAACCTCCTATGAAAGCGTCTGCAGCCGTATACGGAGCGCCATCGCGGAGGCTGCGGAATCGGATGCCTGGCTCGCCGGCAATCCACCCAAGGTGGAATTCTACGGCTTCCGATCTGAAGGGCATACAATCGATCCCGCCCTGCCGCCCCTGGCCACTTTGAACGAATGCCACCGGGACCTGAACGGCCGCGATACGGAATCGTACGTCTCAACCTGCACCACCGATCTGCGCGTCTTTCAGTTCTTCGGCCGGGCGCAGGGGACCTGCTACGGACCGGTGGCCGAGAACATCCACGGCGCCAACGAACGGGTGGAGATCGAAAGCATTCTGCGGACGGCCCGAACCTATTCTCTGTTTATCGCCCGCTGGTGCGGACTCGTCGAATAGCCCCGACAGAAATTCGATAAAGTCATTTTTTTGTTTTATCCAGAACGAGGAAAACTCGTTCTTTTCAGGAGATCGACAATGCTTACAGGAAATGAATCCGCTAGCGTTGGTAAGGCGCGCGGGAATATGAGTCGGGATCTGCAGTTCAAGAGGGATCAATATGTTGCGAGGGGCATCTCCAATCTCGCTCCCGTTTTTGCCAAAAGCGCCAAGGGAGCAGTTATTGAAGATCTCGATGGCAATATTTACATCGATTTCTACGGCGGCATCGGGGTGATAAATGCAGGGCATTGTCCCGATATCGTTGTCGATGCCATAAAAAATCAGGCGGAAGAACTCCTGCATACCTGTTTCATGGTAACGATGTATGATTCCTACGTGAATCTGGCGGAAAAACTGGTCAAGATCACCCCGGGAAACGAAGCGAAAAAGGCCATGTTCGTCAACAGCGGCGCGGAGGCGGTGGAAAACGCGGTCAAGATCGCCAAGGCATACACGAAAAGACCCGGAGTCATTGCCTTTGAAGCGGGATATCACGGCCGCACTCTTCTCACCATGACCCTGACCAGCAAGGTCAAGCCGTACAAGCATGAGTTCGGACCCTTCGCTCCCGAGGTCTACAAGGTCCCGTCCGCGTACTGTTATCGGTGCATTTTCGGCTCCACCTATCCGGACTGCGGCCTTCACTGCCTCGAGTATTTCGAGCGGTTTTTCATCAGCGAAGTCGATCCGTCCAATATTGCGGCCATGATCATCGAACCCGTCCAGGGGGAGGGCGGCTTTATCGTCCCGCCCAGGGAGTTCCTGCCCGGGCTCAAGGACATCTGCGAAAAGCAGGGGATCGTTTTCATTGCGGATGAAATCCAGACCGGCTTTGGTCGGACGGGGAAAATGTTCGCTGTGGAACAATTCGGGGTGATTCCGGATCTGATGACGCTGGCCAAATCGATCGCTTCCGGATTGCCCCTGAGCGCGGTCGTTGGCCGGTCCGAGATCATGGACGCCCCGACTCCCGGCCGGATCGGAGGAACCTATGGCGGCAATCCCGTGGCCTGCGCCGCCGCTCTGGCAACCATCGACTTCATGGAAAAAGAAAACCTCAGCGAAAAGGCCGCGGAAATCGGTCAAAAAATAACCGCCGTGATGGAGGAACTTCAACAGCGGTATGCTCGGATCGGCGACATCCGTTCCCTGGGGGCCATGGTGGGGTTGGAATTCGTCAAGGACCCGAAATCCAAAACACCGGACAAAGAGGCGGTGGCCGCGATCATCTCCGCCTGTTTTCAGAGGGGTCTTCTTGTGATGGGGGCCGGAATTTTCGGCAACGTCATCCGCTTTCTCCCCCCGCTGGTCATCACGGATGAACAGCTCGAACAGGCTCTGCATATTTTTGCGGAGTCGGTTTCCGAGGTTCTGGACACGAAATAGAAGCATTCAGAATCGGACAGTGAGGAGAGGGTTGAACGCCACCTTTTTCTTCGCCATACAGGTCAAGAGCCCAGCCGGCAACGGTTGGGCTCTTGGCTTTCTCGGTAAAAAACCGTCCTTAAACCATGGGATGGGCTTACCGCAGATCAGGGAACCAAATAATTGCTGGGCGGTTGAAAATATGGCGTATATTATATCGTCGTATATTGGATAAAAACCTGAAGGGCAAAATCGTCCGAACTCCTTCTCCATGAAAAGACTCTCCAATGCCTTTGCCCTGCCGGAAACTCTCCCCCGTCCGTGTCGTAGTGCTTCTCTGCACGGCGGAAATTCTGAGCATGACCGGTTTCGCCACCTATCCGGCGCTTCTGCCCTTGTTGCAGGATACGTGGGGTCTCAGCAATTCTGCGGCGGGATTTGTGAGCGGCATTTTTTTCGGCGGCTACATGGCCGCAGTGCCGGTGCTGGTGGCATCGACCGATCGCATCGATGCTCGCCGGATCTATATTCTATCCACCATGATAGCCTGCGCCGGCAGTCTCCTGTTTGCCTTTTTCGCCCGTGGGCTGATTTCTGCACTCCTGTTTCAGGCGATTGTCGGCGCCGGTCTGGCCGGCACCTATATGCCGGGACTGCGCCTTCTTACCGAACATTTCAAGGGCGCCACCCAGAGTCGCGGAGTCGCTTTCTACACCGCAAGTTTCGGCTTCGGCTCCACAGCGTCACTTCTTCTGGCCGGTGCACTGCAAACTTTAGGATGGCGCTGGGCTTTTGGGCTTGCGGCGGTGGGACCGCTCATTGCAGGTCCGTTGGTTTTCCTCAGTTTCCCGCCCGTTTCGCCAAAACCTTCCGAGGCGAAGCAGGTCGCGCTGCTCGATTTCCGTCCGGTGCTGCGAAACCGCCCAGCCATGGGCTACATTCTCGGGTACGCCGCACATAGCTGGGAGCTGTTCGGGCTGCGCTCCTGGATGCCCGCCTTCTTTGCTTTCAGCCTGGGGCTCACCCACAGTCATTCAGAGCCCCTGTTTGCCGCGGTGGCCCTCGCCGCCTGGGTCAATCTTCTCGGACCTCCTGCAAGCATCCTGGGAAATGAGGTGGCGGTACGCCGAGGCCGTCGGAAATACATCATGGTCGTCATGTCCGTCTCAGGCGCTCTGGCCTTGGGGATCGGATTCAGTGCGCCGCTTCCGATATGGATAGTTTTCGCACTTATGGCGGTCTATTACATGCTGGTAGCTGGAGATTCCGCGGCGCTCACCGCAGGGCTGGTTTCGGAGGCAGAGCCGGGTCGACGGGGCGCCTCGATGGCCTTGCATTCCCTGATAGGTTTCGGAGCCGGATTCGTGGCGCCGCTTGCTTTCGGGGCAGTTCTGGACCTGACGGGAGGAAACGAACGCGTGTCGTCCTGGGGGTTGGCCTTTGCCAGTCTTGGAATCTTGGCTCTCGGGGGTGTTTTTTTCTCTCAGCTTCGCCGCCGGAAAAAAATGGTGTGATGCCTGCCTGATAAGGCAGAAACGTTTATTGAACCATTTCCTCATGCGGATCCCGGTGATCCCTTGAGATCGGGTATTTTTTATCGCGATTCAATTATTACCCTTTCCCATATAGATGACTTATATTGTATTCTTTGCCTCATTTTCCATGCAAGCTAAAAGGGGCAAAAAATCTTTCCCCTCTCGTCGCTTCGGTGCGGGGCTGAAAACTTTCATTCACGTGTTGCTCCATTCATCCGCACCCGCTCTCGCGAAAATTCGGTAGTGGACAACCCTACGAAAGTCCACAGGTTCTTCCTGACAACCAACCTCACGCGGCGGGAGACTACAAGCCAGAAACCCCTTTACATGGAAAGGAGCTTTGTGTATTCTACGCAATCTGCGGAGAGGTGACCGAGAGGCCGAAGGTGCACGACTGGAAATCGTGTGTACCGCAAGGTACCGAGGGTTCGAATCCCTCCCTCTCCGCCATTCCAATCATCTGCCCGGTCCTTGCAATTGCCGATAGAAGTGACAGCCGGGTCCCGCGCAACGGACGGTTGCAAACCCCGTCAGGCCCGGAAGGGAGCAGCGGTAGTGACCTCAGCCGTGTGCCGCGGGGGTGCCTGGCTGTCACTTGTGCCGGCAATTCCCGAATTGGTCCTTAGGCTTTTCGACGTCCTCAAGCAAGCCCCCGGAATCTCATGTCATATCAGGTACTGGCGCGAAAATGGCGCCCCCGGAACTTCGCCGATCTTGTTGGGCAGGAACATGTTGGCCGGACCTTGAGCAATGCGCTTCAGTCCGGTCGCATTCATCATGCCTATCTTTTCACGGGAGCCCGGGGCGTGGGGAAGACCTCCACGGCCCGGATTCTTGCGAAAGCCCTCAACTGCGAAGAGGGCGCCTCTCCCACCCCGTGTGATAAATGCATCTCCTGCAAGGAAATCGCCGCCGGAAAGGGAATGGATGTCATCGAAATCGACGGGGCCTCCAATACCGGAGTGGACGATATCCGGGAGCTGCGGGAGAATATCCGCTATCTTCCTTCACGATCGCATTACAAGATCTTTATCATCGATGAAGTTCACATGCTCTCCCTCAGCGCCTTTAACGCGCTGTTGAAAACGCTGGAAGAGCCGCCCGAGCACGCCAAGTTCATCTTCGCTACCACCGAGGCGCACAAGATTCCTCCGACCATTCTGTCGCGCTGCCAGAGGTTCGATTTTCGCAAGATCTCTCTGCCGCGGGTATCCGAACGGCTCCGGGAAATCTCCGATGCCGAGGGAATCGAAATTTCGGACCGTTCTTTGGGACTCCTTGCACGCTGGGGCGAGGGAAGTATGCGTGATTCCCTCTCGGTGTTCGATCAGGTGCTCGCCTTTTGCGGCATGAAGGTGGACGACGAGGAGGTGCAGAGCCTCCTGGGCATGGTCGACCGCCGTCTGCTTCTCGATTCGGTGGAAGGAATTCTCAAGAAGGACGGGCGCCGCTGCCTTGAGGCGGTTCGTCGCGTGGAAGAGCAGGGCTTTTCCTATCGTCGCTTCTGCCAGGAGCTGGTGGAGCTTTTCCGCGCCCTGGTGCTCCTCAAGGTGGTGGACGATCCCGGCGAATTTCTGGATATCCCTCCGGATGAATTGAAGAGCCTGGATGCCCTTGCGAAAAAGGAAAACCTGGAGAATCTTCAGCGGTCTGTTACGATTCTGATGAGGACCGAAGTCGATCTGGCCGTCTCTTCCTCTCCCCGGCTGAACCTGGAGATGTCACTGGTTCGTCTTTGCCATCTTCCTCCGGCAAAGGAAATCTCCGCACTGATGCGTCAGCTGGATGAAATGGAACATCGCCTCGATCCCGGAAAGGCCCCTCTTCCCACATCCAGGCCGCCTTCGGGGCCGTCGGAGGGCCAACGGGAGGCCGGGAGGACTGAGGCAAAAAAGCCCCAGCCCCCGCCTTCCCCGACAACCGGGCGTGAGGAATGGCAGGGGCTGGTCAATCACGTCCGGGCAAATCGACCGCTGATCGCTTCAATTCTTGAACACGGCCGAATTCTGAATTTCGACCTTCCGGTAATGGAAATCGGCTTTCCGGCCGGCTCCTTCCATCTCGAGCAGATGAAGGATTCCGAAACCATGGAGGCGCTGCAGGCTCTTGCAGGAAATTTCTTTCATCGGGTGGTGACCCTTCGGATTACAGCGGCCGAAAAGGACCGGAAAGCTTCTCCCTCTCTGCTTGAAGAGAGGAAAACCAGGGAGACCGATCGCAGGAAACGTCTTCGCGAAGATGCTCTGGCTCACCCTCTGGTACAAAAGAGCCTGGAAATTTTTGGAGGAGAGGTGCAGGAGGTTCACCCCATCGACAAGGGCTTCACCTGAAAGCCCCGCCATTCGGAAACGATCCGCCCCGAAGAAAGGCGGAAGGAGGTTGAGAGATGTCCAAGGGATTTGGAAATATGATGAAGCAGGCCCAGATGATGCAGCAGAAGATCGCCAAGCTGCAGCAGGAACTGGAAAGCCGCGAGGTGGAGGCCTCTGCCGGAGGGGGCATGGTGACCGCCGTGGTGAATGGAAAACAACAACTTGTGGGTCTTCGAATCGAAAAGAGCGTGGTGGATCCCGAGGATGTGGAAATGCTTCAGGATCTCATTGCCGCCGCGGTCAATGAAGCCGTGAAGAAAAGTCAGGAGATGCTACAGGAAGAAATGGGGAAGATTACCGGTGGGATGAACCTCCCCGGCCTCTTATGAGAATGAGCCCTCCGCAGAAGGACTTTGCCGGGCATCCGAAAGGCAAAAGCTTCCACTCGACTGTCGCAATATGCTGAATTCCATCCCCTCCTTTTCACGGCTGGTGAGTGAATTGGCAAAATTCCCCGGGATAGGGCCGAAGACCGCCGCACGGCTGGCCTTTTTCCTGCTCAAGCAGCCGAAGTCCGAGGCGGAGGCGCTGGCGGGCGCGATTCTTGACTTGAAGGAGCGCATCGGGTTCTGTTCCATCTGCTTCAACATTACCGAGGCGGATCCGTGCCGTCTCTGTTCCAATCCGGATCGCGAGAATCGGATGCTGTGCATCGTAGAGGATCCGCAGGATCTGATTTCAATCGAACGCAGCCATTCCTTTCGGGGCCGATACCATGTTCTGCACGGAGCGCTTTCCCCTCTGGACGGAATCGGGCCGGAGGATCTGAAAATATCCGAATTGATGACCCGGCTCGAGGGCGGGCAGGTAAAAGAGGTGCTCGTGGCCACCAATTTTTCTGTTGAAGGAGAGGCCACCGCTTTGTACCTGGCTCGTCTGATCAAGCCCCTGGGGATCCGGGTGACGCGTCTGGCCTATGGTATCCCCATGGGGAGCGATCTGGAATTTGTGGATGAGGCGACGGTGAACCGTGCTGTCGAAGGGCGACGCGATTTCTGACCGCCGGTCTCCGGGAAGGGTTTTCGTCAAGGTTTTTTCCGGGTTTAGAGACAATCAACAACCGAACCGATAAATCGATAATGTCAAAGGAGGAAGCCAATGTCCGCGAAGATGGTAACCATCGACGGCAACACCGCTGCGGCGCATGTAGCCCATGCGACCAACGAGGTCATTGCCATTTATCCCATCACGCCGTCTTCGGTGATGGGGGAAATATCCGATGCCAAGAGTGCGATTGGTGAGAGAAATATCTGGGGGACCATCCCCAAGGTCGTCGAGATGCAATCCGAAGGCGGCGCGGCCGGCGCCGTACACGGAGCTCTGCAGGCCGGAGGTCTGACCACCACCTTTACCGCCTCCCAGGGATTGCTTCTGATGATCCCGAACATGTTCAAGATCGCCGGGGAGCTGACGCCGACTGTTTTTCATGTTTCGGCTCGCGCCATCGCCGCCCAGGCCCTGTCAATTTTCGGCGATCATTCCGATGTGATGAGCTGCCGCTCCACGGGATGGGCTTTCCTGGCATCCAACAACGTTCAGGAGGTGATGGATTTCTCCCTGATCGCTCAGGCTGCCACCCTGGAGTCGCGAGTCCCCTTCCTCCACTTTTTCGATGGTTTCCGGACCTCCCACGAAGTTCAGAAGGTGGGCGAACTCTCCTTTGACGATATGCGCTCCATGATCAATGACGAGCACGTCCGCGCTCACCGTGCGCGCTCCATGTCACCCGATCACCCCGTGCTGCGCGGCACCGCCCAAAACCCGGATGTCTATTTCCAGGGACGGGAGACAGTCAATCCGTTTTACCAGAAGCTGCCGGCCCTCGTGCAGGGCGCCATGGACAAATTCGCCCGGCGCACCGGGCGCCAGTACCGCCTTTTCGATTACGTCGGCGCCCCCGACGCCGAACGAGTGGTGGTGCTGATGGGCTCCGGCGCCGATACGGTTCAGGAGCTGGTTGAGTATCTGGTGGGTAAGGGCGAGAAGGTCGGCTTGATCAAGGTCCGCCTTTTCCTTCCCTTCGATGTGGAAGCCTTCGCCGCGTCGCTGCCCGAGACGGTAAAGAAAATAGCCGTCCTGGACCGCACCAAGGAGCCGGGCTCCATGGGCGAGCCCCTCTACCACAATGTTCGTACCGCCGTCGGGGAAGCGATGTCGGAGGGACTTGTTTCCTTCAGGGATTACCCGGCCATCGTAGGCGGCCGCTACGGGCTGGGTTCCAAGGAATTCTCCCCGACCATGGCCAAGGCGGTTTTGGACAATCTGTCGCAGGAAAAGCCGAAGAACCATTTTGTCGTCGGAATCGAGGACGATGTGACCGGGTCCAGCCTGAATTACGATCCTGGTTTTAAAATTCCCGGCAATGTCTACGCCGCCATGTTTTACGGTCTCGGATCCGATGGTACGGTGGGAGCCAACAAGAACTCCATCAAGATCATCGGCGAAACCACGGACAACAACGTGCAGGCCTATTTCGTCTACGATTCAAAAAAGGCCGGCAGCATCACCACCAGCCACCTGCGTTTCGGAAAGGAAGAGATTCGTTCTCCCTACCTGGTGGACAGCGCCGATTTCGTCGCCTGCCACAACTTCTCCTTCCTGGAGAAATACGACCTGCTGAAAAACGCCAAGGAAGGTGCGACTTTTCTCCTGAATGCTGCCTATGGCGCCGATGAAGCCTGGGGAATGCTGCCTTTTGAAGTGCAGAAGCAGATCATCGACAAGAAGCTTCGATTCTTCGTGATCGATGGGGTGGGACTGGCGGAGAAGCTCGGACTCGGGCCACGGATCAACGTCATCATGCAGACCGCCTTTTTCAAAATCTCCAACATCATCCCGCTTGATCAGGCGGTTCATGAAATCAAGGACGCCATCGTCAAGAGTTACGGCAAGGCGGGCGAGAAGGTCGTGAGCATGAACCAGCAGGCCGTGGATGCGGCTCTGGAAAATGTTCAGGAGGTCCAGGTCCCGGATTCGGCAGACAGTGGGATTCATATGAAGACCGGCCTTGCAGGTGACGTTCCGGAATTCGTAAAGAACACCTTGGGAACCGTAATCGACGGCAGGGGGGACGAACTCCCTGTCTCCGCGATGCCCGTGGACGGTACTTTCCCAACCGGGACGGCCCAATATGAGAAGCGCAACATCGCCATCAACATTCCCGTCTGGGACAAGGACGTCTGTATCCAGTGTGGCATCTGCTCCTTCGTTTGTCCCCACGCCACTGTCCGAATGAAAATTTACGATGAAAAAGAGCTGAAGGGGGCGCCCGAAGCCTTCCAGTATGCAGACGCCAGAGGCAAGGACATGGCCGGCAAGAAGTTTACCCTGCAGGTTGCGCCCGAAGACTGCACCGGTTGCGGGGCCTGCGTTTACAACTGTCCCGCTAAGAGCAAGGAAGATCCCTCGCACAAGGCGATCAACATGAATTTTCAGCCGCCCCTTCGTGAGCGGGAAGCGACAAATTGGGACTTTTTCCTCCGGCTTCCCGAGACCGATCCGGCCTTGTTCAACCGCTCGACCCTGAAGGGAAGCCAGTTCCTTCATCCTCTCTTCGAATTCTCCGGGGCCTGCGCCGGGTGCGGTGAGACTCCTTTCGTCAAGCTTGCATCACAGCTCTTTGGCGACCGGATGCTGGTGGCCAATGCCACCGGATGCTCCTCGATTTACGGCGGCAATCTGCCGACCACTCCCTGGACTACACGTGAGGATGGCAGGGGGCCGACTTGGAACAACTCCCTGTTCGAGGACACCGCCGAATTCGGTTACGGCATGCGGCTGTCGGTGGACAAGTTCAACCAGTATGCCTTTGAACTTCTGGACCGACTTCCGGACGGACATTACGAGAAAATTGAGGGACTGAAGGATCTGGTCTCCGAAATTCGCGAGGCGGATCAATCCGGACCGGATTCGATCGAGCTCCAGCGCCAACGCGTCGACAAATTGAAAGAAGGCCTGGAAACGTGCCCAGGACCCGAATCCAGCGAACTCCTTTCCGTCGCCGACTACCTGGTCCAGAAATCTGTATGGATCATGGGGGGTGATGGGTGGGCTTACGACATCGGGTACGGCGGTCTGGACCATGTACTCGCCTCCGGAGAGAACGTTAACGTGCTGGTCATGGACACCGAAGTCTACTCCAATACCGGTGGGCAGGCTTCCAAGTCCACTCCGCTCGGAGCCGTCGCCCAGTTCGCGGCGGGCGGAAAGCGCATGCCCAAGAAAGACCTAGGCCTGATCTCCATGACCTACGGCAACATTTACGTGGCCAAGGTTTCGCTCGCAAATCCACTGCAGGCGGTGAAAGCATTTATCGAAGCTGATTCCTACGACGGACCTTCGCTGATCATTGCCTACACCCATTGCATCGCCCACGGTATCAACATGGCCGCTGCGGTGGAAAACTGCAAGGATGCTGTGTCCAGCGGGCACTGGCCTCTCTTCCGCTATGATCCCCGCCTGGCGGAGCATGGCAAGAATCCGCTGCAGCTCGACAGCAAGCCGCCGACCCTCTCCTTCGAGGAGTTCGCGATGCGGCAGAACCGTTTCCGGGTCCTGCAGAAGGCCAATCCCGAAGTGGCTGACCGGCTCATGAAGCAGGGCAACAAGCTGACCCTGTCCAGGTATGACTTCTACAGGAAAATGGCGGAAATGCAGCTCTATGATGAAGAGGAAAAATAAAGCTTCCGTTTAAAAAACGCTCCCGGCGGAAATTTCCGCCGGGAGCGTTTTAACAAGGAATATTTTTCCGGAAAATATGCGGAACAGGTTTCCATTGTAAGTTCGCCGAGCAACGCCATTTTAAAGTGGCATTCGGCTGCTCATGGTTGCCGGCAGATATGGCTCAACTGCCTTTAATCCCGAAAATTCTTGATTAGATTCGTGCCGGGATGCTATAAAAGCGACAGGTTGAAACAAAAGGAGCAAATGATGTTCGGCTCTCAATCTTCACTTGTCATGTACGATGAGGAGTTCAGGAGAATTAACTCCGTCATCGAAAAGCTGCTTCGCGAAGCCAACTCAAAAGTCATTTTTCTGGTGGACAAGAACGGACAGCTGATTGCTGCGGTGGGGGAAACTGAGCATCTGGACACCACCAGCTTGGCTTCGCTTACCGCCGGAAATATTGCCGCTACCGGCGGTCTGGCCAAACTCATTGGGGAAAAGGAGTTCTCGATTCTTTTTCACGAGGGGGAAAAAGACAATCTGCACCTATCGATTGTGGCCGGGCGTGTAATCCTGGTGGTGATTTTCGACCAGCGCAGCTCTCTTGGCCTGGTGCGCTTGCGGGTCAAGAAGGCCACAGATGAACTGAGTGTGATCTTCGAGGACCTTGCGAGAAAATCGGAAAGCCCGGACAGAGGCGGAATGCCGAGCCCCTTCGCCGAAATAACCGATGATGATATTGACAACCTTTTTAGCTGATCGAGAAAAGCTGCATGTCTTTCATCAATTACGCCTCCCGTGAAATCAATTGCAAGATCGTCTATTACGGACCCGGTCTGTGCGGGAAGACGACCAATCTTCAGTACGTCTATCAGAAGACCGCTCCCGAAGCGAAGGGCAAGATGATCTCGCTGGCCACGGAAACGGAGCGTACTCTGTTCTTTGATTTTCTTCCCCTCGCCCTTGGGGAAATCCGGGGCTTCAAGACCCGATTCCATCTTTATACGGTGCCCGGTCAGGTTTTCTATGACGCCTCCCGAAAGCTTATTCTCAAGGGAGTCGATGGAGTGGTTTTCGTGGCTGATTCCCAGGAGGAGCGCCTCGACGCCAATATCGAGAGTATGGAGAACCTCAAGGTGAACCTGGAGGAGCAGGGATATCAGCTGGAGAAGATTCCCTTCGTCATCCAGTACAACAAGCAGGATCTGCCGAACACGACCTCCGTGGAGGAACTTCGGAATCTGCTCAACCCTGATAGCGTCCCTGAGTTCCAGGCATGCGCCACCACGGGAGAGGGCGTTTTCGAAACCCTGAAGGCGGTTGCCAAGCTGATCTTGATTGACATGAAAAAGGGCGCGGGCTGAACTGCCGAAGGGACAGAATATGAGTGAGAAGTGAAAAGCCCCGGGGTTCAATCCACGGGGCCTTTTTTAATTGAAATTTCAGGATTTGAGTGCGCTGACGGTTAGAATAGGCCGGTATCTGCCGATTTGGGGGTTCCGGCCGAGAAGAGGGGGAGGGAGAACCAGACGCTCGTACCCCGGCCTTTTCTGCTTTCCAGCCAGATCCGGCCGCAATGGGCCTCCACGATGTATTTGGCGATGCTCAATCCCAGCCCGGTTCCTCCCACTGCAGTATTGGAGCTGTCCACCCTGTAGAATTTGTCGAAGGCCTTCTGCGCCTGCTCCCGAGTCATTCCCAATCCTTTGTCCTCCACACAGATGAGATAGGCGCCTTTGGCGAAACGGGCCTCCACCCGAACCGGCCCGCCCTTCGGAGAGTACTTGAAAGCATTGCTGAGCAGGTTTTCCAGAACCTGCACGATTTTGCCTCCGTCCACGGAAAGTTCCAGCGGTTCCCCCGGAACATCGATCTCCAGACGGTGTTTGATCGAAGATTTTCCGTAGGGTTCAGCGGCTTCCCGGATGAGATGATTGATATTGCAGGTCTTCCGATGAAGTTCCAGTCCCCGGCCGGCCTCAATCCGGCTGAGGTCCAGAAGGTCGGAAATGATCCGGGAGAGATTTTCTGATTTTTGAAAAATGAAATTTATAAATTCTTTTTGCTGTTCGGGGGAAAACTCCTTTTCGGCAAGAAGGAGTTCGGCAAAACCCATGATCGATGTCAGCGGTGTGCTGAGTTCATGGGCTGCAGTGGATATGAATTCGCTTTTCATCCGGTCCAGTTCTCTTTCATAGGTCACGTCCCGGAAAAGAAAAACTGTTCCTGGAAGTCTGTTATCCCTCTCCCCCAGAGGGGATATCTCCACCCGGATGACTTTTGCGCAGTCGTCCGTCGGATTTTTCAGATTCAATTCAAATAATTTTTCGGACAGGGACCCGTTCAGGGCTCTTTTAAGGTGCTTGAGCAGTTTCCGATCCTGGATACATTCCTCCAGAGAAAGGGAAGGGAAAAGGTTTTTCTGCCGAATTCCAAGAAGCCTCTCGGCGGCCGCGTTGATCTTCAGAACCGTTCCATCCCTCTCGGTCACGATCAGGCCATCCGCGACCGAGTTGAGGATGATATCCATTTCATCCCTCGACCTGCGAATATGCGAGAGATTTTCCCGACTCCTTTCTTCAGCGGAGGTGATTTCAGTCAGATCCTCAGCCGTTTCGACGATCATCGGAGGTCCTGACGTATTCACCTGAAGAATAGCAGCTTTCAAGTGAAATGTTCTGGCGCCGATTGGAGTGGAAACCTGAACCTTACATGAGGCGAAATTTCCCTCGGAAAGGACTCTGTGCCCGGAGCATCCAGGACATGCCCTTTGTCGTCCGGCAAATGCCCGGAAACACTTTTCGTTCTCGAGTTCCTCCGCGGGTACGCCAATCGCCTTCGCAAGTGCCGCATTGGCCATTCGAATCCGGTATTCCGAGTCGATGACCATCGCCCCCACCGAAATTCTCTCGAGGACCTTGAGGTAAAAATCCGGAGAGAATGGGGCCTCCGACGCGCCCTCCTCAGCGGAAGTATAGTTCTTTTCGGCCTTGACTCTCTGGAAAGAATGGAGACTTCCACGGGAGAAACCGTCTTTGGAAAAAAATACCTTTTCTTTTTCCATCGGGGGTAAATTTTCTGAGAGAGGATCTTCCGAGAGAAGGGCTGGCGCTTCTTTTTTCGTTTTCCTGTTTTCTCCGGTCATTGACCCCCTCATTTTTCAATAAATTCCAAAATGTCCTTATCAAGTTCCGGCTAGAAATCTCACTGAAAAAATCCTATATAATTTAAGTATGCAAATAAATTTTGAATTTTTAAAACAAACTAATTATTCTTGGATAATTATACAAGTTTTTTTTTTAAAAGCACCTCTTTTTTTATTTTTCAAAAAATTGCCAATCGTCTAGTAGGGAGAAATCACCAGGAAAGTGAATAAGTAGTTTTAGAAGTAAAGGTATGAAATAAAAGACTTCTTGTAAATAAGACTTTTATAGGATGATTCTTTGAAAAAGGAAAATTCCCAAAGAACAGCAGCGAAGAAATTTCTTATCAGACCCCTCCAGGCAGGAGGAGACAGGAAGAATGGGACGGCTCCGGGCCATTGACATCAGTTAAAATTAAAGTAGCCTAATTTATATGCCCTTGTCACTCATCGTCTGAATAATATCCGTGAAGGAACGCATGTACGAAAAAAGAAACTTTCATCGGGTTCCCTTCGGAACCGAGGTACAGCTCAGGGTGAACGGTCGGCGAATGACGGGAGGCCTCCGAAATATTTCCCTCAAGGGCGCTCTGGTGCATTTTCCGAAACCGATGCGGCTGAATCGGGACCGCATCTATGAGCTTTCGATCTTTTTGAATCCCGGGGTCATACTAACTTTCAACGCCGAGGCCGTCTATTTCAGCGGGAAGGACATTGGCCTCCAGTGCGCCCCCCGCAACCCCGATACCTTTTCCCATCTTGTGCGGCTACTGGAACTGAATGCGGAGAATTCCGAGCAGATTGAAAAAGAACTCCGCAACCTGATCGGAATCGGGAGAAAAGAATCCTGAGACGATTTCTTTCCGAAGTCAGCCGGGGAGAATCAAAGCCTTCTTCCAGCGCATTTTCAGTCTAGATCCCCAGTTTTTTTCTGGATGTCTTGCTCAGCGACTGCCGAACGCTGAAAAAGCCCTCCCAGGGATCCCCCTTCAACCTGGCCAGCCTTTGGAGCATGTTCTGGATGTTGTAGTGATCCGGTGGACGATGAGAGGTCAGTTCGTCCCATCGGAGGGGCGCCGCCACGGGAGCGCCGACCCGGGCGCGAGTGGAATAGGCGGCGATGCTCGTGGCCCCGCGGCTGTTCCGGAGGTAATCGATATAGGTTTTTCCCTGACGCTTCGCTTTGCTCATGGTGGCGATAAAGCGATCCGGTTCGCTGCGGGCCAGGGTTTCGGCCACTCTCCGGGAGAAGATTTTCACTTCATCCCAATCCGAGCGGCGCACAAGGGGAACAACAACATGCAGCCCCTTGCCCCCCGAGAGTTTCACAAAAGAGCGCAGCCCGAGCCATTCGAGGAAATCGCGCAGCATTCTGGCGCCCTGCAGAACTTCATCCCACTCCACATCGGGGCCGGGATCAAGATCAAAAATCATCCGGTCGGGATGCTCCGTTTTGTCTTCGCGACTCCCCCATGGATGCAATTCCAGTACGCCTATCTGAACCAGGGAAATCAAGCCCGGGGCATCGTCGATGACAATGTAGGTCCCTTTTCCTTCCTTTTCCTGAATGGGAATGCAGCGAACCGCCTCGGGCAGGGTATCGTTGAAGTGTTTCTGGTAAAAACACTTCTGGTGATGTCCCTGGGGACATCGTACAAGAGTAAGGGGACGATTGGCGATATGGGGAAGTATCCATTCGGCCGCACCTTCGTAATACCGTGCAACGGACTCTTTTGTAGCGCCCTGTTCGGGATACATGACACGCTCGGGATTGGAGAGACGAACGCCTGCCACCTTAATCTCTCTCTCATCCACGGTCGCGTCCGACTTTTTCGGAGCGTCCTTCGTGTTTTTTTTCCCTCCCCCTTTTGTTTTCTCCAGGGGTAAAGGATTCTCCCGGGCTATTTCAGCAGCTTCCTTGTCTTCTCTCAATCCCTTGAAGGATGGATGCCGAAGGCGCCCATCCGAGGTCCATTCCGTAAATTCCACTTCAGCAACCAGTTCGGGGCGCACCCAGTGAACGCCGCGGTCACGGGGCGGATCATCGAAGGGGGGGGAGGGCTGGGTTGTTTTTGACAACCGCTCAGCCAATTCCCGCAGAAGTTGTTCATCGAAACCCGTTCCGACCCGTCCGGCATATTTCAATTTCTCAGGGGATTGGAAATAGCCGAGCAGCAAAGCGCCAAATCCGGTGCGGGATCCCGAGGGCTCGCTGTATCCGCCGATCACGAATTCCTGGCGCAGGAGGCATTTCACCTTGAGCCAGGAGGGTGAACGTTTCTGCTTGTAGGGGCTGCCGGTCCGTTTGGAAATGACGCCCTCAAGCGCAAAGCGACATGCATGCTGGTAAACGCTCTGGCCTTGCCCGCGGATATGATCGCTGTAACGCAGGGGAGAGGGGGGCGATTTTCCGAGCAGCCTCCGGAGAAACTCCTTCCGGTCAATCAGCGCCGACCCTGTGAGGTCGTACTCGCCACAATAAAGGATGTCGAACAGGTAGTAGGCCAGCTGTCCGCCTTTTAATCCCCGCATCCGGTTCTGGAGGGCCTGAAAGGCGCTGATTCCCTCCGGGTCGAGAACGACAATTTCCCCATCGAGAACCGCATGATCCAGGGGAAGTCGGACAGCGGCCTCCACAATCTCCGGAAAACGATCCGTCCAGTCCTTTTCATTGCGGGAGATAAGCCGTGCGTCTTTGCCCTTTCGAAGGCAGAGCATTCTGTACCCGTCAAACTTGATTTCGTGGACCCATTCCTCCCCTTCCGGAACCTCGCTCACAAGAACGGCAAGTTGTGGATTGTATTTTTCGGCCATTTTCGTCTTTTTCGCGCCTTTCAGAGCAGATGGATCGACACTCTCCCCTTGCTGTTTTTTTTTCTCCGAGGCTGCTCCCCTGCGATCGGAGTCGCTGGAGACAGCCTCCCCATCCCTCCAGATCCGGTCCCGGTCCTCAGCGATTTCCCCGATTGAGCGACCGCTAAGGACACTTTTCGACTCCTTCTCCAGAATGTCGGGATCATCCGGCCCCCGGGCGACGTCATCCTCCCTTTTGATGAGCAGCCAGTTCTTTCCTCCGGCCCCCGCCGAGCCTCCCATGCGGGCCAGAGTCCAGTTTCCCTGAAGCTTTTCGCCATGGAGGCTAAAGTTCAGCCGCCCTTTTCGATAGCCTGTGCGGGGATCCGCTTCGGCTTCCCAACTCCCTCGGTCCCAGAGCATGACCGCGCCGCCACCGTACTCCCCTTCGGGAATAATCCCTTCAAAGGCGCCATATTCCACAGGATGATCCTCTACGTGGACCGCCAGTCTCTTTTCTCCCGGAACAAGACTCGGCCCCTTGGGAACGGCCCAGCTCTTGAGCACGCCGTCCAATTCCAGACGCAAATCGTAATGGAGATTTCGGGCAGCATGTTTCTGGATGAGATACATATCCCCCGATTCGCTGCCAATTTTTTGGCCTTCCGGTTCGGGAGTTCGGCCAAAATCCCTTTTGTGTCGATACTGCTCCAGATTTTCGCTCTTTTCCTTTTTTTTCGGCGCCATTTCTCCTCCTCAGCGGCGGATGAAAATCATGGCCGGTTCTTTCGGGGATAAACCTGTAGTTCTGAGATGCGTCTTTTTAAGCTTACTCATTAGAGGGGAAAGGTCAAGAAAGCAGGGTGGCTGAAACAGGCTGATCAAAAGACATTTTGAGAAGGCAAAGGAAAGGCAATCCCTCCTTCCATGTCGGGTATGCTGGTGCGGTCAAGCTCACGCAGGAATGCATTCCGGGAGTGTGCCAGTAAAATCTCTGCAAGCCGTTTTTAATCGCGGCAGTCTGCCGCTCCTGCAGGAGGAGCCGGGAATGGGAACATGATAAATGATTGACAGCTCATGGAAAGTAATTTAGCTTGTTTTCATTTGCATGTAAGAATAAAGGGGATGATGGCGATGCCGAATAAAATGATCGTGCTGGTGGACGACAGCCAGTTTGAATTGGCCGTGGCGAGGGACATCCTGGAGGAGGCCGGATATACCGTGGCCGCCGCCACCAGTGGTATCGAGGCCAATCGCTATATCTACGGAACGCCACGTCCCGATCTGATTATTATCGATCTGCTCATGCCTATGCTGCAGGGAGACCGAAAGATCAAGTTGCTGAAGCAGAACCCGACGAGCCGCGACATCCCCGTCGTCCTTGCCTCCAGCCTTGCGGAGGAAGAACTGAAGAATGCGGCTAAGGATTCGGGAGCGGACAGCTACCTAGTAAAACCTTATCGCAAGGATTCCCTGCTTCGCCGAGTGGCACAGTATCTCTGAACCCTGATAATCAGTCGTTATTCAATCGGAAAGGATACGGACCATGCCCTTTGTTAACATCAAGATTACTCGGGAAGGCGCCACAGCGGAGCAGAAAGCAAAACTGATCGAGGGAGCGACGAACCTGCTCAGGGATATCCTGGGAAAGAATCCCGCGACCACATTTGTAATCATCGATGAAGTCGAAACGGACAACTGGGGGGTCGGGGGAGAATCGATTACGGTTCGACGGAAAAAAGGGAAATAACGCTTTGCCGCAGGCGTTTTTCACCCATCTATTCTTTGGCCGCATTTCCAGCAGGCTCCGAACTGGCCTTCGAGGACCTCTCCGCAAGCGGGGCAGGTCCAGGGTTCGGCGGACGGATCCTCCTTCAGCCATTTTTCAAGGAGCATTCTCGCACGGGGAAGCACATCGTCATCTACAACCCATAATTCCGGGTAACATTCCAGAAAGGGAATTTCTCCCATAGCCCCGACGATCTGCTCATTGCGGACCAGGCAGGAAATTCCCTCTCCCGCGAGGAGCTCCCTGAACATGCCGGCCTGAGGTCTCTGCCATGGGTTGAAGGTATGCAGTTTTTTCATGCTCACTCCGGTTTTTCGGCCGATTTCAGGAGCGCCCTGCCTTCTCCCTCTTTCGTCTCCGAGACTTGAGCAAGGGAATTCTCACTGATCGAGGGCTTTTAGAAGATCTCTTCCCAGGACATCGAGCTGCCATCTTTTGAGTCCCGGCACGGTGGCCAGTTGCTCCGGCGAATGAGGCATTTGGCGGGCGATTTCTTCCAGGAGCGCATTGTTGATGAGGTTGCCTGGATCGATATTCAGATTTTCCGCCACGTCACTTCGTCGTTTTTTGAGTAGGGAAAGACGATTTTCCATCTCCCTGTCCCGCATCCGCCGTTCCCCTCGGGGATAGACGGGAAGATCGTTTTCCGGCAAATCCATCCCCTCTTTTGCCGCCTTCAGAAGCTGCTTCCCGTAACGTTCTGCCAGTCGGGGAGAAATTCCCTCAATCCCCACCATTTCCCGGATAGAATGAGGCTGGGATCGAGCGATTCCAAGAAGACCGCTGTTTCCCATGATTTTGAAGGGAGGACGGTCACGTCGCTGGGCTTCCCCCTCTCGCCACTGAAGGAGAGCCTCCAACATGGCAAGTTGACGGGGTTCAAGGCCGCCGGCTGTCTTGACCTTCAGGAAAAGAGGACCATTCTGCTCTTGAAACTGCACTCTCTCCAGCAGGGAGCATTCTTCCGCAGCCCAGGAAATCCTGTCCATCTCCTTCAATTCTTTCTCGAACAAGGCCGCTAATCGATGCAGATAACGGGTATCTTCGGCGGCGTAACGGACCATCTCAACGGGCAGGGGCCGGAGAGACCAGTCCGCCCGCTGGTATTGCTTGTCGAGTTCGACGCCAAAATACTTGGCGAGAAGGTCGGCCAATCCTATTTTCTTTTCTCCCAGAAACTGAGCCGCTATCATCGTATCGAAGAGTCCTCGCACCTCTAAGGAAAAATCCCGGCGAAGACAGCGGATGTCGTAATCGGCGGCATGAAATATCTTTCGGATTTCCTCTGCCGCCATGATTGGTTTCAGTGAGGAGAGGTCCGCTCCAGAGAGCGGATCCACCAAAACGGTCTGTGAGGACGTTGAAAACTGAAGAAGACAGACTTTCTCCTGGTAGGAATGCATGGAGTCGGCCTCCAGGTCGACGGCGATTTCCTTCTCGGTCTCAAGGGAGGCGGCAAATGCTTCAATTTGTCGTGTTTTTGTCAGAATAGGATAAGGCATTGATACTCCGGATTGATTATTACATGGTCACGCGAATCGGCCGTTCAGGCGCGTGTCCCAGTGAAATGTTCTATTTTGTGAGACCGGCCGGAAATTCGTTTTCTCCACCCGTTTGCGTCGCTCCCTGAAGAACAATGAGAGAACCAGAGAGATTTTTAATTGAACTCAGATCAAATCTGAATAAAGGCGGATAAGATCCATCAAGTCGGATTAAAGGCCAAAATATAAATCATATTTTATCAGAGAATTTTCCGCCTTTTCTGTATTCCACTGTCTGATGCCTTTTGCCTTCGCTTTTCTCAGCGCTCTGCGAGAGATAATTCTTATCCTCGCGTCCTCGCACTTTCGTGTGAGCCAGTTTTTTCTCAGAGTCCCTGTGCAACAGCGGAAGTACTTTTTTGTGCGCGCCGTGCAGGGGCCACTGCTCCAGTTCCTCTGTCGTGAGCCAGCGGCGCTCACCTTCCTCCTCCACCCGGTGCGATTTTTCCAGGTTGCAGCGGTACAGGCGCAGGACGAGGCGAAAATGACTGTAGGCGTGATCGATGCCGCCGGCAAAATCCGGCTCCCCGCTCCCTCCGAATTCGCAGAGAAGAGCCGCCGCGGCAGACTCAGGGCTTTGCTCGGAAGAGACGGTTCGTGCCGGAAATTCCCAAAGCCCCCCCAGCATTCCTTCCAGCGGTCGTTTGAAAACAAGATGGCGATCCGCCCGGCAGAGAATCAGGGCAATCTGGGTCCGGGTCGGCACCGGTTTACGGGAACGGCGGCGAGGGATTTCCTGCGCCAGTCCCAGAGCCCTGGAACGACACAGGCCTTCCAGTGGGCACCGGTCACAGGCGGGACGGCGCGGAAGGCAGAGAAGGGCCCCCAGGTCCATGATCGCCTGGGCATAGTCGTGAGGACGGTCCTCGGGAGTGAGCGCTTCGGCCCAGCCCCACAATTTCTTCTCCCCGGCGGAGCTGCGGGGGTCCTCCTCCAGGGCGAAGAGGCGGGCCAGAACCCTTCGAACGTTGCCGTCCAGTACAGGCGTTTTTTGATTCCATGCAATGGAGAGAATGGCCCCGGCGGTGGAACGCCCCACCCCTGGGAGTCCCTGGAGATTTTCAAGGCTGCAGGGAAATTCCCCGCCATTTTCCTCCATCACTACCTTGGCGGCGACGTGCAGATTGCGCGCTCGGGAATAATAGCCAAGGCCGGCCCACAGAGAGATCACCTCATCCACAGATGCCGCCGAGAGAGTCCTTACATCCGGAAATCGGTCTAGGAAGCGGTGATAATAGGGTATGACCGCTTTCACCCCCGTCTGTTGGAGCATGATTTCCGATAGCCAGATTTTATAGGGATCCCGGGTATGCCGCCAAGGGAGGTCACGGCCCGCCTTTGCATACCAGGCGAGAAGGCGTGAGGAGATTTCGGATGGATGAAAGGGATAATTCAATTAATAAACCTGATTTTTCCTAACGGACCGCCTTCAGCGCCGCGATGGTTTTTTCCATTTCCTCCATCGTTCCAATGGTGATTCGCAGCCCATGAGCCAGAACAGGATCGGAAAAATATCGTACGAGAATTTTCCGCTCGTACAAAAACTCATATATCCACTCGGCCTTGCCGCCTGGGGGGACGGCGAAAACGTAATTCCCTTGTGACGGGATGACTTCCCAGCCGAGAAACTGAAGTTCAAGGGAGAACCACTCCCGGGTTTTCCGGATCTTCCTTACGCACTCGCGGAAATACTCCTGATCCCCGAGGGCGGCCGTCGCCGCGGCTTGCGCCAGGCGGTCCAGGTTGTAGTGATCGCGGATCTTGTCCAGAGCGACGATCACCCCCGGGTGCGCAATCGCCAGCCCCAGGCGCATTCCGGCCAGGGAATAACTCTTTGACAGGGTTCGAGTCACCACCACATTATCATGGCGGCGTACCAGCTCGAGGGAGTGCTCGTCGGCAAAATCGACATAGGCTTCATCGACCACCAGCATCCCTTGGACCCGCTCCGCCAACCCCTCGACGACGGCTTGGGAAAACACAAATCCGAGCGGCGCATTGGGATTCGTGAGGAAGAAGAGCTTTCCCTCGTATCGCTCGGGAAAGTCCTTCAGCTCGTGTTTGTCGGTGAGGCCGAAGGTTCGAACCCTCGCCCCCTGGATCTCCGCAAGGGTACGATAGTAAGAATAGGAGGGGTGAACGTAGGCGATTTCCTCCCCCTCCGCCGCAAAAGCCCGGATCAGATTGTTGAGCACCTCGTCCGAGCCGTTGGCCATGATGATCCACTGCGGGTCGAATCCGTAGAGGAGGCCCGCCTCCTCCCGCGCGGACCGGCTGGCGGAATCGGGATACTTGCGCAGGGAATCCCCGCTCCTTCCGATCTCCTCCCGGATCGCCTCCACCACAGCGGGCGAGGGGGGGTAGGGGTTCTCGTTGGTGTTCAGCTTGATCCAGCTCTCCGGCTCCTCGGGCTGATAGCCGGGTACGTAGGCTGTCATTTCGGCGATGTTCTTGCGCAGCGAAGTCATAAAATCCCCAAGATTCCGTGATCACCCATTCTTAAACTCCTTCTCCCAGGGAGAGGATAAAATTCAGTATTCTTCCAGGATGTCGTACCTGGTGTTGCGCTTCGCGGGGGTGAATCCAGCTTCCCGGGCGAGATGGATGATTTCCCCAATCGTCAAACGGAAGGAGCATCCCGCGGCGGCGACCACGTTCTCCTCCAGCATGGTGCCTCCCAGGTCGTTGGCCCCGAAAAAGAGGGATACCTGGGCCATTTCGGCGCCCTGAGTCACCCAGCTTGCCTGAATGTTCTCCACATTATCCAGTACCAGACGGGAGAGAGCGAGGACTTTCAGGTATTCCACGCCGGTGGCGGTCGCCCCACCCAGTTCCGTGCCTCCCGGCTGGTAGGTCCATGGGATGAATGCCGTAAACCCCCCGGTGCTCTCCTGGATCTCGCGGATGCGAAAAAGGTGCTCCACGATATCCTCCGGGCGCTCCCTGCTGCCGAACATCATGGTGGCCGTGGTGCGCATGCCGAGCGCGTGAGCTTCTTCCATCACCGCCGCCCATTGGCGCCAGCCGATCTTGTTGGGAGAGATTTCTTTTCGCACCTCGTCGACGAGCACTTCGGCGCCGCCGCCGGGGACCGATTCGAGGCCCGCGGCCTGGAGCCTTCGCAGGCACTCGGGCATGGTCAGGCCGGAGAGATCGGCGATATGAATGACCTCGGCCGGGGAAAGAGAGTGGATCTGCACCTGGGGGAAGCGGGCTCTGAGCTCGCGGAAAAGGGCCTCGAACCATTCGATCTTCAGATCGGGGTGCAGACCTCCCTGCATCAAAAGCTGTGTGCCGACGTGGTCCGCCAGTTCCTGCACTTTCCGGTAGATCGTTTCATAGGGAAGCACATAGGCGTCCGAAGCATCCTCCGTGCGATAGAAGGCGCAGAACTTACACCGGGACTGGCAGATATTGGTGTAGTTGACGTTTCGGTCGATGACGAAGGTCACCCGGTTGTGGGGGTGCATGCGCCGCCGCACCGCGTCGGCCATCTTCCCCACCGACAGCAGGTCGGCGTCGGTGAGCAGGTAAAGGGCCTCGTCTCGTTCAAGTGGGGAGGTTTTTTCTGTTTTCCCATGGATTGATTTCAACATTGATAGAACCCTATCCCCGACTTTGTCATTACTCACGCGAAGGCGCGAAGGAAAATCTTGCTTCGGTAACGTCATCCTGTTGGGTGCGGTCGCGTGAGGGTTTTGACTTTAGTAACTTTTCAATTCGTTATAGAGCGTATCCCGCTCGACCGGCACCTTCCCCGCCTTTCGGATCATGTCGAGGATCTCTTCCTTTCCGAGGGCCTGGGGAGTCGCCGCGCCTGCATCATGCCCGATTTTCTCCTCCACGACTGTTCCATCCAGGTCATTCACACCGAATGCCAGGGCCACCTGGGCGATCTTCAGTCCGAGCATGACCCAGTATCCTTTTATATGCATGAAATTGTCGAGGTAAATTCGGCTTATCGCAAGGGTCTTGAGGGCGTCCACACCGCCGACCCCTTTTGCACCCGGAATCCGGGTGTTGTCCGGCTGAAAAGCCAGAGGGATGAAGGCCTGAAAGCCGCTCGTGCGGTCTTGCAGGTCCCGAAGTCGACGGAGGTGGTCCACCCGGTCCTCGTAATTTTCGAGGTGTCCGAAGAGCATGGTCGCATTGGTTTTCAGTCCAGCCCGATGGGCCTGCTCGATGATCTCCAGCCACCTTTCGCCGGAAATTTTCTCCGGACAGATCTTGTCCCTGACTTCCCTGCGAAGGATTTCCGCCCCCCCTCCGGGCATCGAACCGAGCCCGGCCTCCTTGAGTTCCGAGATTACCAGGGCGACGTCCTGATTGGTTATCCGGGCGAAATAATCGAGCTCCACGGCGGTAAATGCTTTGACGTGAAGGCCTGGATTGTCCGACCGGATGGCGGCGATCATCTCCAGGTAGAAATCGAAGGGCAGATCTGGATGCAGTCCTCCCACGATATGAATCTCGGTGGCGCCGGCGGCGTTCGCCTCGGCGACTTTCTCCAGGATGTCGTTCAGCGCCAGGGTGTAGCAGCCTTCGTCCTCGACCCCTTTGCTGAAGGCGCAGAAAGTGCAGCGATTAACGCAGATGTTGGTGTAATTGATATGGCGGTTGACATTGAAGTAGACCTTCTCGCCATTTATTTTCCGGTTTGCCAGGGCGGCCAGTTCCCCGATTGCAAGCAGATCCCTCGATTCGAAAAGGGCCAGGGTCTCTTCGTCGGATATCCGGGCTCCGGTTTTGATTTTTGAGCGAATGGTATGGAATAGATCGATCATGGTTTCGGCTGCCTTGCCTCCGCGAGTTGTTACATCGTGGATAAAAAGAGATCAGTCCTTGTCGTCTCCCCAGCGCTGAAAGAGGTGGTGCTCGATTTTCAACCCGTCAAGAATTTTTCCCACAACGAAGTCGACGAGGTCCTCAATCTGTTTCGGACGATGATAAAACGCGGGCATGGCGGGAAGAATCGCGGCGCCCGCGTGGGATAGACGAAGGAGGTTTTCCAGGTGGATGGCATTGAAGGGCGTTTCCCGAGGGACCAGGATCAGGTCACGCCTCTCCTTGAGGGCGACGTCCGCGACGCGTTCGATGAGGTTGTCGCTGACCCCCGCGGCGATTCGCCCCGCGGTCCCCATGGAGCAGGGCGCGATCACCACCGCACGCGGCGCCGAGGACCCGCTGGAAACGGGAGCGAACAGGTCCGTCTCCGCATAGTGGTCCAGCTTATGGCTTCCGAAATAATCGCGCATCAGCTCTTTTCGCACCGAGGTCGACCCTTCCCATTCCAGACCGGTTTCATACCGCAGGACGTCAAGACCCGACTTCGTGAGAAGAAGGGTGACGCGTTCTTCGGCACGGAGGAGCTCCTCGGTGAGTCGGAGCCCGTAAATGGCGCCCGAGGCGCCGGTGATGGCAACGACAATCGAGTTCATGATTTTTGCTCCTTCCGAGATTTCGCGGTGAAATTCGCTCGGGTTCCCTGATTTTCGCCGAAGCCGCCCGTTCCGATTTCTGTCGAAAGGGGTGGAAGGATTCTCTGGAGATTTCTCACGCCAGCGCATCCATCAGGGTAAACAGGAGGAGTGTCACGCTGATCCAGCCGTTCATGTTGAAGAAAGCCGCATCCAGCCTGGAGAGATCGTCGGGTTTTACCAGGAGATGTTCGTAAATCAGCATTCCCGTCGCCGATCCGACGCCGAGAAGATAGATCCACCCGAGATCCGTTCCAAAAAGGAGAAGCAGCAGGAGGAAAATCATCATCCCGTGAAAGGCCCGCACCAGAAGCAGGGAGCGGCGGATTCCCAGGCGCGCCGGAATGGAATGAAGGCCCTCGGCCCGGTCGAACTCCACATCCTGAAGGGCGTAGAAGATATCGAATCCCGCCACCCAGAACAGTACCGCCAGGGCAAGGGCCATCGCCGGCCACTGGATATCGCCCCGCAGGGCGATCCAGGCGCCAAGGGGCGCCGCGGCGAGGCATAGCCCCAGGACCAGGTGGGCAAGGGCGGTAAACCGCTTGCAGAAGGAATAAAGCGTCAGGAAAAAGAGGGCCACCGGGGCCAGGTAGAAACAGAGAGGGTTGAGCATCCAGGCCGCCAAGAGCAGAAGGGCGAAGGACGCGATGACGAAAACCCAGGCTTCCTTGGTCGAGATCTTCCCCGCCGGGATGTGCCGCTGCGCCGTGCGGGGATTGCGGGCGTCGATCCGGGCGTCGATGATCCGGTTGAGGCCCATGGCTCCCGAGCGGGCGCCCACCATGGCGACGCAGATCCAGAAGATCTGGGCGAGAGTCGGCGGCGCTCCCGTTTCCATCGAGGCGAGGATCACGCCCATCAGGGCGAAGGGGAATGCGAAAACCGTGTGGGAGAACTTGATCATCTCCAGCAGGTCGCGGGTTTTTTCAATCAGAACGGCCATGGCTCTCCACCTTCAAAAACATCTGTTCCGGAGCGCCCAGTGTACACCGACCCCTCCGGTTATTCAAGATTATGAATGCCTCATCCAGTGAAGGGAGGCGTTTTTTGTCGGCTCTGGTATGCTCCTTTCGTGACCTTCGACCAATTCCTGAAAGAAGCCTGTCCGGTTCTCGGGCTGAACTGGCGCAAGTTCCGGAGGCGCTCGGCGCGCCGGTGCGTTTCGAGCGACACGATTTCATGAGCGATCCGGTCCCGACCGGCATGGACTTCGTCCTCTGCCGGTATCTGGCCTTCACCTGCTACCGCGGAGAGCGCCTGCGGGAGGCCTCCTCCCGCCTGCACCAGGTCCTTTCACCCGGCGGGGCTCTCATGATCGGGCGAAAGGAGCAGATCGGACCGGGAGGGGAAAATTCAGCCTCTGGCTGGACGCACCCGGGATCTTCACGCCGAGGTAAACTCCTCACCGCGGAGATACGGATTCGCTTCTTAGTGAAATCCGCCTTTACCAGCACCACCTGGAACGCCAGTGGTAGGGAGAGTAAAAAGGATCGCAGAATGGGTCGTAAAAGGGGTAATAGTACGGACGGGGAAAATCGTCGCGGTCCTTCTTCTCGGGCCAGAGCCGGATCTCCCCGATGTCGAATATGGGGACGGCGCCTCTGTTTTGGGTCAGGGTCCCCGTCAGGGTGACAAGCCGCCCCGCTTCAAAGCGCTGGGGGTCGAGAGTTCCGGTTGATTTTGCCAGAAATCGACCGCAGGCGACATCCGGCTCCGTCGGCTTTCCGTTTTCATTCAGGCCGTAACAGAGAATAGCCAGCATCCCGCCCCCATCTTCCTGCCTTGTTTCCAGGATCTTGCCCCCCAGGATCAGGGTGGTCCCACGCCACGCTTCGGGCTCCGCCAAGACCGTCGCAGCCCTCACGGAATGATTGGCGGAGAAATAGGCTTCGGGGGAGAGAATATGGTGCCACCCGAGCAGAAGGGGTACGGCGACAAGGGGCCAGAGTCTTTTTGCGAGGGATGATCTCACGGTTTTTCCTCTTCTTTTTCCCTATCTTAACACACTCCTTTCGTTCCGGCAGCCTCGGAGATTGACATTGAGGACAAAAATTGTTATCTTTTCATCGTAATCCTTTATCGAAGGAGGTGCCGGTGAGACAATCGAATCCAAGCCGTTTTCATCTGGGGGAATCGCGGGTCAGGGAAAGAACGAGAGAGGACCTTGGCGTTACCCTTCTTCATGTCACCTTTCGGGCATCACTCGTTTTGACTTTCATGATCATCGTCCTGATCGGACTTTGGTCCGGGGCTGCGGTCATCGGAGGCGCCGTCGCCGAAGGGGGATTCTTGGAGCTGGTCAAAAGCTGGTCTTCCGCCGTAAGCGGAGGCTGATCAAATATCACCACATCAACCAACAAAACAGGCCGTCCATCTTCGGACGGCCTGTTTTGTTGGCAGGGACAGAGTCAGGGTCCGCGCCGGACGCGGCGGTCCGAGAAAATCACGTGCTCCAGCAGAAGAACCGCGGTGACCCCGACCACGAAGCCGTTTCCGAGTACCGGCTGGAGGGTCGCGGGAAGAGAATTAACGGCGGAACGGGGGAAAAAAGCCACCACCGTTCCCAGCAAAACGGGAAATCCGACCACCAGGCCTTTTTCGAAACCACTCCCATCTTCCGATCCCGAGAGAATGAGGAGCCCGGCGGACATCTGGGAGCCGAGGATGTAGAGAAAAATCGTTCCTGTGACCGCGGAGGGAATATATCCGATCACCGAGATGGCTGCCGGCGAGAAGGCAAGAAGCCCGAGCAACAAAGCTGTCGGCGCCAGGGCAAAGCGGGAAGCGCAACCCGTGGTGGCGATCACTCCCGGGCTCAGGGAGTAATTCACCGGCCCCAGTACGCCGAGAAAGCCCGCCAGCATATTGGCCAGACCCGTCACGGTAATTCCCCGGCGTACGCGACGCCCGAGATCCTGCGTCCCCAGGAGTTCTCCCACGGACTGAATGGAGCCGAGATCGTTGACCGACAGGGCTAGAAAGCAGATCAGGAAGGACAGGAGCACTCCGATGTCCAGGGAGATTTCCAGGGTCAGGTGATGGAACATCCCCGCGACCAGGTTCTCTGCCAGCACATCCCGCTGGGAAGAGCGTCCGAAGAGCAGGAAATGAAAGATCGAGCCGACCAGCATGCCCCAGATGATCAGGGTGGATCGCCAGATGCCGGGCAGGAGGCGATGGCCGACCAGCATGACCAGGAGGAGGGCCATGGAAAAAAGAAGGCTGGAGAGAAAGGTGGCGCTTCCCTGGGCATCGGTCGTCAGTTGAACGATGGTTGGCAGGAGGGTGAACGCGATAAGCAGCAGAACGACGGCGACAACTCTCGTGGTGAAGAGGCGCTGGAGGATGCCGAAGAGCCCGGTCATGCTCGCAAGAGCCAGGAGAAGGCCACCCGCCAGGATGGAGAAATAGATCGTATTCAGGGAAAAGGTGCTGCTGGCCAGCACTCCCACCAGCAGGACCGCTGCCGGGCCGGTGATCAGCGGCAGGCGATGTCCCAAGAAAATCTGGACGAAAAGAGTGACCGCCGTGACCAGCGAAAGCTTCTGCATATAGACGGCCTGCTCCGCATAGGTGGAAAAGTGCAGACTTCCCACCACGTCGCCCAGGATGATGATTCCCGGCACAGCGATGGCAAACCATTGCAGGCCGTACAGAAAAAGCTCGCCGATGGGGGGAATATCGTCCTGGCCGTACTTGAATCGCATATGCTCCCTCCTGCAATAAAAATCAACTTCCTTCGACTGATCCCGAGACGCAACCCTGCATCCTGAAAACGCCTCACGGATTCAGTCCTTCAGGCCATATTCCGCCCAGCGGGCCTCTACTTTTCGTCCGACCGCGGGATCCTCCATTACGTTCGGCCAGGAGAACTTGCGTGTGGCATCGATGCTTAGCCCTCCATCCTCCACGATGATATCCCGCCGGGGATCCACATGATTGATAGACTTCCAGAAACTTTCCGAATAATTTCGGATGTCCACATCGGCGTCCAGAAGCACCAACAGGCGGGATGCTTTCAAAAGATCAGTCTGACGCAGGTCCCGAAGCAATTTTCCTGATCTTCCCGAGTCTTCCTGCCGCAGCGCAATAAGCGCGCAGCCGTGAAAAATGCCTTCCAGAGGAAAGTTCAGATCCGCGACTTCGGGAAAATCGATCTGAAGCAGCGGAAGGAACAGCCGTTCGGTGGCTTTTGCCAGAAAGCAGTCTTCCATGGGAGGGGGACCCACGATCGTGGCGGGGAAAATAGGATCCTTCCGGCGGGTCATCCGGGTGAGATGAAAAACGGCAACCGGCCCGGAAGGGACATAATAGCCCGTATGATTGCCAAAAGGGCCTTCCGTCCTTGTTTCTCCAGGCTCCGCATACCCTTCGAGGATGAATTCGGCGGAGGCCGGGACGTTGAGCCCCTCTAGGGACGGGGTCATTTCCACCGGCCGATCCCGGAGAAATCCGGCAAAAGCCGTCTCGTCGACGCCTTCGGGAAGAGGGGCGCCGGCTGCGTATATAAGGGCGGTATCCCCTCCCAGAGCCACGGCCACGGGCATTTTCTCCCCACGTTCCGACCAGGCGCTATAGTGAAGACCTCCTCCCGATGCGGGTCTCCAGTGAAGACCCGCAGTGCGGGAGTCAAAAATCTGCATGCGGTACATGCCGCAGTTGACCGCCCCTGTTTTTGGATGTCGTGTGAAGATAAGGGGAAGGGTGAGAAATCGCCCTCCATCCCCGGGCCAGGTTTTCAGCGCCGGGAGGCGCAGAAGGTCGGGCGCATTTTCAACCACTTCCCGGCAGGGCGCTGAGTATCCAGGAATACTCAGGACTTCCCTTTCTGCCATCAGTCGGCGCAGGCGCTCCTCCGCCGTTCCGGGGCCGGCTTTCGCCAGGGCCTCTCGCAGATGGTTGTCCAGATCCTGTATATCCTCTACCCCCAGAGCCCAGGCCGTGCGGCGAAGGGAGCCGAAAAGATTGACGGCAACCGGCCATTCGCTTTCCTTGATTTTTTCAAAGATCAGGGCCTTGCCGCCACCTCGTCCCTTGCTGACCCGATTGACCACCGCTGCGACTTCCTGCTCGGGATCGACTTCCGTACCGACTTTTGAAAGGTCCCCCCGCTCTTCCAGAATTCGGACGAATTCCCTCAGATCACCCGCATTCAATCTCATTTCAAACCACCTTCATCCCCCTCTAAAGGGACTCCATCTGTCGTTCTGGGCCGTGGACCGGCTTCCGCTGATGCCTTTCGGCCTGCGGCAGGAGTTCTCGGGAGCGGGATTATTTCAGCCGCTGGGCATTGACCGTTTCATCTCTTAGGAGATTTTTGACCCGGCAGCGGAGCCTTTCACCGCCGATTGTTTCCACTTCCTCCCGGGGAACCCAAAGTTCGGTTTTTTTTCGGTCCTCGATCATGGGAATGTTCCAGATCGAGCCGTCCTGAAGCAGGATGGTGGCTCCGGCATGAAGAATCTTCTCGATCCGTAGCGCCATAAAGGAACTCCCGTGCAGTACATCCGGGGTGAGCCCAGATGAGTTCATTATTGAATATAAGGTAAAATACCTGTATGTGCGACCACAAAGATGCTGAAATCCGCGGTCCGGCGACTAAGAGCGAAGCTGTCTCAAACGAAACCCATCTTCCTATCAGCATACCACTCCAATCGCTTCCCCTCTCGATTTTTTTCTGAGATTACAACATCCTTTTCACTAGGGGGTGCATGGGTTTGTTACTCTGCATGTGCTCACTCTGTGTTTCGATGGTACACAGCTAAGGAATTTCCAAGAGCTGGTCGACCTTTAAAAGACGCTTGCCGCCTCAAATTAAACCTGAGTTTTTAGAATCCGGAAAATGGCACCTCTGATGCATAAAAACTTGTTTGGCTGAAAACAATGCAGTGAACCGCAATCACCTATCATAAGGAGAGAATTGATATGACACCCCACATGGATGAAAAACTTGAGCCCATCTTTCAAGAGGTTATTCAGCGCAACCCCGGCGAGACCGAATTCCATCAGGCCGTCCGGGAGGTGCTTGAAACGCTTGGCCCCGTTCTGGTCAAGCACCCCGAGTTCACGCATCATAAAATCATACAGAGAATCTGTGAGCCGGAGCGCCAGATCATTTTCCGTGTGCCCTGGCAGGACGACAGCGGCGAAGTTCACATCAATCGCGGCTTCCGGGTTGAATTCAACAGCGCCCTGGGTCCCTACAAGGGCGGCCTGCGCTTCCATCCTTCCGTCTATCTGGGGATCATCAAATTTCTCGGGTTCGCGCAGATCTTCAAGAACGCACTCACCGGTCTGCCCATCGGCGGCGGCAAGGGAGGATCGGATTTCGATCCCAAAGGTAAGTCGGACGATGAGATCATGCGTTTCTGCCAGAGTTTCATGACCGAACTTTACCGCCACCTCGGTGAGTATACCGACGTGCCCGCCGGAGACATTGGCGTGGGCGGTCGTGAAATCGGCTACATGTTCGGTCAGTACAAGCGCATCACCAACCGCTGGGAGGCCGGAGTGCTGACCGGAAAGGGTCTTGACTGGGGCGGGTCGCTGGTGCGGACCGAGGCCACCGGCTACGGGGCCACCTTCTTCGTCAACGAAATGCTCAAAGTTCGCAACGATTCCTTCGAAGGGAAGATTTGCACGGTTTCCGGGTCGGGGAACGTATCCATCTACACGACTGAAAAAATCACCGAACTGGGCGGAAAGGTGGTCGCCTGCTCCGACTCCAACGGAGTCATCTATCACGAGAAGGGCATCGATCTCGAACTTGTCAAGCAGCTAAAGGAGATCGAACGCCGTCGGATAAAGGATTACGTCTCTTATCACAAGGACGCCAAATACATCACAGGCGGCAATATCTGGGAGATTCCCTGCCAGGTCGCCATGCCTTCGGCCACCCAGAACGAGATCAATGGAAAGGACGCAAAGAGACTTATCCAGAACGGCTGCATCGCTGTCGGTGAGGGCGCGAACATGCCGACCACCCCCGAAGGGATTCGGGTATTCCTGGATGCCGGGATCGCCTATGGACCCGGAAAGGCGGCCAATGCCGGCGGGGTTGCCACTTCGGCTCTGGAGATGCAGCAGAACGCCAGCCGCGACGCCTGGCCCTTTGATTTCACCGAGAAAAAGCTCGAGGACATTATGATAAACATTCACGCCGACTGCTTCGCTACCGCTGAGGAATACGGAGCTCCCAATAACTACGTAGTCGGCGCCAATATCGCCGGATTCATCAAGGTGGCCAAGGCCATGGTCGCCCTTGGCCTGATCTGATTTCAAGAACCTATACCGGACGACAAAAAAGGGGCCGTTCCATTCGGGAGCGGCCCTTTTTTTCCCCGATTCAGATGATGCCGTTTACATATAAAACCTAAGCATCATGGATGAAAACAGACCAGTTGCTGCGTGACGACATCCGCCAGGAGTCGGAGTCCTCCTCCGGGAAAATAACAGATCTTGACCACTCTTTTAAAGCCGCTGCTTGCCGGCATCATCCCTTCCAGTGCATTGGGGAGGCTGTCGAGCCAGGGACGATTGAAAAAGCAGTTTTTATTTTCAGGAAAGAGGGCCAGATAAAAGATATCCGTCTCGACAAGATCCTGGAAAAAATGAGATCCGAAGGAAAGATCGGGCATGAGATCGCCGGTGGTAAAGGCCACTTCGCAAAGGGCTGCCATGTTGCTGATTTCCGAAAACGTGACGGGGACCCCGAGTGAAGGAGTTGAGGTTCCCCATCTTCCAGGTCCCATGAGAAGCGTCGGGGTCTGCTCCTTGCTGTCGATCCGTTTGTTGATTCTTCCGATCAGACGGGCGACTTCGTACTTTTCCGAAAGGCTCAAGCGGGTATACGCTTCGGCATCAATCCAGATCACCCGCGTGATCGGAAGGGATACGTTGCCTCCCATGAAATTCCCCTCCGCACGGAAGAACGTCCGCTCCTCCTCAATACTCTCCGGGATTTCAACCCTTTTTTCTTCTCCTTTTGTCTGGAGAGGTCGGCATTGGACCACATTGATTTTGGGATCGCCATGTTTGCTGAAATTCAGAGTGAATTCCACGTCGACCGGATATTGATAGGAATCCTCCAGCCTCTTAAGCAGCCGCCGCATCAGGTGGGTGAATTCTGTCTTAGAGAGCAACTGGTCGAATGTGAGCAGTCGGACTTCCTGTTTTCGACCGCGTTCCTCAAGTTTCCTTTCCGTTTCCTGATCCCGTACCGTGTAAAGGTTCAGAGGAAGATCGATCTTCTCGGCAATCAGGTTCAGCAGAGACACGGTTTTTAGTGAATCGGTGTTCAGGTCGAGCAGATCCACGTCACGCTGGGAAAAACGCCGGGTATCCTCAAAGCCCCTGTGGGGTTGTTTAAGTGGGGCGTCCAGGGCCACGATCCGGGGATAATCTCCCTCCACCCGATCCACGGCCCGCGTTCCGAGACCAAGTACCATGCGAAGCATGCCGGCCTTCGGATCCATTCCCTTGTCCCAGACGAAGGTGTTGTAGGATATTCCGACTCCCGCCAGTTCCGGAAAGTAATAATGATTGCGGTAGGCGCCCGAGACCCGCTGGACCAGAAGAGCCATCTGCTCGTCCAGTTCCGAAAGGCCCCGCTGGAGTCGGTAGGAGAGAGCGTCCTCGCTCATGGTGCTCGCAAAAATCCGGCGCACAGCGTCTTCGAATCGGGCATACCGTTCTTCGGGCGAACCTTGGTTGGTGAGAAAAAAACTGTCGTATTTGCCAGCAAAGGCGTTTCCGAAGCCATCTTCGAGAAGTGAACTGGAGCGGACGATGATGGGATACTGTCCGTAATACTCCAGCATCTTCTGGAATTCTTCTCGGAGTTCCTCGGGAAAGCGTCCACGGAGCATGTTTTTACGCAGTTCCGCGGCCGCTGAAAAATATCCCTCCTCCGTTTTCTGCTGCATGAGAAGTTTCCACCATCCGTTGTGAACGATGTAGGTATAGAAAACATTGGAGCCGATGTAGAAGGAATCATGCTCCTCCATATGCCCTTTCCAGTCGAATTCGGGATCCTGGTGAAGGATGGCGCGGGCCAGGTGCATGCCCACCGCCTTGCCGCCGATATAGCCGGTTCCGATCATTCGTCCCTTGATTTCCAGAAGATCCTGGAGCGTAAAATAGCGACGGGCCAGATCGAGCATTCGGTCTTCTCGACCTACAAGATGCCGACAGAGGTGAATGACCATGCGCTCCCGTTCCTCGGCAGCGTCCTGAATGGCGACAAGATCCTCGGCCTGGAGAAAAAGCCGGTGCCAGTGATCGAGTTGGCGTGCGGGATTGACAACCCCGCGGCGATAAATTTCCTTGAGAAGATTGGTGGCGTCGTAACTGTTGGCCAGAGGGATGAAGTCGTCTCCCCGCTTCAGGTGCGGCAGAAACATGGTCGGGGAATTGCGCTCCCAGACTTTGAGGGGAAGAATGTAATTGTCCCCCTGGCGGTTATGTATGTCCAACAGAACCTGGGTGGTGCTGCCGATATGCTTGATGGTTTTGAAAGAATGGCGATCTCGAATCAGGGCGAAATAGGCGACTGTATTCAGTTCGAAAAGATAGGGGCAGGTCACATGGAAGAAATTGCCTATCATCAGGTCGGTGGCCCAGGCCGAAAGAAGGTCTGAAAGGGAATCGAAAATATAGAAGACTCCTTCTCCCTCCTCAGTAGCCAGGGAATGCACCCGTTTGGCGAAAGACTCGAACCCGGCACGGGCATCGAGTTGGTAAACTGTAATTGGAAGCTCCGGATCCAATAGCGGCTCATGCTGCCCAAAACGGAAATAGACTACCCGTCGATGGTCCCGGAGAGCTCTGTCCACAAATGGAAAGACGAATTTGCGGTATTCGTCGATGGAATCCACGCTCCAGACGACATTATCTCCGATCCGAAGATCATCAAGAATTTTATCGAGACCTGAAAGTCCCGTGGAAACGTGCTCTGAAGAACTCATCTGACACCTCTTTTTTGCAGTCAACTTACCTATGGAAGGAAACAGGCCCAAATATTAGCAGGAGGAAGGTTCAAATCTCAAGCACTTGCTGTTGAAGATCTCCGTCAGCCCATTTTTTTTCAGTTCCTGTTGAAGATTATCGCAGGTGGGTCCTCTCCCGGAAGCCCAGGATCGGTAAGGATAAATCCTTAAAATCCAAGCCTTTTTGCAGGGAAAATTGCACTTGGAGCTTTTCGAATGAAAAAAAGCCCCGGCAGGATAGATGTCGGAGCCTTTGTGCATTGATCCGGGGTTTGTCTCCCGGCCCTGTTCAGGGGCGGGGATTCGGGTTACCAGGAACCCATGCCCGCGTACCTCTGATGGTCCGGACTGATGACGATGTTAACCCTTCGGTTCGCAGCAGGGTTGGAGGAGAGCGATCGGGATTCTCCAAAACCGATGGCGGCGATCCGGTCTGGCGAAACGCCCCTTTGAATCAAGGCATTTTTCACTGACTGCGCACGCCGTTCGGAGAGCCGCAGGTTGTAGTCTTCTCTTCCACTGGCGTCTGTATATCCTTCGACTCGAATGGTCGTGTCGGGATATTGATTCAGCACCCGGGCGACCCTATCGATTTCATTATATCCGCCCGGTCTGAGGACGAACGAATCGTGATCGAAAAGCACCTCGGAGTTGAACGTCGCTGTCAGGACTTCCCGGCTGCGCTGGACGCTGGCGGAGTGCGAGGCGGCCATCGCCTGCCGAAGGGCCGCTTCCTGCTGATCCATGTAGGCGCCGATCCGATTTCCGGTCACCCCTCCCAGGGCGGCGCCGATGCCGGCGCCGATCAAGGTGCCCTTGGTATCGCGACCGATCGCCTGTCCGGCGATGGCTCCGAGTCCGGCGCCGATGCCCGTACCGTAAAGGGAACCCTGCTGCGTCCGGGTCGTCGGAGCGCATCCGAAAAGACCTAAAAAGACGGTGAAAATCAAGAAAACTGATGTTTTTCTCATAAATCGAATCCTTTCGTTATTGGAGACCACGCCAGATGCCTTTAGGTAGAAGATAAAAGAGAAATGTGGAGGAAATGCGCAAGAAATATGGAAAAGCAGCAGCCCAACGAGAAAACCGGGAAGCAGGTTCTCCAGGAAAGGCGGATGAGGGATGTTTCTCTTGTGAGAAAAAAGTTAGCCGGAAAATGAGAGGGGGATGATAAGATTGGCAGGATTTTCGGCCGGATCTGAAAGCATGCAATTGGATCGTGCAATTCCGGCAATCGGGAAAAAATCTTCGTAAGTCTGGACAGACACAGAGAATAAGATCGGGGAAGGTCTCAATGCCATGACTATTGCCATGCTGATGCGCGTTTTTATTCCCTTCGCCCTGGGATATTTCCTCTCCTATCTCTACCGCACCGTTAATGCGGTGATCGCTCCGGACCTGGTATCAGACATTGGTCTCGACGCCGCAAGCCTGGGGCTTTTGACTTCCGCCTATTTTTTGACCTTTGCGGCTGCCCAGCTTCCGGTAGGCTTGCTTCTCGACCGCTACGGCCCTCGTCGGGTGGAATCAGGACTTCTTCTGATCGCAGCAGTCGGCGCCCTGGTTTTCGCCCTTGCCGAGGATGTGACATTACTCCTCGTCGGAAGGGCATTAATCGGGTTCGGTGTGTCTGCATGTCTGATGGCGGCATTCAAGGCATTTTCCACATGGTTTCCTCCTGAGCGGCTGCCCCTGGCCAATGCGGTTCAGATGGTCTCTGGCGGGATCGGTGCGCTCACGGCCACGGCGCCCGTCGAGGCGGCACTGGGGGTGACCGACTGGCGCGGTATTTTTATGATTCTCGCGGCACTGACTTTCGCGGCGGCATTGCTGATTTTTCTGGCTGTGCCGGAGGTGGAAGGAAGCCGCTCTACCGAATCATTGAAAGAGCAGCTGCAAGGGATCCGGACCATTTATTCCAGTCCGGCCTTCTGGCGCATAGCACCCCTGTCGATCCTGACCCAGTCTGGCGCAATGGCGATTGGCGGCCTCTGGTCCGGTCCCTGGCTGCACGATGTCGCCGGTTATGACCGGACCAGGGTCGCGGAGACTCTCCTGCTGATCGCCCTGGCCATGATCGTCGGATATATCAGCCTTGGCGCCGCTGCGGACCGCCTCCGCCGTCGCGGCATACCTCCCATCAGAGTGGCTTCTACCGGCATGGTCATTTTCATAGCGGTTCAGCTGCTGCTGATCCTGCCGTGGAAACCCCTTGTCCTTCCATTATGGATGCTCTTCGGTTTCTTCGGCACATCGGGAGTTCTCACGTATGCGGTTCTCTCTCAGGCATTTCCGCGTCATCTGTCGGGAAGGGCGAATACGGCACTCAATCTGCCGGTCTTCGTGGCGGCATTCGCTATTCAGTGGGCCATCGGCGCGGTAATCGGGCTCTGGCCTGAAACGGCGGACGGGGGGTACGATCCAACGGGATACAGGGCGGGATTCGGTATCGTGCTCGCTCTCCAGGTGTTGGCGCTGGGCTGGTTCTGGTATGAGGGAAGAAAAGAAAAGTCCCTGAGAACCGCGGTTTCGGAGCCTGGCGAATAGCCGGTACTTTTAAGGGAGCAGCGACCGGCGGCCCGGATTTAAAATCCTTCCTCGTGATAACCCTCGGGAATCCGGACTACAAGGACGGGAATCTCCGCACGGTGAGCCACCCGGGTGGCGGTATGTCCCAGCATCTCTCCTATGGCGGTATGGCGGTGGGAGCCGATGACGATGAGATCGGCTTTCATTTCCCGAGCCTTGCTGACGATCTCCAGATGGGGCTGACCATGGATTACCCGGATTTCACTGATCTGATCCATGCCGCCTTTAAAGTTGGGTGCTTCCATATCGCAGAGGCGTTGAACCCGCTCCTGGATTTTCTGCGTGGCGTAATCGCGAGCCTCAGCCTGTCTCTTCTCCGCCTCTTCATGGGAAATATGCTGCTCCACCATGAAACTTCCGAAGGGAGTCAATGGTTCCATCACATGAAGAACGACAATCTTTGCCCCATGCTTTTCAGCTTCATGAAGCGCATAGCGAAAAACGTAAGGCGCGCCGGGACCGAGAGCTGTTGCATAAAGAATGGTCTGAATTTTGGGCAGCATCTTTCCCTCCTGCGATTGAAGACCCTGAATAACTGACAGCAGAAACCTTCAGGGACATCCATGTCCCTAAAACCACTTGACAATAGAATACCACGTCTGAAAGAAAACGCACTAATCTTTGCGGCGGGCGCGAGATCAGGATCCGGCGTATCTAAGTGGCTGATCCGTGCCCAGCCGAATGCCGCGGCGCTGGAGAAGGCTGCCTTCGGCAAGATAGAGGCGGACCAGGGAAATGCGATAGCTGATGATCGCTTCGACCTCGGAAATCAGGCCCGCCAGCAGATCGCGTTGCGCCTGGGCAACCAGAAGAGCCGTGCTCGACCCCACCTCAAAACGCTCCTTTTCCGCATTCAGCGTTTCTTCCTGAAATTGGCGGGTTGCCTGGGTGGCTGTGATCTGCTGCCGTGCTCTTTCAACCTCGTTGAAGGCCAGACGAACGTCCAACCTGACCAGCTGACCCAGATTTGCTACGGCTTCGGCCGCCTGGTGCCGGGAGGCCCGGGCGGCAAAATGAAGGGCCTCTGAAGAGCGGTTGCCGAGAAAATGATTCAACCGGACGCCGACGCTGAAATCGTAATTTTTTTCTTTCAGATCACGGAAGGAATCGGGAAAGGTATCGGCGAAACCCGTCTTTCCCAGGGCGATGAAAAGGTCCAGTCTCGGCAGAAGACCGTTGCGCGTGACGATGGTCTCCAGCCGGTTCTGCTTCTGCCGGAGGCGGGCTTCGTTCAGATCGGGGCGAAGTTTTTCGGCCAGTTCGAGGCGATCGGAAAGATCAGAGATCGGCTCCGCTTTTATGCGCGGCCGGGTTGTCGCTGCTATCTCTTGGTCGAGACGCCCTCCCGGGCCGGAATTGGCCTGCCGGAGAAGCCGCAGTCGCGTTTCCTCCAGCCGGCTACGGGCATCGATCAGGGCCTGTTCGCGAAGAGCCACCTCGGCGCGGGCGGCCGCCGCCTCGATCTCCGGAAGAATCCCGACATCGATGCGCAGCTCGACCTCATCCCGCTGCTGCCGGGCCACATCCAGCGATTGCTCGAAAATGGAGATCTCCTCCCGGGCGAGTATGTAGTTCCAATAGGCGATTTCTGTTTCCGCCATCAGCGCTTCAATAAAGCCGCGCAGTTCGTACATGCTCGCGACGGTATCGAGTTCGGCCTGTCGCACATCGACCAGATTCACTGCCGGCCCGAATCCCTGAAGGAGGGACTGGGTCACCGTGAGGCCCACTCGGGCGATCTGCTGCTCGGGAGCCCGGTTGGAGATACTCCTGTATTGCTCGACTCCCACCTCCAGGGTCGTTCCGGTAGGCAAAAACTGACGAATGCCGGCGATGGCCGCCCTGTCGGTTCCCTCGACCTGAAACTGCGTTCCGGTCGCCCGATTTGTTTCGCTGGCTCGTTCTTCGTCGTACTCCAGTTCCGCAAAAATCTCCGGGTCGAAGACTCCCCGCTCGATCTGCTCGAATGCTCCCGCAATGACGGGGTTGACCTGCCGCACTTGAAGGTCGCGATTGTTTTGCAGGGCGAGCAGCATGGCTTCCTCGACCGACAGCTCGAGTATTTCGTCGTCAGTCGTCTCAAACCTCGGCGCATCTATCATTCGGGGTTGAACAGCCTCGGGCAGGGGAAACGGCGATCGGGGTTTAACCTGGACGGGAGGCTGAAGTTTCTCTTCAAATACGTGCATCCTGTCCGGCTTAAGACATCCGCCGGACAACCCCGCCGCCCAGACCGCGGCGATCAGGAAGGCTCTTCTTCCGGGAAATGGAAATTTCAATGCAGTTTCACTTTCTTTTCGGAATGAAAAAGTGAGTAGATTACCGGTATCAGCACCAGCGTGATCAAAGTCGAGCCGGTGAGCCCGCCGACGACGGCCCGTGCCAGCGGCGCCTGTGCGTCCGCCCCCTCGCCGATCCCCAATGCCAGCGGAAGCAGGGCGAGCACGGTCGTGAGGGTCGTCATCAGGATCGGACGCAGACGCCTTCGCCCCGCCTCGGCCACGGCGTTACGAACGTCCATTCCGCTTCGCTGAAGGCGACCGGCCTGGTCGACCAGCAGAATCGCATTATTGACGACGATTCCACCCAGCATGATGCAGCCGATATAGGACTGCAGATTCAGTGTTGTTCCGGTGAGAAAGAGAATGACCAGAACACCGATGATGGCCATGGGTACAGAAAACATGACGACCAGGGGGTCGCGAAATGATTCATACTGGCAGGCCAGAACCATGTAGACCAGAACGATCGCAAGGAGCAGAGAGATGATCAGCTCACGGAAAGCCTTCTGCTGCTCTTCGAAATTGCCGGCGACCCGCAGATCGTAGCCGACGGGGCGGGGTATGCCGTCAAGAAGGGACTGGATGTCCGCCGCGACCGAGCCCAGATCGCGTCCGGACACATTCGCCGAGACCCTTACAAGTCGCTGCTGATCCTTTCTATCAATCAAAATGGGGCCGAGTCCTGCTTCGGTTGCAACGACGTTGCGCAGTGCAACCTGGTCGCCGTCTCCCGTGGTGAGGCTCAGATCGAGGATCTCATCGAGAGAGCGTTTTTCGGCGTCCTTCAGCTGAACGAAAATTCGGTAAGAATCGCCGAAGGACCGGAATTCGCCGGCCTTTGTACCCGCCACCGCGGTTTCCAGAACTCTCGTCACATCACGCACCGTCAGTCCGAGATCGGCGATCTTCGCCCGGTCCACCTGGATTTCCTGTTGAGGAATGCCGGCTTTCTGGCTCGTATCCACGTCCGTGACCCCGGAAACCGCTGCGATCAGTTCCGCGGCGCGAGTCCCGAGCGCCTCAAGAGTATCCAGCTCAAAGCCTCGAATCTCGACGGTCACTCCTTCATCGCCGCCCAGAAGCCGATCGAGCAGAAACTGCCCCTGGGGCGCCCGGGTGCGGATGGTCATGCCCGCCACCTCTCCGGAGAGCCGTTGTCGCAGATCATTGGCGATCTCCTGGTTCGATCGCGTTCGCTCCGCCGCGGGCGTGAGGGAGAGGTTGATCTGCCCCCGCGAGATATCGCCGGGGCTCCATCCGGAAGCCCCCACGCTGACAATCGATGAGACGGCTTCCGGCACGGCATCGAAGATGATTTCCTCCATGCGGCGGGTCTGCCGGTCGACCAGGTCGAGACGGGTTCCAATCTCCATTTCTCCGGTCACCCGCACCTCCCCCTCATCGCTGGGAGGAAGAAACTCGGTGCCGATCAACGGCAGCAGAAGCAGACTCGCCCCGAGAACCGCAACAGCCGAAAAAATGGTCTTCCAGCGATGACGCAGCACCGAGCGGAGAAGATCACGGTAGCTGTTGTCGATACCCTTGAAGAGGGCATCCGCCCGTGCGGCAAGACGTGCCGTCCCGGAGGAGGCTTCTTTGTCCGAGGAGACCGCCGGCTTAAGAAGCCGGGAGGAGAGCATCGGCACCAGGCTCAGAGAAACCAACAGCGAACAGATCAGGGCAAAGACGATGACGTAGGCCAGTTCCTGGAAAAGAACGCCGGAAACGCCCCGCATGAAAACCAGCGGCAGAAAGATCACCAGTGTGGTTAGAGTGCTGGCGACTATGGCGGGGGCGACCTCTTGTGCGCCTTCCACGGCCGCCGTCGCGGGCGGCTCACCGTCCTCGTCCCGCCTTCGGAAGATATTCTCCAGAACCACGACGGAACTGTCCACCATCATGCCCACCCCGAGGGCCAGGCCGCCGAGAGTCATGAGGTTGAGCGTGAATCCTCCGAAATAGATGAGGGAGAATGTAGCGATAAGAGAAATCGGAATGGCGAGGGAGATGACAAAAGTGCTGCGGATATTACGGAGGAAAAAGAGAAGCACCAGTATCGCCAGCCCGCCGCCGTAGAGAACCGACCGGGCGACGTTGGCGATGGAGCGTTCGATGAAATTTCCCTGGTTGATCACCGGGATGATTCGGACCTGGGGAAAAGCCTTGTTGACGGCATCGATCTCGGCGAGCACGCTCCTGGAGACCTCGACGGTATTGGCGTCGGCCTGTTTCCGGATGGCCATCCTCAGGCCGCGCTCCCCGTTGACTCGGACGAGGCGCCGCAGCTTCTCGTAAGTTTCCCTCACGTCGGCAATCTGGCCGAGGGTAACAGCGGAGCCGCTTCGCTCGAAAATGACCGTATTGCGGATCTGATCCAGATGCACGAATTCCGCCGGCGCCCGCAGGGTCACTTCAAATCGCCCCTGCTCGATTCGGCCGGCGGGCAGATCGAGATTGGCGTCCCGGATCGCCTGAAGCACCTGGTCCAGAGGAAGCCCAAGCGCCTTGACCCGGTCCGGGTCCAGTTCGATGCGAACCTCCCGGTTGAATCCTCCCCATGGATCGACCTGGGCCACACCCGGAATCCGCGAGAAACGATAGCGGATTTCGTTCTCAACCAGCTGGGTCATATCCACGGGGTCCAGATTGCTGGATATCCCCAGAATCACCACAGGGTAGCTGGCAATGTCGAATTTGCTGACCCGCGGCCGCACGATATCATCGGGCAGCTCTTCGATCTCGTCCTCGATAGTGGTCTGGACATCGAGCGCCGCCGTATCGATATCCGTACCCCAGACGAAACTCACCCGGACACGGCTGTTGCCCTCGGAAGACTGGGAGGTCACATCCTCTACTCCGGGAACGGTGCCGACGATTTCTTCAATGATCTGGGTGACCAGCCGTTCCATGACTTCCGGGCTGGCCCCCTCGTATGCGGTCCGGATGGTCAGGGTGGGCAATTCGATATTGGGCAGCAGGTCGATCTTCAGCCTGCTCAGGGAGACCCCTCCCAGGATGACCACGATCAGGGTGACCATGGTGGTGAAGATCGGCCGCCGAACGCTGAATCTGGGAAGATTCATCGGCTGGCGGCCTTTTCAGCACGGGCGGAAGTTTTTTCCTGCTCGGCGGGAATTGTGATTTCGGAACCGTCGTCCACAAGTTGCTGTCCCAAAGTAACCACTTGGCCGGAAAGTTCTTCGCCTAGAATCTGGACCCGTTCGCCTTCCCGGATGCCGACTTTCACCGAGTGCCAGGAAACCGTACGACCGTCGTTGTTAACAAGAAAAATCCCGGTAGTATCGCCCCGCCGGGTTAAAGCCGCCTCGGGGATGATTACGGCATCGGCAACGCGGTCGAGTATGATATCGGCCCGGATGAACATGCCGGGTTTGAGGCGGGAGTCGGGATTTTTCACGGTCACTTCAACTCTCGCCTGCCGCGTTGCCTCCCTGAACACGGGGGCGATGCGTTCGATCCGCCCCGCAAATTCTTCTCCGGGATATCCGTCCGTCGTCAGGGTAACGGCCTGTCCGGCCCTCAGCCGCGAGTATTCCCTTTCGGTGACAAAGATGACGCCGGTGATGGGATCGAGCTCAATGATGGAGAGGAGAGGCGTATTGGCGGAGACCGTCTCGCCCTCGTCGATGAAGCGCTCCGCGACAACACGGGCATCGTCTCCTCCGCTCCATTCGGCATGAATTTTCGTGTAACTGAGGCGAATTCTGGCAGTCTCCAGCGCTGCCTCGGCCCGGGTCACCTGGGCTCCAGCGACCACTTGCTGCGATTGCCTGGCCAGTTGATTTGCCTGCGCCTCATCGAGGCGGGCTTCGGAGGCGACGCCGCGCTCCCGTAGTTTTTTGGTCCTATTGAGTTCCCTGCGGGCGATTTCGAGGGCATTGCTCGCTTCCACCAGGTTGGCTTTGGCCACGGCAAGCTCCGCCTTCCCCTGCGCTACCGCCTGGACATATTCGCCGTTGTCCAGCTCGACAACGATCTGCCCCCGTTGGACAGGATCGGCGAAATCCACCGCAAGCCGCTCGATACGCCCGCTCACCTTGGGCGCCACCACCAATCTGTCGGTAGCCTCCAGGGCGCCGCTGAAGGTTCGTCTCCATTCAATCGGGCCCCGCTGAATCGGCGCCACTTCGACCGGGGCGGATCGCGCCCCCGTTTTCCGGTCGCCGGTCTCCGCCTTCTCCTGAATTTTCCCGTACACGGCCCATGCAAAAGCAGCGGCCAGCACGATCAAAAAACTGAAGATGATTATTTTTCTGCCGACCTTTTTCATACAATCAACTATCCAGGGAAGAAATCACTTCCGTAAAGGACCGGAGGCAGATATCGCTCCTAAAGAAATTAAAGTTGGGTTTGCCGGAATTAAATCAGAAAACCCGCTGAGCTCGAAGGCCTACCAGATTACCCTGAAACGGAGTTTCCGTACAGTCTTTTTGAAGAAAGAAGCGCCCCGGACGCAGCGGCTAGGGGACCAAGGATGCGGGAATGAGAATGGCAGAGACATCCTTTTTCTCTTTGATTGCATGGAAGATTCTGATTTAAATAATTCTGGTTATCCACATAGCGCAAGTAGACATCCCAGAAATCAGAGGCTTTCACCACAGAGGCACAGAGATCACGGAGAAAATTCAATAAAAACATAAGGTTTTCTCTGTGTTCTGGTTTATTGCAGTCAAGTTTTTTGTCGCACCTTGCCCGACTCTGGTTATTCGAGGGTCTCGACAGAGCCCTGACCTTGCTTCATGCGGGCTAAGGTGCAAGCGGGGTGCTAGCTTGCTCTGTGTG
>JAGXHI010000039.1 GCA_024636295.1 Desulfuromonadales bacterium
CCACAGCCCTGATCCCCGAACAAACCCTCCCGCTGGAGCGCTGGTTCTCGCCCCGTCTTCGCGCGCGCCTCTCCGGCCGCACCCTGGCGCTGGAGGTCCCCCGGCCGCTGCGGCATGTGCTTCGGGTTCCGCGCAAGATCCCGGTCAGCGAGCACGCCGAAAAACACCGGGTGGTCACCGGCATCGACGCCACCCCCGGGCCCTGGCGCCCCGAACTGGTCCCCCACGCCAAAAAGCCCATGGACACTTACGGGCTTCCCTGGGTCGAAGAGGTCTGGATCTGCGCCGTGGAGCGGGCCGCCAAAACCCAGATCACCCTCAACTGCATGAACTGGGCGATCGACTGCGACCCCGGCAACATCTTTTGCCTCAGCCCGACCGAACTCGATTCCGGCAAGATCGTCGGGCGCAAGATCATCCCCATGCTGCAGGCCTCCGCGCGGACCTCCCGGTATCTTTCCCACCGGCAGGACGACACCGGAAAGACGATGATCACCCTGAACAACGGCGTCACCGTCTTTCCCGCCCACGCCAACAGCGCAAGCTCCATGGCCGCCTTCTACGGAAAGCACTGCTTCGGCGAAGAGGTCGACAAGTATCCGCCCCGCACCGGAAAAGAAGCCGATCCCATCACCCTAATCCGGAAAAGGGGGCGCGACAAACGCGGCTCGAAGCGCCTCTTCTCCTCCACTCCGGCGCAGAAGTTCATCTGGAAGGGCGTGCAGGAATGCCACCAGCTCTGGGAATATGAGCTGCTCTGTCCCTCCTGCGGAAAACACTTTCTCCCCGGCCGCGATCACGTCGTCATCGACCAGGACGCCACCGTCGAGAGCGTCGAGCGGGGCGAATCAAGCATCCACCTCGTCTGCGGGCACGAGGGCTGCGGCGAGCTGATGGGCGAATCCGAACGCGCCGCCGCCTACCGCTGGGGCCGCTGGGTCGCCACCAAAGGCGCCGACCTCACCCGCCCCAAGAAAGTCGGCTTCCACCTGCCCGCCTGGGGCCTGCCCGCCGTGCCTCTGGCGGAGATCGGCGCGGCGATCCTCCGGGCGCAAACCGGCGACCTCGGCGCCAAGATCGCCATGGCCAACGGCTACGCCGCCACCGACTACGAAGAGAACCTCTCCGAGCGCAAGGAAGATCAGATTCTCCTCCTGCGCGACGAGCGCCCCGAGGGCATCGTGCCCACCTGGACCGACGCGCTGACTCTTCAGGCCGACACCCAGGATGACGGGTTCTGGTACACCGTTCGCGCCTGGCGCTACGGCGGCGCCCTCGAATCGGCCCTGGTGAAAAAAGGCTTCGTCCAGACTCTCGAGACCCTTGAAGAGATTATCTTCAAGACCGACTGGCTCGATGCCGAAGCCAAGGCCCACCGCATCGGAGCGGCCATCATCGACACCGGCGGACACCGCGCCGCCGAGGTCTACGAGTGGTGCCGCCGCACCGGCGTCTTTGCCGCCAAGGGCGCCAGCGGCCGCAAGACCCAGCCCGTCACCACCAGCAAAATGGAATTTTTCCCGGGGACGAACAAAGCCATTCCCGGCGGACTCATCCTCTACAACCTCGATGTGCACTACGCCAAGGACGCCCTGGCCGTCAAGCTGCAGACCGATCCCGCCGTCTGGCATCTGCACAGCGGATACACCGCCGAACAGCTCGATTACCTGGCCAGGCATCCCGGCGAGAAGCTCGCCCATAACCTCGAAGTCTACGCCCGCCACTTCTGCGCCGAAGGCCGCGACGAAAAGAAGATGTGGCAAAACCCGAAGAACAAGGCCAACCACCTGTGGGACTGCGAAGTCTACGGCCTCGCCCTGGCGATGTACTTGAGGTTTCAGCACCGAAAAAGCGAAAAAGAAAAGAAAGAAGAGCCCAAACCGCCGCCAGCCGCCGCATCCTCCGGACGGCTGCCCAGCTGGTTCGTGAATCGCGGGCGCTGAAGCTCGCGGCGCGCCATTGAATTTTTTTCATCGCCCGGGCCCGCCTCCGCGCGAGACGGCCTTTCAAGGAAGGGAGCTTTCATCATGTCGAACCCCCGCATCTTCAAGCCGCCCGCGCTGCTCACCGCCAAACAGGTCGCGCAGCGCCTCGGCTGCTCGCGCCGCCACGTCTACAACATCATCGCCGCCGGCGGAATGAAAACCTCCCGCATCGGCGATACCCGCGGCCTGCGGATTGCCGCCGACGAGCTCGAAGGCTTCCTCGAGCGCCGCCGGGTCGATCCCCATGTCTGACGCGGTGCGGCGGCTTGGAGCGCCATGCGCTATAAACTACCGAAAAGACTAAACTTTTAAATCCGCATTCATGGTCCGTGCTTTTTTCTGAAAAGGCGGCCCAACATAAGCAAAAAAGCAAAAGAAAACAAATATTTACAGAGTCGATACAACGCGTTTACTTGGCGAAGGGCAAACCTTCCCCTTCTCCTCAAGGCAAAGACCGCTCACAAGACGAATTTCGCAGCCGCTTTTTCAGGCAGAGAGGAAAAAACGATGAAAATCAAACAAATTTCACTTTTCGACATTCGACCGGCGGATTACAACCCCCGCAAGATCGCCCCCGAGGCGCTGTAACGGCTCATCCGCAATATCGAGGAATTCGGCCTGGTCGATCCGCTCATCGTCAATAAGGACATGACCCTCATCGGCGGCCATCAGCGCCTGAAAGCCTTGAACTCTCTCGGGTGGAAAACGGCCCCCTGCGTCGTTCTCGATCTGTCCAAGGATAAAGAGCGCCTGCTCAATATCGCCATGAACAAGATCGGAGGCGAGTTCGACAAGGGCCGTCTCAAGGACCTGCTTCTCGATCTGGACGATTCCGGAGCGGATCTCTCCCTCGCCGGACTGGAGGATGTCGAACTCGAGAAACTTCTCCTGCCCCCGGAGCCCGCCGAAATCAAGACATGGAACCTCGAAGAGACGTACGAGCCCTTCTGGATCACCATCCGCGGCCCCCTCGAATCCCTGCCCGACATCAAAAAAGCGCTCTCCGCCGCCGATCTCGGCGCGTGCAGGGTGGAGGCTTCGGCATGAGTTCCAAGGCCTGGCAAAGCGCCGACAATACCGATCGAGGCGAAAAAATCGCCATCCGCAAGCGCCTTCTTGCGCAGATCGACGCCCCATCCGTTCTGGAATGCTACGCCGGAGACGGCGCCATCTGGCGCGAATGCTACCAGGGCCTGCCTTGCCTCGGCCTCGATCTCAAGCCGATCCGCGACGGCCGCACCCTTCTTCAGGTCGACAACCGCAAGTTTCTGCGCAGCGCCGACCTTTGCCGGTTCAATGTCTTCGACCTCGACGCCTACGGCTCGCCCTGGCATCAGTGGCTCATCCTGCTTCACCGCCGCCCTTTCGCGGCCGGCGAAAAGGTCGCGGTCTTTCTCACCGACGGTCTCGATTTCAAGATGCGCATGAGCAGCATTCCCCAGGGACTGCGCCCCTATCTCGGCATCCCAGCCGGCATGGACATCCCCTGCCTGCACGCCCACCACGATTTCATCAACGCCCTCGTGGTCGCACGCTCCACCCGCGCCGCCGGCCTGGATATCCTCGAGGCCCGCGAAGCGCAAAACCCGCGCGGAAACATGCGGTATTACGGTTTGATATTAAAAAAAGTGTTGTAATTCCGGATAGTTGTGATATTATATAAACAACTTCGGGGGCAATCAGGCCCCACCTGATCCGCCATCCGTCCCAGGACGGAAAGAGCGAAAGGAGAACATCATGGCCGCACTCAAAAAGATCAACCAGCCCGCCCGCAAGATCATGGATATCCTCACCCTCGACCTGCGCCATCCTGGCGATCACAAGAAGATCGACAATACCGAAAAAACCTTCATCCCCGTCACCGTCGAGTGTATCGACCTGTGCGCCTCGGGTACGATCTTCTCGGTCTGCCATTACGGCGAGCAAAACGGCGACCTGATGCGCGACCCCGAAATCACCTTTCTTCGCGACGAGCGCGGCGATTACTACCCCTTGAGCTTTCAGAACGACTATCTCGGCATCCATCGCGAATCGGTTCTTTTCTCGGACGGCAAGCCCTCCAGGTTCTACCCCTCCATCCAGAGGGACCAGGCCGTTTTCGTCGGCGCCTGGATGCGCAACATCAAGCAGCAGCAGGGCCTTTAATCATCCACGGGGGCCGCGCATCCGAACAACGCGGAAAGAGACATCCGTCCCGCAGGTCCCATCACCCCAAAGGAGGAAAAACCATGCCCATCATCTACCCGCCCACCGGAAAAGCCCGCGAATACTGCGATCTCGCCGCCAACCTCTACAGCGGCTGCGCGCACGGCTGCCGCTACTGCTACGCCCCGGCGGCCCTTCGCCGCAAACCCGAAGCCTTTCGGCAGGCCGCCCCGCGCAAGGACGTGATCCGCCAGATCGAAAAAGAGGCCCCCTCCTACGCCGGGCGGGAGGTTCACCTCTGCTTCACCTGCGACCCCTACCAGGAGATCGAGCGCGAGCACCGCCTCACCCGCGCCACCCTGGAGATCTTCACCCGTCACGGCGTGCGCGCCCGCGTCCTCACCAAGGGCGGCGTCCGCTGCCTGGAGGATATCGACCGGCTCAAGCAAAACCGCGCCATCGTCGGCGCCACCCTCACCTTCCTGTCCGCAGAGGACTCCCTCGCCTGGGAGCCCGCCGCCGCCCCGCCCGCCGAGCGCCTGCGCGCCCTGGCCGATCTCCGCCGCGCCGGCGTCGAGACCTGGGCCAGCCTCGAGCCCGTCATCGACCCCGTCCAGAGCCTCGCCATCATCCGGCGCTATCACGGCTTTATCGACACCTTCAAGGTCGGCAAGTGGAACCACGCCAAGGACGCCGCCGCCATCGACTGGGAGAAGTTCGCCCGGCAGGCCGTGGAGCTGCTCGACTCCCTCGGCGCCCGCTACTACATCAAGGACGATCTCAGAAAACATCTCGAAGGGAGGGGCTAGAATGAGGGCCCTGCACCCGAGAAGATTCAAGACGCCCGAGGGCCGAACGGTATCCATCCGGACCATGGCGAAGGCTTTGCGCGCGATCAGGCAAAACCCGGACGCAGAATACCCCGGATGGAATTGGTTTCCTACGCCCGGCCGAATGATCGTAAGCGAGTTTCGGCGCGGCTTGCACGACCGCATTAACCGCCGATATTGCTGATTTCTTCGGAATTTCTTTCGTTTTTCCGTTGACATCATACCCAGGTATGATATTATTACAATCAACAGGGGGCGATAAAGCCCCCACCTGATCCGCCATCCCGAAGGGAAAGAGCGAAAGGAGACCCACCATGACCGCACAGACCACCCTGACTCGCAGCAGCTACGGAGAAATCCTCGTTTCCAGCACGACCAGCACAGAGCACCGCATCCTGATTTCCAATGCATGGCACCTGGTCAAAAAAGCCGCCAAAAAACTGCCCGACGCCCACGACACCCTCAAGCGCGACCGCAAGGGTCGCTGGGACGGCGAAGCCCTCCACCACGAACTTTTCGACATCACCCCGACCGGCTCCAAGGTCCTGCTCTGCTGCCGCCAGGTCGAGGGTAGCAAGTACGGCGTCAAGACCCTCTCTAAAACCTACTACCTGCTCACCCGTCACGGCCGGGGCGTCAAGGTGGCCGAAGCCAACAAAGCCGTCGCAGCCAAAGCCGCCAAAGCCGCAGGGCAGGTCATTGGCTATGCCATCGAGGTCATCGAAGGCAAAAGCCGTCTCAAGGTCAAGGGGCAACAACCCCGCCACGGTTATAAGGCAATCACCCTCGATGAGTCCGGCAACCCGGTCTCCGTATGGGACGGCTCCTCGTGGACTCTCGGCAAGACCCGCACCGAAAAAGCGACCGACGATCACACCGGCGGGTTTTATTACTACCGCACGCTCGATGAAGTTCTCGCCTCGGCCCACCAGGGCGATATCTTCGGCGGCGCCCGCGAGCATCACGATCTGGTCATCGCCCGAGTGGAAGTCTCCGGCCGCGAGATCGGACCCTGCTCCAGCGGGAAACGTTGCGTCACGCGCATCAAACCCCTGGAGATCGTCGCCAGTGTCACCGTCTAAAACGAATCCCGGGGCCGCGACCCGGCCCCGGGGTTAAGAGAAGAGACAATGTCCGGAAAGTCGAATGACAAACAGCGGGAATATAAGCGCCGCTGGCAACAAATGAATCCTGAACGCCAGAAAGAGCACTACCGCCGATGGAAAGAAAAATTTCCCGAAAAGGTCAGGGCTCTGGCCGCGGCGTGGCAAAAGAAAAATCCGGACAAAGTCCGCGAATACAGCCTCAGGTACTACCGGAAAAACCGGAACAAATACCTGGCGGAGCGAAGAGCCAAAGGTATACAACCCCGGCCCCGACAACGTCTTACCTCGGAGGAAAAACAACAGAAGCTCCGCGAGTATAACCGCGCCTACTCCCATTACCGACGAAAGGGCAACAGCGCCCCTCTCGAAGATTGGCGCCGCAAATGGCACCCCAACCAGGAGGATTAACCATGTCCAGCCGAAAAACCATCTACCTCACCGCCGAGGCCCTCGAGGCCATCGGCCCGATCGACGACGACGAATCCCTGTCGGGGCGCATCGCCACCACGCTGATCCGCTACGACCACATCCGCCTGGACGTTTGCCCCGAGCTCACCGAAAAAGAATGGCTCGCCATCTGCGACGCCAACAACAGCAGCTGGCTCCAGGCCGAGGCCGGGGAAAACGACCCCGCCCGCTTCGCCTGGATGAACGTGGCCGACGCCGAAGAGCTCGACGACAAGTGGGCCGTCGACCGTCTCGATCTCGCCCGCCGCATGAAAGCCATGCCCTACCCCGAGCAGTGCAGCATCATCGAGGTTATCGCCCGCTTCTGGAAAAACTCCAGCCACCAGGAAGGCGTCACCTACGCCGAACTGCTCCGCCAGGCCGGGGCGAAGATCGAGGAATAGGAGGACGAATATTACTTAAAGAGATGCTTGAGGCTGAAAACACTGACACCGGGAGATGACCCATGGAAAAACAGACGTACGAATCACGGACGGTCGTGGAAGAGATGCTGACAGGCATGACCCTGCCCGCAACCAACATCGCCGCCGAGGTGGGGCTGATTGTTTGGGAGCCCGTCGGCGAGAGCGAATACCCCACCGAGGCAAAATTCGTGAAGGAAAAATGGGAAGACTATGTTGAAGCCTGTCGGAAAGCGGGCCTCTCCGCCGGCGAGATCGGACGCATAGAGATGGTAGCTGTGGACAGATACAAGCGACTGGCAGGCGCTCATATCGCCGATGCCGACAAGTGCCCCGCGTGCGGGAAGCGAGACTGCGGCTGGGGCTGGACAAAAACCCCTTTCCCCATATTGCCTTAGAAAACCCCCCGCCGTTCTAATTTTGTGTGCACCATGCGCATGGAGCGCATGGTGCGCATGACAATTCCATAAATCCCGCACACAATCGGGGGCATGACTCTTACCCCCTTATTCACCGCCGCTGAACTCACCGCGCAGATCGCCGCGTACAAGCAGGCGCTTCTCGATCTGGCCGCCGGTAAGGCCGCCACCGTCGACACGGGAGGCGTCCGCCGCTCGTTCGAGGCGCACGAGACCGACAAGGTTTTGGGCGTGCTCGAATTTCTCCAGAACCAGCGCGCCGCCCTCGAGCTCGGCTCCGGCCCCCAGGTCCTCACCGGGAGGCCCCGCCGATGAGACTCACCCAGAGAAAAGCCCTTGCCGCCTCGAAGATAACCTCGGTCTCCCGCTCCGGCGCCGGAAGCATCGGCACCCTCTCCAACTGGCGTCCCAAGCGCCAGACCTGGCGGGGCGAAGGGAGCGAGCGCGATCTTCTGCTCGAGCGGGCCAATGATATCGCCCTGAACGACGCCCACGGCGCGGGGCTGATCGATTCCATCGCCGTCAACACCGTCGGCCCCGGCATCTGGCCCCAGAGCCGTCCCAACTTCAAGCGCCTGGGGATCACCGAAGAGCAGGCCCGCGAAATCGCCGAAGCCGCCGAATGGGAGTTCGAACTCTGGAACAACGAGGCCGACGCCTCGGCGCTCACGCCCGAAACGGCCACCGTCGATTTCTACGGCATCCAGTTCATGAATCTGTGGTCGATGCTGGTCAACGGCGAATTTCTCAACCTTCCCCTCATGCTGGACCGCCCCGCCCGCCGCTATTCCCTGGCCCTGCAGACCGTCGACCCGGTTCGCCTTCGCACCCCGGCAGCCTTATGGGGCGATCCTTCGGTTCGCGACGGCATCCGCCTGGGGCCCGGCGGCGAAACGGCCGGTTTTTTCCTGGCCGATCCCCCCGACGGCCGTCTCATGCCGCATCTCGATCTTTCCGCCTTTCGCGAGCTGTCCGCCGCCCGAGGGCATCGTCCCACGGTGATCCACCGCTTCCATAAAAAAACGCCCGAGCAGGTGCGCGGCTCATCGGTCCTGGCCCCGGCCATGAAGTTCTTCCGCGACCTCGCCGATTATCTCGATCACGAGCTGGTCGGCGCGATCGTCGCCTCGTCCTTCCCCGTCTGGATTGAGAAATCCTTCGCCTACGACGCCAACGGACTGCCCTTCGCCACCCAGGAGACCGGCGCCGACGGGCAGGACCGCTATTACCAGGAGGTCGCGCCCGGCGGAGTCTTCTACGGCAACCGCGGCGAAAAGCCCCACATCCTCAAGAACGACCGCCCCGGCTCCAGCTTCGGCTCTTTTATCGAGACGATCCTTCGCGCCCTGGGCAGCGCCACCGGCATGCCCTACGAAGTCATCGCCAAGGATTTTTCGAAGACGAATTATTCAAGCGCCCGCGCCGCCCTCGAGGAGGCCTGGCGCGTCTTCGCCCTATATCAGGACTGGCTGGTGAACCGCTATTGCCAGGTCGTCTGGGGGATGTTCTTCGAGGAGGCCTTTTTGCGCGGGCGGATTCGCCTGCCCAAGGGAGCGCCGGACTTCTACGCCGCCCGGGCCGAATATCTCGCCTGCAACTGGATCGTGCCCAAGCGCACCACCCTGGACCCCGTCAAGGAAGTGGTCGCCGCCGTCATGGCCAAGCAGAACAACATGGGCACCGACGCCGACTGGTACGCTTCGCGCGGCGAGGACTGGGAGGCGAAATACGAGCAGCGCAAACGCGAGCGGGACAAGGCGGCCGAGCTGAAACTGCCGCTGGAGGTCGCATCGAAGCCCTCCGCCCAGAAAAAGCCGACCGACCCGGACGATCCGGAAGCCTCGGCCGATGCCGTCGCCGGGATCGTCGCCGAAGCCGTCCGGGAGGAAGTGCGCCGGGCGATCAAAACAGAGGAGCGATCAACGTGAACGAGAAAACCAAATGGTTTGAAATCAAGGCCGCCTCGGACCAGACCCGCGCGCAGGTCTACATTTTCGGCGCGATCGTCGATTTCAAATGGTTCGATGAGGACGACGACGTCACCGCCAAGGAATTCATCGACGCCGTCAAGACCCTTGGCGACTTCGACCTGCGCATCAACAGCCCCGGCGGAAGCGTCCCAGCCGGAAACGCCATTTACAACGCGCTTCGAAGACACAAGGGCGAGGTCGATGTTTATGTGGAAGGCATGGCGCTCTCCATGGCCTCGGTCGTCGCCATGGCCGGCAGTCGGGTGATCATGCCGGCCAACGCCATGATGATGATTCACGACCCCTGGTCCTACGCCGTCGGCAGCGCCAAGCAAATGCGCAAGGCCGCCGAGACGCTCGATAAATTCAAGTCCGGCCTGGTCGCAGCCTATCAGGCGAAAACCGGAATGGAGCCGGCTGAAATCGAGCGCCTCATGTCTGAAGAAACCTGGATGACCGCCGCCGATGCGCTGGAGATGGGGTTTGCCGACGAGATAGAGGAGCCCGTCCAGATGGCCGCCCAATTCGACCTGGCCCATTTTCGTAACGTCCCAAAATCGCTTTTGAAACAGGCGCCCCGCGCCACTGGAACCCATCACAGGGCAAAGGAAAAGGAGAACATTATGGATTTGAAAGAACTGCAAGCCAAACATCCGGAGCTGTTCGCGCAGATCCAGGCCGCCGCCCGTGAGGGCATGATCGCCCAGGCCGATGCCGATACGGCCCGCACCGAAGCCGTCGCAGCTGAAAACACCCGGGTCATGGCCCTGGTCACCGCCGCCGTCGGCGAAGAACCGGCGAAGAAGATCTCCGCCGCGGCCGCGAAGGGGCTCACCGCCGAAGACCTGCAGACCCTGGGCGTCAGTCTGGCCCCCGTGGCTTCCGGCGACAGCGCCGACGAAGAGAGCCGCAAGCAGATCCTGGCCGGTCTCCAGGGCGCCGCCCCCGAGGGCCTCAAGCCCGCTGCGGGCAAGCAGGGCGAAGCCGCCGAACGCTCCGCCGCCGCCAAGGCCATCGCCGCCGGGGCGGGAGTCAGGTGATTTAGTTTTTCGCCAACCACTAATCACTAATCACCTATCACGGTTTTATAGAGGAGATCAGCCATGGAAACCTTGAATCACGACAACCTGCTGGCGAGCGATTACCCCGCCGTCACCGACATCCGGACCATCGTCTCCGGACAGAACCTGTCCCGCGGCGCCGTGCTCGGCAAGATCACCGCCAGCGGCAAATACACCCTGTGCGACAGCACGGCCGTCGACGGCAGCGAAAACCCCGTCTGCATCCTGGCCGAAGACTGCGACGCCTCCGACGCCGACGCGACGGCGGTGGTCTTTCTCTCCGGGTCGTTCAACGAGGGGCAGCTCACCTTCGGGGGCGCCGACACCGCTGACGACCACCGCGACGCCCTTCGCGACCTGAACATTTATCTCAAAAAAGCGGTGAACGCGTAAAGTCAGCTTCAAGCCGCCAGCTGCAAGCTGCAAGTGAAAACCAAAATCCCTACTTTCAGGAGAACTCATCATGAAAAATCATTTTTCCACCTTCTGCATCTGGGGCGCGCTGCTCGTTGCGGCGGTCCTGGTTTTCCCGGGCGCCGCAACGGCGGTTGCCTCCGAACCCTCCGGCGGCGGTATCGCAGGTCTGGGGCTGATCGGCGTCGCCGGTCTCATCGACATTTTCGACACCCGCACCATGCTCGAAGCCGTCGAGCAGATCAAGCGCCCCTTCAACTTCTTGAGGGACACCTTCTTTCCCAAAATCCACCAGTTCGAGACGGAGACGGTCGATATCGACATCGTCAAGGGCAAGCGCAGGATGGCGCCTTTCGTTCATCCCATGGCCGAGGGAAAAGCGGTGGAGCGCATCGGCTACAGCACCAACACCTTGAAGCCCGGCTATATCAAGCCGCACATGCCCACCAGCGCCGCCGATCTGCTCAAGCGCCAGCCGGGGCAGATGCTCTATTCCGGAGGGCAGAGCATTCAGGACCGCGCCTCGGCCCAGCTGGGCAAGGACCTCTCCGAGCTGATGGACATGATCGACCGCCGCGAAGAATGGATGGCCGCCAAGGCCATGGACCTGGGCAAGGTCACCATGAAGATCAAGGGCGAAACGGCGGACAAGACCGTCGAGGTCGATTTCCTCATGGCCGCCGACCATAAAATCACTCTCACCAGCACCGATGTGTGGAGCGATACCGCCAACTCCGATCCCATCGCCGATCTGCAGGCCTGGGCCAGCAAAATCCGTCAGGACAGCGGCATTAACCCCACCGACGTGGTGATGGGCGGCGATGCGGCGGCGGCTTTTATCAACCACACCAAGGTCCAGAAGGTGATGGACATGAAAAACGTGGAGATGGGCCGCATCGATCCGCGCCAGCTCCCCAATGGCGTCAGCTATGTCGGCACCGTGCGCGCGCCCGGCCTCACCGTGGACGTCTGGACCTACGAGGAGTGGTACATCGACGAGGACAGCGGCACGGAGACCGCCATGGTTCCGGCCAAAAAGGTCTGGATGGGCTCGCCCAGCACCGCCAACGCCCGCCTCTACGCCGTGATCCAGGACATCGAGGCGATCGAAGAGGGGCAGGCCGCCGTGCAGCGCTTCCCCAAATCGTGGGTGAGCAAAAACCCCAGCGCCCGCTGGCTGCAGGTGCAGAGCGCGCCCCTGGTGGCGATGCTGCAGCCCGACGCCTTCGTGAGCGCCACGGTCCTCGCCTGATTTCGAGCCGTAAACATAACGTAGGGGCGCGATTCGTCGCGCCCCCGCACCGAATCCCAACGAGGTAAAAAATGGCAAAAAAAATAGAAATCATCACCCTTCAGGGGGTCAAGCACGAGGGCAAGTATCAGCCCGTGGGCGTCGCCATCAAAGTGGACAAGGCCGAGGCCGAGCGCCTGATCGCCCTGGGAGCGGCCGATCTGCCCAAGCCGAAAATAGAGGAGAAGGAAGCGCCGCCCAAGCCCCCGACGAGCGCCGAGCTGATCGAGAAAATCAAGGCCGCCCAGACGATGGACGAACTCCTGTCCCTCGGCATCGGCGACGACGAAACCCGGCAGACCGTGCGCGAGGCCTTCGCGGCCCGATACGCCGAACTCAACCCCGCCCCGGCCGCATAGTTTTCCCGCACCCCGGGCCTTGAACCTCGAACCTGGAGCACAGCGACCTTGTTTAATGATCTTCTCGAAAAAACCGACGCCACGGTCTTTAAGATCTTCAGGGAATCCGAGGGGTTTCTGCTCGACGACGGCACCTTCGGCGGCCTGGAGATCGAAGGGATTTACGACGCGCCTTCGGTGCGACCGGCTCTTTTTACCGACGGCCCGGGCGTAGCCGGCTACAGCCCTCGGCTCACCATCTCAAGCTTCGCCGTCGCGCACCTGGACCTCCACGACCGCGAGGTGACCCGGCGAAAGACGGGAGAGACGTTCACCGTCGCCGATCCCCAGCCCACCGGCGACGGCCTGACCGTCCTCATCCTCAGCGAGGACCCCTGATGGGCGAGCCCTGCGGAAAGATTCAAGAGATCGCGGATCTTCGGGCCAAAAACAACGCTTTGGAGAACGCCCTCTCCGGAATCCGGCGGGCGCTGGAGGAAAATAACAAACTTCTCTCCTCGATCTCTGAACAGGGAGCCGAGATTCGACACCTGCGCGAGGACAACACCCGAAACGAAAAAGACATCGACGCGCTTTACAACCGCGTGCGCCTGGTCGAGATGGCCATCGACCCGAAACAGGTCGACGCGCTGAAAAAATGTATCGAGGAACTCTCCAAAGAGATCAACGAGATCAAGAGCCTGCCCGCCCGCCGGGCGTCCAAATTCTTTTGGGCGCTTGTGACCACCATCTCCGCCTGTCTGGGCGCGACCGTTTCGGGCCTGCTCGTCTGGGCGCTCACCAAGGGGGCCGCATGAAACACGAAAATCGCTTTGACCTGCTCATCCACGACAAGGCGCAAACCCACTTTCACGAGCTGCTCGAGGACCTCACCGCCTACGGCTGGCTCTTCGTCAAGGCCCAGATGTGGCAGGAGAGCCGGTTCAACCCCGAAGCGATCTCGCCCGCCGGCGCGCAGGGGCTCCTGCAGCTCATGCCCGCCACCGCCGCTGAGCTCGCCATCGAGGACCCCTTCGACCCGAAGCAGAACATCGCCGGGGGCATGCGCTACCTCGCCGATCAGTACCGCCACCTCGGCGAGATCCCCAACCCCTGGGAGCGGATCCGCTTTGCCCTGGCCAGCTACAACGGCGGCCGAGGCTACGTCAACGCCGCTCTCGCCCTGGCGCGAAAGGCCGAAGGCTACCCCGAAGAGTTCACCACCTGGCGAAAAGCGGGCAGCCCTCCCGGCTTCTGGCAGATGTGGGAGAGCGCCGCGCACTACCTGCGCCAACCCGACTGCCGCAGCGGAGGCAAAACCCCCGACTGGCGCCAGATGATGGAGTACGTCGAGAAGATCGAGAGCCGCTTTCGGTTCTACGCAAAAGCCGCAGGCGCCGACCAGAGACACCCGGCGCTTTCAGAGACTGTAGAGGTATAACCACCGACAGGACTTGAGCCCATGTCCAAACCACAGCAGGGAAAATGCTGGTGCATCGAGAAAAGAAGTCTCTTCTGCTGCGTGCGCGACTGTGATCGCCCCGCACGACTCTGCGTCCCCTGCCACACCTGGAAGGGCCGAACCTCCTGCCTGCAGACGGGCAGAACCAGAACAGAGATGGTGAACGCATGATCCTATTTACCCCCACAGAGCAGCCCGACAACCGCCCCATCGGCGGAGGCCTCTACGAGACGCGCCTTCCGATCCGCTACGAGTGGCAGGACAAGGCCGCCCGCTTTCGCCTGGTGGTCCCTCCCGGGTTCGTCAACGACGGGGCCAGCGTTCCGCGCCTGCTCTGGACCCTCGCGGGCCTCACGCAGGACGGGGAGATCCGTGCCGCGGCTATCCTGCACGACTTCATTTATCACCACAAGGGCGATCCAGCGGCCATGGAGGGGTGGTTCGTCGGGGCTTTTGATCAGTGGGTCGTCTGCAACAAGCCGATCACCCGGCCCGAGGGCGATACTCTCTTTCGCCTCTATGCGCTGAAGTTCGGCCTCTCGCCCTACCGCGCCCGCCTCGCCTGGCTGGGAGTGCGCGCCGCCGGGTGGTGGGCCTGGAAGCGAAACGATGCAAAGCGAAAACTTGTCAAACGGATCGATGCCGATCTCGCCGCGGCATCGGCAAGCGAATGATTTTCCGCGTCACGCGTCACGCGTCACTCGTCACGAGGTTTTATAAATGAGCCTCCGCCAGTCCATCATCGACGCCATCGTCACCCGCATGAAATCCATCCGCTCCGGCGTGGAGGTGACCCTCAGCGACGGCAGCGCCTACACCTACCAGACCGACCTGGGGACGAAGGTCGAGAAGTGGCGCACCCGGCCCATGCCCGAGGGGCAGGCCTATCAGCTGACCATCCGCGACACCGAAAACCCCAAAGAGGCCGTGCAGACCGGGACGATTCGGCACGCTCTGACGGTGGAGCTCGACATCCTTGTGGCCGAGAGCACGCCCGACGACAAGGTGCGAAAGATGATCGAGGACGTGAGCGCCTGCGCCGGGGTTGATCCCTTCTGGACCGTCACAGGCACGCGCCTGGCCCGCTGGACGGCGATGCGCGAAGGCGCCCTGATGGTCGATGAGTCCGGCTTCAAAATGGCCGGCGCCCGGGTGGTCATGGAAGTGACCTACGACACCGCCCTATGGAGGACCTGATGCACGTCACATTCACAAAAGATTTTCTCTCGCCCGCCTACGGCCACTGCCGTCTAGGTGAGACCCGCGAAGTTTCCCCGGACGACGCCGCCGCCTTCATCCGCGACGGACGAGCGACGGCACCCGAAAAGAAAAACACCGCCATTTCCAACTGTCCGATATTTTCGGACAGTTCAGGCGCCCGAAAAGGCGGCAAAAAATAACCCTTTTTTTCTCGCGTGACGCGTCACGCGTCACGCGTCACGGAGGTAAAAATGTCCGATCAATATCTTGGCATCGTCGAGGAGACCACCCGGGGCGCCGACCCGGAAAGCGGTTATCTTTTTTTACCCGTCCGCTCGGGCCTCTCGCCCAAGTTCCAGCCCAACGACGCCCCGCGCAAAGAGTTCCGCGGGCAGGACACCGCCCTGGGCGACGCCTCGGTGCGCCGCTTATCGAGCGCCTGGGCCGCCTCGCTCGAGGCCGCACTCTACCCCGGCGCGGAGATGGGCCTGATTTTCAAGCACCTCTTCGGTTTTGCCGGCTCCCGCTCGGTGATCGACACAAACGCCTACGGCGGCATGCTCTACCCCAAGGCGCAGCCCTACGGCGCCGGAGCGCCCCTGGCGGATAAGGCCATCGGCCTCATCCCCAACACCGATGAGGAAGGCACGACCAAAAAGCAGTATTACGGCGGCGGACGCATCCGAAGCCTCACCATGAATTTCACGCCCGATGAAGACGTGTTCGTCTCGGTCGAGTTCGGCGGCGCAGGCCCCTGGGTGGGCAGCCCCGACCAGGCCGCCCTGGCCGGAGCGGCCTTTCCCGCCGCCGCCTGCTTCCTCTTTCATCAGGCAAGCTTCTACATCGGATCGGGGATCTCGCGCACCGGAAGCGGCCCGGATTACACCGCCATCGCGCCCGGCTCCATGACCCAGTTCACGCCCGACGAGGCCACCCTGACGCTGACCAACGGCCTCGAGGACAAGATGGTGCTCAACGGCGTCGCCGGAGCGAGCAAGACGCACCGAAGCGGACAGTTCGCCGCCGAGCTGCAGACCACCGTCGATTACCGCGACCCCTCCAGCGGCTTCTCCAGCGCCGATGAGTTCAAGACGCTCTTTTCCGGCCCGCGCACCAACAGCCTGCTCATTGTGCTCGATAGCGGGGAGCTCGCCGGCGCGGCAACGCAGAACTACCAGATGATCATCGATCTGCCCACCATGCTGCTCGAGACCGAAGGCCCCGAGCGCAACAACGAAGGCCAGACGCCTCCGCTCTCCACCACCTGGCGCAGCCTCTACAACTCGACCACCAAGTATCCCGCAGCGATCCTCACATTCGACCAGGCCGCCGCGTATTGACATGCGGGATCTCCCGCACCCCGAGCGGGTTCAGGCCGGATCCGCTTGGGGGTATTTTAAAACCGGCCAGTATGGAGCATGCCATGGAATTCAACGGACCGGACCACGTGTATCGCTGCATCCCGCCCGTGCTGGGCAACGAAAAAGACGAGAGCCCCGTCGCCGTCGGCCTCAAGGTCGTCGCCGTTCCGGAGATCGACCGGCTGCAGGCCGAGTGCCGCGGACTCGGCCAGGAGGCGATCGACAAGAAGAATTACGAAGCGATCAAGAGCAAGGTCGTCTTCATCGAGAACCTCAAAATCGACGGACAGGACGTGAGCGATTTCGATACCTTTTACCAGAAAGCTCCGCCCGAGCTGGTGGACTGGGTGACCAAGGCGATCTTCTCCACGCTGCACCTCACGAAGGCCGAAAGAAAAAACTGATCGCCGGGGTCCGCTTCAGCCTCTACCTGGGCGACAGCCCCGGCAAGTCCGAAACGAAAAACGCCGATAAATACGATTGCAGCCGATGCGACGAGCGTACACGAAAAGCCCGAAACTGCCACAATCGAAACGGCTTTCAGGAAATGATTCTGGAAGGGCCCGAGGAGTGGAAGCGCCTGCCTCGCACCGCCGGCAAACCGTTCAAGATCCCCTGGGCGCCGACCATGTTTCTGGCCTGCCCCCTCTCCGTGCTCACGGCAAACACCTGGGACGTCATCGACCTGGTCAGCGAGTGCACCGGGGGCGAGAATTGCGACCTGCTGCACCTGCCGTTTCCCGGCCCGCTGCTCGATCAGCCCCCCTGGTTTCGCGAGGCGGTCAAGATCTATCGACGCGAGCGCAGCGATCACTTCCGCTGGCGGATGAAAAAAGACAGGGAGAAATGAGCTGATGGCATCCTTCGAGTCAAGAGAAATCCGTACCATTCTGACCACGAAGAACCAGGGTCAGCGCGAACTGAGCCGCTTTCGCGGTGGACTCGACGGAGTCACCCGCGCCGCCCGCATGATGGGCATCGGCCTTGGCGCGGCGGGACTCGCCGCCTTCGCCCGCAGCGTGGCGGACGCCTCCATGAGGATGGAGAGCATGCAGAACGCCCTCAAGGCCGTCACCGGCTCCACCGAAGGCGCCGCCGCAGAGATCGGCTTTGTGCGCGAGGAGGCCGAGCGCCTGGGGCTCGACCTGGAGACCGCCGCCGATAGCTACACCAAACTAGCCGCAGCCTCCAAGGGCACCGCCATCGCGGGTGAGGAAACCCGCGATATTTTCGCCGCCGTGGCTGAGGCATCCACCGTGCTGGGCCTCTCTGCCGCAGATACGACCGGGGCGCTCACCGCCATAGGGCAGATGATGAGCAAGGGCAACGTGCAGGCCGAGGAGCTCCGCGGCCAGCTCGGCGAGCGGATCCCCGGCGCTTTTCAGCTCGCCGCCCGGGCCATGGACGTGACTACGCAACAGCTCAACGACATGCTGGACCAGGGCAAGGTCCTAGCAGACGACTTCCTGCCGCGCTTCGCCCGGGAGCTGCGCGCCACCTACGCCGAGGCCCTGCCCGAGGCGGTCAACTCCTCCCGCGCGAGCATGAACCGCTTGCAGACCGCCATCTTCGGCCTCAAGACCGAGATCGGCGATTCGGGATTCATGGCCTCGATGAACGAGGGGATGAACCGTACCGCCGAGATTCTGGGAAGCCAGGAGATGAAAACCGGCATCCGGGCTTTCGGGGACTTTGTCGGGGTGATTTCCGACAACGGGCAAGTCCTCACAGATGTGCTCGACGGCATGGCTTATGCCTTTAAAGATGTCCGCGACCACATCCGGGATATCAAAAGCGATCTTTCTCCTATTCTTGAGAACAAGCTTGTCCAGTTCCTGATAGAAAAAGGCCCCAGAAACGCCCTGCCCCCTGGAATGGCAGCCCTGTCCGCCTATGGCGAAGCCCGCCGCCTCATCGATTCGCCCGAGGGCGCCGTGGCACGGGGCGGCACGCGTGTGGCCATCGGCTCGGATACGGCTGGTTTTGGAGGCTACGCCGGCAGCGGCGCAGGGGGCTCCGGCGCTGAAGACGGCCCCGAGGCCGCCATTGAGGCCATGCGCGAGCGCCGATTCAACCAGCGCCGCCTCGAGGCCCAGTGGGACGAGGAGGACCGCGCAGCCAACCAGACCGCCTACGAGCGGCGCTGGCGCATCCAGGCCGAGCAGGAGCAGGCCCTGCTGGAGCTGAAAAAAGAGTCCGCTTTCGAGCTGCGCATGTTCACCATGGAGCAGCAGAACGAGCAGCGCGAGTTCGAAGAAGAGCAGACCCTCATCAAGCTGGAGCGGCTGAAAAGAGAAGAAGAGGAGCGCGCCCGCATCATATCCGAGGGCGAAACCTACGTGATGAACATGCGCCGCGGCAATATAGGCATGGCCCTGGGCCTGATGCAGCAGTTCGCAGGAGAGTCCAAGGCCATCGCCATCGCGGGACTGGCCATCCAGAAGGGCCTGGCGATATCGGAGACCTACATTAACACTCAGTCCGCCGCCGCCGCCGCTCTCGCCCCGCCGCCCCTGGGCCTCGGCCCGGCCCTCGGTGAGCCTCTGGCAGCCGCCATCGAAACGCAGGGATATATCCGCATGGGCCTGATCGCCGCCACGGGCCTGATGGATGGCGCGCGGATCGCCGGGAGCAAAAGCAGCGGCTTCGGCTACGGCGGAGGCACGCCGAACAGCCCCATCGTCACCCAGACTCCCGCGCCGTCCGGCCCGCAGGACATCACCATCCGCCTCATCACGGACGCCAAAGGCGCGTTCACCGCCGAGGCCGTGGAGGAAACCCTGATCCCCCACCTGAATCGGGCCAACCGCCGCGGGGTCAAAATCATCGTGGAGACGCAATAAATGTACCAGCCCGCCGTGCTCTACACCGAATACGCCGGCGCCGTCTCCGTGACGGCCACCGATTCCCTCGCGGACTCCGATCCCGAGGACGTGCTGCTCGCCACCGAGGACACCTGGTGGGCGCCCGCGAACCAGTCGGGCTCCAAATCCCTGATATTCGACTTCGGCGCCGGCTACTACTACAACGCCATCGCCCTGCTGGGGCGCGATCTGGACGGCGTGACGGTGGAGATCCGCGGATCGACCGACAATTTCTCCGCCAGCGATTTCCAGATCAAGGCCCCCACGGCGCTCTCCGCTCCGGTCAACGCCGGCTGGCTCATCGCTCCGGGCTCCACTGTGCGCTATCACAAGGTGATATTTTCCGGCTTCTCCAGCGACTTTCGTGTGGCGCACGTCTGCCTCGACCAGATCCGTCCGCTCCCCTACCTGAGCGAGGATTTCGACCCGGACGGCTTCGACGCCGCGGGCGAGCAGCTCGTCTCCTCCTCGGGCGTCTACGTGGGCTCGACCCTGCAGCGCACCATGCGCGAGCTGCCCCTGGATCTGGGGCAGGTGACCGACAGCGAATACGCCATCATCGCCCACTGGGCCGAAAACCGCCTCCGGCGACTGCTGCCGTACTTCTTTTTGCCTGAGCAGTGGACCTACGACACGGCCTATTTCGGATGGAACAAAGACGGACGATTCAGCGCCCCGCTCAAGGACGGAGTACGCACGGTGGCGCCCATGACCTTTGTTACGAGGGCTCTCTGATATGGCCTCCGACGCCTACATCGCCGCCGCGAAAAAAGAGATCCGCATCCCCGTGGTGCACCTGGCCATCGAGACCATCGACGCCCTTCGCGAGGTGGTCGCCAACCAGGCCGACTGGGAAGCCTCCCAGGGACTCACTCGCATCTCCACCACCACCGAGCCGGGCAAGGCGAAGATCGCCGCGCAGAGCCAGAGCGCCGGAGTCAGCGGCTCCGCCACCGCCTCCGAGGCCATGTTCGTCACCGGCATCCGCGGCACGCTGCGCTTCTCCTGGATGGAGGACTGCGTTTCCTGGGTGAGCGTCGCCGTGCCGGTGGGATCGAAGACCGCCCTTGTCAGCCTCAACCTCAACACCTGCACGGTCTTTGACCCCATCACCCTCGATCTCAACGTGCTGCTGGAGATCGCGGCGCCCTTCGAGCAGTTCTCCGCCTCCGATATCATCACCATCGGCGACCCGTATTTCGTTTCGATCTCGGCCAGCGGCGCCGCGCAGATGCCCGGCGCGGTCACCGTCGCCTGGGACGGCGCCACCGAGCGCACCCTGCACTACATGCCCGCAAACGCCTCGCTGCGCACGATGATCCTTGATCTCGGCGCGGTGCCCACCGTCGCCTCCGTCTTCGGGGCGGCCGACCGGGTTCCGGCCGGCACCACCCTCGCCTACACCGCCCGAGGCCGAAACGACCCCGCTGACGCCTGGGCGAGCCTGGGGTGGGTGAGCGACGGGGATGAGCTCACCGCCTACCGCTATTACGACGTCTCGGCCGCGTTTTCCACCAACACCGGAGAGAGCCCCGAGCTCAGCGAGATATCCATCACCGGTGGGGACACCCGCCAGCGGCACTACTCGACCCACCTCGATGCCCCGGTCCAAGGCGCAAAACCCTATCTGAAGGAGAAGAGTCTCTCGAGCCTCACCAGCAAGATCGAGCTCGATAAACTCTCCACCGTCGGGCAAGTGAGCGCCAAGCTCCACTGGCGGCGCGACAGCGGGGATCTGATCGCCACCGGGTTTCTTAAAAATCGCCGCGTGAGCATTCAGACGGGGTTTCTCGGCCTTGCCGAAAAGGATTTCGAGCCCTACTTCACCGGCCTCTTCCACGACTGGTCCTCCGACCCGCTGGCCATGGAGATCGAAATCACCCTGCAGGACGTGCTCAAGCGCTTTTTTAAAGAGAAGATTCCCCGCGGCTCCTTCAACGCTGTCGGCGCGAAAACCCACACGGCCCTGACCTGGCTGAACGAGAACGTCATACAGGTGATGCTCGATATCTTTGACGCGATGGACCTGCCCGGCCGCCTGATGGACCGGGTCGCCTTCGAGACGCTGCGCGACGGGGATTTCTCGTCCGCCGACTGGCAGGTGAGCCGCACCATCGAGGAGCCCACCGAAGCCAAGACGCTTCTCGAAGAGCTCTCCATCCTCTCTGGCGTGTTCATCGTGCCCCTGCCCTCGGGCAAGCTCACCCCGGTGCGCTACGATCCCGAGGCCGCCAACGCCGCCGTTCTCGATGCTCTGGAGCACCAGCAGCAGGAGATCGAAGGCGGCCAGGAGGAGCTCTTCACCCGCAACGTCTGCTATTACAATCCCATCGCCGCCGACCCCTCGGACGACCCCGCCGACTACAACAAGGGCTACATGATCGAGAACGCCGCCGCCGCCAGCAACTGGGGCGAGAAGGGCGAGAAGACCTATTTTGACAAGTGGGAAGCCTCGGCCGCCGCCATGGTCGCCCTGGCCGAGCGCCGCGACGCCTGGTATGCCAACCCTCTGTTGCGCACCAGCCTCAAGCAGCTACCCCCGCGCTGGCAGGGCCTGCTGCCCGGACAAGTAATCCGCGTGCAGAACCTGCTGCTGCCCTCCGGGGCGTTGAGCTGGGACCGCCGCGCGGACATCCCCTTGCGAACCAGCAAGAAGCGGTTTTTGATCATTAGCAAAAAAACGCATCCGCTCGATGCGACTTTCGACCTCGATTTAATGGAGGTCAGAAGCGATCGCCTCGCCACCGACTTCTCCGCCGATACGGTGGGGCAGATCCCCTCGGCCTGGACCGAGCGCTGGGACGCCTCGGGCGATTTCCTCGTTCAGGAGCTGCCCCTGGGCTATCCGGCCGGGCCCAGCTACCTGCAGGGCTCCATCCCCGATGCGGGCGACTATCTGATCAGCGCCGACGATTTCGACCACGTTCAGGACGGCGAGATCCTGCTCAAGTTCCAGACGCCCACCGAGGCAGAGCAGCGCATCGTGGCCGCCCGCTGCTCGGGCGCCGCCGGAAACGAGACCGGGTACTATATCGCCATCACCTACAGCCCCTTTCTCGGTCGCAACCTGCGCATGCATGCCCTGGTCGATGGCGTGCAAAAAAGCGTCTATACCGGCCCGTACAACTGGACGGACGCCACCTGGCACTGGATGCGCTTTCGCGTGGCCGGCCGCATGGTCTACGTGCGCATGTGGCCGGACGGCGACTCCGAGCCCACCGTCTGGACCAGCGCCGCCGAAACCGACCTGGTGCCCTCCGGGCTGTGGTGGGGGATCGCCGGGTCCCAGAGCGACATCAACGTCGACTACATCAGCATGGCCGCCGACAGCCTCACCGCCGCCGGGCCATAACCGAAAAAGGAGAGACCCCATGGAAACCGTCAACCAGCCCAACCAGAGCCTGCGCTACCACGGCCCGCTGCATATCTTCAAGGATGCGGCCGTCTTCGACGCCGCCGAGACCCGCACCAGCGGTTTTGTCCGCTGCGACCTGCTGAGCAAGATCTTCGGCGCCGCCTACGCCGATCAGGCCGGAACTCTGAAAGTCCAGTTCAGCGCCGATGGCGTCAACGTCGATCACGAGGAGGAGATCAGCATCTCGGCCGGCGCCGCCTCCGGGGGCTTCGTGGTCGATGTGGTCCTGCCCTACGTGCGCCTCTCCTACACCAACGGCGCCAGCGCCTCCACCGCGAGCCGGATCAATCTCTTCGGCCGCGCGACCAGCTGAGGCCGCCATGAGACTCTACGGCACGAGCAAGGACACGCCGCAGCTCCCGGGAATGTCCGCCCGGGCGCTCAACTATCTCACCTCCGAGGCGGACAACCTCGCCATGGCCGTGCGCGATTTCTCCGGATCGAACCTGCTGGTGGGCGACTCCGTCGGCGCCCATGAGCACTTCGTGACCGCCGACGGGGATTTCTTCCGGCTGAGGAGATGACGCCATGACCAAAACCCACCGCATCCAAAGCCGCACCTCAGAGGCTTTGCTTCTGCGGATCAAGGTGATCGACTTTGTCACCCGGGCCTACGTCCCTTTTGACGGCTGGCAGGGGCGCGCCCGCATCTACGATCCGGCGGATCCCGAGACGGCTCTCGCCTCGCCCACGGTGACCTTCAAGCCCGACGGCGTGGCGGAGATCTACCTCGCCCAGGCCGATGTCGCGGCTCTGCTCTCGGCCGATGCGGACGCGGCCGATCTGCGATGGGAGGTTCTCGTCAAGCCCGACGCGGACTACCCCGTCTCGCTCGCCGCAGGCGTCTGGCGCCTCACCCGGGGAGGTCCGCCGTGGACATAACCGTCGAATTTCGCCGCGATCCGCTCATCACCGTCGCGATCAGCGACTATCCCAACCGCTTCGACCTCTTCGTCGCAAACAGCCTCGGAGGCATCGAGCCGTTTACGACCTCGGAAAACGAACAATTCAGAGCAAAGGAGATCTAAACCCATGGCCTACCAATCCCAGTACACCGGAGCGCAGATCGACGCCGCCGTCGGCAGCCTCGTCGGCACCCTCAACAGTATCGGCACCGCAGGCGCGGCCGGCTTCGGCGTGGGCGTCGCCCCGCCCGAGGCCGTATTCGACGGCATGACGCCTCTTTTCGGCTACACCGACCCCACGCACGCCAATTACGGAAACTACCAGTTCTCCGACGGCTCGGTGATGTGCTGGATCCCCAAGTTTTACTACAAGATCGGCACGGGGAGCAACGGCCTGGCCGTCAACGTGACCGATGTCAAGGGGGTCAAGACCTACGCCACCCGCTATGAGGCCGAGGCGGCGGGGTACGCGCTGCACCGGGCGTTTATCGACGGCGGAGACGAAAAGGACGGCTTCTTCATCGACAAGTACATGGCCAGCAAAAACGCCAAGGGCGCGGGGTTCATCGCCTCTTCCATCGCCGGGGGGCTGCCGATCTCGACGCACGCCGACCACAACCCCATCGCGGATCTGACCGCCTGCGCCGGCAATTATTATTACGAGGCGATCAACGCGGCCCATGCCCGCGACGGCGCGGACGGTGCGGTCAACGCAAGCAGCCGCTTCCATGTGGTCTCCCGCTTCCAGTGGGCGGCCCTGGCGCTGCTGTCGCTGGCTCACGGGCAGGCGGCGAGCTCCGCCACGTACTGCGCCTGGTACGACGCGGGGGGCTCGACCAATTTTCCCAAGGGGTGCAACAACAACGCCCTGGGGGACACCAACGACGCGGAGGTCGCCTACGTCTCCGACGGCTACAGCAACGCCGCCAAGACCGGCAGCGGCACCCCGTTTGCCAAAACCACCCACAACGGGCAGGCCTGCGGGGTGGCGGACGTGAACGGGCTGATGTACGACCTGAACATCGGGATCACCTGCATCGCGACCGCCGTCAGCATCACCGCCGCCAGCCAGGCCAACCCCTGCCAGATCACCGCCGCAGGGCACGGCCTGACCACCGGCGATCCCGTTATGATCACCTCGGTGGGCGGCATGACGGAGATCAACGACAAGATCTTCGCCGCCACCGTGGTCGATGCCAACAATTTCACCCTGGACGGAGTGGACTCCAGCGCGTTTGCCGCCTACACCTCCGGAGGATCGGCCACCGTAGGCACGTTCTACGCCGCCAAAGAGGCGACGGCGATGCGGGATTTCACCGCCGGCAACACCCTGGCCACCGATCACTGGGGCGCGGCGGGCGTAGCGGCGCTGATGGACGCCATCGCCCCGGCCTTCGAGACCGCCTATCCGAACAACGGCTTCGCACAGAGGATGGGCGACGGGGCGGGGCAGGTCCTCTCCGAAGCCGCCAGCGGCAACGGGTGGCTGCTCACCGGCCTGGGGCTCCCCAAGGATGCGGCCGGAATCTCCCCCTCGGGAACAAACCTCTTCGGCAGCGATTATTTCTATCAGTACATCCGGAATGAACTGTTCCTGCGCTCGTCCCTGAATTGGAACTATGGGTCGACTGCGGGTGTCTGGGGGCTCCACTTGGGCCTCAGCCGGACGGTCTCGGGCGACGTTGTGGGGTTTCGGGCCGCCTGTTACCCTGGGGCCTGAGCGATAGCGAGGGGGTGATTTTACGATGAGCAATATCCACGCCGAAGCGCAGCTGTGCCGCAAGTTCACTCAATTCGCCAAGCTGCTCAATATTTATCTCAATCATTTCCCGAAGGCGGAGCGGTACGCGCTGGCGAACCGCATCCGCAATTCGGCCTACGAGGTCTACGATCTGATCACCGAGGCCCAGAAGCGCTACATCAAAAAGACGACCCTCACCAACCTGGACATCGCCCACGAGCGGCTGCGCATGCAGATCTACCTGGCCTATGAGCTGGGGCACTTCAGGTTCAAGGATGGCCGCAAGGGCGACGACGCCGCGGCGCTGGAGAGACACAGGTACACGACTCTGGGCGAGATGGTGGATGAGCTGGGCCGGATGATCGAGCACAAGATCAAGGACGAGCGGCTGCTCAATGTCATGATGATGTACGCCGATCACGAGGAGCCGGTGGGGATCCCCATCGGAAACCTGCTCAGCCAGCTCTATGCGCTGATCTACCTCAACCCCGTAGACCACTACGTCAAGCGCGGCCTGGGCATCGCGTATTATGCCCGCTATGTGGACGACATGCTGATTATGGGCGTCAGCCGCGAGCAGGCCGTCTTTTTGCGCGATCGCATCGGGGAGTTCCTGGCCGAGCACCTGCACCTGGAGTATTCGAAGACGAGCATCGCCAAGGTGCGGCGGGGCGTGAACTTCGTCGGCTACCGCACCTGGCGCCGCTTTCGCTTCACCCGCAAGCATAGTCTCTACAAATTCCGCCGCGCCGTCAAAAAAGGCGATGCGGCCGCAGTGGTCTCGATCCTGGGGCACGCCAAAAATACACAATCCCTTCCGTACCTGGTGCGGACCATCATGGAGGCCGAACATGACCAAAATCTACCGCTGTCAAATCGCGTCCGACGAGCACACCACCTACCGCCCCCAGGGCACCGAAGAGGCCCCCGTTCAGGAGCTGTGCACCATTAACGGCTTCACCTACTTCAGCGGCCCGGACGAGCTGCCGCCCCAGCCGCCCCAGATCGCGGCAGAGCCTGTCATCATGGATGACGCCCTGCGCGAGCAGATCAAGGCCGCAAGCCCCCAGTGCCGGCTGATCGCGGAGCGCATGCAGCAGCGCATCAAAGAGCGCTACCCGAGAACCGAGGACGAGCTCTTTCTCGCCCGCATCAGTATCGGACAGATCATGGGCACCTACGCCATGAGCCCCGAAGAGCAGCAGGAGGTCGGCGAGTATCAGGCGCACGTCGAATCCGTCCGCCAATGGGGACGAGACCAGCGGGCGGAGCTGGGGCTGTAGGCCCTGCCCCCGTAGATGTTCGTAGATGTCGGCCGCAAAAAGGGTTAGCCCGAAATTCGAGCTAACCCTTTGTTTTTGCTGGCGCGCCAGGAAGGATTTGAACCCTCGACCTACGGATTAGAAGTCCGTTGCTCTATCCATCTGAGCTACTGGCGCTTAAATGGTCGGGGCGAGAGGATTCGAACCTCCGACCCCCTGCTCCCAAGGCAGGTGCGCTGCCAGGCTGCGCTACGCCCCGAAAAGGAGAATCTCTAGCATGTGGTGGGGTTTTTTGCAACCCGAAAGTGTCACTTGGTTTGTTGTCAGCGAAGTGGCGGACAGATGATTCCTTCGGACCAGACCGCAGATCCTTTCTGGACTCTGGAGGAATGGCAACTGAAAAGATAAATCAATTCGGCTAGTTGTAATTTGACCTTTCACCACTCGTCGGATATGTTTAAGTGATATGTGATAAGCCGCTCCCTTGAAGAGGAGGTTTACCGTGATTGAAAAATGGAATTTTTCCGATCTACCCCAGCATTTCGATGCCGTTCTTTTTGATCTCGACGGCGTCCTGACCGCGACCGCCAGCATTCACGCCGTCTGCTGGAAAAGGATGTTCGATGACTTTCTTAAGAAACGCGCCCTGCAGGAAAACGACTTTTACCAGCCCTTTGATATCGAGGACGATTACAAACGGTATGTGGATGGAAAGCTTCGCTACGATGGAGTCCGAAGTTTCCTGGAGAGCAGAGGGATCGAACTCCCCGAGGGGAGCCCCGAGGATCCTCTGGAAAAGGAGAGCGTCAGCGGTCTGGGCAATCGCAAGGACAGGATGCTGAAAGAAGTCCTAGAGACCCAGGGGGTCGGGGTTTTTGAAGGATCACTGAAACTGCTCCGCAAAGTACGTGAGGCGGGGTTGAAGACCGCCGTAGTTTCGGCCAGTAAAAATTGTGAAGCCATTCTTAAAGCCGCGGGAATCGAGGATCTGTTCGACCTGCGAATGGACGGTGTGGAGGCGGCGCGTCTGAACCTTCCCGGAAAACCCGCGCCGGACACCTTTCTGGAAGCCGCGAAAATGCTGGATGTTGAACCCTCCCGCGCCATCGTCATCGAAGATGCGATCAGCGGGGTACAGGCGGGACGAGCAGGAGCTTTCGGCCTGGTCGTCGGGGTGGACCGGGAAGGAGACCCGGAGGGCCTGAGGCAGAACGGAGCCGATATTGTCGTTCGGGACCTCGGTGAGTTGACCGATTCATATTAAACATTTCTCCCTTTCTATCCGTCCTTTCCTGTTGCACAATAGTGGCTTAATGTATCGGAACAGAAGGAAGATTTTCTTACCCGGGAGGTAAAATCCCCGAGAGAAATGGTTTGAGGCGCCAAGGATGATCCGTCACGAGACTCTTAATCCGCCCCCGCATATTTACCCGATCAACGAGTGGAAGATCATCGAGACCAGCTTTTTCCCCCGGTTTCTCGCCCAGACGGAAACGATCTTTTCCATTGGGAACGGATACCTGGGGATGAGAGGGGCCTTCGAGGAGGGCCGCCCCGTCTTCCAGAACGGGACCTATATCAACGGATTCCACGAGGTGTGGCCCATTGTGTACGGAGAAGACGCCTTCGGCTTCGCCAAAACCGGCCAGACCATGCTGAATGTGGTCGATACGAAGACCATCCGCCTGTTCGTGGACGACGAACCTTTCTCGCTCCCGGATGCCAGCCTCATGCTTTTCGAACGAACCCTCGATATGCGGGCCGGGACGCTGGACCGCAAAATCCTCTGGGAAACTCCGAGCGGCAAGCAGGTATTCATCGAATCACGGCGGATGGTATCTTTCGAGAACCGTCACCTTGCGGCCATCTCCTACCAGGTCACCGTTCTGAACGCGGAAGCGCCGGTCGTGATTTCCTCGGAAGTTTCGGGCAATCAACCCAACCAGGTCGGCAAGGAAGACCCCCGCCAGGCCCGCGGAGTTGGCGGCGACCCTTTGATTCCCCAGTTCCACGACGGCTCGGGTTACCGCATTTTCCTCGGGCAAAAGACCAGGCGAAGCCGAATGACCCTGGGCTGCGGCGTGGATCATGTCATAGAGACCGAGTGCCCCTTCACCTTCAAGACCGATTGCGGGGAAGATTTCGGGAAAACCGTCTTTTCCATTGATGCCCAACCCGGAAAACCTATTCACATCGTAAAATACATCGCCTATCACACCTCCCGAAGCGCGCCCGCAAAAGAGCTTTGTGAACGGACAGAGTGGACCCTGGAACGCGCCATGAAGCATGGGTTCGAAGACCTTGCCGCCGGTCAGCGTAGATACCTGGATGATTTCTGGGCGCGCAGCGACGTACAGGTCGAAGAAGACCCCAGCTTCAACCGCCGCCCCAGGGGAGAGGTCCAGCAGACACTGCGGTGGAATCTGTTTCAGATTCTCCAGGCCGTGGGACGGGCTGAAGGGGCGGGAGTTCCCGCAAAGGGTCTTACCGGACAAACCTATGAAGGACATTATTTCTGGGATACCGAGATCTACCTCCTGCCGTTTCTGATCTACACCGCCCCCCACCTCGCCCGCAATCTGCTCAGGTTTCGCCACAGCATGCTCGATGCGGCCCGTGAAAGGGCGCGGGATCTGAATCAGAAGGGGGCGATGTTTCCCTGGAGAACGATCAACGGAGAGGAAGCCTCCGCCTATTACGCCGCCGGCACGGCCCAGTATCACATCAACGCCGATATCATCTACGCCTTGAAAAAATACACCGAAGTCACTGGAGATCGGTCTCTCCTTTTCCAGGAGGGCGCGGAGATGCTGGTGGAAACGGCCCGATTGTGGGCCGACCTCGGCTTTTATTCAGACCGTAAAGACGGCCGTTTCTGCATTCACGAAGTCACCGGCCCCGATGAATACAATACAGTGGTGAACAACAACACCTATACCAATTTACTGGCCCGGGAGAACCTCTGGTACGCGGCACGGACGGTCAGGCGCATGCAGGAGGAAAATCCCGACCACTATGCCGTCCTGGTCCACAAGACGGGCCTGAACCCCGAAGAAGCCGAGGAGTGGCAGCGGGCTGCCGACCACATGTACATTCCCCTGGATGAGAAGATGGGAATTCACCCCCAGGACGATGAATTCCTGGACAAGGAATTTTGGGATCTCAAAACGATTCCGAAAGAAAAATTTCCCCTGCTCATCCATTTTCACCCCCTGGTCATCTACAGACACCAGGTGATCAAGCAGGCGGACGTGGTTCTGGCCCTTTTTCTGCTGGGCCATGGATTCTCCTCCGAAACGAAAAAACGCAACTTCGACTATTACGATCCTCTGACCACGGGCGACTCCTCCCTCTCCGCCTGCATCCAGGCCATTGTCGCCGCCGAGGTGGGTGATTCCGAGAAAGCCATGAAATATGCGAGATATGCCCTTCTCATGGATCTGGCGGATATCGGCGGCAACGTTCGGGACGGGGTGCACATCGCTTCCATGGGAGGCACATGGATGGTCGCGGTCTACGGATTTGCGGGAATGCGGGATTACAACGGGAAGATCACTTTCGATCCGCGACTGCCGGCCCGAGCGAAACGGCTACGCTTCCCCCTGGAGATTCGGGGTCAATCGCTGGAGGTGGAAATAAATCATGAAAAGGCGATCTATCTTCTGAAGAAGGGATCGGAACTGGAGATCATCCATCAAGGGGAGAAAATCAGACTTCGGAAAGGGGAACCCGTTTCGCGGGATATCAAACCCCTGTCCTTCCAGACGCCCGTGGAAGAATCGGGACGTCAACCCGCGGAGAAATCCACTGGTTGACGAGTACTGACGGAGTCATGTCCATTCCGAAGTCGGGGCGAAACTACCGTATTTTAACGACAGCCACGGAAATCGTCGCTTTCGAAACCAGTATCGACTTCTCCAGGTCCTCGCAATAAACCTCCGATTCCACAACCGTGAGATGACTGCCGGGCTTGAGGACCCTGGCAAAGCAGTTCAGCCGCTCCCCTCTGGCAGTCCGAAGCAGGTTGACTTTGAATTCCGCCGTCAATACCCTCTCATCCGCGCCGATAAGGGTCGAGGCCGCAGCCCCGGCCGTATGATCCGCAATCGCAGCCTGAACAGCGGCGTGGACAAAGCCGTCCTGCTGAAGGTGCTTGGCCCGGATTGTCAGCGTGGTCACGCAACTGCCGGGCTCAAATCCCACAGTCTCAATGCCCAGATCCGAAATAAATGGAGCTTCGGAAAGAATACGAGAGGTTTCGGAAGCATAATCCGGGTTTTTAGATTTCATCTTTTCCATTTCATATCGCAGGTAGTTTCGCAGAGACCTTCCTGGTTAATACGACGGATACCTCCGCAAGTCAAGACGGGGATGAGTCCAGCGTTTCGGGAGCAAAGCCCCGTCGCATGGTATTTTCCGTCACCACCCGAGGATCCATGAAATGCAGCAGGTAGTCGGGACCTCCTGCTTTCGTGCCGATGCCGGACATGCGCGAACCTCCAAAGGGCTGGCGCTCGACCAGAGCCCCGACGCAGTTCCGGTTGAGGTAGAGATTTCCGACCCTGAAATCGCGGCGTGCCTCTTCCAGGTGGGCCGGGCTGCGGCTGAAGACGCCGCCTGTCAATGCGAAACGGGTGCGGTTCGCCCACTCGATCGCCTGCTGAAAATCTTTCACGCGCATCACCGCCAGCAGCGGTCCGAAAACCTCTTCCTGTGCGAGACGGTGCGCGGGAGTGATGCCTCCGACGATAGTCAGGGGGACATAAAAACCTTCCCGCGGGAGCTCACTGGAGAACAGGATTTCACCTTCCTTCCTCGCCAGATCGATATACTCTATCACGGACTTTTGCTGATTCCCATCCGCCACCGGTCCCATGGTGTTTTCAGGATCCTCGGCCGGACCGATCTTCAGTGACCGGGCCGCCTGCACCAGGCGTTCAACGAAAGCGGCGTAAATCGTATCGAGGACGATCACCCGCGAGCAGGCGGAGCACTTCTGACCCTGAAATCCAAATGCGGAGTAAAGAACCTGCGGCACCGCCTCGTCGAGGTCCGCGTCGTCATCGATGATGATCGCATTTTTGCCGCCCATCTCGGAAATCACTTTTTTCAGATGGTTCTGTCCCAATTGCACCCTGGAGGCTTTCTCCACGATCCGCAGACCCACCTCCATCGAGCCGGTGAAGGCGATGGCGCTGATGTCCGGGTGCTCCACCAAAAAATCTCCCATAACGCCGCTGCGCCCCGGGGTGAAATTGAAAACACCCGGCGGCAGTCCCGCCGACTGGAACAGCTCCACCAGGAGATGACCGATTACAGGGGTGAGACCCGAGGGCTTGTAGACCACGCAGTTTCCCGCCGCGATTGCCGCTGAAGCCATGCCGCAGCTGATAGCCAGCGGAAAATTCCAGGGTGCGATCACCGCCGCCACTCCCTTGGGCTCGTAAAAATAGCGGTTATCCTCCCCGGGGGCCAGCCCTAACTTGCGCGGATTCTCCAGGCGGACGGCTTCGCGGGCGTAATATTCGAGAAAATCTATGGCTTCACCGACATCGGCGTAGGCCTGATCCCATTGCTTGCCGATCTCCAGAACCTGCCAGGCGGAGAGTTCGAAGATGCGCCGCCGGGCCTCCCCTGCCGCCTTGAGAAGATATTCCGCCCGCCTACTTGGGGCCGTGTCGCGCCAGCCCGGAAAGGCCTTTTTCGCCGCCGAGATCGCCGCTCCGACGTCCTCTTTTCCCGCATGGCAGATATGCCCGATAATCTCATCCGGGTCCGCCGGGTTGATGCTGGGGAGACGTTCGGCGGTGATCGATTCTTTTCCGTCAATGAACAGCGGATAGTTTTTCCCGAGTCGCCTCCGGACGTCTGCGATGGCGGCGGGGAACGCCTCGCGATGGTCCGCCCGGGCGAAGTCGACCGCCGGTTCATTGCGGAAACGCGGAATTCTCCCCGCATCCGAAATTTCCGTGATTTCCCGCTTCGCCTCGGATCGCGCCGAGGCGATTTTGATTGCAGGATCCTCCAGAAGACGACCGACATCGATTTCCGTTGTAAAGCTTTGGCGCAGGAAGGATTCGTTGGCGGTGTTCTCCAGCAGCCGCCGCACCAGGTAAGCCATCCCAGGCACCATCTCTCCGTAGGGGCAGTACAACCTCACTCGCCGAGCGATCTGAAACAGCGCCTTTCTCACCGGCTCGGCCATCCCGTAGAGGACCTGAAATTCGTATCGCTCCTCCGGGACTTTCACCTCCCGTGCGGTCTCCAGAACGGCGGCGACGGATCGGATGTTGTGGGAACCGCAAGCCAGATGGCAAACAGGTTCGTTTTCCAGGATCTTCCTGGCCTGGCGCTCGAATGCGGCGTCCGTCTCCGCCTTGTGGGAGTAGACCGGCGGCTCCCAGCCGTTCTGACCGGCCCGGATCGTCTCGTAATCCCAGTAGGCGCCCTTGACCAGGCGCACGGAAATCGGCAGATTTTCCTTTTTGGCCCAGATAAGCAGCGCCTCGAGGTCACTGTCCGTCTCCTTCAGGTAGGATTGAAGGACCAGTCCCAGGTGGGGGTATTCTGGAAATTCCCCCCGCAGGCGCCGGTAGACTTCCAGGGTGATATCCTTGACCGCATGGGTTTCCATGTCGATGCACAGAAATCCTTCCAGCTCGATGACCTTTCGAAAGACTCTTCTCAGCCGGCCCAGAATGCCCTCGACCGAGCCTTCGAAGTCCTGCGCCCGGACCTGGGAGTAGAAAGCGGTCGGCTTCACTGAAATATTCACCTTGGGCGCACTGCCCCAGTCTCGCCCGCCCCTTCCGCCCAGGGCGGACCAGTCCTGCCGTTTGTCCCGGAGCGCCTCCAGAAGATCCATGTACGTGATGACATACCGCTCAGCTTCTTCTTCGGCGACCGTTGCCTCTCCAAGAACATCCACGACGAAGGCGTAGCCTTCATCCCGGAGCCTTTCCAGCCCGCGGACGGCTTCCTCGGTTGTCTCACCGATGATGAACTGCCCGGCCATCTCACGGATGTTGCGTCGGATCACCCTGGACAGAGCGGCAGCTCCCAGTGCGCCGCCAAATCCCGAGACCTTTGCTCCCCACTTGAGAAGATCGGGAATTTCCTCCTCATCCTCCCCGAAATACTCGCGAAGGTGGCGGACGAGGGATTCGCCGGTGCTCAGGCTCGGAAACACATCGATGAAGCGGAACATCCTCACCCGGAACTCCGGATTGCGCATGCACAGGTCCAACACCCTGCCTGTCCATCTCTTTTTGTCGAACAGCGAAGGGCTGTCTCCCTGCAGAAGGCTGAAAAATTCCCGTCCGCGCTCCGCGATGCGCCGATTCAGTTCAGTATCCTGCACGATTATCTCCTTTCCTGACACGCGGATAGCCGGAGAATCCTCGTCGGTTGAGATCTTCGCCCCCATTCGGGGGATATACCGAAGCGGTGATCGATCATTCCGATATGAAATCTTCCTCCCGGCCCTGACGTCGAAGCAGATAAATTGAAAAGACAAACGCCAGTATCAGGACGGTCAGAAGACCCAGTTCCATCATGGTCATGCGGAATGCCGCGGCATGCTCCGGAGTAGGGTGAACCTGCTCGGTGGTGATGATCAGCACCCGGCGGATGGCGGCGATAATGCCCACCGCCAGAAAAGGTTCGGTGACCAGTTTTCTCTTTTTCAGAAAAATGCCGACCGTATGAAGAATCTCCACAATCATCAGGACCAGGAGCAGATTATCCAGCAAGGTGGCAATTTCCGTGGGCATATCGGCGCCGAGGGAGGACAGGAAGTCCACTGTGGCGAAGATCACCAGGGCGAAAGCGGCGCCGATCAGGATCACTGCCGTGATGACATAGATGACATCCTCGGAATGGGCCAGAAAGTCGTTGATTCGCTTCAATTCACATCATCTCCTGTGTGCGGGTTTCTCACCGCCCTTCCCCCCTTGGAACGGCGGGAGCGCACCTTCACGGCCTGACCGACCATCAGCGGAATCAGGCTGCCCGCCAGGATCAGCAGCCAGGAATTGAACGTCGGGGGCTGCAACCCGAGAATATTTGAAAATCCGGGGGCGTAAATCGCGATGGCGAGCAGTCCGAGGCCGATTCCAAGCGATCCCCAGATGTAGGGATTGGCGGTGATCTCGTTTCGAAACAGCGACGTGCCGGGATCCCGCATGTTGAAAACGTGCCAAAGCCGGGCGAGCACCAGGGAGGAGAAGGATATGGTGACGGCTTCCTCGGGAGGCATGTCCAGACGATAAAGGGCAAAGGCAAAAACGCCCAGCACGGCGCCCGTGAAGACAAGGGCGTAGCCGCCGATCCCGAGCCAGTGGGAGCGGGTGAGAATCGGCTCTTTGGGATCGCGCGGTGGACGGTTCATGATCCCGGGCGTGGCTCCCCCCATGCCGAGCGCCAGCGCCGGAAAGACGTCCCCAATGAGATTGATGTAAAGGATCTGCAGGGGAAGCAGGGGGAGAGGGGCGCCAAAAAGTGAGGCGACGGTGATGATCAGAACCTCACTGACATTTCCCGAAATAAGATAAAAGATGAATTTCCGAATGTTGTTGAAAATCACCCGGCCGTAGCGCACCGCTGCGACAATGCTGGCGAAGCGGTCGTCCTTGAGGATCATGTCCGCCGCCTCTTTCGCCACCTGGGTGCCGCGCTGACCCATAGCTATTCCGATGTCCGCCTTTTTCAGGGCCGGGGCATCGTTCACCCCGTCGCCCGTCATTGCGACGATCTGACCATCCTTCTGGTGAAGATCGATCAAAAAGAGCTTCTGCTCCGGCGTCACGCGGGCGAAAATAGCCGCCTGCAGGATTTTTTTCTTCTGCTCCTCCGAGACTTCCTCCGGGTCATTGAGTTCGGCTCCCCGCAAGCCTTTCTCTTCTCCCGCCTCCATACCGACAGAGGCGGCGATCCCCCTGGCGGTAGCCGGCTGATCGCCTGTGACCATGATGACCCTGATGCCTGCGGCGCCGCATTCTCCCAGGGCATCTTTCACCTCCTCCCGGGGCGGGTCGAGAAGCCCCGCCATTCCGAGCAGGACGAGGTTCTCATAGGGTTCCGCATCGGAACTGTCCACACGTTTTTCGGCCAGAGCGAGCAGGCGCAGCCCCTTTTCGGCGAGGCCTTTGTTGCGCGCCAGCCATTCCTCCCGGACCGCGTCATCCAGATCCCTTTCCCCATCTCCGTCCGCAACCCGACTGCAGGCCTTCAACACCGCTTCGGGCGCTCCTTTCACGGCTACCCGAACTCCCCCTTCGCCTTCGTGGAACGTCGCCATCATCTTCGTGTCTGTGCTGAAGGCCTCCTCGCGCACTTCGGGGGCACTTTCAAGAAGCGCCTCACGCTTTATGCCCGCCGCACGGCCGGCCCCCAGGAGAGCTGTTTCCATGGGATCGCCGATCGCCTCGTCGTCCCGCAATTCGGCATTGTTGCACAACACCCCCGTCTCCAGGATCCGGCGCAGCATATCGTTCCCGGAGGGATCGATCTCCTCGTCCTCCTTGCGGAAAGTCCCATCGGAGGCGATCACAATATCTTCCCCGGCCAGTGCGATCTGTTCGACGGTCATTCTGTTTTCTGTGAGGGTCCCTGTCTTGTCCGTGCAGATAACCGTCGTCGCCCCCAGGGTTTCCACGGCGGAGAGGCGATTGATCAAGGCATTTCTTTCCGCCATGCGCCACATTCCTCGTGCCAGAGCCATGGTCGCGACCACGGGCAGTCCCTCGGGAACGGCTGCCACAGCCATGGCAATGGCGGTTTCAAGGACCAGCACCCAGTCTTTTCCCCCGATAATCCCAGCCACCGCCACGATAACGCCCATGACCAGGGTCAGAAGGACCAGGCGGCGCCCCAGGCGCTCAAGACGTTTTTCGAGGGGAGTCTGCTCGTCCTTCGCCTCCTGGGTCAGAGAAGCGATAGTGCCCAGTTCGGTGTTCATTCCCGTGGCCGTGACCAGTCCGAGACCCGAACCGGTGGTGACCGCCGTTCCCTTGAAGAGCATGCAGGTCCGGTCCGCCAGTTCCGAGCCCTCCTCCACGGAATCGACCCCCTTGTTCACGGGGACCGATTCGCCGGTCAGAGCCGATTCGTCCGCCTGCAGGTTGTTGGCTTCGAGCAGCCGCAGATCGGCGGGGATGACGTCGCCCGCGTCGATCAGCACCAGGTCGCCTGGAACCAGTGCACGGGCGGGCAGCTCACGGCTTTCTCCGTCCCGACGGACCCGCGTCCTCACCTCCCCCAGCTGCTGGAGAGCCTCCATTGAGCGAGTTGCCCTGAGTTCAGTGAAAAATCCGATAACGGCGTTGATCACCAGGGCGACGGCCACGGCGATTCCCTCGAGCCACTTGCCAAAGACAAAAGCGGCAAGAGAGGCTATGGCCAGAATGCCGATAATCAGGCTCTTGAACTGATTGACCAGAATCCGCCAGGCGCTTATCTTCTTTTTTTCCCGCAGGCGATTGGGACCGTGGGTTTCCCGGCGCGTCCTCACCTCTTCAGCGGACAGGCCTTCGCCTGGTGCGACCCCTAGACGTTCGGCCGCCTGATCGGGAGAGAGGCTCCAGGGGGCTTGGGGGGGATCCTTTTCCCCCGTGCTGCTTTTCCTCTCGAAATCGTCTTCCATGGAGTGTCCCTGTGGATGGAAAGGGTGGATTTTCAGGTTATCCCGCCTAAATAAGGTTAGCGCGAATTCCCTATTTATCATCCACGCTGAATACATTTGACAATGAACCGACAAAAGCTTATCTATGAGCTTCTCGTTTAGTTTTTATCATTAACAATGAAGAAGGAGAATCATGAAATGAAGAAAGTTCTGGTAGCTTCCCTGGCTCTTTCACTGCTGACAGCCGGAGCCGGTTCGGCATTAGCCGGGCAGGCAGACAGAAACACCGGATGCGGTCTTGGAACGATGCTTTGGGAAGGGAAGGCCGATGGGTCGGTGATCTCACAGTCGCTGCAGGCGACCACCAACGGCATTTTCGGCAATCAGACCTTCGGCATCACCTCGGGGACCCTCGGCTGCGAGCAGCCCGCCAACATCATCAAAAACGATCGCGCCCTGGCCTTCACCCGCGACAATCTTGATGTACTGGCCCGCGACATCGCCTCCGGAGGCGGTGAAACCCTCGACACTCTGGCCGAACTTCTGGAAGTGCCTGCAGCCAACCGAAGCACCCTCTATCCGCGCCTGCAGGAAAACTTCAACACCATTTTCACCACCAGTGAAGATAGCAGCGCTGCGGTTATCGATCGCATCATCAGCATCGCTGGTTAATGGCCCCATTGCTTTACCGACTGTCATCCGCCGTGCGGGGCGGGCCCGGGAAATCACTTTTCCCGGGTCTCGCCCTTTTTCTATGGCTGTGTGTGGCGGCCACGCCCTGTACGGCAAAAGCCCCCCCCCACATCTCGGCGCTTCTGGACCGCGCCCGGGAGGTGAATCTGCATGCCGACCGCTACTGGCATATTCTTTTGCACTACCGGGGGACGCCTGGAGGAGGAATTGCCAGTCTCATCGATGATCCCGCATTCTTCCTGTCCGAAACCGGCAAGCACGACCCGCAAAGCGAACTGGAGGCGACCCTGCGGGCCTTTTTTGAACCGGAAGCGTCTGAAGAGAACTCGGCCCGATGCCGGTTTCCGGCCCGCTTCGCCTGGCTGAACGACAGGATGGACATTGAGGCGAATCAGCCTCCAGAGATCGCCTGCGAGGAATTCAAAGAGGCGCTGGAAAAGGTTGCCCCCCGCTCGGCGGTGCTGGTTTTTCCCGGCACCCACATTAACAGCCCGGCTTCCATGTTCGGCCACACCCTGATCAGCATCGGGGGCCCCTACCAAAGCAAGCTCCTGTCCTACGCTGTCAACTATTCGGCATTTACAGACGAGACAAACGGCTTTGCCTACGCGGCAAAGGGGATCTTCGGTCTCTACAAAGGCTATTTCTCCGTCCTTCCTTATTATCAGAAGGTCAGGGAATATGGTGATCTGGAGAGGCGGGACGTCTGGGAGTACCCGCTGAACCTCGATGAGGCGGAGACGAAACGCATGTTTCTGCACATCTGGGAGCTGCGTGAAATCTATTCGGACTACTTCTTTTTCGATGAAAACTGCGCTTATCAGCTGCTTTTTCTTCTCGAAGCGGCGCGCCCGTCCCTGCATCTGACGGATCGCACCCGCCCCTGGGTGATTCCCATCGACACGGTGCGGGCCATTCGCGAAGCTGGACTGATCGAAACGAGCCATTACCGTCCATCCAAGGCAACCCGAATCAGCCGCCTCGCCTTGCAGATGAACAAGACCGAACAGGAGATCGCATTGCGGGTTCTGGACGGCAGTCTTCCTCCCGATCAGCTGCCGGAGACCGGAATGAGCCCGAAGGCCCTGATCCGGATTCTGGATCTGGCCACCGAATCGGTGGAATTCAGCTATTTCAAGGAGAAGCTGACCCAGGACGAATACCGCAACCGTTACCTCGCGTTGCTTGCCGCACGCAGCCGTCTCGGTCCTCCCAGTGAGGAACCGGACTGGGTCGAGCCCGTGCGCCCCGACCTGGGGCACGGATCCAACCGCTTCAGCCTGGGTGGAGGATTCAGGGATGGCCGCTTTTACCAGCAGTTGAAAATTCGACCAGCGTACCACGACTTACTCGATGCCGACGCCGGTTATATCGCGGGAGCGCAGATCGATTTCGCCGATCTGGTGCTGCGTTACTATCCCGAGCGGGAAAAGATCGAACTTTACAATATCAACCTGATCGACATCTTCTCGCTAGCGCCGCGCAACCGTTTTTTCAAGCCGATCTCATGGAAGGTCAGAACGGGTTTTCTTCAGAGGCTTTTCGATGACGGCGACGATCATCTGGTCTATCAACTCACCCCTGGCGGGGGCTTCTCCTACGGGAATAAGGACGCTCTCGTTTATACCATGATCGAAACGGAACTGCTGGTCTCGGGGCGGTTCCGCGACAGTTTCGCATTCGGAGTCGGCGGTTCTGTCGGTGCTTTGGTGAAAATCGGGAATCGCTGGAAGGTGCATGCCGCGGTCCGGCATCTCTGGCACGAAATCGGCGATCCTCACCGGGGCCTGGAGATGAGGCTCGACCAGGCTCTTGTGACCGGAACCGCCAGCAGCGTCAACCTGAGCGTCTTGAGAGAACGGATTTATGATCATTCCGCCACCGATGTCGGTGTCACCTGGAATCTCTTCTGGTAGGGCGCGTCACGCGCGGGATGACAAGAGGATTTTAAATTAATCCACTTCCATATCCCCAAAGTTAAGCGTCATAAGAAGCTCCATCCTGTCTCCGGTTCTTTCGATGATTTCGTCTTCAGGCCTCTCCGCCAGATTTTCTCCGGCTGCCTCCTTGACGCAAGCGATCGAATTCATCATGTGCTCTATAAATTTACCGGTCGACATCACCTCTCCGTACATTCTGCTGAAGGAGTAGATGCAAATCCCTTCACCTTCAATTTCTCTTGCTAACCTGATCGCCTCCTGGATATATCTCAGAACCTTTCTGGCCAGCCCTACGGTCCGCACGGGAAAGTAGTCCCACAACATGACGGCGCCGGTAAAGCTGATGGTCGGCCGATACGCCTGCAGGGAAACAGAATCGTTATGAAATATGGATTTCTTCATGATCAGTCTCTCCAGCAGATCCTGTTGCTCTTTTGTCGGATTTTCACTTAGGAAGTAGCCCCGTTGACGAAAAAGATTTGCTGTCTGCTCCTGGATCAGTTCGCTTTTTCCTGAGAGCCGGCCGCTTTCGGTGAGAATCTTCTCGTCTGCCCGCACAAGGGCCTTTAGCACCCGGACGCTGCCCAGCAGATAAAAAGACCGGATGCCTGAAGGCGATACGGTCATCCCCTTCTCAAACAGATCCTCGGCCTTTTCAAGCGATGAAAAGAATATCCGCCCCGGGACGGCGCCCGGTTCGGAGGCCACTCCTTTGCGTCGGCTCTCCTTCATTGCCGTCAGCGCCCGGGCCAGGCAGGCGATTCCGTATTCACAGTAAAAATCCTCGGAGGATCGACTGACGCTGTTTTGCTGCAGATAGGAAGCTTCCTGTTCCGCCATCCTGAAGATGCTTTCGGCGCCGGAGTAGGTCGGAGCATCCAGGGCCATATCGCGGAAAATAACCATGCGCAGAGTCCTGGCGACCAGGTCTGCCGGATTGATGCTCAAAACGATACGCAGGATTTCAATGGCTTCGGGGAATCGCCGCCTGAAATACAGCGTCTTTGCTATCTCGGTGCCCAACAGGGAATTCTGAGGGGATTTAAGGAACTTGATGACGGCATTCCCATGAATTTCACTTTCAGCGCCTTGTTCGTCCGAGAACCAGAGCGTCTGGTTCAGCATCTTTATTGTTTTTCTGTCATTTTGAAGAATCGGATCTTCGAGCAGGTCGGGAATAAAATCGAAATAGATGAAATTCCAGAGTCCGATGACGGACCATATGAAAAGAACTTCTTCGTTGGCGAGGGCTATTTCCGTCGGCTTCTCGCTCAGAATCACCCGAACATCGTTGATCAACAGATACTGACGGGCATAATCGGAGACACGGATCACCGGATCACCCGCAAGCTTTGCATTGAGCAGGCAGAGAAGGTAACTGTCCAGGCCGGCGTATTCCCCTGCCACGATGCCGATTGCCAGGAATCTTTTTTTGGTGCAGTAATCGGATAATGCCCAGCGAATGGCCATGTGGTGAGCCAGGGAAACAGCGCTTTTGAGGCTTTGCCGATAGGGCGCAAGGCCTGTTCCTCCACCCTCCCGCGGAAAATCGATATAGAAAGTAGTGATATTGTAAGATCGGATTTTGCCGGACGAACGACGAACCGAAACATCAAACCCTTTATCGAAATAATCCCTCAGAGCTCTTTTCAACCACCCAACCACGTTTTGATCAATGAAATCCCCACGGCTGGAAAGAGAAAAACCGACCCTGACCCCATCATTGAAGTGTTCGATCGCCCTGTTTTCATTGCATAGACGGACCAGCGTATCGTAATTCCACCTCCGTCCCAATTCCCCCCGCTCGTGCCCGATCCAGAAAGCAAGACTCCTTAGAACATTTTGTTTGTAGAGCGTGTCCGCTGGCTCTTTTTTCAGACGGGTAAGCATCGAGTTGCTCACTTTGGGCAAGTCGATCTGTTCTTCCTCAATCAGGGAATTGATCCGATCAGTCCATGCCCGCACGGAGATCTTCAGGTTCAGCAGCTCTTCCTTGCTATGCAGGACCTCTTCGAATGTCAGGTTGCCCGGGACGTCTTCTTCCGTTTCCTCAACGGATCTGCCCTGAATGAACGCAGCCAGGCTTTCCCTGTCCCTGGATCCGATCAGGCGTTTTCTTTTCCCAAATTCGACAAAGGATTCCGCAACGGAAATACCATCACTGCTGGCGGCAAATTGATGAAAAGCTTCGGACGTCGGAAACACCGCCAGAAGAGCATTGGACGCTTTTTCCCTGTTTTCCATCGGCAAGTCCTCCTGCAGGGGTGAGATAAAGAAATTGCCATGCTCCGTCCGGCCTGAGCAGTTGAAACACGGGAGTCGGCGGACAAAAAAACATGGCTATCTGTTTTAGCATAAAACAGTAATTTCCATAAAACAGAATAGAATATTGACTGAAAATCATCCCTGTTTAAAGATAAAAAACACCGCTTGTCAAGCCTTCGTGGGCATTACCACAGGAAATTTCCCATTTCTCACAATTAAAAAGGAAGGACAATTTTCAAATCATTTTAAAACAACGCCTAATTCACGAAGCTGACCCTTCTGGTTCTTTTCCACTGGCGTGAGGCCGCAAGGCACAACCTTGTCGGTTCTTCACTCCTGCCCCAATACACATGGTATGGAGGGTATCGTTCACAGGGAAAAAAGGAGAGATACGATGGAACACTACAAATTGTTTATCGACGGCGAGTTTGTCGACGCGGCGGATGGCAAGACATTTGTTACCTCCGATCCAGGAAACGAGCAACCCATTGCCACGGTGGCGCAAGCCGGAATAGCCGATGCGGAAGCGGCGCTGGAAGCGGCACGCCGGGCTTTTGATCACGGCGAGTGGAGCCGGATGAGCCCCACCGCGCGTGCCGCGAAAATTTACGACTTCGCCGACCATATAACCAAACTTTCATCACGCCTGGCTGTGACCGAGTCCATGGACGGCGGGCACATCATCGGCCTGTCGAAATTCTGGGGCTCCAATGGCGCCGGCCTGCTGCGCAACCTGGCCCATTACGCAGCCACTAAATTTCCCTGGGAAGAAGAGATTCCCTATTCGGGCAACGTATCCGCCCCGGGCCGCGATTTTATTCGCCGTGAGCCGGTTGGGGTCTGCGTGGGAATCGTGCCCTGGAATTTTCCGGCCAGCATGGCTTTCTGGAAAATCTCCCATGCCATCATCATGGGCAACAGCATCGTTCTGAAACCGGCGACCCAGACTCCCCTGACAGCGCTCATCATTGCCGAAGCGGCACAGGCAGCGGGGATTCCGAAGGGAGTGGTCAACGTCATAACCGGCCAGGGGCGAGAAGTGGGGAACGTCCTCTGCACCCATCCGTACGTCGATAAGATTTCCTTTACCGGGAGCACGGAAGTCGGCAGCAACATCATGAAAATGGCCGCTGAATCGGTAAAGAAAGTGACCCTGGAGTTGGGGGGCAAGTCAGCCAACATCATCCTCGATGACGCGGATCTCGATGTGGCCGCCAATGGCGCGGCTTTCGGCACCTTCTTTCATCAGGGACAGGTCTGTGAATCGGGAACCCGGGTCCTTGTTGCCGCCAGCATTTTCGATGAGTTCGTCGAAAAGCTGAAAAAACGCACAGAGGAGCTGCGCGTCGGCTATCAATTGCTGCCGACCAGCCATCTCGGACCGCTGGTCAGCGCCCAGCAGCTTGCCACCGTGGACAACTACGTCAAGATCGGCAAAGAGGAAGGGGCGAAAGTTCTCACCGGCGGTCAACGGGTGGAGGCGCCCGGGGTCGAAGGCGGTTTCTACTACGCTCCGACCATCTTCGTAGATGTCAACAACAAGATGCGGATTGCCCAGGAGGAGATTTTCGGGCCGGTCGTCTCGGTCATCAAGTACGAAAGCGATGAAGAGGCTGTGGCAATTGCCAACGATTCCATCTATGGACTCGGGGGCGGCGTCTTCTCCAGCAGCAATGCCCGAGCCGAGCGCATCGCCAACCAGATGCGCACCGGAACGGTCTGGATCAACAATTTCCACGCCTTTGGCGACTTCTGTCCTTTCGGTGGATACAAGCAGTCGGGTTTCGGACGGGAAATGGGCCATTCCGGCCTTTCCGAATTCGTCCAGGTAAAAAGGGTCCACGTGAGCTCTTATGCCGCCGTCGGCAGCAACAACGCCATGTCCATCCTCTCTGATAACAAGGCAAATCCCTACGTCCAGTACAAATGCCCGACCAATATCATCTCCGGCCACGGCAGCCTGCACGCCATTTACAAGGAAATGATCAAACTGGGAGCCAGAAGAGCGCTGATCCTCACCGATCCCGGCGTACGCGGGACGGGTCTGGTCAAGCACGTTGAGGATGCCCTGGTCGATTTCTGTGTCGGGGTCTATGACCAGATCGAGCAGGACTCCTCTCTCGAAACCGTGGATGCCTCGGTGGAGGCGGCGCGCGGCCTCAACGCCGACTGCATCGTCAGCGTCGGCGGCGGCAGCGTCATCGATACCGCCAAGGCGGTGTGCGTCACCCTGAAGAACGGCGGCACGTGCAACGATCATATCGCCCTCGCACGGCTGCAGGAGCCGCAAACTCCGCACATCGTCATTCCCACCACCTCGGGAACCGGAAGCGAGGTAACCAATGCGGCCGTCATCAAGAATAAGGCGGTCGGCCGCAAGGTCTATCTCATCGACCCCTGGATCATGCCCAATACCGCCATTCTCGATCCCCGCTTCACCCTTGGGCTTCCCCAGGGGCTGACGGTCACCACGGCCATGGACGCCATGACCCATGCCATCGAAGCCCTGACCAGTACGCGCTCCCAGCCGATCTGCGACGGTCAGGCTCTCCAGGCCATTCGTCTGATCAGGGAAAACCTGCCGAAAGTCGTGGCCAATCCCGGTGATGAGCAAGGGCGCCTCAACCTGCAGCTGGCGGCCACCATGGCCGGCTGGGCGTTCACCATCGCCCAGGTCGGGCTTGCCCATGCGATGGCCCATACCCTGGGCGCCCTTCACAATGTTCCCCATGGCGCCGCGTGCGGAGTAGTCCTGCCCAAGGTCATGCGTTTCAACGTGGATGCCGCCTCGGGCAAACTCGCCCTTGCCGCCCAGGCGCTGGGGGTCAACACCATCGGAATGGATGAGCGGACCGCGGCTCTCGCCGCAGCCGATGCCATCGAAGCCTTCATGAAGGAAGTGGGCCATCCGGAGAAGCTGCGCGATGTGGGAATCACGGAGCAGGCCCTGAACATGTGCGCTCTGCATGCCACAGGGGATGCGGCGGCTCTTTTCAATGCACGGGGAGTGAAACATCCCGACGAAGTATTTGAACTCTATCAGCAGGCCTATTAAGAAAAGCGGCCGCGGCCCCTGGGGCCGCGGCCGCTCCCTCTTCCGCGGGGATGGCCAGAAGATAGAGATAAGGAACGGACAGGATCCACTCACCGTGCTCATTTCAATGCGCAAACAAACGATTCGCCAAGGAGGAAAAAATGAAAAGCAGAATCCTGTTTACCCTATGCTGCCTTGCTTTGGCACTTACGCTGGCGCCTGTCGGCGCCTCGGCGGAAAAGGAACTCAAGCTCGCCACCTGGGGACCATCGCAGCATTTCATCGCCCATGAGAGGGCGGAATGGATCCAGGAAGTCAATGAAAAACTCGCCGGACGCTACAAGATCGTGGATTATCCCGGCGGCCAGCTCTACGGCCCGAGGGAGATGCACACGGCGGTCGCACGGGGCTCGGTGGACATGGGGCTGGTTCTTACGCCGGCCATGCTCGCGATGGTGCCGATGCTCCAGGGGGTCTACCTCCCCTTCGCCTTCGACAACCTGGATGAGATTGCCGAAGCCCACACGGGAGAATCCCTGGAGATCATCGAAAAGGCCATGGAAAAGAAACGTCTGAAGCTGATTTACACCAGCTACACCGACGGCGTTCAGATGTACAGCGCCAAGGGGAATATCGAGAAGGTCGAGGACTTCAAAGGCCTGCGGGTGCTCTCCACCAGCCCGATTTTCTCCGAGATCATCGCCCGTCTCGGCGCCGCGCCCGACACCTCCATCCCGCAGACCGAACAGTACATGGCGCTTCAGAGAGGCGTCGCCGACGCGATCGCCAACTCCACCGTGGGCGGCTATTTCCAGAAGTCCCATGAGGTCGCCCCGTATGTGACCCGCATGGACATGAGCTTTGCGACGATTCTGGTCGTCATGAACCTGAAGACCTGGGACAGCCTGCCCGAGGACGTTCAGGAGGTTCTGGTCGGCATCGGCAAGGAAAAAGGCGACAAATCCCTGGCCCTGGCCAAGGGCTGGGAAGCGAAGTTCAAAGGCGAAATGGAAAAGGAAGGCGCCACCATCACCACACTGGATCCCGGCGAGAGGGAGAAAATCAAGGAAGTGAGCCGCGAGGTCTGGAACAAATGGGCCAGGGACAACGGCAAGGACGCCCAGCGGCTCCTGGAGATCAACCTTAAGTAGGTTCGCAATCACCTCGGTTCATCCGTGTTCTCGTCGCCATTGAACGGGTCGGCGATCCGATCCGTTCAATGGCTGTTTTACAAAACAGGAATACTCATGCAGACACCCTCCAGAAAGAAATTCATTCTTTTCCGCTGGATCGACCATACCAGCGACACGGGAGGCTTCGTGGCCGCCCTATGTCTGTTGGCCGTAACGCTGATCATCACCTACGAAGTGTTCATGCGATATCTTTTTTCCGCGCCGACGACCTGGGTGGGAGAGATCAGCATTTACCTGTGCATGGCCCTGGGCCTTCTCGGGGCGGCATACGCCCTCAAAAGCAACAGCCATTTCGCCATTACCCTCGTCGTGCAGAGGCTGACGGCCGGAAAGCGGCGAGGATTGAAGATCGTTACCAACCTGATGGGCATCGCCTACTCCCTTGTATTCATCGTCAAGGGCGCGGAAATGGCCAAATTCTCCTACGATATCAACGACGCGAGCACGGGCGTACTGCAGTTTCCCCTGTGGATTCCCTGGACGCTGGTGCCCATTGGCGGACTTCTGCTGACGTTGCAGTTCATCAACAAGCTGGCCGAGGAAATCCTCGGCGGTCGCGAATCGCATTAGGAGCCCCCAAGTTTACCACGTCTCAGAAACTAAAGGTATCATCATGACTTTGTACGTGATCGGTTTTGTAATTGTCTTCCTGCTGGTTCTGGCCAGCGGATTTCCTGTCGGATTCGGTCTGGGTTTTCTTGCGCTCGGCCTGCTGACCGCCTTTGCCGACTTTGATCAGGCCATGACCATGGGAATCGAGAGAGCCTACACCTCGCTGGACTCGAGCGTCCTGGTGGCCATACCGTTATTCATCCTGGCGGCGCAACTGATCTCCGAGACGGGAATGGGCAAACGGCTCTTCGATGCGGCCAGGGCTTTTCTGGGCCGCATGCGCTCCGGCCTCGGAACGGCCACCATCGCCAGCAGCGGCATATTCGCGGCCATGACCGGTTCAAGCTTCGTCGCCGCATCCACAATGGGGCTGATCGCCATTCCCGAATTGCGCAAGGCAAAATTCTCCAATACGCTCATATCGGCGGCCATCACGGCGGGAGGGTCCCTGGGCATGGTCATACCGCCCAGCATCATCATGATTGTTTATGGATACCTTACCGATGAGTCCGTAGGAAAACTGTTCATGGCGGGAATGATTCCCGGCATCCTGCTGATCGTGCTCTATTCGGCGGCGCTGGCGGTATGCTTCCGCATTGAACAGGCCCGGGAAAAAAACCGTGGCAAAAACGCAATATCCGCCCAGAACGAATACAACGGCAACAACGGTCCCGCACCGGCTCTGGCGTGCGCATCAGACGGGATGCTCGCAGACTCCAATTCAACCTTCATGGAATACGCCGAAAATACGGGCCTTCCCCCGCTCACCGCAAGAGCCGCAAACGAGGTGGACGTTCAGCCTGAAATTTCGGCCGATCCCGAGGACATGTCGAGGCTGAAGGCCTTCAAGGATGCGTTCTGGGGTCTGATGGCGCCGGTCATCATCCTGGGCGGCATCTATCTGGGGATTTTCACGGCCCCCGAAGCGGCGGCCATCGCTGCTGTCTATTGCATGATTATCGGATTTGTGGTCTATCGCACCCTGACCATAAAAAAAATGTGGGGCGTTCTGATGTCCGCGGCCACCATATCCTCGATGGTGGCCGTCATCGTCATCGGAGGCGCCATGCTCGGCCAGGTTGTCGTGTACGGCCGCATTCCCCAGCAGATCCTTGAGATCATCATCGCCAAGGACTTCTCCCCGCTCCTGCTGCTGCTTCTGATCAATATCTTTTTATTCATTCTCGGGATGTTTCTGGAAGTTCTCGCCCTGGTGTATCTTGCCATACCGCTTCTCTATCCCGTGGTACTGCATATGGAATGGGACAACATCTGGTTTGCCGTCATTCTGCTGATGAACGCCAATCTTGCCCTCATCACCCCTCCGATGGGCGGCGTTCTTTACATCGTATCCCAGATCGGCTCCATTCCGATTCACACGGTGACAAAGGGTGCTTTGCTTCCCATTTTCATATTGATTCTGGTGATGACTCTGATCGTGTTCTTTCCGCCACTCGCAACCTGGCTGCCGAGCCTGATGTAACCTGCGGAAGCGGCTCTTCTCCGCACTCTCCGCGTCAACCCGCGCTCCTCTCCTGCTTGTGCGGCGAACGGTGTACGCCCCGCGCAATGTTTTGATTTCCTTTATCTTGCGAATAATTGTTTGCTTCCGCTTTTATGCAACCGGCATTAGACCCCCGGGGCGAAAGCCCCGGCTTCATCTCATAAGGGGGTTAGCATTCCCTGACCCTTTTCCCGTATCGATTGAATTATGTCATTACAATTGTAACTACATGTGAGGGGTGGTAGGATGAAATTTGAATGGGATGAAGCGAAGAACAGAAACAATATCCGGAAGCACGGGCTCGACTTCGCCGATGCGGCGGAAGTTTTCGACGGCCCTATGCTGGAGCGCCTGGACGATCGTTTCGATTACAGCGAGGAGCGATGGGTCGCGATCGGCCTGCTGCGCGGCATCGTATGCGTGGTTCTTGTCTATATCGCGCCGTATCAAGACACCATCCGAATCATTTCCTTCAGAAAGGCAGATAGTTATGAAAGGGAAGCCTACTTCCAAACCCTCGCGCACCGACTGGGAGAAGATCTCGAAAATGGCCGATAAGGAAATCGACACCTCTGAGATTCCCCCTTTGCGCGAAGATTTTTTCCGCAATGCCCGCATCCGGTTGCCGCGGAAAAAACAGCAGATCACCCTGCGCATCGATCCCGACATTCTTGAATTTTTCAAGAAGCAGGGGAAGGGGTATCAGTCCATGATCAATGAGGTTCTGCGCAAGTATGTGGATGCGCAAAGAGAATGAGCTGGTGAGCCGCAGTGCGGGACTGCTCTTGAAGGCCGGGAACATTGCAACGTTGGCTTGATTGTGACGTATTTTTGTCGCAGGGGGTGGATAGGCTGCTGGCGGACACCTACTGCCCTATCATTGTCTTGATGTGGCAGCGGTAGCCGCTGTCTTGTGGGAGGCGAGTCACACAATCCGACGCAGCTTCTGTCGATCTGGTCACCGAGATGAACCGGCGCACGTTACCTGCGCATATATGACAAAAGGATGTTCCCCGCAGACGCGGGGATGAACCGAGCACCGTATAGCGTGAGTTGACGAAGGTCTTATGGGTGAAATTGCACTTCCGAAAACATTTAAGCTTCATCCGCCGGGGCCGACGCCCCGGCTTTTTAATGCCATTTTTCTGTCGCTATGCCCTCCCATTGCACCCTTTCATCCGCCTGTTATGCTTGGGCTGTTAATCTATTCGAAAGAAGGAGGGCTGCCCGGTACCGGAAGAAGATTCGTTCTGGGGATTTTGAAGCACTTATTTTCGATCTCGATGATCACCCGGCGCAAGGTTCCCCGAAAACCAGTATTTTTGAAGGAGTCAAAAAACTGCGGCAGAATTTGAAATCGGTTCGACCGGACAGTCGTACTTCGCAACTGGTCGTTGTCAGTGAAAATTCCGTTGGTAAGGTTATGGGGGCTCTCCATACAGCCCCATAAATACAGGCGAACACATGCTGCAGGTTTTGAGGGGATTTTTCTGGACGCTGGTTTATCTGGCTCTTGTGCTCACGCCCCTTTTCGTTCTTCTGTTGCGGCCCGTTCCGGCCGGAAACGGCTTCTGGTGGGATTTATCCGCAGCTCTTGGATTCGCCTCCGCCGCCATGCTGGGAGTGATGTTTATTCTGACCGCCCGCTTCAAACGGGCCACCGCTCCGTTCGGCATCGATATCATCTATTATTTCCATCGTCTGATTTCACTCGTTATCCTGACCTTCCTGGCAATGCATATCGCCATCTTTCCGGCCAGCGATCCTGTCATACTCCACCTTCTCGCCCCGACGGTCATGCCCTTTCACATGTGGGCCGGCGTTATTGCGACGATTCTGGTCATCATTATTCTTACCTCGTCCTTCTGGCGAAAAAAGCTCCATATCGATTACGACCGGTGGCGCTTCTGGCACGCGGTTCTTGCTGTGGCTGTGCTGGTATTTTCCATTTTTCATATCGGAGGAGTCGGTTACTATACCCACGCGCCATGGAAGACCCAGCTCTGGATTGTCATCCTTGCTTCATGGATTACCGTTCTGCTCTATATGCGCCTGGTCAAGCCGGCTTTTATTCTCAGACACCCATTTAAGGTAGCAGAGGTAATTCAGGAAAGGGGCAGTACCTGGACACTTGTTTTGAACCCGGATGGACACACGGGAATCCGGTTTGCACCGGGACAATTCGCCTGGATATCCATCTGGCATTCTCCATTTGCCCTGAAAGAGCATCCTTTTTCTATTTCCTCAAGCGCGGAGCAGCAGGATCGGCTCACGTTCACCATCAAGGAACTGGGCGATTTCACACGCCGCATCGGCCGGGTCACCCCTGGAGAAAAGGTCTTCGTCGATGGGCCTTACGGATCTTTCAGTATCGACCGGCAAGTGGCGCCTGGATATGTTTTCATCGCCGGAGGGGTAGGAATCGCCCCCATCATGGGGATGCTTCGAACCCTTGCTGATCGTGACGACAAGCGCCCTCTGCTGCTTGTCTACGCCTACAACACCTGGGAGCGGCTGACGTTTCGGGAGGAGCTGGATCGTATAAAGAAAAAGTTGAATCTGCGGATGGTCGTGGTACTGAATGATCCACCGGAAGGATGGTCGGGAGAGAAGGGGATGGTCACGCAGGAATTGTTGAGCCGCTATCTGCCTGAAGATCGAGCAAGCCGGGAATACTTCATCTGCGGACCTGTGCCCATGTTGAACTGTACCGAAAGAGCCCTGAGAAACCTTCATGTTCCCATGAATCGGATCAATTCCGAGCTTTTTGATCTGGTCTGATTCGGGCAAGGAAAAACCATGCGCATCTGGATAGCACGTATCATGTCCTGGATGACCGGAATTTTGATTTTAATTCTGGCAGCCCTTTTTGCCTGGATACAGAACTGAATAATCCAATCCCGGCGGAAGGAAATGTTGACCCTTTCTCCATCCTGTTTTGTTCGGCCCATTCTTCTGCCGACGCTTTTTGGCCTCCTTGTCTGAGGTTCCCTCTCGCCCCGAATCAAGTTCTCCAAGGAGATCTTCAACGGACGAGTTGAACCATTCTTTCTGATTCATTCCCCCCCCTTGGTCAGTCGAACCGCCTCCCTGACCATCTGGGAGGAATATCCCCACTCGTTGTCGTACCAGCTCATCACCTTCACGAGGTCGCCGTCCACCACCTGGGTCATGTCCGTATCCACGATGGAGGCCCGGGAGTCCTGGATGATGTCCGAGGAGACGAATTCGTCCTCCGCCACCCCGAGAATGCCCCGGTATCGGTCCGTATCGGCCTCTTCACGGAAAATATCGTTGATTTCCTCCACCGAGGTCGGTCTCTCGGTGACGAAGACGATATCGGCGATGGAACCCACGGGCACCGGCGCGCGCACGGCGACTCCGTCGAATTTCCCCTGCATTTCGGGAAGCGCCTTTCCGGTAGCTTTGGCCGCTCCAGTGGAGGTGGGTACCAGGTTGGCCGCTCCGGCCCGACCTCTGCGAACCTTCTTTTTGGGGCTGTCGACGATGGCCTGGGTTGCGGTATAGGCATGGACGGTGGTCATGATCGCTTTTTTCACCCCGATCCGCCGCGTCATCACCTCTACGACGGGAGTGATGCAGTTGGTCGTGCAGCTGGCGCAGGAGAGCACCTTCAATGAAGCGTCGATTTCGTTCACCCCGTGGACCACGGTGGGAACCCCGTCTCCCTTGATCGGAGCGGACAGGATGACTTTCTTCGCTCCGGCCTGAATGTGCTTCTCCAGGCCTTCCTTGTTGGTAAAAATCCCTGTGCATTCGAAGACGAGATCCACACCCATATCCTCCCAGGGAAGGCTGGCAGGATCCTTTTCGTTAAGCACCCGGTACTCCCGCCCCTCGATGAGAAGGCTTTTCTCACGGCTCTCCACTTTTTTGGGATACCGTCCGTAGACGGTGTCGTAGCGCAGCAGATAGGCGAGATTGTCTGTGGGGACCAGATCGTTGATGGCAACGAGTTCGAGTTCGGGAGTGTCGAGGATGATCTTCAGCGTTGCCCGGCCGATGCGGCCGAGTCCGTTAATGGCGACTTTTGCCATGGCGTTTTCTCCTCATTTTTCAGAAATAGAGTTCCAGTTTTTTCTTCGCCAATGCCAGTCCTGGGCGTGTGGGAGTATTGTATCGACAACAAGCCGATGGACAACCCGGACAGCACAAAAATTATCCATGAATTCATGAGTTGTGAGATGCGGGAGAGGGAAAAGAGCAATTTATTGCAGCCGTATCCGAGATTCTGGGTAAGGTTGCCGCTCTCCGGACAGCCGCCATTATCAGGAGTCGATGAAAGGGGAAGAATCGACCAACCACCAGGGTGCCGAGGGTCGGCAGTGGGAGAACAACAAGGGGGGCAAACCGCTGCGGCACCGAGGGTGGGGGTCGACGAAAAGCGGGATGTTGCGCGCCTTCGGATGTTAAGGCAAAAAAGAGTGAAAAACTAGATTCCGCTAACGGCGCTTAACCAGCCCTTGGCCAACTCCAGCGGCCCGCCGGAAAAAGTCGCGGCGGAGATCAATGCTGCCAGGGACCAGATCCCGATCAGCAGTATGATCATCAGGATTGCCACCAGAAAGATCCGAAAAGAGGTCCGGAGAAGATAGGCTTCGATCGATGGGGCTGTCTGCTCGTCGGGTCGATTCGTTGCGATCGCCGTGTTGTCCATAAGTGATCTCCTTCATGGGCAAAACAAGGTTTTATGTAAGAATAATATCAGAGCAGAGCAATGCCGTCAACAAAGGAATTAGAGTACAGTAACACCGTTTTTAAATCTTTTGAATTTCGATCGGCAGAATGTTCCTGCGGAGCGCCCGGCCGGCGCCCGCAGCTGGAATAGAACCCGATGACTGAAACAAGAAGATTTACGTGGAGCATTACCAAACACGACGCACCCGGTGCAGACGGAACTGAAGGTAGCGCAGGGGATCGCCAATGCCTTCTCTTCCAGAATGGTCGATATTCGGCGCCACACCCAAACGATCGCCATTGCGTGCATCGTTATCGGCATTGCAATGCCGGCCATGGAAATTGTGCCCTTTAGCGCCAATGGAGCCGGCGCCGCACTCACCGCTTTCGGCCTATCCTTAATCGCCAATGATGGGCTCCTGGCGCTTCTCGCGTTCTTATTCACTGCGGCTACCTTCATATTGGCGGCATTCGGCGTCATGTGAGTCAGCATATCTGTCTGTTCGTACCCCTCCGTCAGGTCAGCTCGAACTCCCTCGATTCTCCTCCCTCCAGTCTGCACTCTTCTTCCTTGAAGATTATCCGCACCGATTCGGCGCCGCATTTGAGGCATTCCACCTTCAATCGTCCGGGTGTTACGGTCACCTCCATGGATTGTCCACGGTAGCGAATACGCAAACAGAGACGCATGATCTCCTCCGGCAGGCGCGGATTGAAACGCAGCACGTCCCCCCATGTTTCAATGCCGGTGAAAGCCCGCTGCACGAGATCGACGGTTCCGGCCATCGCGCCCAGATGAATCCCTTCAGGAGTGGTCCCCCCCTGGATGTCCTCCACATCGGATTTCAGGGCAATCTCGAAAAGATTCCAGGAGCGCGGCCGGTCGGCTCGGGCCAGCACCCAGGAATGAACAACCTGGCTCAGGGTCGAACCATGGGATGTTCGTTGAATGTAATAATCAATGTTCCGGGGAATAGTTTCATATTCGAAAGGATACCCGAGGCGATCGAATATTTCCCTCAGTTCGTCGGAGGAAAAAAGGAAAAAAAGCATGAGGACATCAGCCTGCTTGGAGGCCTTGTATCGGTTGGGGCTATCGCCTTCCGCCTCCAGAATGCGGTCGAGGCGCATGACAATACCATATTTTTTGCGGTAGGTTTCCCAATCGAATTCCTGCAGTTTCTCGTATCCTTCGAACTGGCTGATGATCCCGTCTCCGTGAAATGGCACGTACATTCTGCGGCTCATGCGGTCCCAGGCGGCCAACTCCTCCTGGTTCAGGTCGAGCAGTTCGCAGAGCTCCCGCCGGCGATCGTCGGCGAGGGACTGAAGAGCCTCCAGGGCGGTGGACATAACCCAGGCGGCCATAATGTTGGTGTAGCTGTTGTTCCGCAGCCCCTGCTCCGAAGCCCCGGGATAAGAATCGTGGTACTCGTCCGGACCCATGACGCCCACGATCTCGTAGCGCTCGAGTTCCTCATTCCAGGAGGCGATGCTTGCCCAGAAGCGGGCGATCTCCAGCAGCATCTCGGCGCCGTAGAAGGCGAGAAATTCGGTATCGCGACTCACCTGGAAATACTGCCAGATGTTATATGCAATGGCGGCGTTGACATGTCGCTGCAGGTGGGTGTTGTCCGGAAGCCAGCGTCCGGATTTCGGGTTGAGGTGCAGCTGCTGGCTCTCCTCCCGCCCGTTGCTGCCGCTCTGCCACGGATACATGGCCCCCCGAAAACCCGCTTCCCGGGCCGCCGCACGTGCTTCTCCCAGGCGACGGTAGCGGTACTTGAGCAACCCCCGGGTGATCTCGGGGACGCGCAGGTTGAGAAAGGGGAATATGAAAAGCTCGTCCCAGAAGATATGCCCTCGGTAGGCCTCGCCGTGCCATCCCCGGGAGGGAACCCCCACGTCGAGGTCCATGGTGTGCATCGAGACGGTCTGCAGAAGGTGGAAGATGTGCAGGTGAAGGATGAGCAGGTCCCGCCTCCTCTCTCCATCCGTGATATCGATTTCCAGATCGAAATGACGCCAGAGCTGCTCCCAGCGCTCGACGTGAGTCTCCAGAAGACCGGCGAAGGAATCCGCTCGGGCCACGGCCTTTCGGGCTTCCAGACCACTTTCGGAAATGGCGCTGTCACGGGAGGTATACAGGGCCACCACTTTTTCCACCCGTATTTCTTCCCCCCGGGCCACCGGCAGTGTCAGAAGATGGGCGACGTGGTCCTGTTCCCGGTGGATCTGGCGCCGCGGATTCTCACCACTCCCCGTACCGAAAACCCGGGTCCGGGCGGCAAGGGCGAGGCGCATCTTCGATTGATTGGTGCACATCTGAAGGAAAAGGCTCTCGTCATCCGCCTCCCCCGCGGCGATCGGCTCCAGATGGCGGCTGTTCAGCCTGCGGTAGCGCGCCACCCCGTCGTTGATGACTCGTCCGTCCAGGGCCGACCGGAATTCCACCTTCCCCGACCAGTTCTCGGGTATCATCGTCATCTCGATGGCCGCAAGATGAGGATGCCGCATGTGCACCAGCCGCCGCTGCCGCACTACGGACCGGCGTCCACCCTCATCCTCGAAACGGATTTCCCTTTGCAGAAGTCCGCGACGAATGTCGAGTTCCTGCCGATAAGAGAGGATCTCCACGTCTCCGGGGCAAAACCATTCCCCTTCTTCCGGACGGAAGGTCAGGGGAAGCCAGTTGGGCAGGTTTACCAGGTCCTCATTTTCGACCACACGCCCTGATATTTCCGTTTTCAGACGGTTATAGCCCCCGGCCAGATAGGTGCCCGGATAATGCACTTCATTCGCCACGGACTCGGTCGCCGCCCCACGCGTCGCGAAATAGCCGTTTCCAAGAGTGCAGAGGGCCTCCCTGAGCTTTTCCTCCTCTGGATTGAACCCTTCGTAAACTAAAGACCATGCAGGCATGACAGAATGTCTCCTTGGGATTCGGAACACCTTAAAGGCACGGATGCTCTGTCCCGCCATCCATGAGGCTGCTCAGGCAATCGTAATTTCAGGGCAGAGGTAGACATCCTGAATCGCATTGAGCAACTCCACACCCTCTTTCATCGGCTTCTGAAAAGCCTTACGTCCGCTGATCAGGCCTGTTCCTCCGGCGCGTTTGTTGATCACGGCCGTGCGAACCGCCTCGGCAAGGTCGTTCTTTCCTGACGAAGCCCCGCCGGAATTGATGAGCCCCGAACGCCCCATATAACAGTTGACCACCTGGTAGCGCGTCCACTCGATGGGGTGGTCCGGAACGAGATCGCCGTAAATACGCTCGTCGGTTTTCCCGAATTTCACAGCCGGAAAACCACCGTTGCACTCAGGCAGCTTCTGCTTGATGATATCGGCCTGAAGCGTCACGCCGAGATGGTTCGCCTGTCCGGTGAGATCGGCGGCGAGGTGATAATCCTTATCCTTCTTGAAATCCGAATTGCGCAGGTAGCACCACAAGACGGTGAACATCCCCAACCGGTGGGCCTCTTCGAAAACGGAGGCGATTTCCACGATCTGCCGGCGCGATTCCGGAGAGCCGAAATAAATCGTGGCGCCGACGCCTGCCGCCCCCATTTCAAACGCATTTTTCACCCCCCCGAAAAGGATCTGGTCATACGCGGTGGGATAGGTAAGGAGCTCATTGTGGTTAATTTTGACGATAAAGGGAATCCGGTGGGCATACTTTCGGGCCACCGAGCCCAAAACGCCGAATGTGGACGCCACAGCATTGCAGCCGCCCTCAATTGCCAGACGAACGATATTTTCGGGATCGAAATACTCGGGATTCGGAGCGAAGGATGCGCCGCCTGAATGCTCAACCCCCTGGTCGACCGGCAGAATGGAAAGAAATCCCGTGCCGGCCAGACGGCCGGTGTTGTGCATCCCCCGTAGATTGCGGAGAACAGGGACAGGGCGGTCCGACGGGATCCAGACCCGCTCTATGAAATCCGGCCCCGGCAGATGAAGACTTTCCCGGGAGATTCCCCGGCCGGAATAGGTCAGAAGCTCTTTTTCCTCGCCAAGAAGTTGCTCGATGCGCTCAATCATGATGCCTCTCTTCCCGCTTCCCCCGAATCGCACCCAGGCGAACCTCTGACGATAACGGAAGAAAAGTCAAGTGGTTGTTTCTACAAATGGCGGCAAGTATAACTTCAACCTGTTTAACAGGAGGCGAAGACCTGTCAAGGGGAGTTCTTCAGAGCCCGCAGGGGATTCAGGGAGGCGAAACAAAATCATATGCCAATTTCCACGCGGGGACGGCCCTGGGGATCGTCATCCATTTCGGGAGTACAGAGCACCAGCCGCTGCGGCTCGAGGCGCGCTCCCAGACCAGGCGGCCCTCCGTTCCCTCCCGTCGGGCCAGAAGGGCGTAAATGGTCACGCGGCCAGAAAAAATATTGAAATCCACATCCTGGATTTTGGCCGAAATCTGACTGCGGGAGTCGAGCCATCGTTCCAGTCCCATCTGAATAACCTGAGGCGCCAGCCCATAAAACAGGATAGTAAGGATGAGCAGAGCCCCGACCGAAATGATCCAGAAACGTCGTCCCCCAAGTCGCACTTTCATTCGGACTTTCTCCCTTGACCCCTTGGCGGCTATCTGCCTTTATCTTTACCATCATTTCATGAAGCCTCAACCGGAAAGAGCGCTTCAGCTTTCCCTTCCCGTCTCCAAATGAGAACGGCCCGGATCGCTCCGGGCCGTCTTTGTCACATTTCAATTTGCACTTCTTCACGGAGTCACCCGCGATGTCACGGGGCCTCCGATACCACGTACGGTCTCATCATCTCGTTATCTTCATGCTCGACGATATGGCAGTGCCAGACGTAAAGCCCGGGGAGATCGAATGTGGCCCGAACCCGGGTGATTTCACCCGGATAGGCGATCACCGTGTCCTTGAAGCCGGACTCCCATGGCTGCGTACTGCCGTTAGGACTCGGGGCGCCGTCAAAGAGCCGGCGCTCGACAACTTCAAAGCGCACCAGGTGCAGGTGAATCGGATGGGCGTCCGCGGTGAAATTGTAAATGTCCCATTCTTCGGTGGGCGCCACCCCATTGACGATCTGAGGATTTTCCGTCACCTGGATGAAGACTGAGCTGCCGTCCTGCATCTTGACCTCGACGGGCGTGCTGGCGCCTGTTCTGTCGGTCCACTTGAGTGCAATCCCGGCCGGATTCAGAGGGTCGGTCAGGTCCACCGTGCCGAGAAGAGCCGCTGTCGGTCCGAAAGGGAGACCTCCCGCCGCCTCACAATTTTCATGGAAATTTTCGGGGTCGATGCCGTTTATCTGGGTCACAGGTATCGCCGGGACAAATTCACCCTCATCGGCGTCGAAAACGGCATTGACGCAGACCTGGGTCGATTCCTCTTCATTGAGAGAGATGCTCCGGAGGATATCCGTGTCGCCGAGGCCGGATTCGCTGCTCAGGACAAGGTTTTCCGGTGCGGTCGCCGGGGTGGCGCCCGTCGGATCGGTAGGACTGGCGCCGCTCAGAGTTGAATTTACGACGAACTGCATGACCTGCCCCGTTGTAGCCGGATCGGCCACATCCGTTTCCCCGGAAAGTCCGTCGAAACCGCCAAAGGGGGCATCGGGGGCGGTATTGACCATTCGGACGACTGTCCCGGCGGGAATGCCTGAAAAATCGACTATGACGTCCGCCCTCTCGGCCAGCCCCATCAGCAGGGCCTGGTCCGGATCGGAGGACGCCAGCGAGGCAGGAAAAGATCCGTCCCCCGGCAGCGGGGTGGCAAAACCGGTAGTTACTCTCACGACCTGCGGCAGGGCTCCCTGATCGGCGCCGATCTGATAAAAAGGAATCTCCTGATCCGGATCGATACGACCCGTGGTTGGGTCGACCACAAAAAGCGCCAGATTAAGAAAGCGGGAATTACAGCCGTTAAGCAGGCGGAAACGGTACCGGGCTTGAGCCACCTCCAGGCGAGGCCAGCTGACGCCGTTGACGACCATGACGTTGAAGAACGCCTCTGGATTCCAGGTCGGCAGGACATCCGTCGCCGGAGAAAAGTTGATCTGCAGATCGTCCGGATCGAGCCCTTCGAAGAAGGCCCTTTTCCGGGGATAGAAAAGAGACCCGTCCGCGTTGAAGGAACGGTCCTGGATGACAAGGGGAATCTCCCGCACGGCATTGCGTCTCGCTTCTCCCGGGACATTCAGGTCCAGAACAGCGTCTTCGACTACCGGCGCCGGACCGGGAAGAATCCCGTCATTCGGTATCTGGGTGCTCTGATCATCGGCCGTATCGGGCACAACTTCCCCGGCCACTGGAGCATGATCGCCGCGGATCAACCAGAAACCGGCAGGCCCTGCATAAACGTTGAGACGGGTCATCCCGAGAGTGTGATCGTGATACCAGAGGGTCGTGGCCGGCTGATCATTTCGATAAAGATAATCGGCGTATCCCAGGCTCCCTGGATTCGCACCGGTTGAATCGTCGAAAAGCTGCCCGCTGGTCGCATAACGAGCCGGAATGTTGTTTCCCGCCGGCAACCACCAGGCTTCCGGATAGCCGTCGCTGTGCCCTTCGACATGCGCGCCATGGACGTGCGTGACGATAGGAACCGGACCCTCGTAGTAACCGGGATCCACCCCCATGCAATCCGTTCCTACGCTTCCGTCGGAGCAGACTTGGGGGGGATTGGCCCAGTGCACCGTCTGATCTACCGGCAGGAGGTGGGGCAGATAATTGCCCTGGTCATCGACCAGATCGTTGATCCAGCGAACCCTCACAGGCACATCGGCCCGAGTCTCGAGGGTATAGGCCGGATAATTGAACTGGGAATTCGGGGCGGGCGCAATGCCGTGGCCTCCTCCGAGTTCCGTGGAATCGGGAGCAGGATCCGCCGCAGGGCCATAGCTCCAGACGGTAGTCGCCGGAAACCCGTCGGAGCGGCCGTTAATGGAGTTCCAGATCCCGCCCGGAAGAATCTGCTGCTGGAACTGGCGCACCGCGATCTCGTAGTTGTTCTCCGTGCCGTTATTGTTCATCACAGGAGGAATGACCAGGGGCGTTATATACTTGGGAATAGTGAGTGGATCGAGTGTGCCGCCCGCCAGTGCCGCAGTGGGATCGGCGGAGGCATCCTTCTGAACCGTAACCTGCACCAAATCGCTTTTTTCCTTCTTGCCATCGCTGACGGTGAAGGTCAGGTTGTGGACCCCGATCTGATCATAGGTCGGAATCCAGGTGAAGTCGCCGGTGGAGGCATCTATCGAGGCATTAGCGGGATTCCCGCTGACGGAATAGACCAGAGAGTCCGCCTTATCGGGATCGCTGCCGTCGACGGAAAATGCCAGGGTGTTCCCCTGAACCACCGACTGGGCGGTGGGAACGGTGAGTACAGGAGCGGTGTTGAGGGAGGGTGTTTTGTCTCCACCGCCATCGCCGTTGCAGCCCACCAGACCAAGGACCAGAATCAGAAGCAGGGCCGGAGCGACGCCTTGCCAAAGAACATCCTTCCTTTTCATAATACTCCTCCTTGATTGAAAGTCTCGAGTTCGGAAATTTCATGATCCAGCCCAGAGAATTTTCACATCATTTGGGCATTGATGCAGGTACACATGCCCATCATTCCAGAATGGACTGGCGATATACCAATACAAATTTTTATAGTCTGACAATCAGAATAATAAGGGCAAGATTAATGGATGTTTTCAGTAAAAAACAGAAATTGTTATTTTTATCCAATCATTTGGAAAAGAATAGCAAAAGAATAATCTTTCTGCAAGCGCTTGCCAGAAATTTCCCAGCAAAACCCTCACAATTAGAGATTTCCAAACATTGTCGGGCTCGGGAATGTCGCGCATAATGCACCGATTTCACGAATGGAGGCCCTACGCAACTTGAGAACCATTGACGATATTCCCGCTCCCATCAAAAGAGCAGGAAAACGGTTTTCAACTTGGGCTCCGGATTGCTCTCGCCGATGACATCAACAGCTGAGCGTGGAATCAGATGAAGGGTTGCTGCTCGTTTTGGTCAAAAAGAAGGGAGAATCGAAAGGTGCAACGAAGACTGGGCGGCAGGGGGGGCATGAGGATGTTAAGATCAGGATATTCTTTGATGGAGTTTCTTCAACGCCCGGCGGATCTCCTCCATGCAGGCGACAGGCACCCGGAGATTGCCCCTGCTGCCTCCGATGGTCAGTGACTCTCCTTCCAGCCCGTGGAAATCGGTGCCTCCAGTGACGAGAAGCCCGCGGCGCCGGGCCTGGGTGATCATCCAGTCGATGTCCTCGTTGTCCGCCCCGTTGTTCCAGGCTTCCACCCCATCGAGTCCCAAGGGGAGAAAAGCATCCAGGAGACCCTCGAGCACAGGCCGCTCTGGATGGATGAACGGCGGATGCGCAAGCACGGCGATACCGCCGGCTCGATGCACCAGGTCGATCGCCTCCTTGATAGGAAAGTACCTTTTAGGGACGTTGCAGGGAACCAGGTACTGCCGGAAGGCCTCTTCGTTCGTTCGGACATACCCCTTTTCCAGGAGCGCCATGGCGATGTGCGGGCGACCGAATGTCCCTCCCGCAAGCGCCTGGACCCGGAAGAACTCAATGGGGTCCCTTTTCTCCTGGCGAAGCCTGCGGTTTACCCGCTCGACCACCTGTTCATTTCGCGTTTTCCGAAAGGTGCGAAATTCCTCCAGCGATCGGCACAACTCAGGATCGCTCGGGTCGAATCCGTAGCCGAGAAGGTGAATGTCATAGTATTCGCCCCACTGCACCGAGAGTTCCACGCCGGACAGGATTTCAATCCCGCATTCGCTCCCCGCTGCCTCCGCCTCGGCAGTGCCGTCCACGTTGTCATGATCGCAGACCGCCGCGGCGGCAAAACCAGCCTGCGCCGCCATGCGAACCACCTCCCTCGGGGAGTATGCCCCGTCGGAATAGGTGCTGTGCAGATGCAGATCGATATATTTCATCGTTTTTCCATCAAAAATGACTTTCACCACGGAGGCGCGGGGGCGCTCCATTGGCCTGAGCGGTTTTGGTGTTTTCCCGCATTAGCTATGGAAATAGATATAATTCCGGCTTTTCTCAGCGCCTCCGTGACTCCGTGGTGAATGATTTTACCGCTTTTTGACCCGAAAACCCGCCTTTTCCCAGGCGCGCGGATCCGCAGCATTCTTCTTCGTCTCCCTGGCCGGCGCCGGTTTCTTCTGATCCGCACCTCCGGGCGCCGCCTCCTTCATGGAAAGAGCGATCCGGCGCCGGGGAAGGTCCACCGAGAGGATCTTGACCTGCACGATATCCCCCACTTTTACCACTTCGTTGGGATCTTTGATGAAACGGTTCGCCAGATGACTGATATGCACAAGTCCGTCCTGGTGAACGCCGATATCGACGAAAGCGCCAAAGGCGGTTACATTGGTGATAATCCCGGGCAGGAGCAGCCCCTCCCGGAGATCCTGCATCTCTCGGATATCCTCCCGGAACTGCACCGTCCGGAATTCCTCGCGGGGATCCCTCCCCGGCTTCTTGATCTCTCCCACGATATCCCTCAGCGTGGGAAGACCGGCCTCCTCGGTCGCGTAACTCTCCAGATCGATGCCATCCAGCCGTTCCGAATGCTCGATCAGATCTCCGACGGTGCAGCCGAGGTCGTCCGCCATCCTTTTGACAAGAGCGTAGCGCTCGGGGTGAACGGCTGTATTGTCCAGAGGATTCTCCCCGCTCCGAATTCGGAGAAAACCCGCCGATTGCTCGAAGGCCTTCGCTCCGAACCGGGGTACTGCGAGAAGTTTTTTCCGTGATGTGAAGGAACCGTTTTCGTCGCGGTGGCGAACGATCGCCCGCGCCAGTGATTCCCCGATGCCGGAAACATAGTTGAGAAGCGCATGGGAGGCCGTATTCAGGTCAACCCCCACATAATTCACGCAGCTCTCCACGACGGACTCCAGCGCCTTCTTCAACCGTCCCTGATTGACGTCGTGCTGATACTGCCCCACCCCGATACTCTTGGGATCGATCTTCACCAGTTCCGCAAGAGGATCCTGCAGTCGGCGGGCGATCGAAATCGCGCCGCGTATCGTGATATCCAGGTCGGGGAATTCCTCCCGAGCGATATCCGAGGCGGAATAGACGCTCGCGCCCGCCTCGTTGACCATCACAACCGGCATGGAGAGTCCCGACTCCTTCAGGGCATCCCGCACGAATTGTTCCATTTCCCGGCTTGCGGTGCCGTTGCCGATGGCGATCATTTCGATCCGATGCGTCGCGATGAGCCTGAGAAGATCTTTCCCGGCCTGTGCGACCCTGTTCCCTCCCGTATGGGGGTAAATCGTGGCATGTTCCAGAAAGCGTCCCGTTTCGCTCACCGTGGCCAGTTTCGATCCGGTCCTCAGCCCGGGATCTACTCCGAGCACCCGTTTGCCCCCCGCGGGCGGGCTGAGAAGAAGATTCTTCAGATTGTCCGCAAATACCTCGATGGCCGTATCGTCGGCCTTCCTTCTCGCCTCCAGTCGAAGCTCGACTTCGATGGAAGGGGCCAGCAGGCGCCGATAGGCATCGAAGGCGACCTCTTCCAGAAAAGGACGAAAAACGCTTTCCCCCCGCACCAGCCTTCCCCGCAGGATATGCAGGATCTCATCTTCAGGCGCCTCAAGTGAAAGTCGCAGAACCTCCTCTTTTTCCCCACGGCGCATGGCCAGCATCCGATGGGAGGGTATGTCCTTAAGGGGCTCGCGATAATCCTCATACATCTGGAACTTGGAGGTGTTCACGTCCTGGTCGGGAGTCAGTTTCGCACAGAAGACTCCCTGCTCCCAGGTGTGACGGCGCACATTCGCACGCGCCTCCGGATCTTCACTGAGCCGCTCGGCCAGAATATGCCCGGCGCCTTCCAGTGCGGCGGCGACATCCTCAATATCTTTTTGCGGATCGACGAATGGAAGGGCCGCCCCTTCCAGGGATTTCTCGCCCGCGTCCTGTTCAAGTATGCGATCCGCCAGCGGCTCCAGGCCCCGTTCGCGAGCGATCATCGCTTTGGTTCGCCGCTTGGGCTTGTATGGAAGATAGAGATCCTCCAGAATTGTTTTCTCCCGAACAGCCTCGATGCGCGCAGCCAGCTCCGGCACGAGTTTTCCCTGCTCCTCGATGGTTTTGAGAACGGTAAGCTTTCTCTCCTCCAGTTCCGTGAAATAGGCCAGCCGGTCCTCGATCAGCCGGATCTGCACCTCGTCCAGCTCTCCAGTGCGCTCCTTGCGATAGCGAGCGATGAAGGGAACGGTGGCTCCCTCGCGCAGCAGCGCCGTCGTATTTTCCACCTGGAGAGGACTCAGGCCCGTATCTTCCGTCAGCCAGGTGAGAATCCGGTTTTGTCGTTGTTCCGTTATTTCCATTTCGATATCCTTTGATGGCGTCGCCATCCTCCGGTTTTTGCGGATGCATCAGATTTTGCTCTGTCGATGAAGGGAGGAATAGTAGCACGGCCCACCTCCGGAGGAAAGAACACGTTCTTTTGGAATTGAAAATCGAGCACCCTCTTTGCGATTCCGGTTTCCGTTCCGTATATACTTGTCTTGACCACCCATGCGTTCCTGTGTAGATTTGAAACTTTGAGTGCGGTTTTTGTGGAGATCCCCATGCCTTTTCTTCAGGTCAAGAACCTGAAAACTTTCTTTTTTACCTCTTCCGGCCTGGTCAAGGCGATCCGGGGCATCGAATTTTCCATCGACGTAGGGGAAACCCTCGCATTGGTGGGGGAATCGGGTTGCGGCAAGTCCATGACGGCCCTGTCGCTGCTGCGGCTGGTGCCGCCTCCCGGCCGGATCGTGGAGGGGGAGATCTTCTTCGGGGGAGAGGAGCTTCTGCGGATTCCCCAGGAGGAGATGCGCCGGATCCGGGGCAATCAGATCGCGATGATTTTCCAGGAGCCCATGACCTCCCTCAATCCCGTTTTCCGCGTTGGGGACCAGATTGGAGAAGTTCTGAGGCTGCACAAGAACATGGAGAAGCAAAAGGCGGAGGAAGCCGCGGTGCAGCTCCTCGCTCAGGTGGGTATCCCCTCTCCGGAGAGACGCGTCCGTGAGTATCCGCACCAGCTCTCGGGAGGGATGCGCCAGAGGGTGATGATTGCCATGGCCCTGGCCTGCGATCCCAAACTTCTCATCGCCGATGAGCCGACCACCGCCCTTGATGTCACCATTCAGGCCCAGATCATGGATCTTCTCAATCAGCTCAAGAAAGAGAGGAACATGGCCACCTTGCTGATCACCCACGACCTGGGCGTGGTCGCCGAATCGGCGGATCGGGTGGCGATCATGAACGCCGGACTGATCCTGGAGCATGCTTCGGTAAATGACATCTTCTCCGATGCCCGCCATCCCTATACGCGCGGTTTATTGGCATGCATACCCCGCCTGGGCGAGAAAAAGCCACGGCTGATTCCCGTCGGCGGCGAAATCGTGGATACCGCGGACCTGCCGCCGGGGAATACGTTTCTGGACCGCTGCTCCGAGCCGTTCGCTCCCCGCCAGGGCAAAATTCCGCCCCTTCGGGAAGTCGGACCGGGGCATTTTGTCCGCATGTGGAGCTGACCCATGGAACCCCTTCTTGAAGTCCGGGATCTGAAAAAAACCTTCGATGTCGCTCCGGGTCCAATGGGCGGGAAACACCTCAAGCTGAAGGCGGTGGACGGGCTGAGCTTCAACCTCCGTGAGGGGGAAACCCTGGGACTTGTGGGGGAGTCGGGATGCGGAAAATCGACTACCGGCAAGCTGATTCTGAAGCTTCTGGAGGCTGATTCGGGTGAAGTGCGATTCCGGGGACGAGACATTCTGTCCCTGTCGCAACGCAAAATGCGGCCGCTGAGGCGGGAAATCCAGATGATTTTTCAGGACCCCTATTCCTCGTTAAACCCACGCATGCGGGTGGGAGACATCGTAGGAGAGCCGTTGAGGATCCATGGACTGGCCCAAGGCGGTGCGATCCGGGAAGAGGTGATCCGGCTGCTTTCCACCGTCGGGCTCTCGGCCGAGCACTACGACCGCTACCCCCACGAATTTTCGGGAGGCCAGCGTCAGCGCATCGGCATCGCCCGGGCTCTGGCGGTGAAGCCCCGCCTGATTGTGGCCGACGAGCCGGTTTCGGCTCTGGATCTCTCCATCCAGGCCCAGGTGGTTAACCTGCTTCAGGATATCCAGCAGGAATTCCAGCTCACCTATATTTTCATTGCCCACGATCTCTCGGTTATCGAGCACATCAGCGACAGGGTGGCGGTCATGTATCTCGGCCGCATCGTTGAACTGGCCGGCGCCGAAGATCTCTATCTCGAGCCGCGGCACCCCTACACCGAAGCACTGCTGAATGCCGTACCTGTCCCGGATCCGACGCTGCGCCGCACCCGGATCCCCCTTAAAGGCGAAGTCCCCTCTCCTATTTTCCCACCCCCCGGCTGCCACTTTCATCCCCGCTGTCCCTACGCCAGGGAAATCTGCAGCCGGGCAGATCCACCTCTGGAGGACAAGGGAGGGCAGCATTTCGCCGCCTGCCACTTCAGCAGCGAAGTCGGCCGGTACAGGAAAAGCTGATCTCGATCCGGAGATCGGAGAAGGGTTCCTGGTTCCAGAGAACCAAAATTCGCCGTGGGCAGTCCTTATAACCTATCTGAGGAGTCATTGAATGAAAGCCCTCGTACTTACGGAAAAGGGTCCGACCATCACAGATGCGCCCACGCCGATTCCAGGACCGGCCGAGATTCTGGTCAAGGTGCGAGCCGCCGCGCTGAACCGCGCGGATCTGGCCATGGCCGCAGGTCATGCGCACGGCCGCGCGGGCGGTCTCGGCAACGTGCTTGGCATCGAATGGTCCGGAGAGGTTGTGAAAATTGGCGACGAAGTGGGCGAAATCCGGGTGGGCGATGCCGTTATGGGATCGGGAGCCGGCGCCTTTGCCGAATATGTGAAGACGGACTGGGGACGGGTACTCCCCGTTCCGGCAAAGGAAATGCCTTACGAGCAGGCGTCCGCCCTCCCCGTTGCTCTACAGACGATGCATGATGCCATAGTCGTCAACGGAGCGCTCTCCCCCGGCGAGACCGTATTGATCCAGGGCGCAAGTTCGTGCGTGGGGCTGATGGGTCTTCAGATCGCGAAACTTATGGGCGCGGGGCTGGTGATCGGCACCTCGAGCACGCCGGAGCGGCGCGCCAGACTTTCCGAGTTCGGCGCCGACCTGGCTCTGGATTGGAAGGATCCCTCCTGGGTGGATGATATTCTTCAGACCACGGGTGGACGCGGCGCGGATCTCATCATCGACCAGATCGCCGGACCGGTGGCCAACCAGAACATGCGCGCGGCGGCAATCAAGGGACGCATCATCAATGTCGGCCGACTAGGGGGAATGAACGCCGACTTCAATTTCGATCTGCATGCCCTCAGGCGCCTCCATTACATCGGCGTCACCTTCCGCACCCGTTCCAATGACGAAATCCGGGAACTGGTGCGCAAAGCCAGAGCCGATTTGTGGGAGTCCCTGCAGGATGGCCGCCTCGGCCTGCCGATTGACAGGACCTTTCCTTTCGAATCCGCAGCCGAGGCGCTTGGTTTCATGGCCTCCAATGCACACTTCGGGAAAATCGTTCTGCGTTTTTGAACTCAGTCCGGCGGACGCAGCCATATCTCTCATCGAGGAAGAGCATCAAACAGGAGAGAGAGTGTGGATGAGCAGGCGGTCAAACCTTCTCCGCCTCACGTTTCCTGACAAGTCGGTTCATGAATTTCACCACCATAAAAAGACTCAGGGCAACGATGAGAAATTCTATGATGGTGTTGAAAAATATCCCGTACTGGATTGCAACTCCAGGAATTTCTTCTCCGGCGGGCGTCACCCCGGCGGGCCGGAGGACCCATTGAAGATCCTTGAACTCCACTCCACCGATAAGATAACCGATGGGAGGCATGAGGATGTCATTGACGAGGGAGTTCACGACCTTGTTGAAAGCGACGCCGAGAATGATCCCGACAGCCATGTCCACCGCATTGCCCTTGATTGCGAATTCTTTGAACTCTTCCATGAATCTGGCCATCTCTTCTCCTCCCGATAAGTGGTTCCGGATGTCTTGATCCATTCTTTAATAAAAAATATATCATTGGAATATATCATTTTTCCCCCGTAAATCCAGGAAGGGAGATTTTCCTGTTTTCCGTTGACACGCCGTGCCACGGATGACACAATCCGGCAGCAATATCTTGCCTTTTCTTTTCCGATGGGAATATCTCATGGGTCCGATCCAGACTATCCGGGAGCGCTGCCGCAAGTGCTACGCCTGCGTGCGGAACTGTCCCGTCAAGGCCATAAAGGTTCATCAGGATTACTCACAGATCATCAATGATCGCTGCATAGGATGCGGCAAATGCATCAAGGTCTGCACCCAGCAGGCTCGGGTCATTTCCGATTCCATGATCGAAACGGGAAAGCTCCTCGCTTCCTCACGGGAGGAAATCGTGGCCGTGCTCGGATGCTCCTTTCCCGCCTTCTTTAATGACGTGCGTCCCGGGCAGCTGGTCAGTGGTCTGAAGCGCCTCGGTTTTAGCGATGTTCATGAAGGAACCGAGGGTGTGGAACTGATCGCCGGCGAATATGCCCGTCTGGTGGAGAATCCCCCGGATTTTCCTCTGATCTCAACTCATTGTCCCACGATCGTGGATCTCATCGAGAGGCACTATCCACAGCTTCTCAAAAACCTGGTCGGCCTGGTTTCGCCCATGGTGGCCATTGGTCGCTTCACCAAGAAGCGACGCGGCCCTCGCACCCGTGTCGTCTATATCAGCTCCTGCATTGCGGGCAAATTCGAAATCCAGGGGGAACCTGTTCTGGATGCGGTTGACATCGTGCTGACCTACAAGGAACTCAAGCAGATGTTCCAGGAGCAATCGATCGACCTTCCTCGCCTCCCGGAAAGTCATTTCTCAGGAATCCCACCCCAACGGGGACGTCTCTTCCCCATATCCGGCGGCCCCTTTCAGGCCTTTGGCATCCGCAGCGACTTCTTCGATCCCGATTTCATTTCCGTCGAGGGGGAGGAAAACGCCCTGGAGATCATCAAGGACCTGGCGGCCCGGCGCATCAGTCCCAGGATTCTCGACATCCGCTTCTGCAATGGAGGCTGCATCGGCGGACCGGGAAAGAATAATCGTTTGACCACATTTTCCAAGCGCAGCCTGATTTTCAAATATTACGAAAACCCGCAGGGCACCTATCAGACGGCCGTTTACTGCCTTGAGAAGTCTCCACCGCCCGAGCTGTCCCGTCGGTTCGCCAACAAAAGAAAACGACTGGAACCCCCCAGCGGCGAAAGCATCCGGAGTGTTCTTCAGGCCACCGACAAATTCAGCGAAAAGGACGAACTCGATTGCGGCGCCTGCGGGTACGCGACCTGCCGCGAGCACGCCGTTGCCGTCTGCCAGGGGCTGGCGGAGGCGGAGATGTGCCTCCCCCACTCCCTCAAGCGCCTGGAGGAGGACCGCTTCAACCTGGCGCAAAAATACGAACTTGCCCAGCGGGCCCTGGCCCAGGAATACGGGAATTCTGAAATCCTCGGGAATGACCCCCGGACCCTGGAGGTGCTGCGACTGATACGGCAGGTGGGTCCCACGCCCACCACGGTTCTCATTCGAGGAGAAAGCGGTACGGGCAAGGAATTGACCGCCCGCGGCATTCATCGCCAGAGTCACAGGGCGGACAAGCCCCTGGTCACCATCAACTGCACGACCCTGACGGACAGCATTCTGGAGAGTGAGCTTTTCGGACACAAAAAAGGGGCGTTCACCGGCGCCATCTCCGAGAAGAAAGGCCTTTTTGAGGCCGCCAGCGGAGGCACCATCTTCCTCGACGAGATCGGAGACATCACGCCCAAACTTCAGGCCGAACTCCTGAGGGTGCTGGACACCGGCGAAATCCGTCCGGTGGGCTCCAACAAGACGATCAAGGTCGACGTACGACTGATCGCCGCCACAAATCGGAACCTGGAGGAGGGCGTGAAGGAGGGATGGTTCCGCGAAGACTTGTTTTACCGCGTCAATGTCTTCACCATCACCATGCCACCCCTGCGCAGCCGCCTGGATGCCTTGCCTGATCTGGTGCACAATTTCCTGGCTCGCTCGAGCAAACGCCTGAACAAATCGATTCAGGGGATCGAAGACCGTGCCATCGAGGCGATGCTGCTCTATTCCTGGCCTGGAAATATTCGGGAGTTACAGAACGTCATTGAAAGAGCCGCCGTCCTTTCCCAGGACAAAATTCTTCGGCTGGAGAACCTGCCGGTCATCTTCTCCGACTCGCCGCACAGGAATACCACGGGGCGGGAACAAACCGACGAATCCACCTTCCGCAGCCAGAGGGAGAAGCACCTGAGCCAAGTAGAGAAGGGCCTGATCAAACATTATCTCCAGGAAAGCGGAGGCAATGTTACCGCCGCAGCCCGCAAGGCCCGAATACCCCGGCGCACTTTCTACCGCTTGCTCGATAGATATGGGATCAAAGGGGAGGAGTACAGGAACAGAATCCCCTGATCAGTGTCATGGCTGACACAAACAGTAATCACCCATGAACCTTTTCGTGCCACGAATGGCACAGAGCCGGCAGATTAATCGGATGAAGATTTTGCATATCTTTTCCCGAAAGAATTTTGCCAGGCTATTTTTCTTTATTTTCAGGACCCTTGCCGCGCCCCGGCAAAGCAGGCAATGTTCAGGGGGGAGAGGTCATCCTTTTGTTGGCATCCAGATTGCAAAATAATCCGGGCATGTAGGCGGGGAAAAAAATGATTCCAAACAACCGTCCGGAATCCGCCCCCATTGCGCCGCTTGGGACCTCTCTCCCTCAAGCGGCGTTTTTTTGTCGTCTTTGAAGGGAATTTCCGCTATCATGTCGATGAATTTTCCAATGAAATTAAATTTCATAACATGCCTAAGCGATCTCCTGCAAAAATCGGGATAACGACTCTCGAGGACATCAGCGCCCTCATCCTGCAGTCTCACGACCTGGACGAAACCCTGAACAACATCGTCGCCCTGGTTGCCAGAAGGATGATGTCGGAGGTCTGCTCCATCTATCTGCTGGAGGAGGACGGGAGGACCCTGCGACTGAGAGCGAGCAAGGGGCTTTCCCGCAAAGCGATCGGCCGTGTCACCTTGAAGACAGGTGAAGGGCTGACGGGTCTCGCCGCCGAGGAGCGGCGGGTCATTTCCATCCAGGAACCGCACATCCATCCCCGTTACAGGTATTTCAAGGAAACGGGAGAAGAGCGTTTCCATTCTTTTCTTGGCATCCCCCTTTTTGATCGAAAAACCCCTATCGGCGTCATCGTTATCCAGACAAAGGAAACGCGGCAGTTCAGTTCCGAGGAAATCAGCGCCCTCTCCACTATCGCTTTTCAGATCTCCTCCATCGTCATCAATGCACGCCTTCTCGATTCCATCCGGCAAAAAGAGGCGGAATCCAACCGCTTCGCCCGTGAACTGGAGAAAACGCGGCGCTCTCTTCAAAACGGAACAGGTCCCGCCCAGGCCCGTGAGACATCCCTCCGCGGAGAAGTGGTTTACCCGGGAGTGGTGACGGGACCGGCCCACATTCTCGATGAGCGCCTCGGCTTTTCGGACATTCTGGACGAGACCGAGGTTGAAATTCCCGAGGAATTGCGCCGATGGGAAAACGCCCTGGAAAAAACCCGCATTCAGACCATATTCCTTGAAAAGCGCATTGCCGATCGCCTTGGACAGAATGATGCCGCCATTTTCCATACCCACCTGATGATCCTTGAAGACCGCAGTTTTCTTGACAAGGTGCGACTGGAGATTGGCAAAGGGCTTCATGCCTCCCACGCCGTTAAGAGGGTCGTCGAAGAATATATAATGGCCTTCGGCCGGATGGATGATCCTTATCTCAGTGAACGCGCCGCCGACATGGAGGACATCGGACGCCGACTGCTGGCTCATCTGGCAGGCCAGGAAAATCATCTCCTGGATCTGAAGGTTCCCGGAATTCTTGTGGCCAGAGAAATCTTGCCGTCGGACATGGCGGCACTCGACCACGAACAGATCCGGGGGATCGTCACCGAGGCGGGGGAGGCGAATTCCCATGCGGTTATCATGGCCAAATCGATGGGAATTCCCGCCCTGGTGGGAGTCCGGGGAGCGCTCGGGATGATCTCCCCCGAAGAAGAGATCATCCTGGATGCCAATTCGGGCTTTCTCTATATTGCTCCGCCTCAAAGCGTCCGGGAAGAGTACAGGCGCCTTGAGGAGGACCGCGGCCGGGAACTTCACCGCCTGGAGGAGTTCCGCGATCTCCCCGCCCTGACCCGTGACGGCGTCCGGATCACCCTCCGCGCCAATGTCGGACTGGTCAGCGATATTGACGTGGCCCTTCGCAATGGCGCCGAGGGGGTCGGTCTCTACCGCACGGAATTCCCCTATATGGCCCGCCGGAGCTTTCCCGACCGCGAGGAGCAGTATCAACTCTACCGGAGAATGGTGGAGGGGTTCGGCAACCGGCCCGTCACAATCCGGACTCTGGATATCGGCGGGGATAAGTCGCTGCCCTATTTTCGCCCCCCGTCCGAACCGAACCCCTTCATGGGATGGCGGTCCGTCCGTGTATCCCTGGATAACAGAGATATCTTCCGCACACAGATCGAGGCCATTCTCATGGCAGGGATTCACGGTCCTGTGCGCCTGCTGTTTCCCATGATCTCCAGCCTTGAGGAGATCCGCGCCTGCAAATCCATTGTCGATGAGGCGCGCTCCGTACTGAGTCGGGAGAAAATTCCCTTCGGTGAGAGAATTCCCCTGGGGGTGATGATCGAGGTCCCCGCGGCCGTGCGAATCGCCTCTCAGCTTACCCGGGAGGTCGATTTCTTCGCCCTGGGAACCAACGACCTCATTCAGTACATGCTCGCCGCTGACCGCAATAATCCTCTGGTCGAAAAGTATTACGATCCCCTGCACCCTGCGGTTCTTCAGGTCATCCGTGAAATCTCCCAACTCGCCTCGAAAGAGAAAATCGGCCTCTGTCTCTGCGGAGAAATGGCGGCCGATCCTGGATATCTGCTGGTATTGCTGGGACTCGGAATCCGCGAATTTTCCATTCCCGCGCCATTCATCCCTCGAATAAAATCTTTTCTGAACAAAATCACCGAAGACAACGCCAGACGGCTGGGCCGAAAGGCTCTGAAACTGGGCGCCGGCACGGAGATACGAAATCTCCTCGAAAAAACTCTAGCAAAACTGGATCCCTGAGGTCGGGATTCTGTTGCTGCCGCTCCAGTTGACAAGCACTGCTGGAAAGTTAGACTGGCTGGAGAACCAAACCATTTTCGTAGAATCGGAAGGAGTGCTGAAATTCACGGTCCGGGCAATTCTTCAGGACCCATAAAAGTCTGAAAAACATCCCTAATGGAGGAGAATGAAAGCCATCGCCACAGTCACCCTGAATCCGTCCATCGATGTCGCCACCGATGTGGATCGGGTGCTGCCGACTCATAAGCTGCGGTGCGGGCCTCCCCGCCGGGATCCGGGAGGAGGGGGAATCAACGTGGCCCGGGTGATTCAGGAACTGGGAGGAACGGCTGTAGCTGTCTACACCTCCGGCGGGACCCTGGGGAAATTTCTCCAGGACCTCCTCCGGCGCGAAGGAATCGAGGATCGTCCGATAGATATCGCCTGCTCCACACGTGAGAGTTTCACCGTCAATGAAACCTCGTCGGGAAAACAGTTCCGTTTTGTCCTGCCCGGGCCGGAAGTCGATGAGAAGGAATGGCGGCAATGCCTGAAAGTTCTGGAATTTCTGACCCCTTTTCCCGATTATTTCGTCGCCAGCGGCAGTCTCCCGCCGGGGATACCCAACGATTTCTACGCACGACTGGCACGCATCGCCCGTCGCGGAGATGCCCGGGTGATTCTGGACACCTCTGGCGAAGCTCTCGGCCCGGCCCTGGAGGAAGGCGTATTCCTCATCAAACCCAACCTTCGGGAGCTGGCGGATCTGACCGGAGAGAGCGTCAAATCCAACGCGGAGCAGGAAGACGCCTGTCGGAGTATCGTGGAGGGGGGAGGCGCTGAGATGGTCGCTCTCACTCTGGGAAATCAGGGCGCGGTGCTGGTCACAAAGGATCTGACCCGGCGCGTCCTCTCTCCGGAGGTGAAAATTCGCAGTCCCGTAGGGGCCGGAGACAGCTTCCTGGGCGGTATGGCCCTGGCGCTGGCCCGGAATGAGCCAGCGGAAAAGGCTTTTTTCCTCGGAGTTGCCGCCGGAACGGCTGCCGTGATTACCCCTGGGACAGAACTCTGCCGCAAGGAGGATACAGATCGGATACTTGCGGAACTTCTTGCAACCAACCCCTTGGCGGGCTCATGAAAAACGCCCGTCTGAGGGGTTGGTCTGATCCTTCGTTAACGACGATCCACCACCGCATCTTCCGAAGCCGCAGAAGGATTGCCCCATGCCTGCAAAAATCGTTGCCCTTTGCATAGGTCGCGAAAAGGGGACCAGCAAAACTCCCGTTCCAAAAATCGAAATACGGGAAAATTTCGGCATTGTGGGAGACGTTCATGCCGGAGCGGGGGATCGGCAGGTCAGCCTGCTGGACTGGGAGAGCCTGGTACGGATGCGGCGCTTGGGGCTGGAGGTGAGCGCCGGGGATTTTGCGGAGAACATCACCATCTGGGGCGTGCGCCTGAAAGAACTGCCGGTGGGGACCCGCCTTGCCATAGGCGGGGTTCTATTGGAATTGACCGGGATAGGGCGCTCATGTCAGGGCCCGTGCGTCGCGCCACGGAACTGCCCTCCTCAGACAGAAGGGGCTTTCGCCCGCGTTCTGTCGGGGGGCGCCTTGCGCTCTGGGGACACGGTAAAGATCATCAGGCCCACAGCCGCATTACTGCCGGAAAAAACCGATCTTCGCCCCGCGGAGGCATGATCCGCAACCGAATCCCGTAAGGGAAAGAGAGAGCCCACCGAAAGAAAGGGCTGCCTTGCGAAAAAGGCAGCCCTTTTATTTAACGCAAGGAAACGGATCCGCTCAGAAGATGAAGCCGATACCCAGTCCGTAGAGGAAGCGCCCGTCGTTGAAGTTATTGTCAATATCATTGCCATCATCGAACAGCCATTGATACTGAACCAACCCCTGGATAAACGTGGTGGTGTTGGCGAACCATTTCAACCCGATTTCCGGCCCCGCGAAAAAAGTCTCCTCCCGGTCATCGCCATAACTGTATCCCAGAGCGGCACCGATGAAGGGATTCCATACCTCGAGGAACGGCATGTAGAAATCAACCACGAGAGCTGTGGATCCGCCCCAATTGTCCTTGGCATTATCCCTCGCCGAGATTTCAACATCCTGCCGGATCAATCCTTCCAGCACCTCGGAAAAGAAATACCCGACACTGAACTGCAGATTGAAGTTGGTTGTATCAAAGTCGTTGTCGCTTGATCCTGTCCCGCTCAGAGAGAATTCTCTGTCACCCATCTGGAATTGGGCGTTGGCCGCCAGCGGCAATGCCAGCAGAAGCGCGACTGCAAAAATTCCTGCTTTTTTTAACATGATTGTCTCCTTTTTAATGGTCTTGTCGACGCCCCTTCAGATAGCGTCTTTTTCGTTAGCAGCTGACACCGAGGTCTTTCCAGTCGCTTTTTTCGGGCCGACCACCTCCTTTCAGGATCTTGAGCCTTCGAGTTTCAAGTTTTTTTATTTTTTAACAACTTAGTTGCTTCCAAGGACCGACAAGGCAAATTTAAATCATTTTTAGAGAAAATCAACTCCATCTCCGGAAAATCATTCCGCACTACCCCCATCTGACCGCCCTGATCCACTGGTTCGGCGGGCAGGATTCCCATTCCCCATATTCCACAGTCACTCTGGTATCATCATAAAATAACCGTTTTTCGGACACTTACAATTATTTTTATTAATCTCTGTCCATTTGACAAGCAATAATTTGGCTATAAAGTGGAGACAGATTCCGGCGGAGAAAAATTCCATTACTGGAACGAAATCACATTTAACGAAAAGGCGAGAACCCCTTCGAAGGGGTCAATTTGAGAATTGCAATCTCCATTCACGGAGAGCTGGAAGCGGAACAACCCAAATGGAAAAGGAGCATCAAATGAAAAAATTCGTGATTCCAACAGCAGTTTTTTTCCTTTCGATGCTGGTGTTCGCAGGATCGACACTGGAAGCCGGCGAAAAGAGCTACGGGAAGGACCAGGCTCAGCAGGACAAGCAGGAGATCCAGCAACAGCAGCTCGGAGCGTCCGGCCAAATCGGGCAAGAAGGGCAAATTCAGGCGGCAGAAGACCTGGAGGGAATGAAAATCAAAAGTGCACAAGGCGAAGAACTGGGCGAGATTGAGCAGCTCCTGGTGGACACCCAGGAAGGGCGGATCGGTTATGTCATAGTCTCCTCCGGCGAGATTCTGGGCATGGCTGGGGAAAAATATATCGTGCCATTCAGCGCACTGACGTTAGACCAGCAGCAGAAAGCTTTTACCCTCCAGATGGATGCCGAAAAGATGAAACAGGCGCCCAAGGGAGATATCCAGCAGGCGATCGACCGTGAGAAAGGCCTTGAAATCCACCAGTTTTACGGTGCTTCTCCTTACTGGGAGGAGGGTACTCAGCGTCCGGGCCAAGGGGACCAGATGAAGCAGGACATGATGCAGAAGAAGGACCATATGAAGCGGGACATGATGCAGAAGAAGGACCATATGATGCAGGACAAGCCGGAAGTGAAACCGGAAACCAGTCGATAATCAAGAATAGGGATATTGAAACTCCCGCTTTTCCCAGCTCATGCCTACTGAGAATCGGCCGGATCAGGTTTCCGGCCGATTCTCTGATCTTCAACACCAATCCAGCTTTCCTCTTTAAATCGCCAGGCATGAATCAGGAATGATTCATGGCAATTCATTCGAGGATCGGTATCAGGACATGGAACCGGATTCCCGTTCGGGCGGCGTTCTGAAATAGGCATCTTCCCTGCTCCAGGAATGGATCTGCCCGCAATGGGGACACCCTACCGACCGATTTCGAAGGTCGGCCTTCTCAAAGGCCTCGGGGATCAGGTCCAGCCCTGTTGACAGGTCCTTGCCCGTGATTGGACAGCGGATCAGGATTTCGGTCATAAAGAAGTTTCTCCTTTTGTATGGATGAATACATTTCTATCACAGCCTTTCGAACAGACAACAGGTTCCGGTGAAGAGTTGGTTCCGGAATTTTAATGACAATCCTTCGTGATCAGCTAGAATGTCTGCTGATTTAAATTTTTGGGAGGAAAACAATGGCGGAACTGGACTGGAAAGTAGGATTTCAACTTCATGGATTCACGGTGACGGGCAACGATCCCCTTCCGGAAATCAATGCCCGCCTGATACGTCTTCGCCACGATGTCACCGGCGCCCGCATGGCGCACCTGGCTACGGAAGATGACAACAACATGTTCGGGGTCGGGTTTCAAACCACACCCCGAGATTCCACCGGGGTGGCCCACATCCTGGAGCATACGGCGTTATGCGGCTCTCGGCGCTATCCGGTCCGGGATCCCTTTTTCAGCATGATCAAGCGCAGCCTCAACACCTTCATGAATGCGCTGACCTCCAGCGATTGGACTCTGTATCCCTTCTCCACGCAGAACGAGAAGGATTTCAACAATCTGATGGGGATTTACCTGGATGCGGCCTTTTTCCCTCTTCTTCGGGAGCGGGATTTCCGCCAGGAGGGGCACCGACTCGAGTTCGCCGAACCGGAAAATCCCGATTCGCCACTGACCTTCAAGGGCGTCGTCTACAATGAAATGAAAGGCGCCATGGCGGACCCCTCTTCTCTGCTCAACCGCCGCTTGACCGGAGCCCTTTATCCGGCCACGACCTACGGCTACAACTCCGGGGGCGAGCCATCGGCCATTCCGGATCTCACCTGGGAGGCCCTGCGGGAATTCCATGCCACTTATTATCATCCGGCGAATTCCTACATTTATACCTATGGAAATTTTCCTCTGGAAAACCACCTGAAATCCATAGAGGAACTGGCTCTCTCCCATTTCGAATCCTTTGACCTGAGGAACGAGGTGCCCGACGAAGTGCGGTATGCTCAGCCTAAAAGCCTCACCGAATCTTTTCCCGTCGATCCCGAGGAATCCACCTCAGGCAAGTCCATGGTCCAGGTGGGATGGCTGACCTGCAATGTCGCCGATAGCCTGGATCGAACGGCGCTTGGCCTGCTTTCCACTCTTCTCCTGGGCGATCCCGCCGCGCCCCTGTATCAGACTCTGATCGAGTCGGGCCTCGGAGGAAATCTGGCGCCCGGAACGGGATATCATGACGAGAACCGCGAAACCTACTTCGCCGCCGGACTGCAGGGAACCGAGCCGGATGCCGCTGGCCGGATTGAAAAACTGATTCTGGATACTCTGGAGAAATGCGCCCATGATGGATTTTCCCCCGACCGGATCGAGTCGGCCATCCATCAGATGGAGTTCGCACACCGGGAGGTAACCGGAGACCATTATCCGTATCCCCTGGCCCTGCTCTTTCGGATGCTCGGGCCATGGATTCACAATGAGGATCCCCTTACGCCTTTATTTCTGGACCGGGACCTCAAGGAGATCCGGCGCCGGACAGCCGTGGAGCCGTTTTTTCAGGATCTCATCAGAAAATACCTGCTGGATAACACCCACCGCGTCACTCTTCTGCTGAAACCGGATCCGGAGCAGAATCGAAGGGAAGAAGCGAAAACAGCCGCCCGTCTTCAGGAAATCAGCAGCCGATTGTCCGACGAGGACCGGAAAAATATCGTCCGCCAGGCCAGAGAGCTCCAGGTTTCCCAGGAAACTCCAGAGGACCTCTCAGTCCTTCCGACACTGCAAATCTCCGATATCCCGCCCGAGGAGAGGAACGTTCCTTTTCGCCGGGAGGACCACGAGACCCTTCCGGTGTACTGGCTGGAGCAGCCCACCAACGGCATCGGGTATTTTTCCGTCATGCTGGATGGAGGGAACGTTCCCGAAGACCTGATGCCCTATGTTCCCCTATTCTGCAGTCTTCTCACCCAGATCGGGGCGGCGGGAAAAACCTACCTGGAAATGGCCGAGCGCATCGCAGCGGCCACGGGAGGGCTTCGTGCCGGCATCTCGATTCTGGACGATCCTGGCAGCCTCGACAACTTCAGGGCCTTCATCGAGATCAAGGGGAAGGCGCTGTTGAGAAACCAGGCGCCCATGTTCGATATTTTACGGGATATTTTCACTGCGCCCGATTTCACCGATCTGAAGCGTCTCCATACGGTCTCAAATCAAATCAGGGTCGCTCTTGAAAATTCCATTCCTGGCTCCGGGCACTCCTACGCTTCGCGATCCGCCGGAAGCGCCCTCACCCCCGCGGGGCGGTTTCGCGAAAAATGGGCGGGACTGGAACAGATCCGGTTCATAAAACAGATAGCGGCCCGCAGCCCGGAAGATTTCGGAGACATCGCGGAGAAGATGGGCCAACTCGCCAGGATTCTTTTCAATGCGAACCATCTGCGCTGCGCGATGACGGCGGAAAAGAAAGCCATGGCCGAGATCGCCTCTCCTCTGAGCTCTTTTCTGGACAATCTTCCCAGGGAGGGCGCCCCCCGGAAGCCGGAGGGAACCGCATCGGTTTCGGACCGACACCTCACAGGGTGGGCGCTTTCGGTACCTGTCTCCTACGTGGCCCGGGCCTTCCGCACCGTTCCTTTCACCCATCCTGATGCAGCGGGATTGATGGTGCTGTCCAAACTTCTGCGGGCCAACTTCCTCCATCGGGAAATCCGTGAAAAGGGGGGCGCCTATGGGGGAATGGCAGCCGCCGATCCGGAGGCGGGCATCTTTTCCATGCTTTCCTACAGGGACCCGAACCTGACACGGACATTGAACGTTTACCGGGATGCCGTAGGTTGGGCGGTCTCCGGCCATTTCGATGACGAAGCGATCAAGGAGGCGATCCTCGCTTCTTTCGCCACCCTGGACCGCTCCCTCTCTCCCGGGGGAAGAGGCGAGCGCGAATTCGCCAATCAGGTGCAGGGACTCACGCCGGAGATGCGCCGCGAGTTCCGGGAGAGGGTCCTCGGGACGAATCGGGAAGTGCTGGTCTCGGTTGCGGAAAAATACCTGCGTGAGGGATGGGACCAAAGCGCGGCCTCGGTCGTAAGCAGCGAGGAACTGCTGAAGAAGGCCAATGAGGAACTGCAAGAGGAAAAATTGGAAATCGAAAAAATTTGAGAATCGAGGTTATCAGGGGCACAATGTTTCATAGCTTCCGCTGGACGACCGCGCACATGTTCCGTTAAGTGTTAGCCGATTCATCTGAGGGCTCTTCGGGGATCTGTGGGCCGTGCCATACGGCCACAATCCAGACGGAATTATCTTTGACCCGATAGAAAAACCGATAGGGTGTAACGATGACCTCACGAAAGTGAATGTCTGGAAACTCCGGAAGGGTCCGCCCAGATTCGGGATGGTCGCGGAGGGGCAAGAGAACCTTCTCAGCCTTTTGCCTAAAAGAAATCGCCGCAGACGATTTGTCGCGGCGGATATAGGCTAATCGTATTCGATTCGTAGTTGACGCGCCATTTCCCCCTCCTGGTCGGTCGGTCCGATGGTTAAAGCCTTGTGAAATGTGTAGACACGACCCTATCTTTGCTTGCCCGTAATCGAAAAGGTCTGTATTCCCATCACGGCGCTGAACTCATCCATCGGCAGATCGAGGGCGGGGCGAAAAAAGACCTCTAATTTGTGGGTGGCGCAGTGGAAGAGATTGGTAAGCAGTTTGCGGTTGTACTTAAGATTGTGACGGAGGACCTTCGGTATAGATATATCATTTAGCCGATATCGCGATGATGATATTCTCAGCCAATGTTTGATACGCATCATTGAACCTGAGTTGTAGAAATCCTTCTTTGTCCTCTACCCATGAGTCGATATAGGTTGGTGAACTCTCGTATTCAAATTTTTGTGTACGGTTCTGTTGCTTTCCCGCCTTGTCGGGATAGTTAATATTCACCGTTGCCTGCAGCATCAGAGTTACTGGACCATCCTTTTTCGTGCGCAAACCTGCTGCATCAAATTGCACGACCAGCTGCCTTTCAGCGGGAGCGGGTATGACCTGCCAGTGATTTTGGGCCCGGTTGATGACCATGGCCAGAAGATCATCCTGCGGATTATGTTTCTGCAGGTATTTCGAAATATTCAAATTGGCCTGTTCTGCCTTCTTGGAATCCAATCCTTGGGCCGACCCTATAACGGCACCGGTACCCGCGCCAACTACAGCACCGGTGGTCGCAAGAATGGGTGAGCAAATTATGAAAAAAGGGCCGCAAAACAAGCCATAGGCGGCACCCGCTATCGCACCGGTTGCTGCACCTGATTTCGCACCCTCGCCTATGGCCTGGTTATGGATGATAAGTGTATTATCGTTTTTAACATCATCCGGGGACAGTATTGCCACAGGATCAGCATCGTGGATAATGTTCAGGTGGGGGGAGGTTGAACAGGCACTGAGCAGCAGGATCAGGAAATACCACAAAGACCGTATACTCTTTTTTCTGAGTCTGCTCATGATCTCATGTCCCCTGTGATTTATCGCAGTTAGTTGATTCTTTCAAAATGGAGGGGAGCCATACTCCCAGTACATTCATTATTCAATCGTCACGAGCACTTCGTCTTGTTGAAGCGTACCTCCAGCAGACTGAGTTACGATGATGCGATTTTGGCCAATTGCGACAGGAATATATGCCGACCAATGCGGAGGGGCATCGCAATAACAGTACCAGTAGAGAGAGCTCTCGAATTTGCTCCCCTCACTAATGATTCCAGACTCGCCTGTTGTCATGTTCTCCCACGTGAGTTCGTGCTGGCCAATATAGGCCGATGAGGTGTAGCCCAAGGAGTCCGTGCATGTGCGCTGAGCACACGTTGTCCCAGGCGGGAGAAAGCCATCTCCCTCAAGGAACCATCTTCCCTCGCTATCGAGCCAATACTGGTAACCGGGGTCTGTATTGCTCTGCATCTCGGGGCCATCGATACTCAACTCATAGTTAAGAGTTATATTCGAAAGTGGTGTTTGAGGGGGATTTGAAAAAATAAATGACGTACCCTGTTGGAATAGTTCGCCAAAACTAAACTCCAACAAAAAAGGATACGTCATGAG
>JAGXHI010000040.1 GCA_024636295.1 Desulfuromonadales bacterium
CCGTCGCAACAACAGGTTCCGCCTCTGCAAGTGCCCTGGAAAACACAATGACAATCACCGCTGAAAATCAGTTGGGGCGGGAAGGATTATTCCTCTTGACAACTGTCAGCCATATCAGTTTTCGTCCGGAAACGGCCCTTTTCCGCAATCCCTGCGTCAACCCGCGAATTTGATTGTGCGGCGTAAAATACTACGCCTCCGCTCAAATACTTGATTTCCTTGACCCTTGCGAAAAATGACTCGTTTCCAGATCGAAAACTTCATTTGCATTTGTGCTTCCCGGGGTTTCCGGATGGGTTCGAATTAGTATCCGGGAATTCGGGAGACCCGTTTTGAAACGACCCCGCATTGGTTGGTTGACCTGAAGCGAGAGGCCGAAATCGTCGATGGAGATGACGAGCACAGGAGCCCATCTTCTGAAACACTGCTGCTTCCTTTCAGAAGGACTGCTCCTCCAGCCGACCGTCTCTCCGCACGATGAACCGGTTTCCCCGCCAGGATATGCGCCTGCCCGACAGTCCAGCCGCCCAGACGAAAAAACTCAGGAAATCGCAGAGCGGCATCAGCCATAGGGCTGAAGGAAGTGGAGAGGTCAGGAGCTCCCGAACCCTGAAATGGGTGAGGACTCGGAGGCCGAAAGCGGTCAGACAGAGAATCCATCCCGCCAGGCCGAACCCGGAGAGAACAAGATAGAGAACCCCAAGGCTCAGAGCATTGTTGGCAAGGAAGGAAAAACTGTACCCGACCGGTTCGGAAACCCGGACGGTTCTCGCCCAGCGGATTTCGTGTCCGAGAAAAGACCGGAGGTCCGGCTCGTGCACTACGGTGTTCACCACCTGCGGCATCAGACGCACCCGATATCCCGCCTCCACGGTGAAGCGTCCGAGCTGATAATCGTCCGCCAGATAAGCCGACAGGTTTTCGAATCCTCCGATCTCTTCAAGGACGTTTCGCCTGATGGCCATGGTGGCGCCGATGCAGAAGCGGATCTCCCAGAAAGAACGGGCGACCAGCACCGCGGGCAGGAACCAGTCGCTGAGGTTCAGAGCGACCAGCCTGGAGAGAACGCCGGCATCCGGAAGACCGGAAAAGAGGCTGGTTGCCGCCCCGGTTTCCGGATCATCGAAGGGCGCCGCCGCGGCGGCGAGATAATCCCTTTCGAAGCGCATGTCGCTGTCCGAGATCACCAGGAGGTCGGCTTCAGCAAAGCGAACCATATTGGCCAGGTTGGAAGCCTTGCGGTTCGGCCCCGATACAGAGGAGTCGATCACCAGCCGAAGATCCCTTTGCGGAAATTCCGCCATGATCCGTCGCACCACCGGAATTGCGGAATCATCCTCGTCCGCAATTCCGAAAATCACCTGCCAGGAGGGATAATCCTGAAGGCAGATAGACTGGAGGTTTTCGTAAAGCCCCGGCTCATCGCCGCAGAGCGGTTTGAGCACGGAAATAAATGGATGGTGCGGAGGCAGGGGACGCCGGATTTCACGACGGAAGACCTCCACGCAGCGGAGCGCCCATATCAGGTACAGGTCGGCCGCCAGAACCAGCAGGAAAAGAGCGGTCAGAAAAATATCCATGATATGAATTGGCGCTTTCTACTTTCTATAATGTTCCAACGGAAAGCCCGGACAAGCACCGCTCGGCTCCGGACAAAAACTATTTCAGGTCGACCAGCGTGCGGCCCTTGAGTCGTCCTTCCAGAATCTTACCGATCCGATCCTCCAGATCCTCCAGCGTGCACTCGTCGGCGAAATCCTCCAGTTTCTCCGGCTTCCAGGGACCGGCGAGCCGCTTCCAGATTTCCACCCGCTCACCCATGGGGCACTGAACCGAATCGACTCCGAGAAGGCTGACTCCGCGCAGGATGAAGGGAAAGACGGTCATCCGGATTTCCGGGGAGGCCACCATCCCGCAGCAGGCCACAGCGCCGCCGTAGCGTGTCGCCTGAAGGGCTGCGGCGAGCATCGGTCCTCCCACGCAGTCCACAGCGCCCGCCCAGCGCTCCTTCATCAGGGGCCGATCGGCGCCTTCGGTGACCGCATCCCGCCCGCTCACATCGACGGCGCCAAGTGAGCGCAGAAAATCGGCTTCGTCGGATTTTCCTGTGGCAGCCACAGGGCGGAATCCCCCCCTGGCGAGAATGCCCACCGCCAGACTGCCCACGCCCCCCGTGGCGCCGGTGACCAGAATCTCACCGTCATCGGGGCGCACTCCCACCAACTCCAGCTTTCGCACGGAAAGAGCGGCCGTGAATCCCGCAGTTCCCAGGATCATGCTCTCCCGCAGGGATAATCCATCCGGAAGCTTCACCGCCCACCCGGAGGGGATACGGATATACTGGCCGAAACCGCCGGCGGTGTTCATCCCGAGGTCGAAACCCGTGATGATGACCTCATCTCCTGGAGAAAAGGCGCTGCTGGCGCTCTCCACGACCTCTCCCGCGGCGTCGATTCCGGGGGTATGGGGGAACTTCCGCGTCACCCCTTTGTGGCCGGTGGCGGAAAGGGCGTCCTTGTAGTTGAGGGAGGAATAGCGGACCCGCACCGTCAGATCTCCTTCCGGCAGGTCGGATATCGAACGTTCCACGATCCGTCGGCTGAATTCCTCCCCCTGTTTCTCAACGAGTAAAGCCTTGAATTTCTCCATGATTTCCCATCTCCTTTCACTTGTGTAATTGAGAGCTTAGACGATTGGATTCCTTCTGGCAAGCCGAACCGTCCTTAAATACCCGATCACTGATACGTCGGCTTCCCCCTTCAATTTTCTTCACGGCCGGCAATTTTTGGCGGAATCCACCCTGTCAAAGACATATCCAAGACACTCCCGCACCTTTTCCAGGCGCTCCTGCAGGACCTTGCTATCCGGCCCTCCCATATTGATCACGGCATAACGTCGGCTCATGCCATCTTCCAGGATCAAACCTTCCCCCAGCCCCTCGCCGGTCTGGCACTCATTCCAGATCAGGGTTCCGGGAAACAGCGCCTCGGCTCTGCGGATCCGGACGTCATCCGGCGCGGCGACGGTACGGACCTCCGTGAAAGTTCGCAGGGGAAAGCTGGCGGCTATCCGGAACCCTCCCTTGCCGGGGGGCGGAAGCCATTCCCCCGAGGCGATCGCCAGGGCGGTTTCATACCCGTTGACGTCATCGACTTTCTGGTAGAGATCGGCAAATTGCCCGCACATGCGAGGATTGATCTCGAGAAGATGGATGGAGTCGCGTCCGGGATTGTAAACCATTTCGATATTGAACAGCGTGTCGGTCAACCCAAGAGCGGAGACCGTCCGACGGGCGATCTCCTTGATCCGTGAAATGGTCCCGGGGGAACAGGCGGAGGGGTAATCGAAGCGCATGAAGCTTCCGGTACCGGGATACATGGCCGAATCGGTCACTCCGAGAAATTCGACGCGTCCACCACGACAGTATCCCTCCACGGTTATCTGATTTCCGACCAGCAGTTCTTCGGCAATGAAATATCGCCCATCGAAAGAAAAGTCGGTGAACTCCTTCACCAGGCGATTGAAGATGCCCATGTAATCGCAGACAAATTCCCCGACGGCCGGTTGACCCAAAAACGCGGACAGCTCCTCGGGGCTTCCCACCTGGCGGGCAAGCATGGAGAAGGCCCCCTTTACGGGTTTGATGAAACAGGGAAAGGGGATTTCGGGAAGCAATACTCCAGGCCGGGATGGGTCAATCAGGGCAAAAGACGGAGTGGCTTCGGGCACCGCCCGCCGCTGCACAAGACGGGAATAGTACTTGTGTGAAGCGCGGATCAGCCTTGCCGGTGACGCGCCTGGCAGTCCCAAACGGGAGGCGATGGCGCCGGCAGCGGTCGCACCGGGATAGTCGCTGGAGCTCATAACGCCGTGGATCCGGCCCCCGTGCTGCCGAACCATGGAATCGATGAACCCCATGATATCGAAATCAAAGGGACAATCCTCATCCGAGGGATCGCTGAAAAGGACCTCGTAGCGACCCCGCCAGCGTTCCTGGCAGCGGTCGAGCTGACTGCGATCCCATTCGGTGGGAAAAACAATCAAGACCCTTTTTCGTTCCTCTTTTTTAACCGTCATCATTTTCAAAGTATACTTTATGACGTCGCAAAAATATCCGCCTCCGGCACTGCCGCGGGAGTGAAACGAATTTTCAAACGAAATGGAGAATATGCGGATCGTCACTGATTTCCCTCATCGGGTGCGAGAAATCGAAAACGCCTGGATTCCAATGGAAGACGGCTGCCGTCTGGCCGCCCGGATCTGGCTTCCCGAAGAAGCGCCGACCACCCCCGTCCCCGCCATAATCGAGTATCTTCCCTATCGCAAACGTGCAGGCACCCGGGAGCGGGATGAACCGATGCACCGTTACTTCGCCGGCCATGGCTATGCCGCCATCCGGATCGACCTGCGGGGCTCGGGCGAATCGGACGGATTGCTGATGGATGAATATCTGGAGCAGGAGCAGCTTGACGGCATCCAGGCGATTCGCTGGATTGCGGAACAACCGTGGTGCAATGGAGCGGTGGGCATGATGGGGGTTTCCTGGGGCGGCTTCAACGCCTTGCAGGTGGCGGCTTGCCGCCCCCCGGAATTGCGAGCGATCATCAGCGTCTGCTCCTCGGACGACCGGTACGCCGACGATGCGCATTTCATGGGCGGGTGCCTCCTCAGCGAGAACCTCATCTGGGGTTCGGTGCTCTTCACCCTGAACGCTCAGCCTCCGGACCCGGACCTGGTGGGGAATAGATGGCGCGACATGTGGCTGCAGCGGCTGGAGAACAGCATCCTCTTCCCCGAAATCTGGCTCCAGCACCAACGCCGGGACGAGTACTGGAGGCACGGATCGATCCGGGAGGATTACAGCCGGATCTCCTGCCCGGTTTATGCCGTGGGAGGCTGGGCTGACGGGTACAGCAATGCCGTCCCCCGTCTGCTGGCGGGCCTGCGGGCGCCCCGGAAAGGCCTCGTGGGCCCATGGGGGCACCTTTATCCTCATCTGGGGACGCCCGGCCCCGCCATCGGGTTTCTGCAGGAGGCGCTGCGCTGGTGGGATCAGTGGCTGAAGGGGATGGACACGGGCATTATGCGTGAGCCGATTTACCGGGTCTGGATGCAGGAGAGCGTACCGCCGGGGGTTTCCTTCAGGGAGCGGCCGGGGCGATGGGTGGCGGAGAGCCAATGGCCGTCGCCGCGCATCCGTCTCCGGCGTCTGGAAATCAATCCTGGATCTCTGGATCCCGTCCCCGACCCGCCGGCTTCCATGTTTATCGCAAGCCCCCAGGATGTCGGGCTTGCGGCGGGCAGCTGGTGCGGTTTCGGCCTGGAAGGGGAGCTGCCCGGAGATCAGCGCGAGGATGACGGCAAGTCTCTCTGCTTCGATTCGCCCCCCCTGAATGAAACCCTGGAGATTCTCGGGGCACCGCAGGCCACCCTTGTTCTAGCGGTCAACCGCCCCCGGGGATTTCTTGCCGTGCGACTCAATGACGTAGCCCCTGACGGATCTTCGGCACGGATCAGCTACGGTTTGCTCAATCTCTGCCATCGCCAGGATCACGAGAATCCCCTGCCCTTGAAGCCCGGTGAGCCTGTCCGGGTGACAATCCGTCTCAACGATATCGCCCACGCATTTCCTCCCGGCCACCGCCTGCGCCTTGCGATCTCAACCAGCTACTGGCCGCTCGTGTGGCCGTCGCCCGAGCCGGTCAATCTGACACTCTTTACGGAAGGGTCCCATCTCCATCTGCCCGAGCGGCCGCCCCTGCGGAAAGACGCGGAACTTCGATCCTTCCCCCCTGCGGAGGGCGCTCCCGGCCCTCCGCAGACGGAAATCACCCCGGGGCCAGCGCAACGCACGGTGGAACGGGACCTCGTCTCGGGTGAAGTGCGGCATGTGATTTCCACCGACATTGAACCACGTCGGGGGCCGGCCATCTGGCGAATGGAGGATATCGGCCTCGAACTGGGTCACGGCATAATAGAAACATTTCGCATCCGCGGGGATTCGCCTCTTTCGGCGGAGGCGGAAATCGTGCAGAATACGGTCACCCGGCGGGAAGGTTGGGAAGTGAAGGTCAACACCCGGCTGCAATGTTCCGCCGATGCCGATTTTTTTTTCCTGATGGCCGAAATTGAAGCATTAGAAGGGGGTAAAACCGTTTTCCGACGCCATTGGGATCGCCGGATTCCAAGGGATTTCACCTGATCCGGGCAGGCAACGATATCCGCTTGACCCGCAAGCCTCAACTCTCTATAATTCAATCCACTTTTGCCGAAGTGGTGGAATTGGCAGATACCCTATAATCCCTAAGCTCGGCACATTTTTTAGCATCTGTTGGAACCGCAACGAATTTGGAAGTGGTACCGGCGCCCAATTGGGGGCGTGGTGAAACTGGTAGACGCACTGGACTCAAAATCCAGCGGACGCAAGTCCATGTCGGTTCGATTCCGACCGCCCCCACCACATGTAAAAGGCCCGACATTTTGATGTCGGGCCTTTTCTTTTTAAATGCCTTCCCTGGTAAAATCCTCATCTGTCCACCGGGCGCCACAAACCTATCAGGGATCAGGTCACTTTAAGATCCCTGACCGGGTTGGACAGAGAGGGAAAGCCGTCGATGCGGGCTTCAATACGATCGCCATCACGAAGGACTGCTGCACCAGGCGTACCGGTGGAGATGATGTCACCCGGCAGCAGAGTCATGACCTGCGAGTGAAAGGCGATCAAAAAATCGGGGCGAAAAGTCATATTGGCGACAACGTTGCGCCGGTGCAGGTTTCCGTTCAGATAGGTCGCCACATTGAGTTCGAGGGGATCGTCTATCTCGTCAGGGGTCACCAGGTGCGGTCCGAAGCTGAAGAAGCTGTCAAAGCTCTTCGAGAGTGTCAGATTGCGCGGATTACGCTGCAGGATATCCTCGGCAGTCATATCGATGATCGGCACAAAGCCGGCGATCACCTGATAAGCGTCCTGCCGCGGCACGTCACGGCATTTCTGTCCGATGACGATCCCGAGTTCCGCCTCCCCGGTGGTGCGCCCGGACAAGTGAGGAATCTGAACAGTGTCACCCGGCCCGATGATCGTGGTATCCGGTTTCATGAAACTGGCCGGTTCGCTGCTGGGTGCGGTCTCGCTGAGATCGCGGGCATGTTCGACGTAGTTCAGGCCGATGCCCCAGATCTTGCGCGGATGACGGTATGGCGGGGCATAATCGGCCTCGAGCGGAAGGAGCGTGACCGGCAGGCGCGCGATTCCGGCTGTCCCTGTCCTCTGGTACCAGATGTTGAGCATCGCCAATTGTCCGGACGTAATCAATGTGAACAGATCGGCGGGCCAGGAACTGCCGCTGGATCGATTGAGTTCTTCCAAGGGAAGCAGTCCACTCGCAGTGACGATGACTGCCGTTTCCCTGCCCTGCAATTCAATGGTTGCCAGACGCATGAGTGGCTTGCCTCCAGTTGGTCGATCAGCCGATGAGAGCCGTCGGATTCAGGCGTTTGCCAAGGTCGACGCCGGGGAGCAGTTCATTCATCAGCTCCTCAAGCTGCGCGACAGATGCCGGGTTGAGCGGAGCGCCAGGATGGCGGACCGTGTTATCGGCGAGCAGACCGCGACGGCGGAAAATTTCCTTGCGAATCGCGATGCCCGGCTGCTGCTCGAAAACAATCAGCGGCAAAAAATACCGGTAGAGGTCAGCGGCCTTTGCCTGGTCCTGATCGTCCACGGCCTGAACCATGTCCATCAGGACCTCAGGAAACGCGAAACCCGTCATGAAACCATCGCTGCCGCAGCGCAAATCGAAGAGACCATAGAGAGCACCAAGCCCGGTAAGGATCGGCACTCTTCGGCTGGTCATGCCCTGTATCAGCGCCTGGACGCGAGCGGGGGTCGGTACGCCCTCTTCCTTGAAGCAGGCAACCTCAGGAAGCTCAACCAACTGCAGCAGCAGGGGAATCGACATATGGACCTGAGTCGAGGCAGGATGATCCTGAACGACAATGGGAATCGAGAGTCCGTCAGCGATCCGCCGGAAATATTCGAAAATTCGCTCCTCGTTGGGCACGGGTTCCTGTGAAGGGGTGACCATAACTGCCGAAGCGCCAAGTTCCGCGGCCATCTGGCAGAGTCCGCGGGTCGCAAGAGTCCCCTTGTGGCTGGCGCCGACCACAACCGGTATACGCCCTTCGGCGGCCCTCACAGCCGTGCTGATTAACTGCTCGCGCTCCTTGTCGAGCATACGGTTGGATTCACCAAGTACGCCAAGCACGGTGACGCCGTCGACGCCAATTTCGACCATGAAACGGATCAGACGATCGAAAGACTCAAGATCGAGTTGCTCCTGGGCGCCAAAGGGTGTCACCAGAATCGGGTAGATTCCTTTAAAAGCCGGGATCGACACATTCTCTCCTTTCATGAATCTTCTACACAGACGGTTGAATCCAATGCTGCTGTTTCCTGTTCACGCGCAGCCGGTCGACGCGGCCACTGCATGAGGGCCACGGCAATGAACATGATCAGGCCGGCCAGATCGAACCAGACCCCTGGCCAGAAGAGAAAGGCCGCCGCAAAAAAGAGCAGCAGGACCTCGAACCAGGTTGCGTAGTCGAGAAAGTAGCGATCCAGGCAGGCGGCAAAGGCAATCAAGCCAACCAGTGTGGCCAGCATGGTCACTATCACCTCGGCGGGAGGACCATTCATCAGCAACGGTCGATATGCCATTATAATCGGAATGATATAGATGCCCTTGGCCAGTTTCCAGGAGGTGAAAGCCGTACGCATCGGATTCGCCCCCGCGACGCCGGCGGCGGCGAAACTGGCCAGGCTCACCGGCGGGGTCACGTTCGAGTCCTGGGAATACCAGAAAACGATCATATGGGCAACCACGATCGGCACGCCCAGATCCTGCAATGCCGGACCGGCGAGAATCACCAGCACGATGTAGGAAGCTGTGACAGGCAGACCCATGCCGAGCACCAGCGAAGCCGCACCGATCAGCAGTATGGCCAGGACCTTGATGCCCATGGAGAGCTCGATAACCAGGTGGCTGAATTGCAGGCCCAGGCCGGTCAGTGAGACCATGCCGACGATGATTCCGGCTGCCGCGCAGGCCACGGAGACCATGACCGCATTCTTGGCGCCAATCGCCAGTGTTTCCAGCAGCTGGCTGAAGTTCATACGGCTCTTCTTACGCACGAAGCTGGCTGCATAGGTGCTGACCACGGCCAGGAAGCCCGCCCTCATCGGCGAGACGTGGGACATCAGTGCAGTGACCAGGACCACGATCGGGAAGAGGAAGTGCAGGTTTTCCTTGATGACCTCCCAGGCTTTGGGCAGTTGACTCTTTGGTTGCCCCTTGAGACCGAGTTTCTGCGCCTCGAAGTGGACGAACATCAGTACAGTGACATAATACAGGATAGCCGGCACCGCCGCGATCTTGACGATTTCAAGATAGCTGGTGTTTGTGAACTCCGCCATAAGAAAGGCGCCGGCCCCCATGATCGGCGGCATCAATTGTCCACCCGTGCTCGCCGCGGCCTCTACCGCGCCAGCCATGTGCGGCGTATAACCGACCCGCTTCATCATCGGAATGGTAAAGGAACCGGTCGCAACCACGTTGCCGACAGCGGATCCGGAGACCGAGCCCATAAAACCGCTGGCGATCACCGCGGTCTTGGCCGGGCCGCCACTGAAGCGACCGGTCAGGGCGTAGGCAAGATTGATGAAGAAGTTGCCGCCGCCCGTCGACTCCAGGAAAGCGCCAAACAACACAAAGATGAAGACAAACGTCGCAGCCACGCCAAGCGGAATGCCGAAAACCCCTTCGGTGGTCAGCCAGAGGGTTGTTGAGATGCGTTCGATGCTGTATCCCTTGTGAATGACCATATCCGGCATGTAGGGACCGAAGTAGGCATAGAGGAGGAACACCAGGCAGATACCTGTCATGACATTACCGATAACACGACGGCAGGCCTCGAGAACCAGGCAGACTCCGAGCACGCCCACAGCGACGTCACCGGGCAACCAATCACCCTGACGCTCGAAGATCTCCTCCATGTTGAAGCCGAGATAATAGATGGTGTAGAGGGCTGTCGCCACCAGTGCCAGATCGAGAACCAGCCAGACGGTGAATTTATCCTTCCGGGCCCCCTTGAAAGGTGGATAAAGCAGGAAAGTCAGACAGAGGATCGCGCCGAGGTGCACCGAGCGCTGCAGCAGAGCTGTCATCGCCGTGAGTCCTGCGGTGTAGAGCTGGAAGAGACTCAGGGCGACCGCCACCACGAAAACCACCTTGCCAATAGCCGAAACCAGTTTGAGGTTCCTATCTTTGGGGATTCTGTCGTGGTGATGCCCTATAGTGACCTTAATCGGCTGCGAGGGCTTTTCTGTCATCGACTGCTCCTGTTCTGGGTGTTGCAGCATGAGGCGACAAGCGGCGCCAGATGCGGTAATAACGTTTTACCGGATGTGCACTGACCAGGGCCGCGGTCCCAGCCGCCGTAGCAGACAAATTGGTTCGCGTGTCCCGCCAGAGAATGGTGTGGTCGACTCCAGGACTGCCGATACGCAGTACGAACTCTCCGATCGGATAGTGCATGCCTTCGACCATCTGCAGCCCTCCTCGGCCGGTCCAGCGGCCCCGTCCGGGCAGGTCGCCCATGCCGGCGCCGACCATGACAAAGCGCTCTTCCTCGACGAAGATCCGGCCGGCGCTATCCACGCTGTGAATCTCCCAGATCGGCTCCCGGTCCACGGAATGAATGTAATGGAGAGTGAATCCTTCCCCGTTATCCAGGGGCGCCACCAGCAGTGGGGCGCCGCCGGCGATCGGTTCGATCCTGAGTTCCAGGCCGGACGGTGAGGCCAGGCGCCAGACACCGATCAGCAGAGGAAAGAGAATCAACAATAACGTGAATCGTGTGGCAGCAGAATGCATGCAGTCCCTGGGAAAAACGAGCACCGTCCCCGAACAGAGGGACGGCGCTCGTACGGTTGTATCAGGGTCTCAGTTTTGCCGGCACAGAGACGCCCTTCTCTTCAATGGCCCGGATAGCGCCGGGGTGCAGCGCGATCGGCGACTTGCCAACAGCGTTTTCGGGTGTCGAGTATTTGGCAAAAGGGTGGATTTTCTGCAGGAATTCATTGTTCTCGAACAAGGATTTAGTGAGGTTGTAGACCAGGTCGTCCGGGAGGCTCTTCTGGACGATGATCACGTTCCACACGCTGATGGTCGGAACAGCCTTATCGACCCCGCTGTAGGTGCCGGCGTCCAGATCCCAGCTGGAATAGAAGCCATACTGGTCCGTGACCTGCTTCTGCTGTTCCGGGGTGAAGGAGACGATCTCGATATCGTGCGTGGACGCCAGATCCATGATTGAACTGGTGCCCGGGGCAACGACCCAGAAACCGGCATCGATGGTGCCGTCCTTGAGAGCGTTGGCCGTCTCGTTGAACGAGAGGCGACGGACATCGAAGCTCTCCAGGTCAACACCGATCGCCTTGAGGACCAGTTCGGCCATGAAAGCAGTACCGCTGCCGGGAGAACCCAGGCTGATCTTCTTGCCCGCAAAGTCATTGACGTTCTTGATCCCGGAACCTTTCAAGGTGACCAGTTGCAGCACGTTCGGATACATACTGGCCATCGCCAGAACGTCCTGCGGATTGCCTTCGAATTTGCCCTCACCCCGGAAGGCCTGGAAGGCGACGTCGCCCATGATCATGCCGACCACGGTTTCGCCTCGGTGGGCCAGTTTGACATTCTCGACACTGGCGCCGGTGACTTCCGCCACCGCCTTGACATCCTTGACATTCTTCGTCCAGACTTCGGCAAGACCACCGCCGTAGGGATAATAGACACCGCCGGTACCGCCGGTACCGATGGAGATGAAGGTGGTTTTGGCCGTCACGGTAACCGGCAGACACAGGGCCACGCTAACGATAAGGGTTGTCAGTATGCGTTTCATTCTCATTTTCCTCCTTGAAGAGTGGTTATTGGCTCACGGTCTTGACCATCAAGGTGACGTTGCCGGCCTTTTCATCCATACCCTGGATGGGATAAGTGAAGGAGGCTTCTTCGCCGGGTTTGATGACCGGCGGCTTACCTGTGCGCGGCAGCAGGCCGCCAACGGCCTTGCCGTTGTCCAGGAAAAGGTTGACCCTGTAGCGTTGGTCGTCGCTGGAGACGTTCTTGAGTGTCACATCAAAGTGCAGGGACTTGACACCCTTGTAGTCTTTGAAGGAGCAATCGAGACCGACGACTTCTGCTTCAGCCGCCACCTGCGCATCGATGGCGCCTGCTTCCGCGCAGGACAGTTTGGAAGTCTCGGCGGGTGAGTTGGCCTTTGAGCTGCTGGTTGCACAGCCGGTCAAGGCCAGCGCGTAGACCAGCAGAGTCAGCATTAACAGACTTTTTGAGAACTTCATTTCAGTTCCTCCTTTAATGTGAATGGAGAAAATCCCGGCACGATGTCCCATTCCTGGTAATGGATCAGCAGTAAAGGCTACTTTTGATCATGGCGATGATGCCGGCCTGAATTCAGCCAGCTCATGACCCTTAAAATAAAAATCCTTCTGACGGTGCGGATTTCCCGGAAGGGAAAAAAGACGTTCCGATGATGCCTTTTTCCTGCAGCGTCTGTATCCGCTCTTCGGACAGACCGAGTAATGCACTCAGAACCTCAGCAGTATGTTCTCCAAGCAAAGGCGGGTGGTGGCTGTATACGACAGGGGTTCTGGAAAACTTCATCGGGCTGCTTACGAGAGGAATCTTTCCGCCGGAGGGGTGATCGACTTCAATCCTCATCTCCCGTGCTTTCACCTGTGGATCAGCGAAAACTTCGTCGATGGAATTGATTGGGCCACAAGGAACGCCTGCGGTTTCCATCATGCTGATCCAGTCCTGGGTGGATCTCTTTCCGATGACCGACTTCAGGATGGCTGCAAGCTCTTGACGGTGAAGCAGTCGAGCTTCATTGGTGCGGAAGCGCCCATCAGCTGCCATTTCCGGACGTCCGATGACTTCGCAGAATTTCTGAAACTGCCGATTGTTCCCTATGGCCAGGACGATATGACCATCGGCGGAAGGAAAAGTCTGATATGGAACGACATTGGGGTGAGCGTTTCCAAGTCTCTTTGGGGTTTCCCCGGAAATCAGATAATTGGAAGCCTGGTTTGCAAGGGTCGCAACCTGGACGTCGAGAAGCGCCATATCAATATGCTGGCCTTCTCCGGTATTCTCGCGATGCCGCAGGGCGGCAAGAATCGCAATCGTCGCGTACAGGCCGGTCAATATATCCGTAATGGCCACTCCCACCTTCATCGGTTCTCCGCCAGGCTCTTCCCCGGGAAGCCCGGTGACACTCATCAGCCCTCCCATGGCCTGGATGAGAAAATCATAGCCAGCCCTGTTCCGATAGGGGCCTGTTTGGCCGAACCCGGTAATCGAACAATATATCAATGACGGATTGGTCTTACGAACGGAGAGATAATCCAGTTCGTATTTTGCCAGGCCGTCCACCTTGAAGTTCTCAATGAGAATGTCACTCTCCTTGATCAGACGATGGATCAGTTCTTGTCCTTCAGGGGAAGCGATATCTACGGTGACGGATTTTTTCCCCCTGTTTGCGGAAAGAAAATAGGCTGCATCAGAGGTCGAATTCCCTTTTCTATCGGACAGGAAAGGAGGTCCCCAGGTTCTGGTATCATCACCCGTGACGATACTTTCGATTTTTATAACCTCAGCACCCAAATCGGCCAGATTCTGACTGGCCCAGGGGCCGGCAAGCACTCGACTCAGGTCCAGGACCCGAATACCCTGAAGAGAAGTTACCATTGTTTTGAAAATCCCCGGATTAAAGCTGCCATCTCATTCTCACCTGACATGTTGCATTTTTTAATCAGCTTCCTGGCACTCTCCTTCCGAAGATCGTGCAAGAAAACCAACTTCGATAAATTCAAGGACCTTCCGAGTCTCTTGTTTCCAAGTCCCCGGGAAACTCAATCATAATAACATTGTTTTATTTTTTATTGGAACATTAATGACCTTTTGATATTATTTCCAAGACTTTTTTCATCTCTTTTAATATGGTTTAGGATATATGTTTTCATCCAAGCTTCTCCAGAAATTTATCGTTGTTGCAGAAGAGCTGAATTTCGGGCGCGCTGCGCAAAGGCTGCATATTGCCCAGCCGCCGCTGAGCCAGGCGATCAAGAGACTAGAGGAAATTGTCGGAGTAGAACTCCTGGCAAGAACAAAAAGGTCGGTCAATCTTACCTTGGCGGGAGAGTTTTTTCTTGAGGATGCCAGACGGCTTCTCGCTCTGGAGGAGCAGGCTATTGCCAACGCACGCCGTGCCAAAGAAGGTTTGGCCGGAAGGATAAAACTTGGTTTGGTGGGATCCGTAAGCTATGGATTGCTGCCCGACTTCCTTGCCAGATTCCGAAAAGAGCATCCCAACGCCGTTTTCGACCTCAGCGAATTATCATCGAAGGAGCAGATTCAGGAGCTGCATGGAAGGCGTATCGATGCGGGCATCTTGAGAGTGCCGGTAATTAACGCGGCGGATCTCCAGATGCGAACTGTCATCCGCGAGCGCATGGTTGCGGTACTTCCACATAAACACAGATTGGCTTCCCAATCGTCAATATCGCTTGCAAGCTTATCCAAAGAGCGATTTGTGATCTTTTCCTCGGATCGCGTCCCGAGCCTCCATGCCAAAACCTTCATCGCATGTTATGCTGCGGGATTCAGCCCGACCGTGGCGCTCGAGGCCTGGCAGATGTTGACTCTGGTCAGCCTGGTCGCTGCAGAGATTGGAGTTGCTCTTCTGCCCTCACAAATTAAAAGCACACCCCATCCAGGAGTCGTTTTCGTTGATCTGGATGATCAATCGGAACATCTGAATCTGGAAATTGCAATCGCCTGGCGCAAAGACAACCATTCTCCACTACTGCACAAGTTTATCGAGGCTATCTGTCTCCCATAAAAATGAATTCCCATCCGCCATTTGGTTCGATTGGATCTTCTGTACGTGCACTCAGCACTGATGGAAAAATGGCACCAGCACCAGACCTTCCTGATCAGAAAAATCGCATGGGACCGTGGACGACCTCCTGAAGAAGGGGGGATATGCCCTGCTCTCGCTGACAACAGAAGGAATGCACGGAAACACAGGTTGGGACATAGAGCGACCTCAAATAAATATAACGATTTTTTACTTGAGAAATTAACAGATGTGGTTTAAGTTCTTCGAAGCACACTAAATATTATGTTATTTGATTGAATTTTAAGAAAACGTTTTTTGATGGCAGGGTTAAGACGCGAACTGCATGCACCCAAATGAGGAGAAGAGAATCATGAAAAAAAGCTTTCTTGTTTTACTCAGCGGCCTTCTGGCCATCCTGACCAGTATCCCGGCTTTTGCGGAAGAAAAGTTCAATTGGCCTCCTATGCTAAGAGTGGCCACCCCTTCCACCCAGTCGGGGAGTTTCGCCAGTACCAATGGCTGGGCGCCGATGCTGCAGGAAGACACCGGCATGATGGTGCGGGTTGTTCCGGAGGACAGTGAAATTCGTCGTTACATCCGTTTCACGGATGGGAAAGAATTCGAACTCGTATCGACCTCCATTGCCGAACACGCGTACGCCACGATGGGCAGGGACGGTTATGCCTCGATAAAACCCGTAGCTGTCCGGGTGGTCTGGCATCACAATGATACTCCCTGGGGATTTGCGGTGAGGGGCGACTCCAAGTACAAGACGATTTACGATCTCAAGCAAAAGGGCGTCCGGATCGCGCTGTCCACCCAGTCGCCTCCCATGATGAAGGCCGTACAGGAGGCGCTGCCAGCGTTCATCGGCTGGACCAAGGAAGAAGCGGCTGAAAACTGGACCTTTGTTCCGGTCGGAAGCTATGCCGAGGGCGCCAGGTCGATTCCCGAAGGCAAGGCCGATGTTGCCTACGTCGCCCCGATCAGCTCGATCACCCAGGAGATGGAATCACATCCCAAGGGGCTGCGCTGGCTGGCCATGCCGCTGGACGATAAAAAAGGATGGGAAGGCTACCTGAAGCACCGCCCCACCGCCATTCCCACCACCCTCGACTTTGGCGTCAAGTCGGCGATCGGCGTCGATTCCCTTTCCTCGAATTTCATTTACTGGACGCGGACCGATATCGACCAGGAGATGGTTTACCGCCTGGCCAAGTGGTTTCATGAAAATTTCGACGAATACAAAGCCACTCATGGCCTTGCAAAGAGAATGTCGATCGAGCATTTCCGGAAATTCCTCAACCACAGCCCCTTCCCCGTAGCTGAAGGAACCGTCCGATATCTGAAGGAGATCGGCCAGTGGACGGAGAAAGACGACAAGTGGAATGAGGAAATGATCCAGAAAATGGATCAGTGGATCGCGGCCAGAAATGCGGCCATGAAAGAGGCCGAATCCAAAGGCGTGAAGCTCCACTGGCAGGATGAGCAATACCTCGAAATCCTGAAAAAGCATACGGAGGGCATTCCTATTTACAAGACCCGTCTGTAAAGAAGATCCCTGGAAAAAAGGGAAGCGGGATCTGCAGACGTCCCGCTTCCCTTTTTATATTTTTTCCCTGCGCCGGTAGCGTTGGGGAGAACGATTGCGAGAGAACCAGTCCTTCCGCGGAGTGACAATGAATCAGAACAAGACGCCTGAGAAAACAAATGTGAATCTAGACGAGGGGACCCGTTTAGGCGGGTTGGGCAGTTGGCAGAGCATATTGTTCCTGATTTTATCGACCGCGGGCATTCTGCTTTCCGTTTCCTACATCTTCGGGATCCAAATTTTCGGCAGGGTGCTGCTCAACATCGAATACTACTGGCTCTTTATCGCGATCTTTTCGGCCACCGTTTTTATCGCCATGCCCGGCCGGAAAAAAGCACGATCCAAAAGTCCCCCCTGGTACGATCTTGTCCTGGCGGCTGTGATTTTCAGTATCTGCATCTATTTCTTCCTGAACGCCCAGGACATGATCATGATGGGCTGGAAAAACGTCCCGCTTGGCGTGGTCATCTGGGTCATACTTATGGAAGCGGCCCGGCGAAGCGGCGGCCCTTCTTATCTGGTGGTCGTTCTGCTGTTGGGCACCTATCCTCTTGTCGCCGACAAATTTCCGGGTCTTTTTCACGGTATCAGCTACGACTTCGCCCAGACCATCGAGGCTCATGTCTTTAGAAATGAAGGCATGATGGGCATCACCACGAAGATCGTCGCGGAAATCATCCTGGGATTTCTCGTCTTTGCGGGGGTGCTGCTCGCCACCGGGGCCGGGGACTTTTTCATTGATCTGGCCAATTCCATCTTCGGGCGGTTCCGTGGCGGTCCGGCCAAAGTCTCGGTCGTGGCCAGCGCCTTTTTCGGAAGCCTGAGCGGAAGCGTCTTTTCCAATATCGTCGGAACCGGATCCATCACCATCCGGACCATGAAGAAAGTTGGCTATCCAGCGCATTACGCCGGCGCCATCGAAGCCTGCGCTTCGACGGGCGGGGTGGTCATGCCGCCGGTCATGGGCGCGATCGCCTTCGTGATGGCCGTCACCATCGGTGTGGATTACAGTGTGATCATGCTGGCCGCCATCATTCCCTCTTTTCTCTTTTACCTGGGTCTGCTTATGCAGGTCGACGGTTATGCGGCCAAGACAGGAATGAAGGGGCTGCCGAAAGCGGAAATTCCCGCCTTTACACAGGTCCTGAAAAGGGGCTGGCCCTTTCTTACGGTTTTGATCTTTCTGGTCTGGGGACTTCTTTACAAGCGTTGGGAATATCTCGCCCCCTGGTATGCCTCGCTGCTGATGGTCGGGCTTTCCTTCCTGAACAGGGCGACATGGATGACGCCAAAAAGAATCCTGCAAACCCTTAGACAGATCGGAGACCTGATCACCCAGACCTCCGCCATTATCCTTCCCATAGCCTTCGTGGTGAGTGGTCTCACGATCACCGGGGTGACCGGTTCGGTGACCTCCGGCTTGATCAATCTTGGTCAGGACAACCTGTACCTCGTCCTCCTGCTCGGCATCGGCGCCTGCTATATCATGGGCATGGCGGGACTTTCGATCGTCGCCTACATCTTTCTCTCCGTGACCCTGGCGCCGGCCATCATCCGCATGGCCGGATTGAACGAGATCGCGGTTCACCTCTTCATCGTCTACTATGCCATGCTGGCGGCCATAACTCCGCCCGTTGCGGCGGCGGCATTTCTCGGCGCGGCGGTAGCGGGCGCGCCGCCGATGAAAACCTCCTTTACGGCCATGCGCCTGGGAATCGTCATCTACTTCGTCCCTCTTTTCTTCATTTTTCAACCGGCACTCGTGCTGCAGGGCAACCTGCTCCCTCTGCTCTATCTCCTGCCCTCCTGCGTTCTGGGAATCGTCCTGATCAGCGCCGGTTGCGAAGGTTATCTGCAGGGAGCCGGAATAGTGCAGAACTGGGCACGATTGCCTCTAGTGATTTCGGGGTTTCTGCTCAGCTTTCCCACACCATATGTCACCATCATCGGCTTTGTGCTTTCAGCCGTACTTGCAGCCATGGTGTGGATGAAGAACAGAAAAGAGGTTGCGAAGGTGCAAATATTGGAAATAGACAAGGAAATACCCTGATCCTTGATATCCGACGGCCAAAAAGAAGAGAGGCGTGTTATCAGCCTCTCCTCTTTTTGGCCCACTTCACCTGCCTCTTGCACCTTTACCCCCCTCCCCCGCTCTCTCCTCAAAGCCTGCCGAAATCGCCACGAAGACACCGTTCCGGATCCATTGGAGAACCGCTCTTCCTCTTCCTCTTCCTCTTCCTCTTCCTCTTCCTGCTTCCTGCTTCCTGCTTCCTGCTTCCTGCTTCCTGCTTCCTGCTTCCTGCTTCCTGCTTCCTGCTTCCTGCTTCCTGCTTCCTGCTTC